>JBBSSB010000006.1:0-115001 GCA_038242455.1 Lysobacterales bacterium
CGCTGCGGCAAGCGCTTCACAGCTACATCGACTTCTACAACAATCGGCGACTACACTCGGCACTGGGATACAAATCACCCGCCGAGTTTGAACGAGAATGCGCCTAACCATCAGGTGTCCACTTTATCGAAGGAAGTCCCATGTCCTTCGATGGTGAGGCGATCATTGAGCCCGTAGCGAACGTCACCCGCAGCGACCAAGGAGTTCGCATACGAAAACGACTGCAAACCATAGTCCTCACGCACGACGCCGGCGGTGGCCGACCAGTCGGTGAGACCCTTGGCCAGCAGGCCCTGCCCGGCGTAGAAGGGGAATTCGACGGTACGCACGCTACCGAATGCATCGGTGATGACCATCTGCGCGTTGCCCATCCCGTTGATGCTGGGCTGGGAGGTGAGCTGGAAAGGCCCAACCGGCACGGTCCCGCTGTATTGCTTGATCCCGTTGACGTAGAGATCGACGTCGCTGGGCACCGTGACCTCACCCAGGAACATCGGCAGGGGGGTGGTCACGCGGTAAGGCTGCAGGCCGAAATTGCGCTCAAGCCTTATTCCGCCAACCCGTACATTGCGGCTCCAGGGCAGGGTGCCGCCGGTCACCGTATCGCCAGCGGTGAGGCTGAGCATCGAACTGGGGAACGACCAACGCGCCTGAGTATCCAGACGCACGGTATCGCCGCGCCATCCGCGATTGTCGGGCGTGTCGGTGCGATACGCGCGAGTGACCGCGCTACTGCTGTAGACACCCGGGCCCATCCCAAACGCCCGCAACTCGGCATACGCGGTCGCGTTGCTGGATGAATCGTCGTGCCGGGTGTAGAGGTCGTAGTTCAGCAGCACCCCAGGCGCGCTGGTCGCTTGCGCACGCGCAGCTGAGCCGCTGTTGAGCACAGTGGTGTCCAGACTCAGCTGTGCCAGGGGCACATCGAGCATCACCGTCTGGGTCGCGGACTCGTAACGGATCTCCAAACCATTGATCTCGTCCAAAGCCTGCTCGTCAGGGCCACCATCGGCGATCCGGAAGTGCAGCGCCTGAAGCGTTGCGCGAGGCGCAAACAGGCGCCCATCACGAAGCACAAACGGCAAGATCTGGCCGGTATCCTCCTGATTCAGGACGACCTCCAGCTGCAGTTGCATCGCGTCATCGGCCGGCGACTCCGCAGTCGCTTGGTCAGACGGCACGACTGCGGCAATGGCGATCACGGGCGCACCAAGCGCCAGCACCATGAGGAGTTCAGCGGCGCGCAAGGTCTTCAATGAGGACATGCTCAACTGCTTGTGCATTGACCCGCGCCTGCAAACTGCCGCCAACAATTTGACGCTGCGCAGAGGCGGGTAGCGGCCAACGCATGGTCTGCCCCGGAAGGGCGTAGCCAACCAGCCCCGTCAACAGCAATTGGCGGGTTCCGTCGCTCGCCAGGTGAGTGACGTCGGCAATCTGGGCATGCTCGCGGCCGGTATTTCGTATCACCAGGTGGGTCACGCCGTTCTGAGTCTCCAGCGAGGTCTGAAGCTGGTATTTCGGCGGCTCCGTGGTATCAGGCAAAACGAAAACGGGTACGGAGTAACGCATCAGCAGGCGCAATCCAGAACGTGGTTCGGTATCGGGCGGCGGGATCTCGTCGACAATCACGCGGTAGCTGGTCTCGACATCGGTCGGTATCGGGCCGGTACGGATGATCCGGATCATTTGGCGCGCATCCGGCTGCAGTTCGGCCAGCGGCGGGCTCACCACGAGGTCGGTGGTTGGCTCCAGAATGTCCTCGCCGTCTTTCTGGGTCCATTTGAACAGCCGCACCTGGGTACGAACGGGCGTGTCCTCGCCGGTGTTGCTGAGCCACAGTGCCTGACCCTTGCTGCCGGGCTGAAATACCACCGACGTGGGTGCGACCTGCAAACTTGCCGCATGCGCCAAGCCGCCCCAGGCAAGCATCAGCGTAAGGCCGGCGATACGCCAAGCACCAGTGTTGCTCAAGTTCATGGGAGGGTCCCTCAGTAGG
Organism: Lysobacterales bacterium; assembly: GCA_038242455.1. Classification (GTDB taxonomy): domain Bacteria; phylum Pseudomonadota; class Gammaproteobacteria; order Xanthomonadales; family Xanthomonadaceae; genus Novilysobacter. The sequence goes on from JBBSSB010000006.1 coordinate 2,000, forward strand.
TGAGTGTGGCGGTAACAGTATCGCTGTAGGCCCCGCTTACCGGCGTGACCAGCGTCGTGCGGCCGACAACGCGGATGTGTTGCTCAACGCCGGTATTGGTGGACGACAGGATGCAGGTACCTGCGTCGCCATCACCCCATTGCACGCTGGCGGCAGTACTGCAGTTGCCAGCAGGGCCGCTGTAAAGCAGGTATGGCAGGGGGTGTCCCCCGGGGCCTGCCATCCATCGGTTTCCGGCACTGTCCCCATGCAGGCCTTTATCAAGCGCAAGCGAGTACGGCGTGGTGACATTGCAACGCACGACGAGGCTGCCGCTGGCCTCCAACGCTTGGTTCGGAGTGGACTGGGCGATCTGCCCAAAATCCACATCCGCGCCGCGATCGACGGTACAGACAGACGCGACCTCCAGCAGCACGCGAAATGTGGTGCTTGCCTGCGTGGCGTCAGCCGGAAAGGCTGCCGCGCTGGCAATCACCGCGACGCACGCTGCAGCAAGCCTGACGAAAGTGGGGGAAGTGCTCATGCCAGACGTCGCCCGGCAAAAACCGGACGACAAAGGGCGGGCCGGCCAAGACCGGTCACGCCCTACACAGTCCGTTGATCAGAAGTTGATCGTGGCCGTGATGGTGTCGGCGTAGGTATCGACGGTCTCATTACCGACCAGCGTCGCGACGCCGTAGACGATAAGGGCCTGGTCGAAGGGGGCGCCGGTGCCGAAGCCGGTACCGGTACCGTCCACGGTATCGGTGCCAAGATTTTCACCCCAGACCTGCGTACGGCCCGAATTGCTGTAAAGCTGGTAGTTGATCGTGTCGGAGTTGGCCGCGCCAACCATCTGACGGTCGGTGACGTCGGCGTTGGTGCCGCCATCAAGCTGGACCTGGTAGGCCTGGCCGGTGGTGCACTGGACGATTACCGCGCCCTGTGCCTCTACAAGGCCGGGATTGGCAAAATGGGTCGCGAAGTCCACATCCTCAGTGCTGATGATGTCGCACGAACCCTGGATCTCGATCTTCACCTGGAAGGTGTCGCTCTTCGTTTCCGCGTGGGCAGCCGAGGCAGCAAACATGGCGGTGGCGGCGATGGCAGCAAACAAAGTGGTCTTGACGATATTCATTAACAATAAGCTCCGCGCAAATGCGCAAGTGGTTGGATAGGCACGAAGAGTCAATGCAGGACTCGTGCCAACTCCCGGAATTGAACGTACGCCAGTGTATGGGCGGGATGCGTCCGTTCTTCGATCAAGTAGAAGGTGACGCTGATCGTCATCTGATGACGTTTTGAACCGCGCTCGTGACGCAATTCACATTCGGCCTGTGCCGAAGCCCCGGGAGTTCTGTCCTGCATCCCGACAACTACTGTATAGGGGCGTCCCTGAAGCTAGCGGGAAGCGAGACTCCCTCAGAACCTATGCCCGGCCAAATCGGCGATAATGCGTTGATGTCTATCAATCTCAAAACCCCCGAAGAAATCGAGAAGATGCGCGTCGCCGGCCGTCTTGCCGCCGAAGTGCTCCAGATTGTTGCGCCGCACGTGGTCGCAGGCGCGACCACCGAGGAGCTGGACCGCATCTGCCACGACCACATCGTCAACGTGCAGAAAGCCATCCCGGCGAACGTCGGCTACAAGGGCTTTCCCAAGACGCTTTGCACCTCGGTCAACAACGTGATCTGCCACGGGATTCCGGCCGAGTCGAAGGCCCTCAAGGACGGCGACATCGTCAATATTGACGTCACCGTGATCAAGGACGGTTGGCACGGCGACACCAGCCGCATGTACATCGTCGGCACGCCGTCGGTACTGGCCAAGCGCTTGGTGGATGTCACCCGCGAAGCGATGTTCCGCGGTATCCGTGTGGTTCGTCCTGGCGCAACGCTGGGCGATGTTGGTCACGCGATCCAGCAGTACGCCGAGGGCGAGCGCTTCAGCGTGGTGCGCGAGTACTGCGGCCACGGCATCGGCAAGGTCTATCACGACGAGCCGCAGGTGCTGCATTACGGCAATGCCGGCGAAGGCCTGGTGCTGAAGCAGGGCATGACCTTCACGATCGAGCCGATGGTCAACTCGGGCAAGCGTCACACCCGCGTGCTGCCGGACGGTTGGACGGTCGTCACCAAGGATCGCTCGCTGTCGGCGCAGTGGGAGCACACCGTGGTGGTGACCGCAGACGGCGTCGAGATCCTCACCCGCCTGCCGGGTGACGACAACGACCTATGAGACCTCCCGGCCCTGTCGGTGACCGCGCTTCGCTCACTGGGGGGAGCGAGGATCCTGACCGGGCCGACACGCGCTTGGACGCGGAGTGGGCGGGCTTGGCACGTGAGCAGTTGGCCGAAGCCGACGCCAGGTTTGCCAGCCGTTTCGATGCCGCCGCGGACATCGATCGGCTGCTGGCCGAGCGCGCAGCCGAGGTCGATACCGTTGTCCAGGCGGCGTGGCTGCGTTGCATTCCACCGGGCGCACAATTGGCGCTGTTCGCAGTCGGTGGCTATGGCCGCGGTGAGCTGTATCCACAATCGGACATCGACTTGCTTGTGCTCGCTGAGCCGGTTGAGTCGCAGGCTCATGCCGAGGCATTGGCGCGCCTGTTTGCTCTGCTATGGGATTGTGGTCTGCCGGTAGGGCACGCAGTACGGTCGCTGCAGCAATGCACCGAGGCGTCCATCGAGGACATCACCGTGCTGACCGCGCTGCTGGAGGCGCGGCCGCTGATGGCGAACGAGCACGAGCGCCGCGAGTTGCAGGGTGCAGTATCACCGCGCCTGGTATGGCCGCCGCAGGAGTTTTTCGAGGCCAAGCGCGAGGAGTTGCGCGAGCGTCATGCCCGCTTCGACGATACCGCCGACAACCTCGAGCCGAACCTCAAGGAAGGTCCGGGCGGGCTGCGTGACGTGCAGACCTTGAACTGGATGGCGTTGCGGATCATCGGTACCGCCGACATGGAATCACTGGTGGCGTTTGGCCAGATGGGCGCGGACGAGGTGGCCACACTGGAGCGCGAGCGACGTGGGCTGGCGCGGTTGCGCTACGGCCTGCACCTGGTGGCCGGCAAACGCGAGGAACGCTTGCGTTTCGACTATCAGAAGCTGCTGGCCACCCGACTGGGCTTTGAAGATGCCGGCGGCACGCTCGCCGTCGAACAGATGATGCAGGGCTTCTACCTCAATGCCTCGCTGGTGCTGCGCATCGGCGAGCGACTACTGCAGCGCTTTGAGGAGCAGTTGGAAGGCGAAGCCGAGCCGGAGCCGCTGGACGAGCTGTTCGAGCTGCGGCGAGGCTATCTGGCGGCGCGGGATCCGGAATGGCCGCGCGACCCCAACGAAGTCTTCTCGCTGTTTTCGGCATGGGCGGCGCGCGGGGAGTTGAGCGGGCTGCATTCACACACCGCGCGGGCGCTTGCCGAGGCGCTTCCTGGCTTTCCCGACTTTGCCAGCGCCACGCCGCAGCTGCACCAGAAGTTTCTGCGCCTGCTGCGCGGGCCACAGCCCGTGCGCACCTTGAACCGGATGGCGCGGCTGGGGGTTCTTGGACGATGGATTCCGGCGTTCCTGAGGGTTTCAGGACGGATGCAGTTCGATCTGTTCCACGTCTACACGGTTGATCAGCACACCCTGGCGGTGCTGAAGCACATTGCGTCCTTCGCCAGTGGTGAGGTCAGCGAGCGTTTTGCTCTGGCGCACGAGGTCTGGCCGCGCCTTCGTAAGCCAGAACTGCTGTTGTTGGCCGGCTTGTTCCACGACATCGGCAAGGGCCGCGGTGGCGATCACTCCGAGCTGGGCGCGGCGGATGCGCGTGTGTTCTGCGCCACAATTGGATTGGGCGAGGCGGATACGGCGCTGGTGGAGTGGCTGGTTCAAAAGCATCTGCTGATGTCGATTACTGCGCAGAAGCAGGACATCGCTGATCCTGACGTGATTCACCGCTTTGCGACGGTGGTCGGTGATCGTGAGCGTCTTGACCATCTCTATCTGCTGACCTGTGCCGATATCGCCGGCACCTCGCCCAAGTTGTGGAATGCGTGGAAGAACCGGCTGATGGCCGATCTTTACACCGCGACCCGACTGGCGCTGCGGCGCGGATTGGAAAATCCGGTTGCTGCGGTCGAGCACATCGCTGAGACCCGGCAAACGGTGCAGGGACTGCTCACCGCGCAGGGTCTGGACGAGGCCACCATCGCCGAGCTCTTCGCCCGGATGCCGGAGGCCGGGTTCCAGCGTGGACGTCCGTACCAGCTGGCTTGGCAGGCGGCTGCCTTGCACCGCTTGGAGCCGGGTCGGACCAAGGTCCGGGTTCGTCCGGTGGCTGCTGACACGGGCGCGTTGGAAGTGTTCGTGCACTCGCTGGATCGCGACGGCCTGTTTGCCGCGATCGTTGCCGTGCTTGACCGCTGCGGGCTGGAAATCCAGCAGGCGCGGGTGCTGGACGGCCCCAACGGCACCATCTTCGATACGTTTGAAGTCATTCCCACCGACACGCGTCGCGCGCCGGTGGCGGCGGAAGTTGCCGAGAAGCTGGCCCGCGCGTTGGACGGCCCGCTGGAGGATATCCGCCCGGCCAAGCGGACCCAGCCCCGGCACCTGCGCCACTTCCGGATTCCTCCGCGGATAGGGTTCGATGACGCCGGCCACGGACGGACCACGCTCAGTCTGGTTTGCACCGACCGACCGGGCCTGCTGGCCGATGTTGCACAGATCCTGCGCAACCAGCACATGCGGGTCCACGATGCACGCATCGCCACGTTCGGCGCGCGCGCCGAAGACGTATTCCAGATCACCGCCACCGACTCCGATGGACACAATCAGCCATTGGACGAGGACCGCCAGCAGGCATTGAGCACCGCGCTGCTTGCCTGCCTTGAAGGAGAACACCCGTGACCCCCAGCAAGACTGCCCAGAACCCCGCCACCACCGACGAGCTCCGGGTTGTAATTGAGGACGCCTTTGAGCGTCGCGCCAGCCTGACTCCCGAGGAGCTGGCCGGTTCCACCGCGCCGGTAGTGGAGCGCGCCATTGCCGGCATCGAGTCCGGCGAATACCGCGTTGCCGAGCCTGACGGCAACGGTGGCTGGAAGGTCAACGAGTGGTTGAAGAAGGCGGTGCTGCTGTATTTCCGCACCCAAGACATGGAACTGATCGATGGCGCCCCCGCGCCTTTCTGGGACAAAATTCCGGCACGTTTTGGCGACTTTGACGAGGCCGCTTTCCGGCAGATGGGCGCGCGCGTGGTTCCCGGCGCGATTGTCCGTCGCGGCGCTCACATCGGTCGCGACGTGGTCCTGATGCCCAGCTTTGTCAACATCGGCGCCTATGTCGGTGAGGGTTCGATGGTCGACACTTGGGCGACGGTTGGCTCGTGTGCTCAGATCGGTAAACACTGTCACCTGTCCGGCGGCGCCGGCATCGGCGGCGTGCTGGAACCCCTGCAGGCGACGCCGACCATTATCGAGGATCACTGCTTTATCGGTGCCCGCTCGGAGGTGGTCGAAGGCTTCGTGGTCAGTCATCACAGCGTGATTGGCATGGGCGTGTTCCTCGGCCAGAGCACCCGCGTTTACAACCGTGCCACCGGGGAGATCAGCTATGGCAGCGTGCCGCCCTACAGCGTGGTGGTGTCGGGGCAGTTGCCTGCTGCGGACGGCTCGCACTCGCTGTACTGCGCCGTGATCGTCAAGCAAGTCGATGCCAAAACCCGCTCCAAGACCAGCATCAACGAACTGTTGCGCGGATTGGCCGACTGAGGACGCGATGATGACGACCACCCTCTACGGCTTGGCCAATTGCGATACCTGCAGAAAGGCGCGCAAGTGGCTGGAGCGTTTCGAGATCCCCTTTGAGTTCATCGACTACCGCGACAACCGGCAGACGCCGGAAACGCTGTTGGATTGGCAGCAGAAACTGGGCGGCTGGGAGGCGATGATCAACAAGTCATCTACCACTTGGCGCGAACTGCCGGACTCGCGCAAAGGCCCGGGTTCGGACGCGGAGTGGAAGCTGCTGCTGAAGGAATACCCGCAGCTGATCCGGCGGCCAGTGGTGGTCACCGACGATGGCCAGGTCACCCAGCGCTTCAGCGATAACGGCTTCAAGCAGCGTTTCGACAAATGAGCAGCGATGTCCTCGAACTGGCCATTGATCTGATCCGGCGACCTTCGGTAACGCCAGAGGACGAGGGCTGCCAGACGCTGCTGGGGGATCGCTTGGAGCGGGCTGGTTTCACCTGCGAGCACATGCGCTTTGGCGTCGTCGACAACCTGTGGGCGACCCATGGCGAAGGCGATGGGCCGACGCTGGTGCTGCTTGGCCATACCGATGTCGTCCCGACCGGGCCGGTGGAAGGCTGGGTCAGCGATCCGTTTGCGCCCGAGATCCGTGATGGCGTGCTTTACGGACGCGGTGCGGCGGACATGAAAGGCAGCGTGGCCGCGTTCGTCATTGCCGCCGAGCGTTTCGTGGCTGCCCATCCGGCCCATCGCGGTCGGCTTGCGGTGTTGCTGACCTCTGATGAGGAAGGTGATGCGATTGATGGGGTGCGCCGGGTGACCGAGCTGTTTCGCGAGCGCGGTGAGCGTCTCGACTGGTGCATTACCGGCGAGCCGTCCTCGACCGCGAAGCTGGGCGACCTTCTGCGCGTTGGTCGCCGCGGCAGCCTGACCGGAACGCTGGAGGTGCATGGTGTGCAGGGCCACGTGGCCTATCCCGACAAGGCGCGTAACCCGGTCCATCAGGCGCTGCCGGCGCTAGCCGAGCTGGCTGCACGGCGTTGGGACGGCGGGTTCGAGACCTTCCCGCCGACCAGCTTGCAGATCAGCAATATCAACGCTGGAACCGGCGCCAGCAACGTCATCCCTGGCGCAATGAGTGTGGTGTTCAATCTGCGCTACAACCCGCATTGGGATGCCGGTCGGTTGGAGCACGAGTGCGAACAGGTATTGAAGGCGCATGGACTGCAATACACGATCCATTGGCATCGCAGCGGCGAGCCCTTCCACACGCCCGAAGGGCCCTTACGCAAGGCAGCGCGTGAAGTCCTGACAATCGTGTGCGGCACAGCGCCAGAGGAAAGCACCGGCGGTGGTACGTCGGATGCGCGCTTCATCGCGACCCTGGGCACTCAGTGCATCGAAGTCGGCCCGGTCAACGCGACGATCCACCAAGTCAACGAGAACGTCGCCGTGGCGGATCTGGAAGCCTTGCCGGACCTTTATCAGGCGCTCATTGAGCGGCTGCTGGTGGCGCCGGACGTACAGCTAGGCTGAGTCTTGAGCGCAGTCACGGGAGCGGCGTGGATGACAGCTCAAGCTGCTGCCACGCCACCGTCGTATCACCACCGTGGATGGGCATCGCCACGGCATCGCGCTGGCGTACAAGCTCTGACAGTTCCGGAGGAATCCCCGGGGAGCGGTCATATGCCTGTACCTCGATCGCCTCGCCGGGTGCAGCGTCGAATTCGAACAGTGCGCCTTCCGGTGGCAGTCCAACCAAGGTGATTACGCGTCGGTTGGTTGGTTGCGAATGCCATCGCGACGGCGCCAGCGATTCGCCTTGGACGCGGATCGAGCTGACCTCGATGTCGCCCGGCAAAATGAAGCCGCCACTGGTTGCGCCACGTCGGGATGTCAGTCGGATCCCAATATGGCGCTTGCCATCGCGAACGGTATCGGTGTCTACATTGAGTGCAGGTGCGGTCAAGGCGGCGCCCGCCACGCCCGCATGGCCCCATCCCAACAACGCGTCTATCCGTTGGGAGGCATCGTCAAAGCCAGCCTCGGCGAGGAACCCGACAGGCATGGTCGCCCGGGGCTGTAGATAGAGCCGCGCGGCGTCGGCGTTGCCGGCGTAGAGCAGGCTGGCCGGTCGCGGCACATCGGCATCGAACGCAGGGCGGATGATGGAAAGCACGGCGCATAGCACCGTCGCGGCGATCGCGGTGTGGCCCAGTAAGTGAGCCGCTCGCGGCAACGACAACAGCGCTGGTAATAACGGCAGGACGATCAGGCCGGCCAACGTCGTCGTCATCCCCAGCCCTGGATGACCGATCGCTGCGTAAGCATCGATGGCATAAGGAAACCAGAGACTGGCGGCAACCAGCGCTGCGACGCCGGACCAGACCGGCGTCCGCGTGATAAACAGATGGCCGCAGGCTGTCCCGATCAGCAATGGCAAAAGCCCCAGGTAGCTTGCGCCGGGCATCCTCAGCACGGCTGCTGTTCCGATGATTGCGAATGGCATGAGGCTCGCGAGCGCCAGCGCATTGATCCCAAACCAGCGCCGTATCAAGTGTCCGCAGCCCAGCGCGACCGGGAGCGCGGCTGCCACAAAGGTCGCGACCAGCCAGTCACCTTGAGCCGTCCACATCGCCGGCATCGCACCCATGAACCGCAACAGCAGGTGTAGCACCCAACCCGTCCCGCCGAGCAGCACCAGCGTGGCGAGGACAGAAAGGCCAGCGCCGATAGCTGAACCAACGCGCATGCCGCCGCGAACCAGGCGCGCACCCAGCACAAGCCATAGCGCCAGCCCGAGTGCCAGCAGAATCGCGTTCCACGGCACTGGCCAGGTTGCCAGTGCGGCGCCGAAAATAGTGAAGAAGACCGCGTCGTGGGTTGCCGCTGCCGGCTCCGCCTGCCCGACTCCCGTCCTTGCGCCAGGCAGGCTTGTCAGCTCGCGCGTCATTGCCAGCGCGTTTTCGCCGTGGTGTTGCAGCGAGTCGTGGTCAAGATGGGCCAGATCATCCAACGGTGTGTGGTAGCGCGCGGCGCCCTTCGCCCACGCAAAGTTCAGACCGGAGCGTCCTTCGCGGCGGAATACGCTGAAGTCGGTGTCGTTTGGCAGGCTGCGGTAGATCTCGTAGTCCATTGACGAGCCACCAGCACTAGGCATGGCGCGCTTCATGGCCGCGATGATCTCGGCGTTCCCGGGCTGAGTCTCGATCAGCAGGCTCGCGCCGCGTGTGCCACGTGCTTCCAAGTTGATGACGGTGGCGATGCGAGCGAACTCGGGCTCGCGCACAAACGCCTCCGCGCCGATCAGGCCAAGTTCTTCGCCGTCGCTGACGAGCAGCCACACATCCCGTGCCAACGCAGGGCCGGCGATCAGTGCGCGCGCCGTCTCCAGCAGTGCAGCCACCCCCGCACCATCATCGGAAGCACCTGGGCCAGCCCCGACCGAGTCGTAGTGGGCGGCTAACAGCACCGCGTTTTCGGAGTCGTTGCCCGGAATATGGGCGACGATGTTCTCGACCGTTGCGCAAGCGCTGCCGCCACAGGCGAACCGCTTTTGAATCTGTGCGTGCAAGCCCAGTTGGCCGAACTCGGCAACGATCCTGTCACGCACCAGGGCGTTTGCATGGCTGCCAGTTGGGTGAGGGCGCTCATCCCCAAGGATTCGGGTCAGCATCTGGGCCGCACGCGCCGCCGAGAAGACAGTATCCGGAGCATCCATGCCCAGTGCTGCTGGCGGCTGGTTTCCGCGAAGCGACAGGATTGCCAGAAGTGCGAATAGCGCCAGCATCGTGATCGCCGCCCAGCGCGACGCAGTGACCGACTCGGGAACTACGGCGCTCGTGGGTGTGGCTTCCATGCGTATTTCATTCCGGCGGTTCGTCGGGCGATGGTAGCAGCGCAAAAGGGCAGCAAAAATCCGTGCTTGCGCGCTGCCATGCAATAGAGCAGGATCGAGCGATGTCCTCGATGTCCATCGCCTCTTATCGTTCAACCCGCGACGCCGGCTCCCGCCGCAGCGCGTTGAACGCCGCCCTCGCGCTCAATCTTAATAACGTCAGCCTTCCGCAGGCCGGCGACTAGCGCGTACGACAAAACGCTCGAATCGAACCCAAGGCCTGCACTGCGAAGTGCGGGCCTTTTTTTTTGCGCGATTTATTTTCCCCAGGAGTTTTCCCATGTGCTCAATTCTCGGCATCTTCCGTCAGCAAGCTGGCGACGATCTGCAGCCACTTCGCCCGTTGGCGCTGTCCCTGTCACGGCGTCAGCGCCATCGCGGTCCGGACTGGAGCGGCGTGCATGTGGATGACGGCGCAATCCTTGTCCACGAGCGCCTCGCTATTGTTGATCCGGCTGGCGGCGCGCAGCCGATGCGCTCGGCTGATGGCGATCTGGTGTTGGCGGTCAATGGGGAGATCTACAACCATCGCGAGCTGAAAGCAGCGTTGGTGCAGCCGTATCAGCTCCAGACCGAATCGGACTGCGAAGTGATCAGCGCGTTGTTCCGTGAGGATGCGGATATCGGCGGCTGGTTGAACCGTCTCAACGGTATCTTCGCGTTCGCGTTGTGGGATCGCGCGGCCCAGCGCGTAGTGATTGCGCGCGATCCGATCGGCGTTGTGCCGCTGTATTGGGGCCACGATGCCGTAGGCCGGCTCTGTGTCGCCTCGGAGATGAAGGCATTGGCGGACATCTGCGATGACGTCGCCCAGTTCCCGCCCGGGCACTACTACGACAGCGCCGTCGGTGAGCCGGTTCGCTACTACCAGCGCCCTTGGCGCGACCATGAGGGAACGGTCGGCGTGCACGTCAGTCCGCGTGAGCTGCGCGAAGCGTTCGAAGCGGCGGTGCATCGCCAGTTGATGTGCGATGTGCCGTATGGCGTGTTGCTGTCGGGTGGGTTGGACTCGTCGTTGGTCGCTGCCTGCGCGGCGCGGTTCGCCCGCAATCGCATCGAGGAGGACGACCAGTCCGAAGCCTGGTGGCCGCGCCTGCACTCCTTTGCGATTGGACTGGCAGGCTCGCCCGACCTGGCTGCGGCCGAGATCGCAGCGAAGGCGTTGGGTACAGTCCACCACGGTTTCACCTACACCTTGGAGGAGGGCATCGACGCACTGCCCGAGGTGATCCGCCATATCGAGACCTATGACGTCACCTCCATCCGCGCGTCCACGCCGATGTTCCTGCTGGCTCGCCGTATCAAGGCGATGGGCGTGAAAATGGTCCTGTCAGGCGAGGGCAGCGACGAGATGTTCGGCGGCTACCTGTACTTCCACAAGGCGCCCAACGCGCGCGAGTTCCATGACGAGCTGGTGCGCAAGATCGATGCCCTGCACAACTACGACTGCCTGCGCGCGAACAAATCCATGATGGCCTGGGGCGTCGAGCCGCGGGTGCCGTTTTGGACGTCGAGTTTCTCGAGGTCGCGATGAAGATGGATGCCAGCGCCAAGATGGTCGGCGTGCGCGCGGACGGCACCATCCGGATCGAGAAAGCGGTGCTGCGCGAGGCCTTCGAAGGCTATCTGCCCGAGTCGATTCTATGGCGCCAGAAGGAGCAATTCAGCGACGGCGTCGGCTACGGATGGATCGATGGTTTGAAGGACCACTCCGAGGTGAGCGTCAGCGACTTACGACTTGCCGATGCCGCCATCCGATTCCCGATCAACACGCCCTCGACCAAGGAGGGCTACTGGTACCGCGAGCTGTTTGATCAACACTTCCCCGGCGATGCGTGTGCGCGCACGGTACCGGGCGGCAAGTCGATTGCCTGCTCGACCGAGACCGCGATTGCGTGGGACGCATCATTTGCCAGTGCCGCCGACCCGTCTGGCCGGGCGATTCTTGGCGTCCATCAGGCTGCGAGTGCCTAGCTATCGTAGCGACGCGTTTGGCGCCGGTCACTCCAGTACGTAGGACCGGCCGGACCACTTCAGTGTTTCAAATTCGCCGCACTCCATGCACATGTACCAGCGGACCTCGTCGTCTAAGGCCAGCAGGGCGCTGAAACCGGCTTCACCTTGGTACTCGAAATGTTGGATCAGTGTGCCGTCTCGGGTGATCGCGAGAAAGCGTCCCTTGCGGCCTGAGGTGGTGTCGAAGACACCTACGAAGATGTCTTCGTAGGTGCCATCCCCTTCTAGGTCGACACGCACTGCGAAAGAGAAGCCTTCATGCCGAGCAAGGTCGCTCCGCGTAATCTTTCGGTCGAACTGCGGGTCGTCCAGGGTGCTGGCATGCTGCCAAGTCGGATCAAACTGGCTCACGGGTATTCCATTCACCGACGTCGACACTGGTTCAAAAGTGACACCGTACCACCAAGACGCCGTTGACCCGTCTTTGGCGGCCCCAGACCCTGATAATGGTGTAGCGCACGCAGTCATCAAGACTAATACGAGGCCGGCCGCACATCGGCGATATCCTTTACCAGTCAACATGCCAATGCCTCCCACCTGCTGCGTGAGGTTCGCGTAGAACCGTTGCGCCAAGCACTTGGATACGAGCTTCAATACGGTCCAATTCCCGATGACTGCCGATTGGCCAACTGATGTCACGGGCGGTATTTGAGAGGTGGTTGGAGACTTGATCTCCTCGTGTCCTTGCCTGTTCAATCAGCGACTCGAACGCATCGATAGTCGCAACTTCGCTAGCGGACGGATTACGACGGAACCATTCATCCATCTCGGTTATATGCCGTCGTGTTCGATAAGTACTAAGGAACTCAACCCTACTAGCCCGGATGCGCTGCACCATTAGCTCTGCTTGTCGACGGATCGAGCGCGCGCGACCAGTTACGCGGATTCGCGCATTTGGAAATTCGCTTTGAATCATCTGAATTAGCTGATCAATATCAGTCGGCACAACTTTGGATGCCGAATCAGTGTCTGTCTGCATAACCCCTCCTTAGGTACTCTGCATCCGCATATCGTGCGGTTAACGACCGAGTAAATCGTACACCACAGTCTGCAAGGCGGTCACGCCCTCGGCGCTGAATTTTGGATCCTGATTAAGGATCTCGCGACGCTCCAGGACGGTAACGTCCCACTGCGCGCCGAACAGCTTCCGCACTTCGGCTTCCTCGACGCTGAAGGGCGGGCCGGACTTCTCCGCCTGCGGATATTCCAGCGTGATCAGCAGGCCACGGCAGCCTTGCGGAAGCGCGGCGTAAACCTCGGCGACATACCGTTGGCGCAGGGCTGGGGGCAGGGCGATCAGGGCGGCGCGGTCGTAGACAGCGTCGCATGTGGCCAGCGTGTCGCGGTCTTGAGCAAACACGTCGCCGTTGATCAGTTCGATGTCGCCGGCCCGATAATGGCAACCGTTGGGCGAATCGCTGGTCTCCGCCTGCAAGCTGTGTTCGACAAGGAACTGATCGATGGCCGTCGCCGTCAGCTCGACCCCCAGTACCCGATAGCCCTGACTGGCAAACCAGACCATATCCAAGCTTTTGCCGGCGAGCGGGACGAATACGCGGATGCCAGCGGGAACCTGCAGCGATGGCCAATGTTTGAGCATCAGCGGGGTTTCCCGGTCCTGGTGAAAGCCGATCCGGCCTTCCTGCCATCGCTGTTGCCAGAAATCAGCTTCCATCGTTACCGGCTCCTACTCGACCTGCAGGCCGTCGACCTTCTGCCAGCCACGCGGCAGCAGACCGCCACGACCTGCGCGGGTGCCGGCGTAGCTGTCGAGGTCCTTCCACGTCACGGTCATGGTGCGCGCGCCCGACTTCACCAGCAGTGAGCCGCCCTCGGACACCACGGCGACGGCGACCACGTGTTCGGTGCCGAGTTTCGCGCGCGGAATGTCGATCAGCTTGTTGCCCTTGCCCTTGTCGAGTTCCGGCAACTCTGCGACCGGGAACGCGAGCAGGTGGCCGGCGCTGGTCACCACCACCACGCGATCCTGCGCGGGGTCGCGGACCGGAACCGGTTGCAGGACTTCCGCGTTGGGGGTCAACGACAACATCGCCTTGCCGGCCTTGTTGCGGCTGGTGAGGTTCTCAAAGCGCGTCAGGAAGCCATAGCCGTGCGTGCTGGCGAGCACAAAACGCTGGTCGTTCTCGCCGCTGGTCAGGGTCTGGAATGACGCCTTGGGCGCCGGAGAGAAACGTGCGGTCAGCGGCTCGCCGTTACCGCGCGCCGACGGCAGGCCATGGACTACGGTCGAATAGCTGCGCCCGGTCGAGTCGAGGAAGGCCACCTGCTGATTGCTGCGTGCGCGGGTGAAGGCCAGCAGGCTGTCACCCTCGCGGTAGTTCATGCCTGCGGCGTCGACCTCGTGACCCTTGGCCGCGCGCGCCCAGCCCATCTTGCTGAGCACCACGGTCATCGGCTCGCTGGGTGCCAAATCTGTTTCCGACAGCGCCTGAGCGGCGCCGCGTGCAACCAGCGGCGAGCGGCGGGCATCGCCGAACTTCTTCGCGTCGGCCAGCAGCTCGTCCTTGACCAGTTTCTTCAGCTTCGCGTTGCTGCCCAGCAGGGCAACCAGCTGGTCGCGCTCCTTGGCCAGCGCTTCCTGCTCGGCGCGGATCTTCATCTCTTCCAGCCGCGCCAACTGGCGCAGGCGGGTTTCGAGGATGTAGTCGGTCTGCGCTTCGCTGAGCTGGAAACGCTCCATCAACACGGGGCGCGGCTCATCCTCGGTGCGGATGATGCGGATCACTTCATCCAGGTTGAGGAACGCCACCAGGAAACCTTCCAACAGGTGCAGGCGTTGCTCGACCTTTTCCAGCCGGTGAGTGAGGCGGCGGGTAACGGTATCGGTGCGGAACGTCAGCCATTCGCTCAGGAACGTTTTGAGTCCCTTGACCTGCGGGCGGCCATCCAGCCCGATCACATTCATGTTGATCCGGAAGCTCTTCTCCAGATCGGTGGTCGCAAACAGATGGCCCATCAGCTGCTCGACGTCGACCCGGTTGCTGCGCGGAAACAGCACGATCCGGGTCGGGTTGGCGTGGTCGGACTCGTCGCGGATGTCCTCCAGCCAAGGCAGTTTCTTGGCTCGCATCTGGGCGGCGATCTGCTCGATCACTTTGCCTGGCGATACCTGGTGCGGAAGCCCGGTGACGACAATCGAGTTCCCTTCACGCTCAAACACAGCGCGGGCGCGGACGCTGCCCAGGCCCGTCTCGTACATCTGCAGCAGATCGGAACGCGCAGTGATGATCTCTGCGGTCGTCGGATAGTCCGGGCCGAGCACGTGCTCACACAGGTCGGCAGTGGTCGCGTCCGGATCATCCAGCAGGCGAATGCAGGCGCTGACCACCTCGCCAAGATTGTGTGGCGGGAAATCCGTCGCCATTCCGACGGCAATGCCGGTCGTACCGTTCAGCAGCAGATGCGGCAGCCGCGCGGGCATCCACGTCGGCTCCTCCATCGTTCCGTCGAAGTTCGGGTTCCAGTCCACCGTGCCGTGCGCCAGTTCACCCAGCAGAACCTCGGCAATCGGAGTCAGTTTGGACTCGGTGTAGCGCATCGCAGCGAACGATTTGGGATCATCGCTGGAGCCGAAGTTGCCTTGCCCTTCAACCAGGGGATAGCGGTACGAAAACGGCTGCGCCATCAGCACCATGGCCTCGTAACAGGCGCTGTCACCGTGCGGATGGTATTTGCCGATGACGTCGCCGATGGTGCGCGCAGATTTTTTCGGCTTCGAGCCGGCGTTCAATCCCAGCTCGCTCATCGAGTAGATGATCCGCCGCTGCACCGGCTTCAGCCCGTCGCCGAGGAACGGCAATGCGCGGTCGAGTACCACGTACATCGAGTAGTCGAGGTAAGCGCGCTCGGCGTACTCGCGCAAAGGTAGCTGTTCGTAACCGTGGAAGGCGGGCCGTACGGAATCGGTCATGGGGTGCCGTGGACTTGTGCAGTGGTGCGGTGGGGAGGGTCGATTCTACCCGCGTGGTTGCCGACGCCGCAGGCCACCGCCGGAAACGAAACGGCCGGGCGCGTTGTCATGCGTCCGGCCGGTAGGCGGGTTGCCATCACGAGGGGCGTGATGGCTGGCTGGGGAAGAATGCTCAGCGATGCAGTTCGCCGGACGATTCAGGCTGATAGCGAATCGAGAGGACTTCCAGTGTGATCGTGCGACCGCCGGGCACCGGCCAGTCGATGACCGCACCCACATGCAGGCCAAGCAGGGCACTGCCGACAGGCGCCAGGATCGAGACCTTTTCCGGGCTGCCGTCCGCGTCCTTGGGATAGACCAGGGTCAGCTCGCGCTCGCCACCGCTGTTGACGTCGCGGAAGCGTGCGGTCGAGTTCATGGTGATGACGTCACCGGGCATCTCCCGGGGCTCAAGCAACTCCGCGCGGTCCAACTCGCGGCGCAGCGGCTCGGTGTTGAGTCCCTTGGCAAGCGGCTGCTCAAGCAGCGACTCCAGTCGCTCGCAGTCAACGCGAGAAACCAACAGCGGCGGGACGGAGGTAGCGTGCATGCTTTGTGGCTCCAATGGAAATACGGGCGACGCGTCGAAAGTGCGTGTCGCCTCAGGGTCTCTGCGATAGGTCGAAATTAGCCCCGATCGGTGCGGGCATCAACTGGCGGCGCACAGAACTGAGGACCGCGCCGGAAGTGTCCGCATTCTCCCACTAATTTTGCTAAAAACTTGTTTTGGGCGTTGACAATCACTTCACGTCGACGCAACATACGCGGCCCGCACAGCAGTAAACGCTTTGCGGTTCGCCCGGGTGGCGGAATTGGTAGACGCACTAGCTTCAGGTGCTAGCGGGGGCAACCCTGTGGAGGTTCGAGTCCTCTCCCGGGCACCAACATCGTTCGATGACTACCTCATCGGACAAACAAAGAACCCCGCCTCGGCGGGGTTTTTTGTTGCCTGCGTTCGGGCGGGGCCCGATTCACAGTTCAATCCCTGTCGTCGCCTCCTGGCACGGAATCTTCGTCGGGCAGCGGCGGCACACAGCCGGGCAGGTAGGCGGTGCCCGGCACCAGAACCCAGTAGCGCCGGCTCGACAGCCCCACGTCAATCACCTGCGCAGCGTCGATGCAGGTGTTCGCTGATTCCTTCAAAGAAAACAGCCAGCGGTGAGCAGGGTCCTCCGCCAGCCATGCCACGCCATCGCGCCACTGCAGACGCTCGTCGCGGCTGAAGCCGAATTCGGTGACCGGCCCGGTGGCCTGCAGAAGGTGCTGCTCGCGCCAAGCGACCAGTCCGAGCGTGGCGTCGGGCCCGATCTGCATACGGACTTGGCGCATCATCGTGCGCGCCGAACTGCTCGCGTCCAATGCGGGCGCGAGACCCAACCCATACACCGTCCAGAGCAACAGGTTGAACGCCACTGCCACTAGTCCGGCACGGACCGTGCGTCCCCATGCAGCCAGCAGAAGGCCGCCAACCCCAAGCACGGCAGACCAGACCAAGAGTGATTGGACGGCTGCGCCATCCAGTGCACGCTCGCTGGCAACGCGATCGAGCCAGGATGCGCCGGCGAAGCCACTCACGGCCAACGCCACTGCGACCGTTGCCATCACCACCACATAGCCCAGCAGCAAGCGGCTCACCCAGCGTCGCCGCAGCAGGCGCGGGAGCAGGGGCGCGGCGGCAATGCACAGTGCCGGCAGTGCCGGAAACAGATAGACCTCACGCTTGCCCGCACTGGCGGAGAAAAATATCAGAACCAGTACTGCCCAGCCGACCAGCAGAAGCACGCGTGCATCGCCACTGCGGATACGCCGCCACCATTCAGGCACCAGCCATGGCAGCAGAAGTGCACCGGGCAGCCACATTGTTGCGATCGTCTGCAGGTAGTACCAAGCTGGTTTTACGTGGTGCCAGGCATTTGCGTAACGCGTTGCCGTCTGCTTCAGCAGGATCTCGGCGGCATAGGCGTGTAGCGCTGGGTCGCTGCTTCTCGTCACTGCGATCAGCATGGGCACCAGCCAGATCCCTACACCAAGCAGGAAGCCGGTCGGAAGCCACCACCACCGCCAGTCACGGTAGCCGTCCCGCGGCAACACCATGCCCCCGCGATGCGCGGCCAGCCACCAGGGCAGCAGGATCAGCAACGGCAGGAAGCCGACGCCCTTGGTGACCGTGCCGACGCCGGCAGCAAAGCCGCCGAGCGCCAGCGCCCGCCAATCCGGTCCGCGTAGCAGGTGTCGCGACAGCCCCCACAACGACAGCGTGGTCCAGAACACCAGCACCATGTCGATCTGGCCGCGCTTGGCCTGCAGCCCGAATTGCAGACAGGCGAGAAGCGCGAGACCGGCATGGACACCTGCACGACGACCCCACAATCGCGTTGCCAGATCGCTGGTCAGCCAGAGCGTACCCAGTGCAGCCAGTAGCGAAGGGAGCAGGAACGCGATTCGCCAGTTTCCGACCACCTTGAACGCAATGGCTTGCAGCCACATGAAAGGCGCCGGCTTGTGCGCGTAGGGCTCGACGCCGCGGTGCGGAATCATCCATTCGCCGGTTTCGACCATTTGCTGCGCGGCGAGTACGAACCGCGGCTCATCCGGCGGCGACGGGTCGCGCAAACCTAGACCGGCACCCAGCGCAATCGCCGCCATCAGCAGCATGAACAAGATTGGATGGATGCGGGGCGGGAGCCAGGAGTGCATTCGCAAGTCTCAATTTGCTGATGGTGACATCATCGCTGCGCTATCGCTGAGGAAAATCTAACAAGGGCTGGACCGGTCGGCAGATATGATTCGCATCCAGTTCGGAGATGTAACCAATGCGTGTCAATCCCGTCGAGTCGATCCATTTTGAACGCCCCCAGCGATTGGAGGTCGCCGACGGTGATCCTGAGCTGTCGGTTGTGATCCCCCTGCACAACGAATCGGGCAATATCGCCGCGTTGTTGACCGAGGTAAGCGCGGCACTGCGCGGCGTTGTCACCTTCGAGGTCATCTGCGTGGATGATGCAAGTGCCGATGACACCGTCGGCGAACTGCGTCGGGTAGCACCCAGCATGCCGGAGCTGCGCGTGCTGCCGCTCGCCTCCCAAGCAGGGCAGAGCACGGCGATCCGTATTGGCGTCAAGTCAGCACACGGCCGTTGGATTGCCACACTCGACGGGGATGGCCAGAACGATCCGGCTGACCTGCCACGGTTGATTGCGGCCCGAGATACGGCGGGAGCGGACACCCGATTGGTCGGCGGGTGGCGGACTCAACGCCGTGACCGCTGGGATAAACGGGTTGCTTCGCGGATTGCCAATGCGGTACGCCAATCATTGCTGCACGACTCAACCCCGGACACCGGTTGCGGTATCAAAGTGTTCGAACGTGAGGCATTCCTCGATCTGCCGTACTTCGACCACATGCACCGCTACCTGCCGGCGTTAATGCAGCGTGCCGGCTGGCAGACGCTCAGCGTGCCGGTCAATCACCGGCCGCGTGGGGCGGGGGTGTCGAATTACAGCAATCTGCAACGGGCGTGGGTGGGGCTGTCGGACCTGTGTGGTGTGGCATGGCTGGTCCGACGCAGCCGTGTCGTCGCGGTAAAGCCTGAGGCTTTACCGCCCGCGGAACGCCTTGCCACTATCGATAAGCGGGACCGGAGCAAGACATGAACAATGTGTCAGGGTGGCTGATCGTCGGGCTCGTCGGGCAGGCATTGTTCGCCTCGCGTTTCATCCTGCAATGGTTGGCGTCCGAGCGGGCGAAGCGCAGTGTGGTGCCGACCGCCTTCTGGTATTTCAGCCTTGCCGGCAGTACGGTCCTGCTGGCCTATGCGATCCATCGTGCGGACCCCGTTTTCATCATCGGACAGGGTTCTGGGCTGGCTATCTATCTTCGAAATCTGCACCTGATACGGCGGGGCGCCGAGGCTGGAGATACCGGCGACGTGTAGTCAACAGCAGGACTTTGATTGCCAGACGACAGCGCGTTGACGTGGTCGGGCTGTAACATCACCTCAATGAACAAGCCTCCCAGCAAGCGCGGCCCCAAGCCCGCCAAGTCGACCGGCAAGCCCGGAACCACGAAATCCGCGGCTGGCCGCACGTCGGCACCATCCCGCAACGCAACCGGCAAGCCGGCTAAGAAGCCCGGTTGGATGCCCGATGCACGGCCTCGCGGTACGCCACGGCCGCCGCTTGGTCCGTTGCATACGGACACTACCAATGCGGGCGGCGATCCTTTTGCGGCTCGCGAAGCGGCACGCTACGAGCAGCCGATCGCCAGTCGCGAGATGATCCTGCAGATGCTGGTCGCCGCCGACGGCCCGATGGATGCCGAGGAACTCGCAACCAAGCTTGCACTGACCGAACCCGATCGTTTCGATGCGCTGACGGCCCGTTTGCGGGCGATGGTGCGCGACGGCCAGGTGCTGCATAACCGCCGCGGTGGATATGTCCCCGCCGAGCAGTTGGACCTTGTAGCCGGCAGTGTGATCGCCAATCCCGACGGGTTCGGATTCCTGCGTCCCGATGCAGGCGGCGACGACATGTTCCTGCCGCCATACGAGATGCGGAAGGTCATGCATGGCGACCGCGTGCTCGCCAGTCTCACCAGCGTGGATCGCCGCGGCCGCCAAGAAGGCGTGATCGTGGAGGTACTCGAGCGCCGCTTGAGCCGCATGATCGGGCGCTTCATCGTTGATGACGGTGTGTGCTACGTCGAGCCCGATGACCGCCGCATCCAGCGCAATATCCTGATTCCGGCCGAGGCCCGCGGCGACGCCGAGCCGGGCAATCTGGTGGTATGCGAGCTGACCCGGGCGCCGGACGCACGCCGCCCGCCGATGGGTCGCATCCTCACCGTGCTGGGCGACAAGCTGACTGCCTCGCTGGCGGTGCAGGCCGCCATCCA
This sequence comes from Lysobacterales bacterium, assembly GCA_038242455.1. Lineage (GTDB taxonomy): Bacteria > Pseudomonadota > Gammaproteobacteria > Xanthomonadales > Xanthomonadaceae > Novilysobacter. Next base: position 22,496 of record JBBSSB010000006.1, read on the forward strand.
CGGCCATGACATCCCGCATGAGTTCGCGCCGGAAGTGCTCGATGAAGCCGCATCGATCCCGGTTGAAGTGCAGGACTCGGAAGCGGCAAACCGGGTCGACCTGCGCGAGTTTCCGCTGGTCACCATCGATGGCGAGGACGCCAAGGATTTCGATGACGCGGTGTGGTGTGAACCCAACCGTGACGGTTTCCGGCTGATCGTCGCGATCGCCGATGTGTCGCACTATGTGCGGCCAGGCAAGCCACTGGACGAAGAGGCGCAGAACCGTGCCACGTCCGTCTACTTCCCCGGTTTCGTGGTCCCCATGCTGCCGGAGGTGTTGTCCAACGGCATCTGCTCGTTGAAGCCGAAGGTTGATCGTCTGTGCTTTGTCTGCGACATGCAGGTCGATCGCCAAGGCCAAGTGACCGACTCGAAGTTCTACGAAGCGGTGATGAGCTCGCACGCGCGCCTGACCTACAACCAGGTCTGGAACGCGATCGGCGATGGCATTGAAGACGAGGCACGCGAGGAAGCGCAGCAGCAGGTGGGTTCGCTGCTGCCAAATCTGCAACGCCTGCACCAGCTGTATCAGGTACTGGCGAAGGCGCGCTCCAAGCGTGGCGCGATCGAGTTCGAATCCAGCGAAGTCCGCTTCGTGCTCGGCGAGCGCGGTGAAGTGGTGCAAGCCGGCATGTTGGTGCGCAACGACGCTCACAAGCTGATTGAGGAATGCATGATCGCGGCCAACGTCGAGGCGGCGAAGTTCCTGCTCGAGGCCGAAGTCGTCGCTCCGTACCGCACCCACGATCGTCCGCCGGAGCAGAAGTACGAGGATCTGCTGGAGTTCCTGAAGGAGTTCCAGCTGCGCATGCCGCCGTGGTCGAAGGTGCAGCCGCGCGATTACACCCAGCTGCTGCGCAATACCCGCGAGCGCGCGGAGGCGCCGCTGATCGAGTCTGTCCTGCTGCGCAGCCAGAGTCTGGCGGTGTACCAGCCGGAGAACATCGGCCACTTCGGCTTGGCGCTGGAGGCGTATGCGCACTTCACCTCACCGATCCGGCGCTATCCCGACATGCTGGTGCATCGGGCCATCAAGCACGCACTGAGCGGCGCGCCGCCGGAGAAATACCGCTACTCGCCCAGCGATATGGCGCAGTTGTCTCTGCAAAGCTCCGAACGTGGTCGCCGTGCCGACGAGGCGTCGCGTGAGGTCGACGACCGCTACCGCGCCGCCTGGATGGAACAGCACGTGGGCAGTGAATTTGACGGCGTGATCAGCGGTGTCACCAGCTTCGGGCTGTTCGTCGAGCTGGATGATTCCAAGGTCAACGGCCTGGTCCACGTTACCCAGTTGCCGAACGACTATTACCGGTTCGATCCGATCCGCAAGATGCTCACGGGCGACAAGACCGGGCGTGAATATCGCCTCGGCGACCGGGTCAGCATCATCGTGATGAAGGCGAGTCTGGAAGAGCGCAAGATCGACTTCCGTCTGGTTGGAGACGGCACGCCCAGCAAACCGAGGGCTGCCACAGAAGAAAAGGGCGCGGCGTCGAAGAAGAAGTCGGCGCCGAAGGCTCGTAAGAAGAAGTCCGATTGATCGCCAGTTGCCCGGTGCCTGTCAGCAGGCATCGGGCAGCGTTCAATCCACTCGTTAGCCAGTCACGCGCTGGCGCACCGCCTCGAACAGCGTTACTCCTGTCGCGACCGAGACGTTCAGGCTTTCCACGCCCGCCCCGCCATCGGCGCCAGGCATCGGGATATTGACCAGCTGATCGCAGTTCTCACGGGTCAGCCTGCGCAGGCCATCGCCTTCGCCACCGAGCACCAGTCCGACGTTGCCGCGCAGGTTGACGTCATACAGCGAGCCTTTCGCCTCGCCGGCCAGACCGTAGAGCCACACGCCCCACTGCTGCAGATCACGCATGGTGCGGGCCAGATTGGTTACCGAGAACACGGCCACGCTGTCCGCTGCGCCTGCGGAGGTTTTGCGCACGGTCGCGTTGATCTGAACCGACTTGTCCTTCGGGATGATCACCGCCGTTACGCCGGCTGCGGCGGCGCTGCGCAGGCAGGCACCGAAGTTGTGCGGGTCCTGCACGCCGTCCAGCAACAGCACCAGCGCACGCCCGTCGGCTGCCGTGATCAGATCTTCGAGCTCGTTCTCGTCCCAGGTCTTCGCTGCGGCATATCGCGCAACCACGCCTTGGTGACGCAGGCTGCCAGCGACACCAGAGAGGGCTTGCTGGTTCACCCGGCGCACGTCGATACCGAACCGCCGTGCCGAGCTCTCGATTTCGGTGAGGCGCGGATTCTTTGCACCGGCCTCGATCAGGACCTCGCGCACGTTGTCAGCGTCATGCTCGATCGCGGCGGTGACGGCATTGATGCCGGCAATCCAATTTTTCTGGCTCATTGAGGGCGTGGTGGAGTGGTCGGCCGGACATTGTAGGTCGACCGCCACTCCATCACATCCGGCGGTGCTTCCCGACCCTGCCAGTGCGCATCAAGGCGCTTCGCCAATAGGGGTAGATGGCAGGTCGGTGCGCCCGGATACAGGTGGTGCTCAAGGTGGTTGAACATGCTCACGGTGAGCCTGTTGAGCAGGCACGAGCGGCTGGTGCGTGTCTTGAATTGCCCGTCCGCACAACCGCGATGCACGGCCCATATGCCGACCATGGGCGCACTGAGATTAGCGAAGTACAAGCTTGCCGCCATCAGCTTCAAAGTGCTGCTATCGCCCAGCCATATCGCGGTATGCAACACGATCACTGCGGCAAGTTCGATGCTGATCCACCATTTCTGGCGCGAGGATCCTTTGCGCAGCGCCACCCAATGGATCTGCAATGGATAAAGCGGGCTGTGCAGGAGGGCGCTGAAAAACCCGAGGTGGGCGATATGCCCCTCGACGTCATCGTTGCCCAGACAGTCCTGATGGTGGCGAAGGTGCGTGTACTCGATGGCGTGCATCGCTCCACCCAGCAGCACGCTCAGGACAAACATCACCACATCACCTGCACGACGTGAGACGCCCAAGTTGCGGTGAAACGCATTGTGGGTAATACGCAGGCCCATCATGAACATCACCAGGGTGGTGAAGACGAGCCAACCGCGCAGACCTGCTTGTCCAGCCAGCATCGCGAGCGCCAGCCACGGTAGCGGCAAGGTCAACTCCACGAAGATCTCACGCCGTGTCAGCGCAACCAGATCCCGCCATTCAACGCGGGACTCATGCATCTGTATCACCTACGGAGCGCTGACGCCGAATAAGCCCGGGGCGTCGTGCCGTCAGCCATAGATAGATGTGTTCCGCGACATAAGCGCTTGGGCGGCAACGCCGCAACGTCCACGCCAGTAGCCGGAACCCTGGCAAGTGTCGCCACATAAGCAGATGAGCGGCGAAACCAATATGCAGGACGCCATCGATATCGCGAACATGCAGTAATCGATACGCCGCGTCGGTATCGGGCAGGTCATGCGAGTTATCTGCCAGCTCCTGCCATCGGATATGGCCGGGGCGATCGAGCCGCCGATACACAGCGACCTCGCGGCTGCAGACCGGGCATTGCTCGTCGTAGTAGACCGTGATCGGCTCATCATTGCGCATCGGTAGTGCCTCCATCGGGAAAGTGGAGGCACTTTGATGGCTGTTGCGAAGGGTTTCTTCCGCAATGACAGTTCAGGAGTAATCAGTTTTATGCCGCTATAGAATACTTTAAAATCAAGGGCATGCATCATTCCAGAATGATAAAATTACGCTTTCAGCATCCCGCCAGCAACTCGTTTGCGCCATTGGTTACCAGCTGCTGGCGCGCTGAACCTCAGCTCAGGTGTCCGGACCTTGCCTGTGACAGCGCGGAATATCTCCGGAAATACAGCCAGAATGCCACCGGCTGAACCAGTATCGGAATCCCGAAGAGCAGTGTGGGGATGGCTTCCCGGAAAAGCAGGTAGAGCAGAAAGCAGATCGCCGTGGATGAAACTACATTGAGTGGCAAGCCCCAGTCCGGGTACTGTGTGAGTGCGCGGTTAATCGGCATCCCTATGAAGACCCACCCCAGTAAAGAGTAAATTAAATAGATAGGTACGCCCCCCACAGACATGAGTATGAAGTAGCTTCCGTCGTTGTCTCCAATTGCGGCGACTGCTGCGACCAAGATTGGGTATGGACTGACCGACAGAATGGAGGAAAAGCAAGCCTTCCATCGCATTTCCAATTCGTTCATAGCTTTCACGCTCTTTTGAGGATGGTTTTCCGTAACTTCTTGTCCAGTCCGAATACCGTTCATGGCGGAAGACGCGGATGATCGCTTCGGGTCGCATCGGGTCAGTGCCCGATCAACAACTCACGCGCACCGGCGGCTACCAATGGGATGCGATGGGCGGCTTGCATCAAACTACGGACTGTCCCGAACATGCGGTTCTCCGAGTGGAAAATCGGCGTGAGCCAGCGGCTTATGCGCTGAAACTCCGCGACCTTCATCCGTGCGCGCTGATCGAATGCACGCAGCGCAGTCGACAGGTCCCCACTTGTATCGAGTGATTCGGTGAGCATTGATGCGTCCAGCAGAGCCATGCGCGCGCCTTGGCCCAGCAACGGACTCATGCTGTGAGCGGCATCACCGATGAAAACCACTCGTTCACTCACTAGTCGACGCAAAGCGACATCGCGATAGGCGTAGATGATCGGCTTGAACGAATCGTCGAGCGCATCCAGTTGGGTGGCCAGTTGCGGACAGTGACGTACCACGACGCCTCGCCATCTCCCGCTATCGCGAAAGGAGTCGGCGTGGTCAAGTGGAACGCTGATGGAGATGTTGGCTTGGTCGCATTGGCCGCGACCAGCACGGCCAACTGGCCAGATGGCGACGTGGCGTGCTGAATCGAAAACCTGGACAAGCCGGTCGCCCGCTAAACCACGTGGATCGTCTACACACGCAACGAGAGCGGCAGATGGGTATAAACGGTCGTGGCGGACAAGATGGCGCATCCCATTACGAAGCGGCGAGTTGGCTCCGTCGGCAGCGACGATCAGATCGTACGGCCCACGTCGGCTGCCATCGTTAAATAAGAGAACGCCCCTTTCCGCGTCGACCGATACCGCCTTTCGACCTAGTTGTACGCGCTCGGCCCCTTCGTCCTGTCGAATCAGGCATTGGATCAGAACGGCACGTTGGATACCGACGGCATACGACCCGGGGGCATGATCGGCGTAACGTATGTCCGTCAGTATCTGCCCGTGCAGATCCTCGGCGCCGAATGAGTGAACCCTTGCGCCGCGATCAAGGTGGTCGGTGCCAACGCCGAGCTTGTGCAAAAGGCGCAATGCCGGCGGTTGCAGTAACAGGCCGCTGCCCTCCTGGCTGATCGCATCACGTCGTTCGTAGTGCTCGATCACATGACCGCGGCGGCGGAGTTGAATGGCCGCCGCAATGCCAGCAATGCCATAGCCGACGATCGCAATTTTGAGTGGAGTCCGCATAGTGATTTCCACCAGTTAGCGATCGAGGTAACTGGCCATCGCCGAACGCGCGTCGTCGGCAACCGCGGTCAGCCCCTCGCGCATCGGCAGGACATCAGGCGTCTGCACGTCCCACGCCAGACCGATCCGTTCCAGACATCGGATTACCGCAAAGCCGATGTCGAGCTGACCTGCATAAAGGCCATGCCGGGCGGACGCGGGAAACGCATGATGGTTGTTGTGCCAGCTCTCCCCCATCGAGAAAATCGCCGCCCAAGGCACGTTATGGGCTTGCACCGCGCCGTTGTTGACGGTCCAGCTCTGCGGGCCACTCGAGTGGCAGATGTAGCCGACGAACCAGTGCATCGTGACCCCGGTCGCGACGCGGGCGAAGACGCCCCAGACCACCCACGGCATGCCGCCGATCAGGTACAGCACAATGGCGACTGGAACCTGCTGCAGCATCCAGGTGCGCTGCAAAAACTGGTAAAAACGGTCATCGCCGATGCCGGGACCCGGATCGAATCCGGGCGGATTATCCAGCTGAAGGCGGCAATGCAGGCTCCAGAACGCATCCTTGAGTCGGCCCTGACCATGGCGCAAATACGGATGGCAGTTTGGCTGACGCTGCGCCCAGTCCCGAAAATCGTGTGACTGGATGGTCCAGAACGGTCCCTGCATGCCAACCAAGGTGCCGCTCCAGACCATGACCTTTTCAAGCCACAGGGGACAGGCAAACGTGCGGTGGATCAGACGGCGGTGGATTCCGATCGAATGCCCAAAGCACATGGTCAGGCCGAGCAGCACGATGTAGACCGCCAGCGCGGTCCACGAGAAGTAGATCGGCCCCAGCACCACAGCCGCGAGCAGCATTCCGCCATTCCACAGCGAGCGCGACCGGTCCCAGGTCACACGCCCGGCCATCGGGTCGGCGAGTGGATCGATACTCAAGGAGTTGACCTTGAACGGCCCGGACGCGGCATCGTTCAAGGTGTTGATCAACGGCTCGCGACTCATGACATTTCTCCACTGGAATGTGGAGCCAGCATCGCGATCCGGCCGGCACGCAGCCTCCGCAATGACAGTTCAGGAATAGATAGCGGTTGTTGATCGCAGGTAAGTCATGCGTATCAATAGCTTGCCGGATTCCGAAATGATGAAATCGGAGTAATGCGCTCGCGGCCGGACGCTGGGCTTGCGGTGTGGCCGGCGAAGCACGGATACCGCATCCTTAGCATCGCCCAGATTCGGCCGGTTCTATTTTCCGAGGGGCAGAAAAAATTCAGGCCCCAAAATAGGGGCCTGAATCTGTATCACGATGGACGCTTAGATCTACTTGCCACGACCGTAAGCGACAAGCTCCATACCGATCTCGCCGTTCATCTCAGACTTGACGATGCCCGTGAGCGGCACTTCGGTGCTGGTCCAGGTCTTGCTATCAATGCCATTGGAAGTGAACGCGACGGTGGTGCACTTGAGGGTCTTGCCGCCGACCACCAGATCTTCCTTGCCGTGGACGAGCGTCGGAGCTTCAGCTGCAGCCACTTCCGCAGACGCGTCAGCATCAGTCATCTCTGCATTGAGCGGAATCGTCATCGGCATGCTCGGACCCATGGGCTTGCCGTCCACAAGGGTGGACACTTCGTACACGACGGTGTCAGGAGTCTTGTCGGTAACGATCCACTTCTGGCCCATGCCGCCCATCATTTTGTATTCAACCCAGTCGCCCACCTCAGCATTGGCCATCGGGTTTTCGACTTTGGCCGAAGCGTTGGCTTCAGCCGGCTCGCCGCTTTCAGCAGCTGCGGTAACCCCAGGGGCGCCCGCATCTGCGACAGGCGCAGAACCCTTGTCGCAACCAGCCAGCAGCCCGAGGGAGAGCGCGAACGCTCCGCAAACACTGAAAAACTTCAAATCTTTAGACACAAGTGCTCCTTAAGAATGGTTTTGTAGAAAATTCGGTTACCGGGATGACGCTTTTCTTCAACGTCATGCCCACCGAAATCTAGTCCTGCCACGGCGTTTGCCGCTAGGCAAAAGACGCGTGTTGACAGAAATAGACGCCGTTGGGCTCGGATTGAGCGATTAGAGGAGAGTCCCCCTTCCTTCAGCCTTGAGCACGTTGATCAAATTTTGATCAACCGTCAGCGGGGTTTGGAAGCACCTCGGCGCGCATTATAGCGGGCGGCGCGACTTTTGCGGCGAACCTATTTCAATGCCACGGATAAAATCGGATACGGACTGGCGCATCACGCTTTGGACGTTTGCTTGCTCCGGTAGCGTCCCGGAACTTCGCCGGTGATCTCGCGAAACGCGGCGTAGAAATTGGATTGCGAGGTGAAGCCGACTGCCAATCCAACCGACAGTACCGACGCCTCGGGCTCCGCAATCAGCATCTGTTTTGCGGCGGCAATACGATGCTCGCGGATGTAGCGGGAGTAGCCGACGTTGAAATGGGTGTTGATCAGCTCGGACAGCTGGTGAGGACTGAGATCCAACATGCTTGCGAGGCCAGCCAATTTGAGCGTTTCGTCGGCGAACAGCTGCTCGTCCATGAGCTTTTGCAGACGCCCCACGGTCTGGTCGCGATCGACACGATCGAGCGTTGACACTGCATAAGTGGTCGCCACCGCCTCAACGGTCTTGCTGGCGATATCCGGAAAGTGCAAAAGGACATGGACGGCTAGCGTGGAGCCCAGCCCGATCATGCTCGCGTAGCCGATGGTGAACGCGTGCGGTCCAAGAAGCGGCGATGCGATGCCGAGCAGGAGAACGCCTAAAGCGATTGCGGCGAACATGCTGAGGGCGAAGATCTCGATGTGAAAACGCTGGCGTTGTGAACGCAGGCGCAGCAACAGCACCGCCAGGTGCGCAGCGAAAACGGTGCCGAGCAGGAACGAGAGAGGGATGGCGATCGTCGGGCTGACCCATGCCGCAACCAGCGCCGGCGCATAGAAGACGAGATGCCAAGGGCGCTCGGCGGCCTGGACCTGCAAGGCACCGCGGAAAAACAGGTAGAACGCGGGTGCCACGATGTAGAGCATGACCACGTAGGCCGGCGACCCAACCAGATCCACCGTGCCGGTCAGCGCCAGCCAGTGGAAGATCTGCAGCAGCGCGAGTCCGGCGACCAGAACACGGCCGGACACACGCCCAAGCCATCCGTCACCGGTTGAAGCATAGATGGTCATGCTGGCGAGCAGCAGGATGAGCGACGCGCACACGGAGAAGCCGATCAGCAGCAGAGTGGTCTGCTCAAAGATGGTCGTCAGCAAGTCAGAATGGATCATTGTCGTCAGCCCTTGCGCCCTGTGTGAGACTGGAGCTTCGGCTCAAGCAGTTGTCTCGCGTCCCGTCGGTTCGGGAGCAGCATGACAAGCAACGTGCTGATCCACCAGCTGTGGACAGCCCCATTGACCCTGGAAACCCATGAACTGGATCGTTCTTCTGATCGCCGGCTTGTTTGAGATCGCCTGGGCAATCGGCCTTAAGTACAGCGAAGGCTTCACCCGTCTGTGGCCCACGGTCGGCACGTTTGCGGCAATGGCTATCAGCGTCTGGATGCTCGGCATCGCGATGAAAACCTTGCCGGTCGGTACCGCATATGCAATTTGGGTCGGCGTCGGCGCGGTGGGCACCGTCATCCTCGGGGTCGTGCTGTTTGACGAGCCCGTCAACGCGCTGCGCATCGGCAGCGTGACGTTGATCATTGCCGGATTGGTTGGTCTGAAATTGGCAACGCCGTAAAGCCGTAACGCGTTGCGTTCAGCGCAATCCGGGTTGACGCGCCAACGGTGCCACGCCGGGACTTGGCGTCGGCCATGCGTTGACGATGCGGCAGAACAGCTCGGCAGTGCGCTCTGTGTCGTAAACCGCCGAGTGTGCCTCGTTGGCGTCCCACTCCAGACCCGCAGCCTGCACCGCGCGCGCAAGGACCGTCTGGCCATAGGCGACGCCGGCCAGACTGACGGTGTCGAACACACTGAAAGGGTGGAACGGGTTGCGCTTGTGACCGGTGCGGGCCACCGCCGCGTTGAGGAAGTTCAGGTCAAAATGCGCGTTGTGTCCGATCAGGATCGCGCGCTGGCAGCTGTGCTTGCGGCAGGCCTCGCGGACCGGCGCAAACACGTGATCCAGCGCGGCGCGCTCTTCCTTGGCGAAGCGGAACGGGTGTCCAAGAACGATGCCGGTGATTTCCAGAGATTTGGGATCGATGTCGAGTCCGGGGGCCGGTTCGACGTGCGCGCTGGTCGTCTTGCCCAGCACCAGCAGGCCGTTCTCATCCATGTCCAGAGGCAGCACGGCGATTTCGAGCAACGCGTGGCGGTTCCAGTCGAAACCGCCGGTTTCCACGTCCACCACGACCGGCAGGAACCCGCGGAAGCGGGTCGCCAACGGCGAAATCGCGGAGCTATCGTTGGATCCGGACGCTGGGGTGGGTGACGCGGCATTTTCCATGGTCGAAAGCGTAGCAGACAGCGGCCGCGATGCCGGGCGAAGTAGGTGGCACGCTCAGCTGGCGGACACGCTTGGCGTTGGCGCCAATGTGCTGCTGCGGTCGCGCTTCTCCCGCGGTGGCAGTGCATCGTCGCCGTGGACCAGAAACCAGACGTTCTCGGCGATGTTGGTGGCGTGGTCGCCGATGCGCTCCAAATTCTTGGCGACAAACAGCAGGTGGGTGCACGCTGGTATGACGCGAGGGTCGGACATCATGTCGCCCAACAACTCGCCGAACACCGCGGTGTAAGCGGTGTCGATCACCACATCGCGTTCGCGCACGCGCCGCGCGGCGTCGGCATCGTGATCGCGATAGGCCGCCATCACCTGCCTCAGCTGATCCACAGCCAGCGCGCCGATCGCCTGCAGGGCCGCAATGCGTTCGGTGGCGGGGGCGTTTCCCAGCACGGTTGAACGCTTGGCCAGGTTGGCTGCGAAGTCGCCGATACGCTCGATGTCGGAGGTGATCCGGATCGCCGCCAGAATGCCGCGCAGGTCGCGCGCCATCGGTCCGTGCAGCGCGAGCCGCATCACGTCGTGGCTGATCTGCTGCTCCAGCTCGTCAATAGCCGCGTCGCCATCGATGATGCGTGCCGCGGCCAGCGGGTCGTCGCAAACCAATAGTTCCAGGGCGGCCTCCAGCTGGCTGGCGGCCAGTTCGCCCATGTGCAGTGTTTCGTTGAGCAGACGGTGCTGCTCCTCGTCATGACTCTTGACGATGTGCTCGTTGCGGAAATTCATGGCGCCGCCTCTCAGCCGAACCGGCCGGTGATGTAGTCCTCAGTCTGGCGCTGGGACGGGTTGGAGAAGATCGTGGCGGTCGCGTCGTGCTCGATCAGCTCGCCCAGATACATAAAGGCGGTGTAGTCCGATACGCGCGCAGCCTGCTGCATGTTGTGGGTGACGATCGCGATGGTGAAATGGTCTTTCAGTTCAGCGATGAGCTGCTCGATGCGACTGGTCGATATCGGGTCCAGTGCCGACGTCGGCTCGTCCAGCAACAACACATCGGGCTGCAGCGCGACCGCGCGTGCGATACACAATCGTTGTTGTTGCCCACCCGACAGGCCGAGCGCGCTGGCGCCCAGCTTGTCCTTGACCTCGTCCCACAACGCTGCCTGGCGCAGCGCCTGCTCGACCCGAACAGCCATCTCCGGCTTCGACAGTTTCTCGTGGTGACGGATCGCGTAGGCGACGTTTTCGAAGATCGTCATCGGGAACGGAACTGGCTTCTGGAACACCATCCCGACCTTGCTGCGCAGGCGGTTCAGCGGATAGCGCGGGTCAAGGATGTCGGCACCATCCAGCAGCACCTGGCCGGTCGCGCGCATCTTTGGATACAGCGAATAGATGCGGTTGAACACCCGCAGAAGGGTGGACTTGCCACAACCCGATGGGCCAATGAGCGCGGTCACCTGCTTCTCCGGGATAGGCAGATCGATCCCCTTCAGTGCGTGGAAACGGTCGTAGTAGAAGTCCAGCCCGCGGGCGGCGAGCTTGATCGACGGTTGCGTTGTCGTCGCGGCATGCGTCGGCGACGGGGTTTGACGAAGTGCAGCGTGCGCCGACGTTGGGCGTACCGCAGGCATGTCATTGGAGCGGGGCAGGTCGAGCACGGCGGTCGCATTCATCGGTGTAGCCTCCGGCAGAGACGGGGAAAGAGGGGCGGCGGGATCAGTCATTCGGCACCCGGTGGCGGGACACGACGGCGCGCGCCAGCAGGCTGATCACCAGCACGAAGGCGGTCAGCACCAATGCACCCGCCCACGCCAGGTCCTGCCATGACTGGTACGGACTGCCGGCGTACTGGTACATCACCACCGGAACGCTGGCCATCGGGCCGGTAATGTCGGCGCTCCAGTACTGATTGCCGAAGGCGGTAAACAACAGCGGCGCGGTCTCACCCGAGATGCGTGCCAGCGCCAACAGGATGCCGGTGACCACGCCCGGCAGCGCCGAGCGGAACAGCACTTGAATGACCACTTTCCAATGCGGAACACCCAGCGACAGGGCCGCCTCACGCATTTGACCAGGCACCAGCCGAAGCATTTCGTCGGTGGTACGCAACACGACCGGCACCACGATGAAGGCCAGTGACACCGCCCCGGCAATCGCGGAGAAGTTGCCACCCGCCTGCATCACGATCAGCGTGTAGACAAACAAGCCCAGCACGATCGATGGCGCCGACAGCAGGATGTCGTTGACGAAGCGCACGATGGTGCCGATCCGCGTACTGCGTCCGTACTCCGCGAGCCAGGTACCGGCCGCGATGCCCAGCGGAGTGCCGATCGCAATAGCCATCAGGCACATCACCGCACTGCCGAAAAACGCATTGCGCAGGCCGCCTTCGGCCATCGGCGGTGGCGTGTCACGGGTGAACAGCGTCATCTCTATGCCGCCGATGCCCTTGGCGATCAGCGTCCACAGGATCCACCCCAGGAACAGCAGACCGATCGCGGTTGCTACGGTGGACAGCACCATAGCGAGGGCATTGCCAAGCCGGCGGCGGCGATACAGCCGGGCGGCGATATGGGCGGTTTGCATGCCTACCATCAGTTGCCCTGCCTGCGGGTCAGCTGCGCCAGCATCAGCCGTGCCAAGGCGAGTACAACGAAGGTCACGATGAACAACACGAAGCCCAGCAACAGCAGGGCCGAGCGGTACTCCCCGGTCGCCTCGCCGAAGTCATTGGCGATCAACGCGGCGATGGTCGTACCCGGTTCCAGTAGAGACGCGGTAAATCGCGTTGAGTTGCCGATCACGAACGCGACCGCCATCGTCTCGCCCAGTGCACGGCCGAGGCCGAGGAAGATTCCGCCGATCACTGCCGAGCGCGTGTAGGGCAGCACGATGTCCCAGCTGACTTCCCACTTGGTGGAACCCAGTGCGTAGGCCGATTCCTTCAGCCGGGTCGGCACGGTCAGGAAGACCTCACGCATCACCGATGTGATGAAAGGCACGACCATGATTGCCAGCACGATGCCAGCGGTCAGCATGCCAATGCCGATTGGTGGCCCCCGGAACAGCGCGCCGATCAGCGGCAGCGGACCGAGGTGCTCGTTTGCCCAAGGAGTGACGTACTTCGTCATCACCGGCACCAGCACGAACAGGCCCCACATGCCGTAGATAATCGATGGAATACCGGCCAGCAATTCGATCGCCGTACCGATAGGGCCGCGCAGCCAACGCGGTGCGACCTCGGTCAGGTGGAAGGCAATTCCGTAGCTGACCGGCACCGCCAGCAACATGGCAATGGCCGCGGTAACCACGGTGCCGAAGATAGGTACCAAAGCGCCGTACCGTCCCGCCACTGGGTTCCAGTCCGCGCTGACGAAGAAGTCCAGCCCGGTCGCTTGCAGGACTTCGCGGCCGCCCCATAGCATCGACAGCGCCGCGCCGGCCAGCGCCAGCACCACGAACACCACAGACGCGGACAGCGCGTGGCGGAACCAGCGGTCGTTGCGCGCATCGGTGCGATCGCGCGAGGGCACGGCGCTGGTCGGAAGGGTGGCTGCGTTCATGGCGAAGCTGGTGTCAGCGCGCGTCAGTGGTGAAGCCGAACTCGCTCACCCAGTAGCGCTCGACCTGTTCGATCAGCGCAGCCGGCAACGGCACGTAGTGCAGCGCGTCCGCCTGTGTCTGGCCGTTGTGCAGCGACCACTGGAAGAACGCCAGCGCATCCCGGCTGCGCTTGGCGTCCGCGGGTTGCTTCGGCATCAGGATGAAGTTGGTGGCGGTGATCGGCCACGCCTGTTCGCCCGGTGCATTGGTGATGACCAGATCGAAGTCGCTGGCACTGGCCCAGTCGGCGGTAGCCGCAGCCGCCTGAAAGGTATCCGCACCCGGCGCGACGAAGTTGCCGGCCGCGTTCTGCAGCAATGCATGGGCCATGTTGTTCTGGATGGCATAAGCCAATTCGACATAGCCGATCGCGCCGTCAATCTGCTGAACGTAGGACGCCACGCCCTCGTTGCCCTTGCCACCGACGCCTGCTGGCCACTGCACGGACTTGCCTTCACCGACGGACGTTTTCCACGCAGGGCTGACCTTGGCCAGATAGTTGGTGAAGTTGAAAGTTGTGCCCGATCCGTCGGAGCGCTGCACCAGACTGATGACGGTCGCCGGCAACGCCACGCCCGGATTGAGCGCCGTGATCGCCGGGTCGTTCCAGTTCTTGACCCGTCCCAGGTAGATGTCCGCGATCAACGATCCGGTCAGCCGCAGCTGGCCCGGTTTGATCCCTTGGACATTGACGACCGGCACGACGCCGCCGATCGCGGAAGGAAACTGGCCCAGACCAGCTTCGGCAAGCTCCTGGCTGGATAGGGGTGCATCGGAGGATCCGAAATCGACCGTGCCGGCTTTAATCTGCGCAATCCCGCCGCCGGAGCCGATCGACTGGTAGTTGACCTGGTGTCCGGTCGACGCGTTGTAGTCGGCTGACCAGCGCGAGATCAACGGGAAGATGAAGGTCGCGCCCGCTCCGGTGATCTGCGCGGCTACCGGTTCACTTTTCCCAGCCGTATCAGTGGATGCCTTGGTGAGAGTGTTGCCACCGCCGGAGCGATCGGCAGGCGGTGTGCAGGCGGTGGCTGCGGCTGCGATGGCAAGCGACAGGACGGCAATGCGGATCGGCTTCATGGGCTGCTCAGTCAATGCCGGAGGTCACCGGCGATAGCGCCATGAAAGGATGTTTGTGTTACCGGCGTATGACCGGCGTTGGACAAGCGCTCAGCAAAAAGGGCGCGCCCTGTCGGATCACGCCCTTCTTGCATGGCCCGGGCGCGTCAAACCACCGCGACCGCTATCAGTGATTGTCGATCACCTACTGTTTTGCAGACGCCTTTGCCAGTGAGTCGAGCTTGGCCAAATCAACACTTTCGGCCGCGGCCTTGATGTCTTCAAAACGCGCGGCAGTACCCTCTGCGCTCACAGTGAATCGATCGCCGATCGATACCTGGTACTTGCCGCGAGCATTGCGACTGTTCCACTCTTCTTCGTAGTGGCGGCCATTTCGGGAATAGGTTTTCTCGTAACCGTCCTCGGTTTCACTGGACGATTCCGAGCTCACCAGCCCACGCAGCGCACCCATTTTCACCAGCATCGGCGTGTCGGTGACTTTGATCGTGATGCGCTGGCTGCGGTCCTCGTTGGCGTAATCGGCCGACGCATTGGTGACCTGCATGCCCATACCGCTATCGCGCTTGGCGCTGATGCTGGTCCGCGACAGGCTGGCCACTGATGCCGGCAGGAACTCCTTCAGCTGTTCCGGCTCGAGCGACTCCAAGGGTTTGCCGTCCTTACCGCCAAACAGTGCGCCCAGTGCTTCCTCGGCCGACTGCGCGTCGGTGTCATCCGACCCGCGCGACGCCTTGGAACCGTTGGCGCTGTTGCGGTCATTCGCGCGACTGCGCGCCTGGCTGGCTTCCATCTGCTCGCCGGCTGCCTTCATCTGCTCGCCGAGCGCCGCCAGCTTGCCGAGCTGGCTGTCCTCGCCGTAGGTGGAACTGCTGGTGACGCGGCTGCCTGCAGCACCGCCGGCCAGCATGCCAAGCCGGGAGATTCCTGCCATGACTACGCCAATGACAATGGCCAGCACCAGCGTGATCAGCGCAATGACGACGGTATAGCCAAGCGACTTCTCCGGCGGGTTCTTCATGGTGTGTGGCAGGCCGAGGTACAGCAGGTAGATCGAGTAGATGCCACCCAGCAGACCAATCAAGAAACCAAGCCAAGGCACGATCGTGGCGATGCCGGCGACCCATGCCGCGGTGTAGGCATAGGCGATGACCTTCAGCGCCTGGACCTGGTTCTTCTGTCCGCCAAAGGTTGGCGCCAGGGCGTTGATGATCAGTGCCACCACGTACACCAGCGCCAAGCTGATCACGTACGCCAGCACCATCGTGAACAGTCCGATCAAGAAGCCGAAGAACCCGGTCGAGCCGAACACGACAGTCTTGATGAAGGTGAACAGTGCCGGCAACGCGGCAAGGATCATGATGTAGTTCTTGTACAGGCCCGCGACCGTTGCCGCCTCGTCGCCAATGACCGGCCAGGTACGGCGCGGATCCAACAGGATCGATTTGACCCGGCTGATCAGGTTTTCAGATTTCATGCGTGTACTCCCCCACGTTTTATCCAGACGGAATCGACCTTGGATCGACACTCTCTCCTCACACTACGAGAGACAGTGCGCGATCCGGACATTGCTCCGGAGAAAACGTCACGCAGCGCTGTTACCAGTGGAACTGGACGCGTGCCTCGGTGATGTTCGGGTTGTCCGCAACACCCCCGCGCCGGCTGTCGATCATCACGTGGTTGAGTGCAAGCTTGAAGTTGTTGCCCCAGTACCAGTTCACGCCGGCAGTGATCGCATCCATCTGTCCGCCGGTCACGCCGACGCCATCCATATCGATGGTGTCGTAGCGGACGCCGAGCTGCCACATGCCCGCAGTGGGGTCGGCCGGGTTCGGGGTGCCAGGCACGCCGGCCTTGTACTTCCACTCTTCACCCGTGACGTTCCACACCGCGCTCAGGTACGCCCCGTTAGCGCGGAAATCCTTAATCCCCGGCCCGCGGCGATCCACGTCCACACGCATGTATTCGCCCTGCAGCTTCAGCGGGCCGCGCGTCCAGAAGCTTTCCAGCCCCGTGGTGGCAACACGGGTTGCACCGTCGAGCGCGCCGGTGTCGATCAACCGGATCGCGCTCAGGTCGGCGTTCGGTTTGGCCGACAGCTTGAGCCGGTCACTGTCCAGATCGCGACGTACATGTGACACACCAAAGTGGAGGATGTGCCCGTCCACCTTGATCGGGGCAATCGTGCCGCGCATCGCGCAGCCGGTCCCGTCGGCCTTGCTGTCGACGGTGTGGCGATCAAAGCAGTTGGCGGTAACGCCATACCAGTCCGCGGCATAGGTATAGGACGCACCCAAGCGTCGGCCGGTCGAGAAACTGTTGGTGATCGTTGCCTTGGAAATGAAGTCCTGATTGGTGCTTGATGAAAGCGTCTCAAGCCCGCTTGGCAGCTTGTGCTGGCCGAGCGTCAGGGAATGCCGGCCGTCACCGTCCAGTAAAAACCGCGCCTTGACGTCCTGCCAGCGCTCCGACTTGGCGTCGTAGGACACCTCCCAGTCAAACGCACCAGGTCCTTTGCCCTTCAGCACAAGCTTGGCTCCGCGCAGAGCAGCTTCGCTACTGCTTCCGTCGAACGGGCCGCCAGCGAGATTGCTTGCGTCGTTGTCGAAATGGTTGAAGTCAGCCTGCAGCCTGCCGCCGAAACTGATCTCCGATGCCAGCGGCGTGTCGATCACAATGCCGGCGTGAGCCATCGGCGCGAGCGCGGCCAATGCCAAGCTGGAAACGAAATATGAGGTGGTGATTTTCATGCCGATCCGGTGACGTAAATGAAGGATGCGTCCAGTGTTGCAGTCGAAAATTGCAGGAGTGTGACCATATCAACCAGTGCTGCACGATTGCTCCGGCTCTCCCGGAGTCTTCTCGCGGTAGCGGCAGATGTCACGGATCACACAGTGCGGACAGTCGGGCGTGCGCGCCTTGCACACGTAACGCCCGTGCAGGATCAGCCAGTGATGCGCATCGCGCAGATATTCGTCAGGGATCACCCGTACCAGCAGATCCTCGACCTCACGCACATTCTTGCCCGGCGCAAGACCGGTGCGGTTTCCGACCCGGAAAATGTGGGTGTCGACCGCCATCGTCGGCTCACCAAAGGCCGTGTTGAGTACCACGTTGGCCGTCTTGCGGCCTACCCCGGGCAGGAACTCAAGCGCCGCGCGATCGTGCGGTACTTCGCCGCCGTGCCGCTCCAACAACAGCTCCGCCGCGGCGACCACGTTGGCGGCCTTCGTGTTGAATAGCCCAATGGTGGCGATGTACGGCTTCAATCCGTCGACCCCGAGCGCGGCAATCGCCGCCGGAGTATTCGCGATCGGGAACAACTTGCGCATGGCCTTGTTGACGCCGACATCGGTGGCCTGCGCCGACAGGGTGACCGCGACCAGCAACTCATATGGGCTGGAGAACTCCAACTCGGTGGTCGGGTGAGGGTTGAGCTGACGCAGGCGGGCGAACATCTCCTCAATGTCCGCTTTGCGAAGCTTGGACCGCGGCCGGACCTTCCGGCGCACCGGTGTAGTCACAACTTCTGATCTCCTGCTGATGGCGCAGTGGCCTGCGCTCGGGCCGCCGCCTTCGCCTTGGCTCGCGCCAACGCCGCCGCCGCAGCTGCTGGCAACGAACTGAGACCGGGTTTCGCGGCGGCTGTGGCCGGCGTCGCTACACCGGGTGTGGCGGAGATTGGTGCGCCAACGCTGGCCGCAGCGGTTCTCTTCCGCTCACGCTCGAGCCGTCGCAGCGCCAACCGTGCCTCACGTTGGCGATAGCGCTCGCGTGCTGCCAGTGCTTGCCGACGCTCGACCTGCACCTGCTCCAGCTGTGTCACGCAATCGCTGGAGCAGGCCGGGCAGGGCGCTACGGTCAATAGTCCGAGCGAAAAAGCACGGTCCACGTCCCCGACTGCCAATGCTCCGGACACCGCGTGGCTCGGCATTCCGCGCGGGTCCGCGCAGCCGCACACGCAGGCAGGGTCGGTAGGCACGTTCACGACAAGCCGCTCACGACAGTCAGCTGCCCTTGAATGCCGGCTTGCGACGCTCCAGGAATGCGCTCGTACCCTCGCGCATATCCTCGGTCGAAAACACCAGGCCAAACTGTGCGGTCTCGTACTCCAGGCCTTCCTCGATGCCGCATTCGCCGCCGACATTGACGCAGTCCAGCACGCCCCGCAGCGCCAACGGCGCGGAGGACGCCAACTGGTTGGCCAGCTTCATGGTTTCCTCCAGCAGATCTTCAGCCGCTACCACGCGGTTGACGATGCCCAGCTCGTGGGCGCGCGCCGCGTCCACCGGCGTGCCGACCAGACACAGCTCCAAGGTTGCCGCACGCCCGGCCAATCGCAGCAGGCGCTGAGTGCCACCAAAACCGGGGATCAGTCCAAGATTTACTTCCGGCTGACCCACCTTGGCCTTGTCGGAGGCAATCCGCAGGTGGCAACACATCGCCAGCTCCAGACCGCCGCCGAGCGCGAAGCCGTTAACCATCGCAATCACCGGTTTGGTGAGCTTTTCGACCCGCCGCATCATTCGCTGTCCGCGCAACGAAAAGTCGCGGCCCTGCACCGGCGTCAGGCTGCTCATTTCGCTGATGTCGGCACCGGCGACAAAGGCTTTCTCGCCCGCGCCGGTCAGCACAACGCAGCGCACTCCGACATCGTTGTCGGCGGCATCAAACGCTACATGCAGGGCATCCAGCGTAGCGGCGTTAAGTGCATTCAGCTTGTCGGGACGGTTGACGGTGATTACGCGGACGGCGCCGTGGTCGGCGACGGTCACGATGCTGGAGGAAGATGAGGTATCAGACATGAATGACATCCGGAACTTAACGGGGGTGGAGGGGTGCGGAACTTGCCGGGCAGCCTAAGGTCGGAGTGTTTGCGTCAGTAGCGGTTAAGCGCTGGCGTCGTTATCCTAGCGTGTCCGCTCGGGGCTGTAGCCCGGGTGGTATCCCAATCGGGGCGGTGCGTCCGCTTCGCGTCACCACCGGAGGTTTTACCGAATGAAGTTGCGTTTGATTGCGGTCGCCGTTGCCGCCCTGACCCTGACCGCAGGCCAAGCCTTCGCTCAGGACACCTCAAGCGAAAAAGGCAAGCTCAGCTACGCGCTTGGTTATGACCTGGGTCGTAACGCCAGCGAAAGCGGCGAAGCGCTCGATGTCGGCACCATCACCAAGGGTGTCCAGGACGGCTACGCCAAAAAGGATCCGGCCGTGCCGGTCGAGCAGTTGCGTACTGCCGTTGAGAACATGCAGAAGCGTCAGCAGACCAAGGCAAAGGCTGCCTGGGATTCCGCTGCTGCTGAAAACAAGACCCGCAGCGATGCCTTCATCGCTCAGAACAAGGCCAAGGCCGGGGTCAAAACCCTCGCCAGCGGTGTGCAGTACCGCGTGATCGAAGTCGGCAACGGTGCCAAGCCGAGCGCATCCAGCACCCTGTCGTTGCAGGTTGCCGGTCCGTTCCCGTGGGGCCAGCGCCAGCAGGGCGAGGCATCGCAGGCACGTGACATGCCGCAGATCAAGCTCTCGGAAGTCGAGATGCCTGCGATGCGCGAAGCGCTGCAGCTGATGCCTGCCGGCTCCAAGTGGGAAGTCACCCTGCCGGCTGACAAAGCCTACGGTGCCGACCCGCGTACCGGTATTCCGCCCAACATGGCGGTGCAGTTCGAAGTCAAGCTGGTCAGCGTCAAGTAAACCAGCGTCGCGGAGTTCTCCGCGAGCCGTGTCAAACGTTGCGCCGGCCAGTCCGGCGCAACGCGTTTCTGGCCTTCGGTTTTTCCTCAGGAGTGTCGACGTGTACCAGCCATTGCCCGCCATGCTTACCCCCTGTACCGGCGTGTGTTTTCTGGATGAGCGTGGACATTGCGAAGGCTGCTATCGCACGGGCGACGAAATCGCCCGCTGGTCGCAGATGGATGATCACGAGCGTCTTCACCTGATGGACGAGGTACTGCCCGAGCGCGAGGCGGGAACCGAGTGAACGCTGCGGAGTTGATCGCGCGTCTGGATGCTGCGGGACGGCTCCGCCGCGCACTGCATCCACTGCAGACACCTCCGACAGGCATCGGGTGGAACCACGCGGAGCTGGATGACCTGCTGCCGCCCGGCAGTTTACAAGCCGATGCCGCGGTCTTGGTGGGGCTGGTGCCCCGGCCGCAGGCGACGCAAGTGATCCTGACACGGCGCACGGCCGCACTGCGTCATCATGGCGGGCAGGTCGCTTTCCCGGGAGGTCGCGTGGAGCCGCACGACACCGACGCGGTTGCGGCTGCACTGCGCGAGACGGGTGAGGAGATCGGTGTTCCCGCGGGACAGATTGTGCCGCTTGGTCTGCTGGATCCACTGCTGACCATCACCGGGTTTCGTGTGTTGCCGGTGGTCGCGATGATTGACCCGGACCACCGGATCCACCCCGATCCCGGTGAAGTAGCCGAGGTTTTTGAAGTGCCTCTGGATTTCCTGCTTGATCCCGCGAACCTCGTCGGCCAACGCGTCGACTATCGCGGACGCATGCGTGAAGTCTGGGAATACCGCTATCCGTCGCAGCGGATCTGGGGTGTAACCGCGTCTATCCTGTTGAACCTGCGGCAGCGACTGGAGCATGTGCAATGAACGATCAATCTTCTTACCCCACGTCCTTGCCGCGTTGGCAGACCTTGCTGTCTGTCGATGAGCTGGCGGCGGCAATCGCCCGTCCCGATGTAGTCGTGCTGGATGCGCGCTCGTCTCTCGTCGACCCGGCCGGATGCGAACGGGCTTACCTGCAGTCGCATATTCCGGGCGCGCGCTTTGCGGACCTTGACCGCGATCTCTCTGATCACAGTCGCACCGGTGGACGTCATCCGTGGCCCACGGCAGCCGGATTCACCGCCAAGCTGGCGCAGTGGGGCATCACCCGGGATCACCAAGTGGTGATCTATGACGGCGGCGATGGCGGCCTGTCGGCGACGCGAGTGTGGTTTCTGCTGCGCTCACTGGGGCACCGCGACGTCTCCGTGTTGGACGGCGGCTGGACGCGTTGGACCGCGCAGGGCGGCCCGGTGGAGGCAGGCGGTCCGGACGTGGCGCGAGTCGCGGTCTACAATGCGGACTTCGACGCCTCTCTGCTGCTGGATGCTGGGCAGGTGCAGGCGCACTTGGCCGATGGCGGCATGCTGATTGACGCGCGCGCGCAGCCACGTTTTCGCGGCGAGGTCGAGCCGATGGACACCGTTGCCGGCCACGTTCCCGGAGCGATCAACCGTCCCTACGCGGAAAATCTGCTTGATGGCGGATTCAAGCCGGCGGCGGTCCTGAAAAGCGAGTTCCAGGAGCTGCTAGGTGGGCGTGAGCCGGGCGACGTCGTGGTCATGTGTGGATCAGGCGTCACTGCCTGCCACCACCTGCTTGCGATGGAGCGCGCGGGTCTGTCCGGCGCGAAACTGTTCACCGGGTCCTGGAGCGGCTGGATCGAAGATCCGTCCCTCCCCGTTGCAACCGGCGCCTGAGCGCCGGCTGACCTATTTCCCGAGCTTGGCGACCAGCGCCCGCAACGCGGACTGGGTGCCCGGCTCGAACCAGCCATCGACGAAGCGCTCCAGGTCGATGTGCTCCGGCTGCAGCGCCTCGACCACCTCCGCGCGCGCGATCTGGCGCGTGTGGCGCATGGCGTCATGCGGCAGCGCCAGAAGCTCCTCCAGCCACGCGTGCGCGCGTGCGACCAATGCCGTGGTGTCGTTATCCGGCCCCATGTCGACCAGTTCATCGACAAGACCGATCTGCAGTGCGCTCTGGGCATCGACCATCTCGCCGGCAACCAGCAGGCGCTCGGCGCGGTGTGGGCCGACCACGCGTCGCATCAAGCGCTGGATGCCTTCGGGCGCAATCAACCCGACCCGGGTCTCGTTCAAACCGATGCGGAAATCCCCTGCAGCCATGATCCGGTAGTCACAGCACAACGCATAGACGCAGCCACCGGCGGGTGCGTGGCCGGTGAGTGCGGCGACCACTGGGATCGGGCTGGCGGCCAGAGCGCGCGCTGCGCCAAAAAATGCCTGCCAAGACTCGGTCAGTGCCTTGCGGTCGTCGCCCAGCGAGAGCAGCTGCGGCACGTCCAGGCCGGCGGAGAAAATCCGCGCTGAGCCCGTCAGAACGATGCCGCGAGCGTCCTCGCCCACAGCAGCGTCCACGGCATGACGCAGTTCGCGGCACAACGCAGGGTCAAGCGCGTTGACCGGCGGTCGCGCCAGCTGCAGCTCGACCACGTCGCCGTGAATGGTCGCATTGACGTAGCTCACGGCTTGTCGCCCTCGGCCCAGCGGTAACGCACGGTGTAGGTCAGCACGACTTCGTCATTGGCGGGCACGGTCACGTCAAACTCGACCTGATTGGCGCCTGTCTTGATGGGGTCCACGCTGGACTCGATGATTTCCCAAGCGCTCCAGCGTGGCAGGCTCTCAAACACTTCGATCGTCGCGTCTTTGTCCTTGGCATTGCCCAGGGTGATGGCGAATGACTCGGTGATCGTGCGTCCGGAGCGGTCGAGTTCGAAGTTGGTGGCCTCGCGCTCGGCGCTAAGGTCGAATGGCTTGCCGACCTCCAGCGTAATTTCAGTGCCAGCGGCGGTATGAGCCAGCCTCGATTCGCCGAGGAAGTCGTTGCCGTCAAACACGCGCACCCGGCCGGCGGGTAGCGGCTGACCGAGACCGGACTCTTTTACGTTCTGCACAGAAACGGTCGCGGTAACTGGCAGCGTCTGGGTCTGGCCGCGCTGCGACGAGGAGATCTGGGGCCGGTCGGGAATCCAGACCGAGTCATCCGGATTTCCAGCGGTATAGGCCCGTTCGCACGCGACCGCCGGCAGCTGGGCAAACAGGGGCACACGTTCAACCACGCCATTGCCGATGGACAGGCTGTTGGGCAGTTCATACGCGTGGTACTCGCCGGACTGGCGAACGCGAGGCGGAGACAGCTCTCTCGGTGGTGTAATTGCGGCGCCGGAAGCATAGTCGCTCCGCATCGCCATCTTCGGCTGACTGATGACGCGGGAGGGCTCGCCCGCGACCAAGGTCACCCGCGCATCCCCAAAGCCGACCCCCGCTCGGTTCACCAGCAGCGCGGCGCCGTCAAACGACAGCTGACACCCCTTTGCGTCCGCGTCCACACCGGCCACCGTGGCTCGATATTCCGCGCGCCAAGCCATCCCACCCATCGGGTAGCTCAGCATGAACTTGGCGTCCCCGGCGTTCTCGGCTTGTACCGTCCAACGCAGCTCGGACTGTTGGGACACCAGCTTGCTGCCGTCCACAACACTGAAATTGTCGTAGTTGCGAATCACCTTTATGCGGCCGTCGGCCAAGGCGAGGGTCAGCCCATCATTGGCGGCAAGCAGCACGCCAGTGTCGCTCTGCTTCGCAGTGCCGGCAGTGTGTTCGACCACTACCCGCTGACCGATCACCTGGGTAATCACCTCATAGGTGCCTGACAGCGGCGCGACAAAGCGCTGGGACTGCAGAGTGACGCCGTTGGTGCGCGGCTGCAGTTGGGCAGCCTCGACATCCATCGCGAGGGGCATTCCGCTTGCGGATACGGCGTTGATACCGGCCTTGAGGGTGTAATGCAGCGGCCGCTCAACCAGTGCGTAGCCGGGCATGCCTGAACTGGCAACGGTATCGCCGGACAGTGACTCGTAATCGCCGCTGTAAATCGTCAGGCGAGTGGTGCCGCTTTCCGGATTGGTATCCGAACTTGCAGGAGGCGTCGCCAGCTGTGCAGCCGGTGGCGGGACGGTGGCGTCAGGCGCCGGATTGCCCGAGCACGCGGCAAGCGCGGTGGCGACAGCAAGGAAGGGCAGGGAACGACGCATTGCGGACTCCAGTATCAACCTGCCCGTATCATAAGGGCATGAACACGATCCGCGTTTCCCTGTTTGCACTCGTCGTCGCCATGGCATTCAGTCTGGCGTCTCCTTCGGCATCCGCGTCCGGCCCGGAATGTGTGCCGCGAATTACCGATGGCTGGATTCGCGTGCCACCTGCGGCGATCCCGGTGCTTGCCGGATTTGGCACCCTCGAGAACGGCTGCGACGCTTCGGTGACAGTGGTTTCAGGCAGCAGCGCCAACTTTGCCGACGTGTCGATCCACGAAACCCGGTTCGAAGACGGGATGGCAAAGATGCGCTCGATACCGAAGCTTGTGGTGCCGGCAGGCGGCAGTATCACGTTGAAGCCGGGCGGGCTGCACATGATGCTGATGCAGCCAAAGGCAACGCCGGTCGTGGGTGATGTGATCCGTATCGACTTCACCTTGGAAGACGGCCGCACCATCACGGGCGATTTCACCGTCCGTAAGTAGCCGGGCCGGAGCCCGGCTTCATCAGCGGGTCATTGATCGACGCTGCAGGCCTTGCGTACGTCCTGTGGCAGCGGCGCTGCGCTGCCGCTGTCGCGATCGATCCAGACGATGACCACGTTGCCATCGCAGTAGATGATCGAGTCGTCCTGGTCATCGACGATGCGGTGGCCGATGCTGAGGCTGGTGTTGCCCAGTCGTTCGACAAACAGCTCGATCACGACCTGCGCTGGCCACGTGATCGGACGCCGGTAGTTCAACTGTGCCGCCGCGACGACTGGCGCGACATGGTCGTCCATGCCTTGGCCGGGAAGGGTGATCATCCAGTGCAGCCGGGCTTCTTCCAGGTAACTCAGATACTTGGAATTGTTGACGTGGTTGAAGGCGTCAAGATCGCGCCAGCGCACCGCCATCGGTACCCGTATCAGATCCGCAACGCTCGCAGCCTCAGGAGCTGTCTCCTGTGCCGGCGCCTTGCGTGGCGCAGGTTTTTTCGCGGTGGATTTTTTCGCTGCGGCCTTCTTTGCCGCAGGCTGGTTGGCCGCGGTTTTTTTGGCGGGAGCCTTCTTCGCCGCCTTGTCGCGCGGCTTGTCATCTGCCTTGTCCGGGCTTCGGTTGGCGTGCTTGTCACTCATGCGCTGGGTGTCTTCCTGGCATTCTTGCGCGGCTTCTTATCCGCGTTTGGCGTGTCTTTGGAGGCCAGCTCACCTGCCTTTGCGCGTTCCAACACCGGGCCAAGGTAATGGCCTGTGTAGGAGTGCTCGAGCGAGGCGATGTGTTCCGGCGTTCCACTGGCAAGGATGGTACCCCCACGATGGCCCCCTTCGGGCCCCAAGTCGACGATCCAGTCAGCGGTCTTGATGACATCCAGATTGTGCTCGATCACCACAACGGTATTGCCGTCGTCGCGCAACCGGTGCAGCACAGCCAGCAGCGCCTCGATGTCGTGGAAGTGCAGGCCAGTGGTCGGCTCGTCCAGGATGTACAGCGTGCGGCCGGTGTCGCGCCGTGACAGCTCCTTGGACAGCTTGACCCGTTGCGCTTCACCGCCGGACAGCGTGGTCGCCGCCTGACCCAGCTTGACGTAACTCAGGCCCACATCGATCAGCGTCCTCAGCTTGCGCGCGATCGATGGCAGCGCGTCGAACAACGTCAGCGCGTCTTCGACGGTCATCTCCAGCACGTCGCTGATGCTGTAACCCTTGTAGAGGATCTCCAGCGTCTGGCGGTTGTAGCGCTTGCCGGCGCAGACGTCGCAGGACACGTACACATCCGGCAGGAAATGCATCTCGACCTTGATCAGGCCGTCGCCCTGGCAGGCCTCGCAACGGCCGCCACGCACGTTGAAGCTGAAGCGGCCTGCGGCGTAACCACGCGCGCGCGACTCAGGCACCTGCGCAAACAATTCGCGCAACGGTGTAAACAGCCCGGTATAGGTGGCCGGGTTGCTGCGTGGTGTGCGACCGATCGGCGACTGGTTGATGTCGACCACCTTGTCGAACAGATCCATGTTCTCGGCGACCCGATAGGGTCCGACAGTGCGCGACGCGCCGTTGAGTTCGTTGGCCGCCAGCTCGTACAGGGTCGCGTTGATCAGTGTTGATTTGCCCGAGCCGGACACACCGGTGATGCAGGTCAGCAGGCCGGCCGGGATCGACAGGTCGACGTTCTTCAGGTTATTGCCGGTCGCACCGCGCAGATGGAAGATCTGCTCGGGATTCGGCGCGTGGCGTTTCTCAGGCACCTCGATGCGCCTGCGTCCGCTCAGATAGTCGCCGGTCAGCGATCGCGGGGCCGCCAGAATGTCTTCGTACGACCCCTGGGCGACGATCTCCCCGCCGTGAACGCCGGCGCGCGGACCGATGTCGACAATGTGGTCGGCGAGGCGGATCGCGTCCTCGTCATGCTCGACCACGATCACCGTGTTACCGATGTCACGCAGGCGTGTAAGTGTGCCAAGCAGACGCTCATTGTCGCGCTGGTGCAGGCCGATCGACGGCTCGTCCAGCACGTACATCACGCCCACCAGCCCTGCGCCGATCTGCGAAGCCAGCCGGATGCGCTGCGCCTCACCGCCTGACAGGGAATCGGCCTTGCGCTCCAAGGTCAGGTAATCCAGACCCACGTCGACCAGGAACTTCAGCCGGTCACTGATCTCCTTGACGATCCGGTCGGCGATCTCGCCGCGCCAGCCAGCCAGATGCAGCTGTTTGAAAAACGCCAGCGCCTCGTCAATTGGCAGCACGACGATCGCGGGCAGCGGGTGGTCGCCGACGAAGACATTCCGCGCGGCACTGTTGAGCCGCTGGCCGTTGCAGTCGGTGCAGGATCGCTCACTGATGTACTTGGCCAGCTCGTCACGCACAGCCGCGGATTCGGTTTCCTTGTAGCGGCGCTCCAGATTCGGAACGATGCCTTCGAAGCGGTGCTTGCGCTGGTGCTTGGTGCCGCCTTCAGTGAGGTAGTTGAAGGAGATCACGTCGTCTCCACTGCCGAACAGCACCGACTGGCGCACGTCCTCGGGCAGCAGGTTCCACGGCATGTTGACGTCGAAGCCATAGTGCTTGGACAGCGACTGGATCAGTTGGAAGTAATACGCGTTGCGGCGATCCCAGCCCCGCACTGCGCCGGCGGCGAGTCCCAGCTCCGGATGGACCACCACCCGCGCCGGATCGAAGTACTCGGCCATGCCCAAGCCATCGCAGGTCGGACAGGCACCCACCGGCGAGTTGAACGAAAACAGTCGTGGCTCCAGCTCCTGCAGCGAGTACTCGCAGACCGGGCAGCTGTACTTGGACGAGAACAGCATCGGCGCCGCTGAAGCATCATCCAACGACACAACCTGGGCCATGCCGTCGCCCAGCTTCAACGCGGTCTCAAAGGATTCGGCCAGCCGCTGCTTGAGATCTTCGCGCGCACGGAAGCGGTCAATCACCGCCTCGATGGTGTGCTTGGAGCGCAGCGCCAGCGGGGGTACCGCGTCGATCTCGTGCAGTTCGCCATCGACGCGAACACGCACGTAGCCTTGCGCGCGCAGTTGGTCGAACACCTGTGCATGCTCGCCCTTGCGATCACGGATCACCGGCGCCAGCAGCATGTAGCGCTGCTCAGCGGTCTTCGGGTCATTTGCCAACGCGACCACATGGTCGACCATCTGGCTGACCGTCTGCGCCTCCAGCGGATAGCCGTGCTCGGGGCAGCGCGGCGTACCAACGCGCGCATAGAGCAGACGCAGGTAGTCGTAGATCTCGGTGATCGTGCCGACGGTGGAGCGCGGGTTGTGCGAAGTCGACTTCTGCTCGATCGAGATCGCTGGACTCAGACCTTCGATATGATCGACGTCGGGTTTTTCCATGACCGACAGGAACTGGCGCGCGTAAGCCGACAGCGACTCGACGTACCGACGTTGACCTTCGGCATAGATCGTGTCGAACGCCAACGACGACTTGCCGGAGCCGGACAAGCCGGTAATCACGATCAGCTTGTCGCGCGGCAGGTCGAGATCGATGTTCTTGAGGTTGTGCGTCCGCGCACCGCGGATGCTGATGAATTCCATCGCCATCGAGGAAGCCTAATGCGTATCGAGTGCAGGAAATGGGGGCAATCGGCAGGAATGGAAGGTTTCCGGCAGTGCTTTCGACTAAAATCACATACGTAGTTGTCGCAAGCCCATGAACCCATTACAATTCCGCTTCTGTCCGCCCTCGACGGCGCGGCAGCGACCAATAATAACTACAGAGGAATCTGGTCATGTACGCAGTTGTAGTCACTGGCGGTAAGCAATACCGCGTCATGCAGGGCGAGACCCTGCGCGTTGAGCTGCTCGAAGCCGAAGCCGGCAGCGAGATCAAGTTCGACAACATCCTGATGCTCGGCGACGGCGACGGCATCAAGCTTGGCGACGAGCTCAAGGGTGCCATCGTCAGCGCAAAGATTGTTGGCCACGGACGTGCGGACAAGATCCGCATCATCAAGTTCCGTCGCCGCAAGCATCACCGCAAGCAGATGGGTCACCGTCAGCATTACACCGAAATCGAGATCACCGGCATTGCCGGTGGCGACAAGAAGTAAGGAGCAGCAGCCATGGCACATAAAAAGTCCGGAGGCTCGACCCGCAACGGTCGCGACTCCAACCCGAAATACCTCGGCGTGAAGATCTATGGCGGCCAGGCGATTGACGCCGGCAACATCATCGTCCGTCAGCGTGGCACCCAGTTCCACCCGGGTCCGGGCGTCGGTCTGGGTCGCGACCACACGTTGTTCGCGCTGGTTGACGGCAAGGTCGAGTTCTCGACCAAGGGCTTGAAGAAGCGCCGCACTGTCAGCGTAGTAGCCAGCGCGTAATTGCTTCGGGCCGGGCTCCACGCCCGGTCCAGTACGCGTGCTGCGAAGGCCCCGCTCCGGCGGGGCTTTTCGTTTCCCGGGCACAATGCACCGGGACATGAGATGTCATTCATTTATCGAGGTTTTCCATGAAGCTGGTCGACGAAGCCGAAATCCAGGTCTCAGCAGGCAACGGCGGCAACGGCTGCGTCGGATTCCGCCGAGAGAAGTACATCCCGCTGGGTGGTCCCGATGGCGGTGACGGTGGCCATGGCGGAAGCATCTGGCTGGAAGCGGACGAGAATCTCAACACCCTGGTCGACTTCCGTCACCAACGGCATTTCCGCGCCCCGCGCGGCGAGGATGGCCGCGGCCGACAGATGTACGGCAAGGGTGGCGAGGACATCGTCATCACCGTGCCGATCGGCACCGTTGTGGTGAACGTGGAAACCGACGAATCCATCGGCGACCTGATTACGCATGGTGATCGGCTGCTGGTCGCCCAGGGCGGCAAGGGCGGTTTGGGCAACATGCACTTCAAGACCTCGGTCAACCGCGCGCCCCGCAAGGCGCTGCCGGGTCTGCCGGGCGAGGAGCGTGTCCTGAAGCTGGAGCTCAAGCTGCTGGCCGACGTTGGTCTGCTGGGCTTCCCCAATGCCGGCAAGAGCACTCTGATCCGCGCAGTTTCTGCTGCGACCCCCAAGGTGGCGGACTACCCATTCACCACCCTGTACCCGAACCTCGGCGTGGTCAGTGTCGAGAAGTACCGCAGCTTCGTGATTGCCGATATTCCCGGCCTGATCGAAGGCGCGGCGGATGGTGCCGGCTTGGGCGCGCAGTTCCTGCGTCACCTGCAGCGCACCAGCCTGCTGCTGCATCTGGTCGACGTGGCGCCGATGGAGGGTGGGGTTGAACTCAGCCCCGCCGAGCAGGTGCGTGCGATCGAGCGCGAGCTGGAGAAGCACGACCCCGAACTACTCAAAAAACCGCGCTGGCTCGTGTTCAACAAGGCTGATCTGTTGCAGCCGGACGAGAGCGACGCGATCGTGCAGGACCTGATCAAAGAGTTGGGTTGGGACGATCGTTGGTTCCTCGCCTCGGCGATCAGCCGCGACGGCACCTGGCCGATCATGCTCGAGATCATGGCGTTCTTTGACCGCCAGAAGGCGGATGCACTTGAAGCTGCGACCGAGGCTGCGGCCGAGGCCGAAGCGGCTGCCCGCCGCAATGCCGAAGGCTGAGCAAGTCCGCGTGAGCGGGTGTGATTCCGTGGCCGGATCGGCGACGGGATCCACCCTGTTTCACTCAGGTGGCATGAATCTCACGCACACGAAAAAACCCGGCGCAAACCGGGTTTTTCCTGTTGCCGATACCGCTGCCGCAGCTGCCGGTCTGGACCGGCGCGCGGCAAGCGAATCAGGCAGCCTTCAGCGCCTTGATGCGGGCGTTCAGGCGAGCCTTATGACGGGCAGCCTTGTTCTTATGGATCAGGCCACGCGAGCTGAAACGGTCGAGGATCGGCTGGGCAACCTTGAAGGCGGCCTCGGCGCTGGCGGCGTCATTCTCGCCGAGTGCCTTCAGCACCTTCTTGACGGAGGTGCGCAGCATCGAGCGCTGGCTCGCATTGCGGGCATTGCGAACGACGGTCTGCTTGGCGCGCTTCTTGGCGGACTTGATGTTAGCCACGATGTATTCCTGGAAATTATTGGAGCTGGAAGAAGAGAATATGGTACGGCGTAAAATCAGACCGGAAAGTATGGGGGGTACTGTGGCGTCGGTCAAGCAAGGGGGCATGCTGCGCTCCACCGCAGTGTTCAGCGCGATGACCTTTATCTCGCGCATCGCCGGCTACCTGCGGGACGCGCTGCAGGCGACGCTGTTTGGAGCCGGCCCTGCGGTCAGCGCCTTTGTGGTCGCGTATCGAATCCCCAATTACCTGCGACGGATCTTCGCCGAAGGCTCATTCTCCTCGGCGTTTGTCCCGTTGCTGTCAGAGCTGAAGCAGCAGGGCGACGACAAGGCGTTGCAGGACTTCCTCGACCATGTAGCGGGCGCGCTGCTTGCCGTCGTGGTGGTGGTCAGCGGGCTGGGCATACTCGCGGCGCCTTGGGTGGCCCGGCTGTTTCTGGCATTCGCCGACCAGTCCGAGTCCGATCTGGTGCCGCTGACCGCGCAGATGCTGCGGATCACCTTCCCGTATCTGGTCTTCATATCGATGACCGCGCTGGCTGGCTCGGTGCTCAACAGCTTCAAGCAGTTCGGCCTGCCAGCGCTGACGCCGGTGCTGCACAACCTGGCGATGATCGGGGCGATGCTGTTTCTTGCTGGCCATCTGGATGTGCCGGAAAAGGCGCTGGCGTGGGGCGTCCTGCTGGCCGGCATCCTGCAGATGCTGGTGTTGTGGCCGGCGATGTCGCGGCTCGGCCTGCGCACGCGGTTCAAGTTCAACCTGCGTCACGAGGGGGTGCGGCGGGTGATGAAGCTGATGCTGCCGACGATCTTCTCGTCGTCGGTGTCGCAGGTAAACCTGCTGGTCGGCACCGTGTTCGCGTCCCTTCTGGTACCCGCGGCGCAGTCTTGGCTGTACTACTCGGATCGTCTGACCGAGCTGCCGCTGGGCCTGTTCGGCGTCGCCATCGGCACCGTCATCCTGCCGCAGCTGTCTCGGATGCATGCCGACCGCGACGGCGACGGATATTCGCGCTCGCTCGACTGGGGCCTGCGGATGGTGCTGCTGGTCGGAATGCCCGCAGCGCTGGGGCTGGCCTTGCTGGCCGAACCACTGACCGCTTCGCTGTTCCGCTACGGCCGGTTCACCCCGGAAGACGCCCGCATGGTCGGCTATGCCTTGACCGCGATGAGTGTCGGTATCCCGGCTTTCATGCTCAGCAAGGTGCTGCTGCCGGCGTTCTATTCGCGACAGGACACCAAAACCCCGATGCGCGCGGCCATCATCACCGTGGTCGCCAACGTCGTTCTTACGGTGGTGATCGTGACCCCGCTCTGGTGGCTGAAGGTACCGTATGCGCACGCGGGCATCGCCGCGGCAACGGCGATCGCCGGCATCATCAATGCGTCGCTGTTGTGGCACTTCCTCAAGCGTGACGGCATCTATCAGGTGCAGCCGGGCTGGGGTCGCTGGCTGACCCGCATCGCGCTGGGGATGGTAGCGATGGCAGTCACGGTGCTGGTACTGCGCGAGTGGGTCGGAGACTGGACCGTGATGGTGGCCTGGCAGCGCTGGGCCTCTCTGCTCGGCGTCATCGCTGCCGGTGCGGCGGCGTATGGCGGCGTTCTGCTGGTTGCCGGGGTCCGCCCGCGGCATCTGCGGCAATAGCTATACTTCGTGACGATGAAAAGGCTGTTCAGGGATATTGAAGGCGCGCCCCGGTGCCCACGCGGCAGCGTGGTGTGCATCGGTGCGTTCGATGGCCTGCACCTTGGGCATCAGTCGCTGGTCGGCCACGCGGTGACTCGCGCGAAACATCTGGAGGTGCCCGCCATTGCGCTGAGCTTCGAGCCGCTGCCACGTGAGCTTTTCGCCCGCGGCGCAGCGCCACCGCGTCTGCTATCACCGCGCGCCAAGGCCGAGGGGCTCTGCGGGCTGGGTATTGACCAGGTCGGCTTGCTGCGCTTCAAGGCGCGCATGGCGGCAATGAGCGCGGAAGACTTCGTTGACGACGTGCTGGTGCGCCTGCTGCAGGCGCGCGAGGTCTGGGTCGGCCCGGGATTCCAGTTCGGCAAGAGCCGCGGCGGCGATCTCGACCTCCTGCAGCGCATGGGTGCGCAGTTGCAGCCGGGCTTTGCTGCCGGCGCCATCGACCCGGTAATGGTGGATAACGAGCGCGTTTCCAGCACCCGGATTCGCGAGGCTCTTCAGGGTGGCGATTTCAGGACTGCCACCCGCCTGCTTGGGCAACCGTATGCCATCAGTGGTCGCGTCGTCCGCGGCGCACAGCTGGGTCGGACGCTCGGCTATCCCACCGCCAACATCCGTTTTTCCGGGAAGACCCCGGCGCTGTCGGGTATCTATGCCACTTGGGTGCATGGGGTAGGGGACCAACCGATCGCGTCGGTTTCCAGCCTCGGTACCCGACCAACCGTGCACGGCACCGAGCCGTTGCTGGAAGCGCACCTGTTCGATTTCAACGGCGACCTGTACGGTCGCCGGATCAAGGTGGAGTTCGTCGCCAAGTTGCGCGACGAGGAAACCTTCGACGATCTGCCTGCCCTGACCGTGCAGATGCATCGCGACGCCGAGCAGGCGCGCGCCATCCTGACCACTACACCGCGAGCCACTGCGTGAGCGATAAAAACCCCAATCCCTACAAGTCCACCCTGAACCTGCCATCGACCGAGTTCCCGATGCGCGGCGACCTGCCCAAACGTGAGCCGGTCACCCTGGCGCGCTGGGAGCAGGAAGGCCTTTACCATCGCATCCGCGAGCGCACCGCATCGCGTGAGAGCTTCGTGCTGCACGACGGGCCGCCGTACGCCAACGGCGTGATCCACATCGGCCACGCGGTCAACAAGGTGCTCAAGGACATGGTGGTGAAGTCGAAGCTGCTGTCCGGTTTCGATGCGCCCTACGTGCCAGGCTGGGATTGCCACGGCCTGCCGATCGAGATCGCGGTCGAGAAGAAGTGGGGCAAGGTCGGCACCAAGCTTGACGCCGCGGAATTCCGCCAGAAATGTCGCGAGTACGCTGCCGAGCAGATCGACCTGCAGCGAGCGGACTTCAAGCGTCTGGGCGTGATCGGCGACTGGGACAATCCCTACCGTTCGATGGACTTCAGCTACGAGGCGGACATGCTGCGCTCGCTGGCGAAGATCATCGAGCGCGGCCATCTGGTGCGCGGCGCGAAGCCGGTCCACTGGTGCTTCGACTGCGGCTCGGCACTGGCCGAGGCAGAAATCGAATACGCCGACAAGATGTCTCCCGCGATCGATGTTGCCTACGCGGCGCTTTCGGCCGAGAAGTTTGCTACCAAGTTCGGCGCAGTAGCCGAGGTCGACGTTCAGATCGCCGTGCCGATCTGGACCACTACGCCATGGACGCTGCCCGCCAGCTTGGCGATCAGTGTCGGACCGGCGCTGGACTATGTGCTGGTCGAAGGCCCGGCGCGCGCCGATGGTGGTCGTCGCTGGCTGGTGCTGGCTGAGGCGCTGGCGGCCGATACGCTGGCCCGCTACGACGTTGCCGAGATGGTCGTGCATGGCCACGCCAAGGGTGCCGAGCTGGATGGACTGATCGTCCAGCATCCGTTCTATGCCGATCGCAAAATACCGCTGCTGCTCGGTGACCACGTCTCCGACGAGGACGGTACGGGCAACGTGCACACCGCCCCGGGCCACGGCCAGGAGGACTTCGCGGTCGCTCAGCACTACGGTCTGATCGAGAAGTACACCGCGGCGCAGATCAATCCGGTCGATGCGCGTGGCGTGTACTTGCCGGGTACGCCAGCGATCGATGGTGTGGTGTTGGAAGGCGTCCACATCTGGAAGGCCAACGACATCATTGTCGAGGCCCTGCGCGGCGGTGATGCGCTGCTCGCCTTCAGCAAGGTCGAGCACAGTTATCCGCACTGCTGGCGGCACAAGACCCCGGTCGCGTTCCGTGCAACCCCGCAGTGGTTCATCTCGATGGACAAAGCCAGCCTGCGTGCGGACGCGTTGAAGGCGATCGAGGACGTCAAGTGGATCCCCGAGTGGGGCGAGGCGCGCATCGCCGGCATGGTGGACGGTCGCCCGGACTGGTGCATCAGCCGTCAGCGCACCTGGGGCGTACCTATCGCATTGTTCATCCATCGCATCAGCGGCGAGCCGCATCCGCGCTCGGTCGAGCTGATGGGGCAGGTCGCCGCGCTGGTGGAAACCGGTGGAATCGACATTTGGTATTCGCTCGACCCGGCCAGCCTGTTGGGCGACGAGGCCGGTGACTACGACAAGGTCACCGACATCCTCGATGTCTGGTTCGACTCCGGCGTCACCCACCAGTGCGTGCTGGCGCAGCGTCCGCAGGACGGGCTGCGCAAGCCGGCCGACCTGTATCTGGAAGGCTCCGACCAGCATCGTGGCTGGTTCCAGTCCTCGCTGTTGACCGGCGTCGCAATGGATGGCGTCGCGCCGTATCGGCAGGTGCTGACCCATGGGTTCGCCGTTGATGCCGCCGGCCGCAAGATGTCCAAGTCCATGGGCAACGTGGTTGCCCCGCAGAAGGTCATCGACGCGATGGGCGCCGACGTGCTGCGTCTGTGGATCGCCTCGGCCGACTACCGCAACGAGATGTCGGTCTCCGACGAGATCCTCAAACGCAGTGGCGATGGCTACCGCCGCATCCGCAATACCGCGCGCTTCCTGATGGGTAACTTGCACGGCTTCGACCCGGCCAAGCACCTGATGCCGGTCGACGACATGGTCCAGCTGGATCGCTGGATTGTGCATCGTGCGTATGGCCTGCAGCAGCGGATTGTCGAGGCCTACGCGGCCTACGACTTTCCGGAGATCGTGCAGATTCTTGCCAACTTCTGCAGTGTCGATCTCGGCTCGCTGTATCTGGACGTCACCAAAGACCGCCTGTACACGATGCAGGAAGACTCGCCCGGACGGCGCTCGGCGCAGGCCGCGATGTACCGTATCTCGGAGGCCTTCGTGCGCTGGATCGCACCGATCCTGAGCTTCACCGCTGAAGAAATGTGGGACCACCTGCCGTCCGTGACCGAACACGGTCCGCGCCTCGAAAACGTGCTGTTCGCGACCTGGTACGACGGGTTGGCTCCGTTGCCCGATGACGCGCCGCTGTGCGCCGCCGACTTCAAGCGCCTGTTGGCTCTGCGTGAGCAGGTCAGCAAGGTGCTGGAGCCGATGCGCGCGGAAGGCAAAATCGGGGCTGCATTGGATGCCGAAATCGCGCTGTGCTGCGGCGTTGCCGACCAGAACTGGCTGTCGCCGTTCATTGAAGAGCTGCGCTTCCTACTCATCAGTGGCGACGTCTACATGGTGTCGTCCGACGAGTCGAAAGATATCGAGGTGCACGCCATCCCGACCATCAAGCCCAAGTGCGGTCGCTGCTGGCATCACCGCGAGGACGTCGGCACCCATGAGGCGCATCCCACCCTATGCGGTCGCTGCATCGACAACGTCGACGGCAACGGCGAACACCGGAAGTGGTTCTGATGCCTGCGGTCAAACCCAACGCGCTGGCGTGGCTGGCGCTGTCCGCACTGGTGATTGTGCTCGACCAGCTCAGCAAGGCGTGGGTATTGTCATCGCTGCCGGAGTACACCGCCGTGCCGGTTATCGACGGCGTGTGGAATTGGTACCGCACTTACAACACCGGTGCGGCGTTCAGCTTCCTGAGCAGCGCGGGTGGCTGGCAGAAGTACTTCTTCGTGGTCCTGGCAGCAGGCATCACCGGGCTGCTCGGGTACTGGCTGTCGCGCACCCCGCGTGGCGACTGGAAGACCGCGCTGCCGTTTGCACTGGTAATCGGCGGAGCAATCGGTAACGTGATTGACCGGCTGATGCACGGTCACGTCGTCGACTTTATCCAGTGGTACTGGCAGGACTGGTTCTGGCCCGCGTTCAACATCGCGGACGCAGCCATAGTCGGTGGCGCCATAGGGATCGGTGTGTTCGGAATGTTCTCAGCGAAGAAGGCGTAAAATCACCGCTATGGACCTGATTCTTGCCAACCCCCGCGGTTTTTGCGCGGGTGTCGATCGCGCCATCGAGATCGTCAACCGCTCGCTGGAAATGTTTGGTGCGCCGATTTACGTGCGCCACGAAGTCGTACACAACAAATTTGTTGTCGATGATCTCAAACAGCGAGGCGCGGTGTTCGTCGAGGAATTGGACGAAGTCCCAGACGGTGCCACCGTGATCTTCAGCGCCCACGGCGTATCGCGCGCGGTGCGTGCCGAAGCCGACCGGCGCGGATTGAAGGTATTCGACGCCACCTGTCCACTGGTGACCAAGGTGCATCTGGAGGTCGCGCGCGAGTGCCGCGCCGGGCGTGACATGGTCCTGATCGGCCACGCTGGGCACCCGGAAGTGGAGGGCACCATGGGCCAATGGAAGACCGACCCTGACGTCGGGCGGATTCATCTGGTCGAAAAGCTCGACGACGTCGCAACCCTGCATGTCGACCAGCCCGATCATGTGTCGTACACCACCCAGACCACGTTGTCGGTGGACGACACCCGGGCGATCATCGCCGCGCTGCGCGAGCGCTTCCCGTCGATCGAGGGGCCGAAGAAGGACGACATCTGCTACGCCACCCAGAACCGGCAGGACGCCGTGCGCGACCTCACCCGCGAGTGCGACCTGGTGCTGGTGGTGGGCTCGGTCAACAGCTCCAACTCCAATCGCCTGCGTGAGCTGGCCGACCGCGAGGGCGTGGACGCCTACCTGATCGACGGCGCGGACGAGATCAATCCCGATTGGCTGGTCGGCCGCACCAAGATAGGCATCACCGCGGGCGCTTCGGCGCCGGAGATCCTGGTCCAAGGCGTCATCGGGCGCCTGCGTGAGTTGGGCGCGGGCAATTTGACCAACCTGAAGGGTCAGCCGGAAAACATGGTGTTTGCGTTGCCCAAAGAACTGCGACCGCTCAAGGGCTGAACGCGGGACTGGATTGACCGCGGAGCGGCATACGCCTACAATCCCGCCTCTTTGCCGCAATAGCTCAGTTGGTAGAGCAACTGATTCGTAATCAGTAGGTCGACGGTTCGATTCCGCCTTGCGGCACCAGATGCAAAGCCTCGGCCCTGCCGGGGCTTTTTGCATTCTGATAGCTCGGAGCTCCTTGGCGATCAAGCGCGCTGCCGTGATGGCCCCCGGACTGCGAAGATCGCGTTTAATGAGGGAACGGGCATGTACCTCTGCCCGGAATGTGAACTCCTCGAGAATTGGACGCCCTATGTTTGCAGTGGATAACGCACGTCTTGCCATTATCGGGTTGGGTTACGTCGGTCTTCCGCTTGCGGTCGAATTCGGCAAGAGTCTTCCTACGGTCGGGTTCGACGTCAATCGGCACCGCGTAGAAGAGTTGGCCGAGGGGCGCGACAGCACCTTAGAGGTGGAGCCTGAGCTCTTGGCGTCTTCCAAGCAGTTGAGCTTTACCTCCCGGGTTGAGGATATCGCCGGCTGCAACGTGTACATCGTTACTGTTCCGACACCGATCGACTCGGCGAAACGGCCGGATCTAGGACCACTGATCATGGCGAGCGAAGCCATTGGCAGCGTGCTGTCTGCTGGCGATGTGGTGGTCTATGAGTCAACGGTCTATCCCGGCTGCACCGAAGAGGTCTGCGTCCCGATTCTGGAGCGGGTGTCTGGCCTTAGGTTCAACCGCGATTTCTATGCGGGCTACAGCCCTGAACGCATCAATCCGGGCGACCGCAAGCATCGACTGGTGAATATCCTGAAGGTCACGTCAGGTTCCACGCCTGAGGCCGCGGACTTCATTGACGCGTTGTACGGTCGCATCATCACTGCCGGTACGCACCGCGCGAGCAGCATCAAGGTGGCCGAAGCT
Organism: Lysobacterales bacterium; assembly: GCA_038242455.1. Taxonomy (GTDB): domain Bacteria; phylum Pseudomonadota; class Gammaproteobacteria; order Xanthomonadales; family Xanthomonadaceae; genus Novilysobacter. The sequence goes on from JBBSSB010000006.1 coordinate 61,258, forward strand.
GCCAAGGTCATCGAAAACACACAGCGCGACCTCAACATTGCCTTGGTCAATGATCTTGCGATTTTGTTCAATAAGCTCGGGATCGATACGCTTGAGGTGCTTGAGGCAGCCGGTACCAAGTGGAACTTTCTGCCGTTCCGGCCCGGGTTGGTCGGTGGGCACTGCATCAGCGTTGATCCGTACTACCTGACACACAAGGCGCAGGAGGTCGGTCACCACCCCGACGTAATCTTGGCCGGCCGTCGAACCAACGACAGCATGGGGGGCTACGTCGCCAGTGAAGTGATCCGACTGCTGGTGCACAAAGGCATCAACCCGGTACGTGCGCGGATTTTGATACTCGGTCTCGCATTCAAGGAGAACTGCCCGGATCTTCGCAATACCCGAGTGGTCGATATCGTTGCCGGATTGAAGGGCTACAACACTCAGGTGGATGTTTGCGATCCGTGGGTGGACGCGGCACACGCGTTGGAAGAATACGGTTTGCTCATGGCGACGCCGGAAAACGGCGCCTACGACGCAATGATCATCGCGGTTGGCCACGATCAGTTCCGTGAGCTTGGGGCGGAAGGGATCCGTGCGTTGGGCAAGACAGAGTCCGTAATTTACGACGTGAAGTACGTACTGCCGCGTGACGCGGTCGACGGTCGCCTCTGAGTCGGTAGACACTTTCGCTACACAGTTCCATTGCGTATGGAACGTGCTAGCTTCAGTGGTGCGGGTACCAATCGCAGCGATGGTTGATCGGAGTCCCCCCACGCCGATCTGCTGCAGGGGAAAGCCCGCATATTTTTGCCGCTGTGGCGGTCATGGCGGCGTATCACGTTCCATTTCGGGAGGGGACACCATGGAAGTTGCTCAGCCAGCACGCGCGTTGCTTGCTATCGCGGTTTTGTCGGCGCTGGCCTCACTGGCCGCTACGCCAGCGATGGCGCAGTCGTCGCAAAAGGATTCCACATCGCAGCAGCCGGAGGCTACGACTTTGTCGGGCATGACCGTTACTGCGCAGAAGCGGGAGGAGGCCCTGCAGGACGTTCCAATCGTTATTACGGTGCTTGACGAGCAGGTGCTGCAGGACGCCGGCGTGCATGACATCAAGGACATGCAGGTTCTGGTTCCCGGACTGACGGTCACCAGTACTCAGAGTGCCGCGCAGACGACCGCGCGCATCCGTGGCATCGGTACGGTGGGTGACAACGCCGGTCTCGAGTCATCGGTCGGCATCGTGATCGACGGTGTATATCGCTCGCGCAACAGCGTCGGCTTCGGCGACCTCGGCGAGGTTGAGCGCATTGAGGTGCTGAAGGGGCCGCAGGGCACGGTATTCGGCAAGAACACATCAGCGGGCGTGATCAACGTGATCACCCGACGCCCCAGTTACACCCAGAGTGCCGAGGGCGAGATCACGGTCGGCAATTACGGCTTGTTTGGCGTATCCGGTGCGTACAACGATGCGCTGGGCGAGAACGCGGCGTTCCGCGTGTTCGCCACCAAGCGCACGCGCGATGGTGTGGACAACGTTCGCGTCGGGGCCGGTCCACGTACCGAGACCGACGATGGCGATCAGAACTATCACTCGTTCCGTGGCCAGCTGTTGCTGGAGCCGACGGGCACGCTGTCGATCAATTTTGTCGGTGATTTCAGCAGCCGTGAAGAGAACTGCTGCGTCACGGTCACCACCGATCGCGGGCCGACCTCTGCGATCGTCAATGCGCTGACGCCGGGTGGTGAGGGTGTGATCCCGGTGGTCGACCTTGAGCGCCGCCTCGCTTACAGCAACCGCTCCACGAGCCAGGACCTGAAGGACAAGGGCGTGGCGATGAACGTCGACTGGGAGACGCCATGGGCTGGCGGCGCCACCCTGAGCTCGGTGACGTCGATGCGCGACTGGAAGGCGATTAATGGTCTGGACTTCGACTACAGCGCAGCGGACATCCTGTATCGCGCGCCGGACGAGGACGAGTCGCTGACGCAGTTCGAAACCTTCAGTCAGGAGTTCCGCCTGACCGGCGCGAGCGACCGCGTGGATTGGATGTTCGGACTGTTCTATTCGGATGAAGATCTGAATCGCAACGATTCCTACCGGTTCGGCACTGCGTACGAGCCGTATCTGTCCACGCTGGTGTTGAGCGGTCTGGCGGCGCAGTTGGCACCGCTCGGGCTGACGGTGAACATGTCAAACCCGGCGCTGTTTCTCTCCCAGGTCAGTGGCCGTCCGTACGGGACCAACTTCAACGGCCTGGGCTCGCTGGACAGGCACGAGCAGAACGCCAAGAGCACCGCGCTGTTCACCAACAACACCTTTCACGTAACTGACGCCTTGGATCTCACGGTGGGGCTGCGATACACCCACGAGAAGAAGACCCTGCACTCGGTGTATGACAACCCGAATGGAAGCACTGCGTGTGCGTCGACGCTGGCAAACCCGGGGGCACGGGTCGGTGGTGCGCTGGCTTCGCGCATCAACGGGTTCGGTAGCCTGCCGCCGGCATTGCAGCAGCAGTTGGTCGGGCAAATCGCTCCCACCGTTGCCGGCTACATGTGTCTGCCATGGGCCAACATCGCCCACGACGGCCGCGACGTCTCGCAGTCGCGTACCGAGAAAGAGTGGTCCGGTACCTTCAAGGCGGCCTACAAGTGGTCCGATGACGTGATGACCTACGCCTCTGCCGCGCGTGGCTACAAGGCGGGCGGATTCAACCTTGACCGTGTGCAGTCGATCAACGGGTTGTCGAGCGGTACCCAAGGCATCACGCCAGTGAACGACACCTCGTTCCCGGGCGAGTTTGTCGACAGCTACGAGCTGGGTATGAAGACAAACTGGATGGGCGGCAATCTGCTGTTCAACACGGCGTTGTTCCACCAGAAGTACACGGACTTCCAGCTCAACAGCTTCCTGGGCACCAGCTTTGTCGTGCGCTCGATCCCCGAGGTGGTGTCGCAGGGTATCGAGGCTGACGTGATGTGGCAGAGCGCCATGCAGGGCCTGACGATGCAGGGCGGCGTGACCTACGCCAAGACCGAGTATGGCGACGACCTGTTGCCCGACAACGATCTGAGATTGCTGCCAGGTAATCAGATGAGCTTCGCGCCGCGCTGGTCCGGCAATGCATCCGCGACCTACGAGTGGGATATGGGCTCGGATCTGCTGGGTCGTTTCAACGTCGGCGGCAAGTACATGTCCAAGTACAACACCGGCTCGGATCTGGATCCGCAGAAGATGCAGGACGGCTTCGCGGTGGTGAACGCACGACTCGGACTGGGTCGCACCGACCGCCGCTGGATGGTGGAGTTGTGGGGCCAGAACCTGGCCAACAAGACCTACAAGCAGGTTGGTATCGATGCCCCGATCCAGACGGGATCGTGGAATGCGTTTCTGGGTGCGCCGCGGATGTACGGCATGACCCTGCGCGTTCGTTACTGAGGTAGCTGTAACCGCGCCACCGTCCGCCGATGTGCGGGCGGTGGCGTTATAGTGCCGGCATGAGCAAAGATGTCTCCGATGCGGCACTGGAAGAGTTGGCCCGGCAGGTTTCCGAGGCCGCCCGTCAACATCATCACCGTCTGGTTACCGCCGAGAGCTGTACCGGCGGGTGGATCGCCAAAACGCTGACCGACATTCCTGGTTCCTCGGAGTGGTTCGAGTGCGGGATGGCGGCGTACAGCTACGAAGCCAAACAGGCGATGCTGGGCGTGCAGGCGATCACGCTGGAAGAGCACGGCGCGGTCAGCCGCGAAACCGCGATTGAGATGGTGTCAGGTGCGCTGGTCTATTCGGGCGGCAGCCTGGCGGTGGCTGTCACCGGCATCGCCGGGCCGAGTGGCGGCGTCGAAGACAAGCCGGTCGGTACGGTGTGGATCGCGTGGAAACGCCGCGGTGGCTATCCCACTGCTTTGATATTTCACTTTGATGGGGACCGCGACGCCGTAAGGCGCCAGACGGTTGCCGCGGCGTTGCATGGACTGCTGGACCTGGCTGTCTGAGGCGATCCGCTCGCGGCACTTGTATGTTGGAAGTAGTTGTTAGTAGTATTACTACTAATGAGCACACTCACTGACACCCAGCACGCCATTCTTGCCCTCATCGGCGAGCGCATCTCCGTCGAAGGCATGCCGCCCTCGCAGACGGAGATCTCCCGCGCTATGGGATTCTCCGGCGTGCGCGCCGCCCAGTACCACTTGGAGGGGCTGGAGAAGGCGGGCGTTATCCAACGGATTCCCGGCAAGGCCCGCGGCCTGCGTTTGACAGCGTCGGGTGCGGCTTTGCTGGACGTTGATGATGTCGCAAGCGCCGCACCGATCGCGGGACGCGAGGAAGATGAGCCGTTGCGCCTGCCGATCCTTGGACGCGTCGCGGCAGGCGCACCGATCGGCGCCGATTCCAACATCGACGAGCACGTGCTGCTGGATCGCAACATCTTTTTCCCGTCGCCGGACTACCTGTTGAAGGTGCAGGGCGACTCGATGCGCGATGAGGGCATCTTCGACGGTGACCTTATTGGCGTGCATCGCACACCTGAGGCCCGCAGCGGCGAGATCGTCGTGGCCCGTATCGACGACGAGATCACCGTGAAGCTGCTGAAAATCGGCAAGGACCGGATCCGACTGCTGCCGCGCAATCCCGATTACCAGCCCATCGAGGTCACGCCTGATCAGGACTTCGCTATCGAAGGTCTGTACTGCGGTCTGGTGCGCCGGGGGCGCTGACGGCGGAATTGTCCTGCGAGGGACAGAGGTGATTCCCGACCACACGATCACTGCTGGCCTGATGTCCGACAATGGACAGCTCACTTAATTTGTCTTCACCGGTCGCGGTCGCAGCTTGTGCGACGGCCTCCCACTACGCTGGATTCATTCACTCATGGCAACAAGGAAATCCCCAATGGACGAGAACAAAAAGCGCGCTCTTTCCGCGGCCTTGGGCCAGATCGAGAAGCAGTTCGGCAAGGGTTCGGTCATGCGTATGGGCGACCGCGTGGTTGAGGCCACCGAGGTCATCGGTACCGGTTCGCTGATGCTGGACATCGCGCTGGGAATTGGCGGTCTGCCCAAGGGCCGCGTGGTCGAGATCTACGGCCCCGAGTCCTCCGGCAAGACCACGCTGACGCTGCAGGCGATTGCCGAGTGCCAGAAGATGGGCGGTACCGCGGCATTCATCGACGCCGAGCACGCGCTGGACCCGAGCTACGCGGCCAAGCTGGGCGTCAACGTTGACGACCTGCTGTTGTCGCAGCCCGACACCGGTGAGCAGGCGCTGGAAATCGCCGACATGCTGGTGCGCTCGGCTGCGGTGGACATCGTGGTGATCGATTCGGTCGCCGCGTTGACCCCGCGCGCCGAGATCGAGGGCGAGATGGGCGACCAGTTGCCTGGTTTGCAGGCGCGCCTGATGAGCCAGGCGCTGCGCAAGTTGACCGGCAACATCAAACGCTCGGGCACGCTGGTGGTGTTTATCAACCAGCTGCGCCACAAAATCGGTCAGATGATGCCGGGCCAGAGTCCGGAAGTAACCACCGGCGGCAACGCGCTGAAATTCTACGCGTCGGTGCGTCTGGATATCCGCCGGATCGGCGCGATCAAGAAGGGCGAGGAGATCATCGGTAACCAGACCCGGATCAAAGTGGTCAAGAACAAGATGGCGCCTCCGTTCAAGCAGGTCATCACCGAGATCCTCTACGGCGAAGGTATTTCCCGCGAGGGCGAGCTGATCGAGATGGGCATGGAAGCCAAGCTGGTCGAGCGCGCTGGCGCCTGGTACAGCATGGGTGAGGAGCGTATCGGTCAGGGCAAGGAAAACGCCCGTCAGTACCTCAAGGACAACCCCGCGCTCGCCGTGCGTCTGGAAGAGGAGATCCGCAAGCGTCTTGTCCCGGTGGAGGTCGTCAAGGCGGAAGCAGCAGTGGAAGAGGACGACGCCGACGACGCCAACGATGCCAAGCCTGCCAAACCGAGCAAGGCCGCCAAGGCGAGCAAGGCTGAGGCCTGATTCGGTCTGACCGGGCGATGCAGGACGACAACTCCCAAGAAGAACCTAGCGCTGGCCTGTTCGACAAAGAACCGGGCGGGTCAGCGGGCCGGCGTCGCAAACGCGAGCCGGCCACGCCGCTGCAACGCGCACTGGGTCTGTTAACCCGGCGCGAGCACTCTCGCAAAGAATTGATTCGCAAGCTGACCACCCGTGGGCTCGACGCCACGGAGGTTGAGGCGGCGGTAGAGAAGCTTGTCGAAGCCGGCTGGCAGGATGACGGCCGGTTTGCGGAAAGCGTCGTGCGCAACCGGACCGGCGGCGGATATGGGCCGATGCACATCCGTGCCGAGTTGCGCACCCACGGGCTGGACGACGATGCGATTGCCGCGGCGTTGGACACGTTTGAAGGCAGTTGGCTGGAGAACGCGCGTGAACTGGTGTCCCGCCGTTACGGCGATGCTATCCACGACGATCTATCGGTGCGGCGCAAGGCCGCAGACACGCTGATGCGACGTGGTTTCCCCGGTGATGTCGTGCGTGCGGCGACACGCTTTGACCCGGACGACCCTTACAGCTGTTGAAGGACTCGTGGTCAGAACGGCAGTCGTTACGCGCAACCGGTCTCCCCTGATAGGCTAAGCGGCTTAGCTCCAGCCCTTTAGACTTCCCGTGCCCGGCATGAACGCTCCCAAGCCCAGTTCCAACGACATTCGTCGCGATTTTCTTGAGTTCTTCCGCGAGCGGGGGCACACCATCGTGCCGTCCGCGCCGTTGGTGCCAGCGAACGATCCGACGCTGCTGTTTACCAACTCCGGAATGGTGCAGTTCAAGGACGTGTTCCTGGGCAGCGAGAAGCCCGGCTTCTCGCGCGCTGCGGATGTGCAGCGCTGCCTGCGTGCCGGCGGCAAGCACAACGATCTGGATCAGGTCGGCTATACGGCTCGCCACCACACATTCTTCGAAATGCTCGGCAACTGGTCGTTCGGTGACTACTTCAAGCACGATGCGATCAAGTGGGCATGGGAGCTTCTGACCGGCGTCTGGGGTCTGGATCCGCAGCGTCTCCTAGTGACCGTTTACCAGACCGATGATGAGGCGCATTCAATCTGGCGCGACGAAATCGGTGTGCCCGAGGCACGCATCATCCGGATCGGCGACAACAAGGGTGCGCCGTTTGCGTCCGACAACTTCTGGCAGATGGCCGATACCGGTCCATGCGGCCCGTGCACCGAGATCTTCTACGACCATGGCGAGCAGCACTTCGGTGGGCCGCCGGGATCACCGGACGAGGATGGCGATCGGTTCATCGAGATCTGGAATCTGGTGTTCATGCAGTTCGACCGCCAGCCCGACGGCACCTTGGCGCCGTTGCCTGCGCCGTGCGTCGACACCGGTATGGGTCTTGAGCGTTTGGCCGCGATCCTGCAGGGCAAGCACGGCAATTACGAGATCGATACCTTCCAGCACCTCATTGCAGCGGCCGCGCGCCTTACTGCGACGGACGATCTGGACAACAAGTCCTTGCGGGTCATTGCCGATCACATTCGTGCGTGCGCGTTCCTGATCGTCGATGGTGTGCTGCCCTCCAACGAGGGTCGGGGCTATGTGTTGCGCCGGATTATCCGTCGCGCGCTGCGCCACGGTTGGATGCTGGGACAGAAGAACCCATTCTTCCACTCGATGCTGACGCCGTTGATCGATGTCATGGGTGAGGCATATCCGGAACTGGTCCAGCAGCGCAACCTTATCGATCGTGCGTTGCTGGCCGAAGAGGAGCGCTTTGCCGAAACCCTCGACGCGGGGATGCGCATCTTTGACGAGGTCGCGTCGGGCGCATCCGACACAATCCCAGGTGCGGACGCGTTCCGTCTGTATGACACCTATGGCTTCCCGGTTGATCTGACCGCCGACATTGCGCGCGAGCGCGGACTGTCAGTGGACATGGATGGCTTCGAGGCGGCGATGGCGCATCAGCGCGAGACCGCGCGCGCTGCCGGCAAGTTCGGTAACACCGCGACGATGCCAGCCGAGTTGGCCAGCCAGTTGGCCCCGACGGAGTTCCTGGGTTACGACTGCTTGCAGGCGCAGGGACTGGAAGTGGTCGGGTTGCTGCGCGACGGACGTGCGCTGGATCGCCTCGAGGCAGGCGAAGAGGCGGTCATGTTGTTGGCTCGGACACCGTTCTACGCAGAAAGCGGTGGACAGGTGGGTGACGCGGGCCAGTTGTCTGCCAACGGTGCAATGTTTGATGTCCGCGACACGGTCAAGTTTGGTGGGCAGTTCCACGGCCATGTGGGCACGCTGAGCAGCGGTGCGTTGAAGCTGGGTGACGTGCTGGACGGCGCGGTGGACCAAGCGCGCCGCACGGCGATCGTGCTCAATCACTCGGCTACCCATTTGCTGCATGCGGCGTTGCGCGACGTGCTGGGTACCCACGTGGTGCAGAAGGGCTCGCTGGTTGCACCGGATCGCCTGCGCTTCGACTTTTCGCACTTCCAGCCGGTATCGGCAGAGGAGTTGGCGACCATTGAGCGTCAGGTGAATGCAGAAGTGCGCGGCAACCACGCCGCCGAAGTTCACCAGATGGGCATGCAGGAAGCGATCGACTTTGGCGCATTGGCGTTGTTCGGCGAAAAATATGGCGACCGGGTGCGTGTGCTGCGCATGGGCGGCACGTCCACCGAGCTGTGCGGCGGCACCCATGTCAGCCGTACCGGTGATATCGGTGTGTTCAAGATCCTGTCCGAGGGCGGGGTGTCCGCCGGTGTGCGCCGCATTGAGGCGGTGACGGGGCAGGGCGCTCTTGATCACATCAATGCCGAAGAGCAGCGACTGCATGAGGCCGCGCATCTGTTGGGTGGCAGTGCGGCTGACATTATCGATAAGCTGCGCAGTGTGTTGGAGCGCCAGAAGAAGCTGGAGCGAGAGCTCGAAGCGGTGAAGGCGAAGGTGGCCTCAGGCGCGACTGCCGATCTTGCTGGCTCCGCGGTCGATATTGCCGGCGTCAAGGTGTTGGCGGTGCGCTTGGAAGGTTTCGACGCCAAGGCCTTGCGTGACGCCTTGGATCGTCTGCGTCAGCAATTGGGCGATATGGTCGTCGTTTTGGCCGGTGCCAGTGGCGGCAAAGTAAGCCTCGTTGCCGGTGTCAGCGGCGCGGCTGCAGGGAAGGTTAAAGCCGGTGAACTGCTTTCCCACGTGGCGTCTCAGATCAACGGAAAGGGCGGTGGACGGGCAGACATGGCCCAGGGCGGTGGTGATGACCTTCCGGCTTTGCCGCGTGTGCTTGAGGGCGTTGCTGAGTGGGTTCAGAGCCGCCTTGTCTGACCGGAAGATGACTTGAAAGGCCGCGCGATGACCTCTTGCCATTGTCGTGCGTGTCCGGACCAGTTGATAATCGGCGTTTACAAGTTACTGACTGACTGCTTTCGGGGTTCCGTGGGCATGATTGCCGATGCACCACGTGCCGGCTCAAGGAGGATTGAACAATGCTTATCCTGACGCGTCGCGTCGGTGAGACCCTGATGATCGGCGACTCGGTGACCGTTACCGTACTCGGCGTGAAGGGCAACCAGGTACGTGTGGGCATTACAGCACCGAAGGATGTTGCTGTTCACCGTGAAGAGATCTACCAACGCATCCAGCGCGCCGAGAGTGCTGAGGAAGAAATCGAAGGGCAAGACACGGACAACTGAGAAAAGGTTTGCCGTGGGAGCAATGAGCCGTTATGCTGCCCGCCCGCATCGTTGATGTGGACCGCGGAGAGTTGCCCGAGTGGCTGAAGGGGCTCCCCTGCTAAGGGAGTATGGGGGTTAAACTCCATCGAGGGTTCGAATCCCTCACTCTCCGCCAGTTTTTTGTAACAGATCGGAGAATGGTTGACGTAGTTTGGTTCCATCGTCATAATTCTCCGACTTCGCGCCCGTAGCTCAGCTGGATAGAGCACCAGGCTACGAACTTGGGGGTCGGAGGTTCGAATCCTTCCGGGCGCACCATATTGAAGTGACAAGGGTCGATGAGTTCATTCTCATCGGCCCTTGTGCTTTTCAGTGATTACGACTTTTGCAGATAGAAGCCGTAGTAGCGGTCAATGCTGTGTCGTGGCTCAAACGGCAGCCGCACATGGCGTTCGAATGACTCCCAGCGGTCAACAACCGCGTAACCCAACGCTTTCATTTCATCGATGAACTCTGGCACCGCGGCGATGCGGTAGGGACAGATGGCCGCTCCCAGGTTTTGCAGGGTGAAATAGCTGCGGTCCGGGTGCATGGGGGTCAGATTGACGAGCACGTGGGGCGGGGGGCGCGTGAGGCTGTCGAGCAGCTCGGACAGGCTGTAGTCGAGATATTGGAGCGCGCCGCTGCTGATCAGGACATCGCGTCCGTCAGCGTCATCCACGGTGTCCGCGAACGAGAGCTGACGCCATTGGTCGTGCCCGGTCGCCCACTGGCGCCCGGCTTCCACGACGCAGGGCGTGTCGTGCACCAGCCACCGTAGGTCTGAGGGATAGTCCAGATATCGGCGGAAGCCGTAATAGCTGATGCCGATGTGCCCACCAAGATCGAATAGCTGGCGCTGACCTGTCGCAAAGAGGCGGGTCAGCCAGTGCATCAGCGGGTAGTCGCTGACCGCCACGCGCTCCAAGCGCTCGCGGTAGAGCTCGCCAGCGGCTTGGCTGTCGTAACTGGTCGGCAGCACCCGTGGGGCAGCGTCCAGTGCCGCCTGGTACGTCGGATAGACACCCATGTAAGCGTTGCCGTGACGGTGCCGCGAGAACATTCGTCGGTACAGCGGCATTGCGAGTTGGCGGACACCGGGAAGCTCAGCGGTTTCGTTGGCAATCCGGCGCAGGTTTCCGAGCAGCGGATTGGATGAGTGCCCGGTCATCGGCGATTTTTCTCCGTCATGGGTCTGTCTGAGGTGTTACGTGATTTTCGGCGCGCTCCGGTCAGCGACGCGGTGAAGCCGTGTTTGGCCTGCTCCACGCACGGTCAGCGTTGTTCCGGACTGTGGCTGACGGGACTTCATGAGGAAACTATGGCGCTGACTGTCGTCAACGAAAATCAAAAGGGGCCGGGTCCAGCCGGCTTGGGTCTGCGGGCAGTATTCCGCGCGGCGTTGCCGTGTCCAGACTGGCCCGCGTCATCCCGTGCCCAGGTGGCGATCGGTTTGTTTGAGCTGTCCGATTGGTCACCGTGGCTGTCAGACGCGTCCGGCTTGTTGGACGGCGCCGACATTGCGCGTGCGCAGCGTCAACGCAATGTCCACGATCGGGAAGACCTGACGCTGGCCTATGCGTTGCATCGGCTGCTACTGGGTGCGCGTATGGGAGTGGATGCGGTGGCGGTGCCTCTGGTACGTGACGCACTGGGTTGCCCACGCCTCAAGGACGCGCCATTTCATACCAGCCTCAGTCACGCCGCTGGTTGGGTGGCGGTGGCCGTGACGGGCTCAGGACCGGTGGGTGTCGATATCGAGCCGGCGGCCCGCAGTTCGGTGATGGCGGAGATCGCCGGCCGTGTCTGCCACCCCGATGAAGCCGAGGAGCTGTCGACGCTGATCGAGCCGTTGTATGGGCGCGCGCTGCTCGAGTTGTGGGTGCGCAAGGAGGCGCTACTGAAGGCGGCGGGGGTTGGGATGGCCAGGGAAATGGATACGTTTCACGCACCCGTTGGCAGTGTGCAACCGCTGTCACCACCCGACGCAGACCTCACCCGCGTGCAGATGTTGCGCCTCGGGCCTCGGCTTGTTGGCGCGCTGGCGTCACCACCGACCACGGCGTTCGAAAGTCAGTGGCTGCGGCCGCACTTGCGCGCTGGCGATCGCGAACGGCCGGAGGTGGGACCGCGCCGCGTTGGATAGGCCATGAGGAAGCTGCTCTTAACAATATGGACCGGTTGGCCGGTACGGGGGGTTACGTGAAGCGCAAGTTGTCGAGTGCAAAGAGCCGTGCGGCGTTATGGCTGTGGATGCTGGAGTCGTGTGTGTTGATGGCGGTCGTTGCGGTGGCTGCGTGGCTGCGCTTCATGCGCGACTCCGACACGTACTTCTTCTTCCTCGGTACCGCGCCGATACGCATCCTGGTGGTGGCGGTGTTCATCACGACCGCGATGTCGGCCTTCGGCCTGTACCAAGTGCACGTGCGGCACAACCGGATGGATTTCTTCCTGAGGCTGGTGCTCGCCTTCGCCTTCGGCGGGGTCGGGCTGTTGGTGCTGTACTACCTGGTTCCATCCGCGTACATCGGGCGCGGCGTGCTGGCGATGGCGCTGGGGTTGGGGCTCATCGTGATATTCGGCTTGCGGCTGCTGATGCACCGCTTTGGGCACATCGAGACATTCCGCAGGCGGGTGTTGGTGTTGGGGGCCGGCCACAACGCGAACCTGATCAACACGCGCTTGCGCCGCGGCAATGACCGGCGCTCGTTTGCGCTGGTCGGATTTGTTGCGGTGCCCGGGCAGGAGGTCGTGGTCGCCGATGCATTGTTACTGGAGGCAGGCACAACGCTGGCGGATGTGGCGCGTCGGTTGCAGGTCCACGAGATCGTGGTCGCGATGGACGAGCGGCGTGGTGGTCTGCCGATGGAGGCGATGTTGGCGTGCGTGCAGCGCGGCGTGTCGATGACCGATCTGTCGACATTTTTCGAGCGTGAGGCCGGCGTGGTGTCGATGAGTATCGCGGATCCGTCGTGGCTGGTGTTCTCCGGTGGTTTCGATCACTCAATGCCGCGCCGGTTGAGCAAACGCCTGTTCGACCTGCTTGCGGCGTCGCTGTTGTTGCTGGTTGCATGGCCGGCGATGCTGGTGGTGATGGCCTGTGTCTGGTGGGAGACGGGCTCACCGATTCTCTATCGGCAGACGCGGGTGGGTGAGGATGGGCGTGCGTTCGAGTTGGTGAAGTTCCGCAGCATGCGCGCCGACGCCGAGAAGGATGGCGTTGCGCGTTGGGCCTCTACCGACGACGATCGCAGCACGCGGGTGGGGCGGTTCATTCGAATGACGCGGCTCGACGAGCTGCCGCAATTGTTCAACGTGCTGCGTGGTGAGATGAGCTTTGTCGGTCCGCGTCCGGAGCGGCCGCAGTTTGTCGACCAGTTGAATCACGACATCCGCTATTACAGCGTTCGCCACTGCATGAAACCGGGCCTGACCGGCTGGGCGCAATTGCGCTATCCGTACGGCGCGTCAGTTCGCGATGCGGAAGAGAAGCTCAAGTTCGACCTGTTCTACGTGAAAAACCATGGTCTGCTGTTCGATCTGATGATCCTGCTGCAGACGGTGGAGGTCGTGATGTTCCGGCGAGGTGCGCGCTGATGGCCGTTGCCCAACTTCTACCTGCCGGGCGAGTCCGCCGACGTTCCTGAGATTTTCAGCGGATGCAGCGGCGAGTTGTGCCAATCCACCAGCCGGTTCTCCTCGAACCTGATCCAGGACGGACCATAGTCCCAACGGTTACCGTTGACGGCCAGTGGTTTGCCCTGGATCGCCAGAACGCTGGAAGGGCTCATCCCCGACTCGAGCCGCTGCGGGCGTGCCACATCAGGTTCGAGGGCGTCGATGGTCCCGACCGGAGTAAAGGAAGAGGCCGTTGTTGAGGCAACGTTCCCAGCGTTTGCCTTGACGGCCGAATCCACCTGCCAGTCCCATGAAAATGCCAGCGCGATCATCACCGATACCAGCACGGCGGAAAATGCGACTGGCCATTTCGGAGGCGTCGACGTGGTGGGTTCTACGCGCGCGCGCGCGTGGTTTTGATTGCTGTGCGATGGGGTCCGGGTCGCGTGCCGGGCGGCATGTCGACTTGGGGCGCCTGGCAACCGGCCATGCCGGCGGTGGAATCGGATTGCAGTCGTGTATAGGCGCAACAGGTCGGACAGCTCGTCGTGATGTCGGGGATCGGCACCCCGGTCGGGGTGTAACTCGCCGATGCGCTGACGATAGGCGTGACGGAACTCTGCCAGCGTGCAACCTGGGTGCAGGTCCAGACGCGAGTACAGCTGGCTGAAGTCGGCTTTCATCATGCCCCTGCTTATCCGTAGCGATGGCAAGCCCTTTATACCGCGCTAAAGCGCGCATGAATGTGGGAATCAGGCGGGGCGTACCTGACGTTCGCGCGGCAACGATGGCCGCATGAACCCCCTCCATGCGTTTCCTGATTACACCACCCGGCGTGTTACCGGGCGGAAATCAGTGAAGGGGGCGTTCGATGTTTGCAAACGTACAGGGCTCGCAGGAATGACCGCTGAGCGAACCGAGGTCACCCACCAGCCGGAATTGCTGGATGTGCTGCCGTTGCGAGTGGGCGCCGATACCGGGGTGGTCTCGAAGGTCGTATTCGAGCTGCACGACGCAGCGTCGCTGGCGGCTGTGTTGGGCGAGCGCGGCGTCGCCGCCAACGGGCTGCTGGCTGCGGTGTTGGCACTGGTAGAGGCGCGATTGACTGGCGCCGACAACGTGCTGGTGACGCAATTCAACGGCGGTGAAATTGATCAGCATCGGGTTGAGCTGGTTTCGCGCGAACGCGTTGGCATCGTGGGAGTGGTAGCCGGGCAGCGGGTCAGCCAGAACGAGGTTGAAACATCATCAGAGGCTGTCTGGAGTGTCTGTGATCGCGCCAGTGAGGCAATGTCGAACCATGCGCTAAGTCTTTCGCAGTGGTGCTTGCACACTGACTCTCCGGCGAGAATTGAGGTCGAGTTCCGCGCGCCGTTGAGTGGTGAGGCCGTCGCCCTGATGGGTGGTTGCGTGCAGCGTGCGATCAGATCGTGGCTGGATGCTGAGCCGCTGGTCGACTTGCTGGATCCGGTTGAGCGTTGTCGCCAACTGGTGGACTGGAACCGGACCGGCCAGGCGGCTGCGTTTCACGCCAGTGGTCAGAGTGTCGACGTTGCTGCGCTTGCGGTGACAGCGGTATTCGCGAGGATGCGCGCAGCCGATCCGTCTGCGATCGCTGTGGTGGATGGCGATACCCAGCTGACCTACGCGCAGCTTGATGGGCTGGCGGGCGCCTTGGCCAAGCGGCTGCACGGGGTAGGCGTTGTCAGCGGTGATGTGGTGGCGGTATCCATGCCGCGCTCGGCTGAGACGATCATTGCGTTGCTGGGTATTTTGAAAGTCGGAGCGGCGTACCTGCCCCTGGACCCCATCCACCCAGCGGAACGGCAGGCCTTCATGCTCGGCGATGCCGGCGCCCGGGTTGTGCTGGTCGCTGACAAAGGCCTGATGGGTTGGCCTGAGGCGGTGCAGACGCTCGTCGTGGCGAGCTCGGATAGCGTTGAGTCGTCGGACCTCGCGGACGACAGTGCAGGTGGGTTCGAGTGCGCGGGTGTTGACGGTGATTCACTCGCCTACGTGCTGTACACGTCGGGATCGACCGGACAGCCCAAGGGGGTGGAGATCCGTCACCGCTCGATCGTGCATCTGGTATGCGGCGTGGATTACGTGCACTTGGGTCCGGACACGCGGATGCTGCATGCGGCGCCCTTGGGGTTTGATGTGTCCACGCTGGAGATTTGGGGTGCGCTGCTCAACGGCGGCTGCGTCGTAATGCACGACGAGGAAAAGCCGACCGCGGCTGGACTGTCCCGCAGCATCGCCGCGCACGGGGTGACAGACGCAGTGCTCGCCACTGCGCTGTTCAACGCCGTGGTGGACGAAGACCCGCGTCATTTGGCGGGGCTGCGCGAGCTGACGATCGGCGGCGAGGGCATGTCGGTCGCGCATGTCCGACGGATGCTTGCGGCAGTACCCGACACCTGCCTGATCAATGGCTACGGCCCGACCGAGTGCACCACGGCCACATGCGCCTGGCGAATCCCGGCCGACTTCCCGGCCGATGCGTCAAACGTGCCGATCGGCCGGGCCATTGCCGGGAATCGGGTCTATGTGCTCAATCGCCGCCGTGAGCCGGTTCCGGTTGGCGTGATCGGCGAGCTGTACGTCGGTGGCGAAGGTGTCGCACGTGGATACCTCAACCGGCCGGAACTGACAGCGGAACGTTTTGTGCCTGACCCGTTCGCTATTTCCGGTGGCGATCAACGGCTCTATCGCACCGGTGATCTGGTGCGTTGGCGCGAGGATGGACTCATCGAGTTCATTGGCCGGGTGGACACCCAGGTCAAAATCCGAGGCTATCGGATCGAGTTGGCGGAGATCGAAGCCGCCCTCACCGAGCACCCTTCAATCCGTGCGTGTGCGGTCGTGGCGCTGGGTGACACCGCCGAAGACAAGCGTCTGGTGGCGTACTGCGTGGCACCCGATGGCTATTCCGAGCCGGCGCTACGCACGATGCTGGCGGAGAGACTTCCAGAGTTCATGCTGCCGACGCGGTACGTGCGGATTCATGCGCTACCGCTGACGGCCAATGGCAAGCTCAACCGCGCTGCGCTGCCAATGCCGGATCGCAGCCGTCCCGAACTGGCCTGTGCGTTTGAGCCGCCAGTGACCGAGGTTGAAGCGCGGATATGCGCCGCGATCAGCCGGATGCTGGATGTCGAGCCGGTCGGACGTCACGACAACTTTTTTGAACTGGGCGGCAATTCACTGCTGGGTCTTCGGCTGCTGGAAGCGTTGCGCCCGGCTGGAAGCGCGGATGCCATCCACGCGACCATCCTGTTCCAAAGCCCGACAGCGGCGACTCTGGCGCGGGTCATCCAGCGCAGTGATGGCCCGGCGATTGATCCGGCGCGGATCGCCCGCCGACGCGCGCCTGTGGATCGTGACCCTGCGACCGACCCGATCGCAATCGTAGGTATGGCTGGCCGGTTTCCGGGTGCCGCGGATGTCGAGACGTTCTGGCAGAACCTGTGCGAGGCACGGGACTCGATCACGGTGTTTGGCTTGGATGGTTTGGATCCGGCTGTGTCCGAGGCGGATCGAGCGAACCCATTGTACGTTCCGGCACGCGGCGTGATCGATGGGGTCGAGCAGTTCGATGCCGGCTTCTTCGGTATCAGTCCTCGCGAGGCCGAGCTGATGGATCCGCAGCACCGGATCTTTCTGGAGCTGTGTTGGGGCTGTATGGAACGCGCAGGCCATGTCCCTGATGCGACGTTAGGGCCGGTCGGCGTATTTGCCGGGATGAACAACGCGACCTATTTTCAGCGTCATGTATCGGCGCACCCGGACCGGATCGAGCGGCTCGGTGCGCTGCAGGTGGTGCTGGATAACGAAAAGGACTACATCGCCACGCGGGTGGCGCACAAACTCAACTTGACCGGCCCTGCAGTCAGCGTGCATACGGCCTGCTCGACGTCACTGGTGGCGATTTGTCAGGCGGTCGACAGCCTGCGCAGCGGCCAGTGCGACATGGCATTGGCTGGCGGTATCGCCGTGACCTGTCCGCCCCGCAGCGGCTATGCGTACCGGGAGGGCGCGATGCTGTCCCCGGACGGGCATACCCGCACCTTCGATGCGCAGGCGCAGGGCACGGTGTTCAGCGATGGCGGCGCGGTAGTGCTGCTGAAGCGGCTATCGGACGCGGTGGCCGAGGGCAATACGGTGCACGCGGTAATTCGCGGCCGCGCGGTCAACAACGATGGTGGTGGCAAGGCCAGCTTCACCGCGCCCAGCATGCAGGGTCAGGCCGCCGTGGTGTCGATGGCGCTGGATGATGCCGGCGTCGACGCACGCACCATCGGTTATGTGGAAGCGCATGGAACGGCGACGCCACTGGGAGATCCTATCGAGATACAGGGGCTGACCACGGCGTTCCGCCGGACGACCGCGGATGTGGGCTTCTGTCGTGTTGGCTCGCTCAAGAGCAATGTGGGCCATATGGTCACCGCTGCTGGTGCTGCGGGCGTGATCAAGGCCGCGCTGTCGCTACAGCGGCAGATCATTCCCGCCAGCATCCATTTCAACGGGCCGAATCCGGCCATCAATTTCGCCGCCTCGCCGTTCGTGGTGAATGCGGCACGCAGCGACTGGCCGGCCGGTGACATGCCGCGCCGTGCAGGGGTCAGCTCCTTCGGCGTGGGCGGTACCAACGCACACGTCGTACTGGAAGAAGCGCCCCCGTCGCTGCCATCCGAACCGGCCAGTGGCCCGCAGCTGTTGGTGTTGTCGGCGCGTACGCCGACCGCGCTGGCAACCACTGCGAGGCTGCTGGCGGACCATCTTGAAAGCCATCCCGACGAGAACCTTGCCGATGTGGCGTGGACCCTCGCAGTCGGCCGGAAGCGCTTTGCCCATCGCGTGGCCGTGGTGGCCGGTGACCCGGCCTCAGCGGTCGCGTCACTGCGGCGACCGGAGCTTGCCAGCGCGATCGGTCGTACTCGACCGGTGCAAGCGGCGGGCACGATATTTCTGTTTCCCGGCCAGGGAGCGACGTATCCCGGCATGGGGCGTGGACTGTACGAGTCGGAGCCGGCATTCCGCGAGGCGTTTGACGCCTGTCTGGCAGTGCTCGACGACGACGCGACGCCGGAGTTCGACGTGCGTGAGCGGATCTTCAGTGATGATCCGGACGCGCTTCGGCCGACTGCGGTGATGCAGCCGGCGACATTCGTGATCGAGTACGCGCTGGCGAAGTGGTGGATGAGTCTCGGCATCGTCCCCGAGGCAATGGTTGGCCACAGTGTGGGCGAGTTTGTCGCCGCAACCCTGGCAAGCGTGTTCAGTCTGTCCGACGGACTGCGTCTGGTCATGCGCCGTGGCGCTTTGATGCAGGCACAGCCGTGCGGCGCGATGTTGTCGGTGCGCCTGTCCGTGCAGGATCTGGAACCGCGCTTGGTCGCTGGCGTTTCGCTGGCCGCGGAGAACGCGCCGGGTGCCTGTGTGGTGGCGGGCACGCAGGATGCGATCGCCGCGTTTCAGGCTGGCTTGGACAGCGACGGCATTGCCTGTCGTCTGCTGGAAACATCCCACGCGTTCCACTCGGAAATGATGCAGCCAGTGGTCGATCCGTTCCGTGCCGGCATGGCCGGAATCAGCTTGTCGGCACCGTCGATCCCCTTGGTATCCACAGCGACAGGCACGTGGCTGGAGGCCGACGCGGCGACTTCGGTGGACTACTGGGCGCGCCATCTGCGCGAGCCGGTGCGCTTTGCGACGGCGCTGGGCCAGGTGATCGAACAGTCGCCCGGCCGGGTTCTGCTGGAAGTCGGACCCCGCGCCAGTCTGAGTCGTTTGTCGCGCCAGCATCCCAGTGCGCAGAAACACCACACCGTCTGCGTTGCGTCGCTCGACGACACGTCAGGTGCCGAGGCCACCAGCGTGCGCCGTGCCGCCGGTGAGCTGTGGAGCCACGGTGTCGCGCTGGATCCGGCGTTGCTGGATCGCCGCCAGCAACGCATGCGTGTCGGCCTGCCGGCCTATCCCTTTGAACGTCGGCGGCACTGGGTGGATGCACGCCCGGCGTCACGCGCCGCGTCCCTGTCCGTTGTTGCATCCATCGCGTTGCCGGAGTCCCCCATGTTGAACCCCGAACCTTCTTCCGTCCCGGACAGCTCAGCGCTCGCATTGCAGGTGGGGAGTGGTTCGCCCGGCGGCAGCGACACGCGCCGTCAGCGCCTGGTCCGCGAGGTCAACGAGGTGATTGAGGACGTTGCCGGATTCGACCTGACGGATGCAGATGCATCGATGAATTTCATCGAGCTGGGGCTGGACAGCCTGATGCTCACTCAGGTCGCGCTGCAGTTGCAGAAGACCTTTGCGGTGAATGTCACCTTCCGTCAACTGATGGGCGAATGCGCGAGCCCGGCGCGTCTCGTGGCGATGCTGGATAACGCGCTGCCTGCGGACGCACCAGTAGCGCCATCGGCAGTGGTGCCCACTGATGCGCTGGCGACCGCAGGTATGGCGGCTGCTCAGATGGCTGCACCACTGGCGAATGTGGGTTTGCTCCCTGCGATGTCTGCCGGCGACGGAGACTTCGCCCGCCAGCTGATTGCCCAGCAAATGCAGCTGATGGCGCAGCAGATGGCCTTGTTGTCCGGATTGGGTGCCGCCGCTGAGCCCGCGCGCGCTAACGCGGCAGCCACGCCGCCGCAACAGGAAAAATCTCCGGCAGCACCCAGCTTGCCCATGGCGGTGGTTGATGACTTGAGCGTTGCCGACGAGGTGTTCGTGCATACGACCTATGACGTCAAAAAAGCGTTTGGTGCGATCGCCCGTATCGACACCGCTGTGGGATTCACGCCCACCGCGGCTGAGCAGAAATCGCTTGATGCGTTCATCCAGCGCTACGTCGCGCGGACTCAAAAATCCCGCGACTACACCCGCAAGCATCGACCGCATATGGCCGACCCGCGGGTGGTCAACGGATTTCGTCCGCTGACCAAGGAAATGGTCTATCCCATCGTGATGGAGCGTTCCAGCGGCTCGCACCTGCAGGACCTGGATGGCAACGACTACGTGGATGCGCTCAACGGGTTTGGCATGAGTCTGTTTGGTTGGCAGCCCGACTTCGTGGTTGCTGCGATACGCGAACAACTGGACTCCGGTTACGAGATCGGGCCGCAGCACCCGCTGGCCGGCGACGTGGCGCAGCTGGCCTGCGAGATCACCGGGCATGAGCGCGTGGCTTTGTGCAATACCGGCTCGGAAGCGGTGCTGGGTGCGCTGCGGATTGCGCGCACAGTGACCGGTCGGGAGACAGTGGTGCTGTTCAGCGGTTCCTACCATGGCATCGTCGACGAGATGATCGTGCGTGGTAACCGCAAGCTGGGTGCGGTTCCCGCCGCGCCCGGCATCCTGCGCAACACGTCCGAGCACGTGATGGTTCTGGAGTACGGAACCCCCGAAACGCTGGAGATCATCCGCACCCACGCGGCTACGATTGCCGCAGTGCTGGTGGAACCGGTACAAAGTCGTCGGCCGGAGTTCCAGCCGTTCGACTTTCTGCACCAGTTGCGCGCGCTCACGAGCGAGTCGGGCGCGTTGCTGATCTTCGATGAAGTGGTTACCGGCTTCCGTACCCATCCTGCCGGTATTCAAGGCCTGCTGGGGATCCAAGCCGATGTCGCCACCTACGGCAAGGTAGTTGGCGGTGGCTACCCGATCGGCCTGATCGCCGGCAAGCGCGAATACATGGATGCGCTGGATGGCGGGCAGTGGGACTACGGCGACGACTCGGTGCCAACCGTGGGGGTGACGTATTTCGCGGGTACGTTTGTCCGCCATCCGCTGGCACTGGCCGGTGCAAAGGCGGTACTCACCCACTTGCGCGACCACGGCGCCGGATTGCAGGAAGGACTGAATACCCGGACCGCCTGGATGGTCGGCGAGCTCAATGCGTTCTGCGCGATGGTCGGCGCGCCCGTGCAGATCAACCACTTTGCATCGCTATGGAAAATCGTCTTCCGCGAGGATCACCCGTTGCAGGATCTGCTGTTCGCGATGATGCGCAGCCGCGGGATCCACATCCTCGACAATTTCTCCTGCTTCCTGACCACGGCCCATGAGGAAGCTGATTGCCTGCGGATTATTCAGGCGTTCAAGGAGTCGATTGCTGAACTGCAGGACGCGGGCTTCCTGCCGCGCAATGAGGTGGCTGTACCACGCACCGACATGGATGCGAATCGTCCGCCGGTGCCAGAGGCGCGTATCGGTCGCGGGCCCGATGGCCGCGCGGGCTGGTATGTGCCCAATCCCGACGTACCCGGAAAGTTTCTGAAGGTGGGTTGATCATGACCATGGCTGCTGATGCAAAACAGGTTGATTACGATCCGTTTGCCAGCGGGCAGGTGAGCCGGGTGGTGCCGACCACAGAGTCGCAACGCGAGATCTGGCTGGCCGACCAGCTGGGCACCGATGCTTCGCTGTCCTATAACGAGTCGGGGTCGCTCCGACTTCGTGGCACGCTGGATGTCGACGCGCTGCAGCAGGCGGTGCGTGGACTCGTCGCGCGGCACGACGCGTTGCGCGCCAACGTCGGTCCGGATGGCGAAACCCTCTGTGTGATGGATCACGTCGATCTGAAGGTGGACGTCCAGGACCTGCGCAGGGTCAGCGACGATGCGCGCGCGGCTGCAGTAGCAGAAGCCCGGCGGCTGGCGGTAGAGACGCCGTTTGACATCGGTACTGACAGCCTGTTCCGGGCCAAGTTGCTGCGTTTGAGCGATGACGAGAACCTGTTACTGCTGACCGCCCACCACATCGTGTGCGATGGCTGGTCGTGGTGGGTGCTGGTGCGTGAGCTGGGTAGTTTGTACGCCACGCTCACCGGGGTGCCAACCCAGCCGTTGCCCCCTGCCGAGGCATTCGCCGACTACGCGCTTCAGCTTGCCGAGCATCCGGCTGGCGATAGTGTCGCTACCGATGAGACTTATTGGCACTCGTGTTTTTCCGATGGCGTTCCGGTGCTGGATCTGCCACTGGATCGACCTCGCCCAGCGCGTCGCAGCTTTGCATCCGCACGCGCGGACTACGTGCTGGACGCAGAGTTACTCGAGGCACTGCGCAGGTTGGGAGCGCACCGTGGCGCGAGCCTGTTTGCAACCCTGTTGACCGGATTTGCGGCGTTGCTCGCGCGACTGAGTGCGAGCTCCAGGGTGGTGGTCGGGATACCCGCCGCCGGACAGTCCGTGGATGGCCACGACCATTTGGTCGGTCACTGCGTCAACCTGCTGCCGCTGCTATTCAACCTGGATCTTGAACAGCCGGTATCGCGCGCGATTGATGACACGCGCGAGCTGCTGATGGATGCGTTGGACCACCAGTGCTACACCTTCGGCACGCTACTGCAGAAGCTGAAAATCGAGCGCGATCCATCAAGGCCGCCTCTGGTCAGCGTGATGTTCAATATTGATCAGGCATTGGACCGCGTAAGCGGCACGATACCCGGCCTTGAGCTGGAGTTTTCCGGTAATCCGCGATCGTTCGAACAGTTTGAACTGTCCATCAACGCGGTCCAGGTAAGCGGCGAGCTGCGGCTGGAGTGGCAGTTCAACCGGGACCTGTTCAACACAACCACCATTCACCGCTGGATGGGACATTGGCAGACGATGCTGCGGGCCATGGTCAACGATGGATGTGTCGATGACGCAGGCATTGATGCTGCCGAACAGGTGCTCGGCCGGCTGCCATTGTTGGCCGAGACCGAGCGCCATCAGTTGCTGGAGCGTTTCAGCGAAACGCATCTGGACCTGCCGCAGGACACCTGCGTGCACGAACTGTTTGAGGCCCAAGCGGCGCAGACGCCGGAGGCAACTGCAGTGGTGTTTGAGGGCGAGACGCTCAGCTATGCCGAGCTCAATGCGCGGGCCAACCGCGTAGCTCACCAGCTGCGTGCGCTGGGCGTGGGTCCCGACATGCCGGTAGCGGTATGCCTTGAGCGCGGTCCGTCGCTGGTGGTTGCGCTGATCGCGGTGCTCAAAGCCGGCGGGGTCTGCGTGCCGATTGATCCCGCCTGTCCGCCGTACCGCCAGGCGACGTTGCTGGCCGACTGCTCGCCTCTAGTGGTGTTGACCCATTCGGCTCTGCGCGGGCAGCTGACTGCGATGGTGCCTGCAGCGGGTCAGGTGACTATCGAGGATGCGCAGTTGGCGGGTGAGTTTCCGGACGACAACCCCGGCCGCGACGGCGGCTTGGATACCTCCCGTGTTGCCTACCTCGTCTATACCTCTGGCTTAAATGGTCGGCCCAACGGTGTGCAGCTGACCCACAGGGGAGTGACGAACCTGCTGGAGAGCATGCGTAGGCAGCCCGGTATTGGACCCGGCGACCGGCTGCTGGCAGCTACCGCAGTGTCATTCGACATCGCGGTTGTCGATGTGTTTCTGCCCCTGATGGTTGGCGCGCAGCTTCACTTGGCGGCGCAGGAAACGACGCGCGACGGAGTCGCGTTGGCGCACCAGTTGACGGCCGTGCAGATCACGATGATGCAGGCGACGGCCTCGATGTGGCGTCTGCTGCTGGATGCGGGCTGGACCCCGCCGGCCGGGTTTCGGGTGTTGTGCAGTGGCGATGCCATGCCCCCGCAGTTGGCGACACGGCTGTCGGCCGGTGGCGCCGAGGTCTGGAGCATGGCCGGAGCGACCGAGACCAGCGTGTACGCAACGTGCTGGAAGGTCGAGCAGGGCGAGCCTGACAGATTGTTGGGACGGCCGATTGCCAATACCCGTATCTATGTGCTCGACCGGAGGGGAGAGCCAGTGCCCGCCGGAGTAGCGGGGGAGATCCACGTCGGCGGGGCGCAAGTGGCGCGGGGCTACTTCAATCAGTCTGGAATGACTGCTGAGCGGTTTCTCGCCGATCCCTTCGCGCGTGAGCCCGATGCACGCATGTTCCGCACCGGTGAGCGTGGCCGCTGGCGCGCAGACGGAAACCTCGTGTTCCTCGGCCGCACCGATCTTCAGGTCAATGTGCGCGGACTGCGTGTCGAGCCGTCTGAGATTGAAACCCGCCTGGCGGCCGAGCGCGAAGTGGCCGAGACGGTAGTCATTGCCTGCCCGGACGGTCACGAGGGCATACGACTGATCGCCTTTGTGGTCGCGCGCCCCGGTTGCGGCGTCGACACCACGGGCTTGCATCGGGTGCTGGAGAGCCAACTGCCGGAGCAAATGGTGCCGCAGCACATCGTTGCGCTGTCGGCGTTGCCGCGACTGCCCAATGGCGACGTCGACCGTCAGGCGCTGCCGATACCCGGCGTGGAGGATGGCTATACCTACCTGCCGCCGCGCAACGCAATGGAGCGCAGCGTCGCCGATGAGATGGCCCGGATCCTGTGCGTGCCGCAGGTCGGTGCGGACGAGGATTTCTTTCTGCTGGGTGGCCATTCGCTGATGGGTGCACAGCTGATCGCCCGGCTCAATGACGCGCTGGGTGCGTCGCTCACCCTGCGTGCGATCTTTGATGCGCCCACGCCGATGGCCCTCGCCGCATTGATCGTGGCAGAGGCGGGCAGCGCGGCCGGAAACGTCGCATCCACATCCATCCCTGTGCGAGCCGAGCAGAGCCTCGCGCCGTTGTCAGCAATGCAGAAACGGATGTGGGTGCTTGAGCAGATGCAGCCCGGCCGGCTGATCCACAACACCCCGTCGGCGCATCGATTGCTTGGGGAGTTCAACCTTGTCGCTTTCCAGCAGGCCTTTGCCGAGGTCGTGCATCGGCAGTCGTCATTGCGCACCGTCATCGTCTTGCAGAACGACGTGCCGATGCAGCTGGTGCGTGACGATATCGATGCGGCGCTACCGGTCGCAGACCTGAGCGGACTGGATGCTGATCAGCGGGAACTCGAACTGTTCCGCCGCATGGAAGCGATGATCGGGAAGCCGTTCGACATCGACGGCGGTGTGCTGTTCCGCGCCTGCCTGTTCCGGATGGCCGAGCAGGAACATGTACTGTTTTTCATGACCCATCACCTCATCTGGGATGGCTGGTCGTTCGACCTGCTGCATGCCGAGATGGCCGCACTATATGCGGCCTTCAGCCAGGGTCAGCCATCGCCACTGCCGCCGCTGGAAGTCAGCTATGGGGACTTCAGCCAGTGGCATGGCGACCGGCTCAACAGCAGTGCAATTGCCGACCAGGTGGCGTACTGGAAGCAGCATCTGGCCGGCACTCTGGAGCCTTTGCAGCTGCCCTTGGATCATCCGCGTCCGCCGGAGGTGTCCGGCGATGGCGCAACCCATTGGCGCCACATCGACAAATCCCTGAGCGACGCGGTACGGGAGCTGGGGGCAAGCGCGGATGCAACCTTGTTCATGACCCTGTTGGCGGCGTATTACGCACTGCTGCATCGGATGGGTGGGCAGCGCGATCTGGTCGTGGGCGTGCCGGTCAGAAACCGGGATATCCAGGCGCTGGAGCCGGTGATGGGGTTCTTTGTCGACATGCTGCCGCTGCGGATGCGCATCGACCCCGAACAGTCCTTCATCGACCTGGTCGGTCAGGTCCGGCTGACTGTGCTGGAGGCGTTTGCGCACGCCAATGTGCCGTTTGAGCAGCTGGTGCGTGAGTTGGATGTCGCGCGCGACCCGAGTCGATCGCCGGTCTACCAGGCGGTATTTTCGTTCCAGGATGCACGCAAGCGGCAGCAGCACTGGGGCAATCTGCGCGATGAGTACGTGCCTCTGTGCCAGCGGGGCTCGGCAAACGATCTGGGCATGTGGTTCATGGCTCACGACAAGGGATTGTCCGGTGCACTCACCTACAACACCGACGTGCTTACCGAGCCCACTGCGGCGTTGATCAATCAACGGTATGGCGCGCTGTTGCAGTCGGTTTGTCGCAACCCTGATGTACGCGTCGGCGATATCGACCTGATGTGCGATCAGGACCGCATCGCACTGGCCGAAAGCAACGCCACTGATGCCCCGTTGCCCGCGGAGCAGACCGTGCATGCACTGCTGGATCGACAGGCGGATGCGACGCCTGCCCGGACCGCGGTGCGCTTTGAGGGTGTGGACACCAGTTACGCCCAGCTGCAGGCACGCAGCGATCGTATTGCCGCCGGACTGCGCGCGCGCGGGGTGGCGGCCGGCGATCTGGTCGGTATCTGTCTGGAACGCAGCGTCGACCTGATCGCCAGCATGATCGGTGTGCTCAAGGCCGGGGCGGCCTACGTGCCGCTGGACCCGTCCTATCCGGTGGATCGACTGCGGTTCATGGTCAAGGACGCGGACTTGGCGGTGGTCATCAGCCAGGGCGATCTTGCTGACGAGCTGTCATTGCGGCGCAGTTCGATGATGCTGCTGGATGCGGATGCTGCCCAGATTGATGCGGCCCCGCTGCTTGTTCCTGGACTTGAGCCCGCAGATGGCGAGGCGGTCGCCTACGTGATCTACACCTCCGGCTCGACCGGCAAACCGAAGGGTGTGCAGTTGCCGCATCGCGCGGTGCTGAATTTCCTGGAGAGCATGCGTCACCAGCCGGGACTGACCGCCGATGACCGACTGATGGCGGTCACGACCACGTCGTTCGACATCGCGGTGCTGGAGATCTTCCTGCCCCTGAGCGTGGGGGCGGTGGTGCTGTTTGCCAGTCGCGAAACGGCGATGGACGGCCACGCGATCCTGCGCGCGCTTTCCGACGAGGGTGCCACCTGCATGCAAGCCACGCCGTCGACATGGCGGATGTTGCTGGATGCCGGCTGGAGCCCGCCCGCCGGATTTCGGATCCTGTGCGGGGGAGAGCCTTTGGCACCTGATCTGGCCGCGCAGTTGACCTCGGTGTCCGACGATGTGTGGAACATGTACGGGCCGACCGAGACCACGGTGTGGTCTACCTGCTGGCGCGTCGGAGCGCTGGACGAAGGCATCCCGATCGGCACGCCGATTGCGAACACCACCGTGCATATCCTTGATGAGCGTCTGCAGCCGTGCCCGGTCGGGGTCGCGGGAGAGATCTGTATTGGCGGGCTGGGTGTCGCGACGGGGTACCTCAACCGCCCGACCCTGACGGCCGATCGCTTCGTGCCCGATCCCTTCGCCACCGGCGAAGCGGCGGCTGGGCATCCCGCGACGCTTTACCGCACCGGCGACCGTGGCCGCTGGCGCACGAATGGCGAGCTGGAGCATCTGGGCAGGCTGGATTTCCAGATCAAACTTCGCGGCCACCGCATCGAACTGGAAGAGATCGGCAACAACCTGCTGACCCATGCCAGCGTGGCCCGGGCGATGGTCATCCCGCGCGAGGACCGTCCCGGCGATGTGCGGCTGGTGGCCTACGTGGTGCCCGAGCAGGGTGCCGGTGTGGAGCAGCGCGAGCTGCTTGGCCACCTGCGCGAGCTGCTGCCCGATTACATGGTCCCGCAGCATGTCGTGGTCCTGTCGACGCTGCCCCTCTTGCCCAACGGCAAGATCGATCGTCATGCCCTGCCGGCGCCTGCGCATGCGTCTGCACCGGGTGCGGCCTCGGCGTTGCCTGCGGCTGATGTGGTCAACGCCCCGTTGGATGCACGGGTGGCCTATCTGCAGGGTGTCTGGTCCGAACTGCTGGCTACAGAAGCCGGCCCGGACGACAACTTCTTCGATCTGGGCGGGCATTCGATGCTGGCTGTGGAAATGGCCAACCGGGTGTCGCGTGACACCGGTGTGCGCCTGAAGCTGATGCGTCTGGCAAGCCAGTGTCTGGAGCAGATGGCGCTGGAGCTGCCCGAGATGGAGCCCGGGTCGGAGTTTGAAGTGGATGCCGGATCGGTGCCGCACTCGCTACTGGGACGCGGGTTACGCCGCCTGTTTGGACGCGGCCAGGCAGCCGCCCCATGAGCGGCCCACTATTCTTTGGCGACATGCCACGCTTTCTGTTCGGCATGCTGCATCCAGCTGTCGGACAGGCTCGCGACGCCATGCTGGTGTGTCAGCCTTTGTTGCAGGACGGCCTCAGCAGCCATCGTAGTCTGTGGGCGCTGGCGGAAGGTTTGGCCAAGGCCGGTACCGAAGTGCTGCGGTTCGACTGGTATGGCAGTGGCGACTCGGCTGGCAACGACGATGAGATCTTGCTGGCCGGAATGCTATCTGACCTGCAGCACGCGGATGCGCTGTTGGCGTCGGTTTCCCACCCATTGCCGCGGCGCTGGCTGGCGCTGCGCAGTGCCGCGATCCCGCTGCTTGCCCACGCAACCGTGCAACGTGGGCCCGTGGATCTGGTGCTGTGGGATCCCAGCGTGTCCGGCCGCGAGCTGGTTGCCGGCTGGGGTGACATGCATAGCAAGCAGCTCGCCGAGGTCGGGCGCTTCCCCCATGGCCACGCGCCGCCGCTGGCTGATGATCTGCTCGGTTTCCAGCTGGCCCCGCAGCTGCTGTCATCTCTGGAGGCATTTGACGCCTGTCAGTTGCCACTGCCTGCAGGCAGTCGTGTGTTGATGGTGATGTGGAATACAACGCCGGCGCAGCAGCATCTCATCGAGCACCTGCGCCGCACCGGTACGAACGTGGAATGCCTGCTGTTGGAAGCCGATGACGCCCCTCAGCGCGACGATCCTGAGCGCTACGAGAGCCAGTCGTTTCCGCGCCGAAGTGTGACCCGGTTGCTGGGGCACTTGAACGGTAGCGCGTGCGCATGAACGCGGCCTTGAAGCATGTCGCTTTTCCTCTGGAGGGTGGCGCGCCGGATTGCGGCGAATCGGCCCATCGCTTCGGCCCCGGACTGGTCGGGGTGCTGCATCAGCCCCACGGCCCGGTTCGTCAGGACACGGCAGTGATCCTGCTGAATGCCGGATTGGTGCATCGCATCGGCCCGTTCCGTGGATACGTCCATCTGGCGCGAGCATTCGCCGCGGCGGGCTATGCAGTACTTCGATTCGATCAGGGCGGACTGGGCGACAGCGAACTCACCCGGCACGCAGGAGTGGAGCGCCGTGTCGCCGAGCTGCAGGCAGCCACCGAGCTGGTGGTAAATAGGACCGGTGTTGAACGCTTTGTACTTGGCGGCATCTGTTCCGGCGCAGATGATGCGTTCTACCTGGCAGGCCTCGATCCGCGGGTCAGCGGTGTGATCCTGCTGGATGGGCCCGCATATCGCGCCGGTAGCTTCTGGTGGCGTCGCGTTCTGGACAAGCTGCTGTCACCGCGCGAGGTTGTCAGGACCTTGCGCGAGAACCGGAAAGGTCGTCCCGCAGCAGAGGACTACCGCGAGTTTCCGCCGCACGCCCACGCGGTGGCGCAGATCGAGCGGCTGGTGGCACGTGATGTCCGCTTGCTCTTCCTGCATACGACCGGCAACGCGCATTACATCAACCATCGCCAACAGTTCTTCACCAGTTTCGGGCGTTTCGCCAAGGCGCCACAGGTCCATCTGGAGCTGTGGCGTGACTGCGACCATACGTTTTACTTGCGGCGTGACCGCGAGCGTTTGCAGCACACCCTGGGGGCTTGGCTGCAACGCGAGTTTGGCGCCAGCCGAGCGCCTGCGCCGTTGGGCAGGGGATGATGATGCTCGGAAAAGTACTGATTGCCAGTGTGATCATGCCGGTCTTCAATGGCGAGCGCTTCCTCGAGGCGGCGCTATGCAGTGCACTGGCTCAGGACTGCGACGACTTTGAGATCGTGATCATGGACGATGGCTCCACGGACCGCAGCACCACGATTGCCCGCGATTACGCCGCCGCGCATCTACGAAAAATCAGATATTTCCGGCAGGAAAATGGTGGTTTCTGCCAAGCGCGCAACGCGGCGATCGCCCGCGCCCGAGGCCGCTACCTTGCGCTGTTGGATTGCGACGACCTGTGGATGCCGCACCACCTCGCACGTGCGGTGGCGGCGCTGGAATCAACGCCCGATGCAGTCCTAGTCCATGCCGACGTGCGCTTCATCGATGAGGCAGGCAGCGTCCTTTCCGAGTTCCTCGACCCGCGGCGCTGGTCTCATTGGAAGCGCGATCCGTTCCGGGCGATCCTGTTGCGATACGAGCACGTCGCCTGCGCCACCACCGTGTTCCCACGAGTGTTGGCTATCGAGTTGGGCGGCTTTGATCTGCGCTACTCGGGACTGGGTTGTGAGGACCGCGACCTGTGGCTGCGGCTGGCACTGCGCGGCAGAGTTGTGCACCTCAGCCATCACGGCGCCGACTATCGGGTCCACGGCGGCGGGGTCAGTCGTCGGCGTGAGCGGATGCTGCAGGGTCGTCGCCTGCTGGTCGAGCGGATGACCGAGTTCCCGGAAGGCCGTCGCCTGCATGCCGCGGCGCTGGCGGCACTTGCGTTGAGCGAGGCCGACGAATGCGTTCCAGGGCGCGAGCGCGGACGGATGCTGCGCGCCTACGGTGCGGCGATCCGGCACAAACCTTCCGACTTGCGAGGATGGCGCGGGCTTGCGCGCACGTTGATTTCGCACCGCGTGAGCACCGGTGCTGCGGGTCCGTGAGCGTGGCGACCGTCGCACTGCCAAAAAAGTCGGGAATTGCGGGCCACTACCTGCGCTATTCCACGGGCAGCGTGTTGGCAATCGTGGCCAGTCTGGTCTCGTTTCCGATACTCACCCGTCTGCTGGACAACACCCAGTACGGCATCCTTGGGTACTTCGATACGTGGGTGGTGATGGCGGTATCGGTGGGCAAGCTGGGTGCGCAGCACGCCTTGCTGCGACTGTATCCGCATGGCGGCGACCCAGCGCGCATGCTGACGTTTTCCACCAACCTGTTCTACGTCCCGCTGGCAGTGTCGATGGCGCTGTGGCTGGTCGTCGCGCTGATCCTGGGCGGACTGAGCTGGACCTCCCAGTGGCAGCATCCGGCGATGTTCTGGCTGGCCTTGTTCATGGTTCCGATGATGGTCTCGGCCAGCATGGTCGAGATGGTGCTGCGGGCGATGGAGAACTCCCGACTGGCGATGTTCACCCGGGTCGGATGGCGCTGGCTGGAGCTGGTACTGATATTGGGCTGTGTGGTGCTGGTCCAGCAGAGCGCGTTGGCGGCTTACGGCGGCAAGTTCATCGCTGCGCTGCTGGCCTGCGGGTTTTTCTACTATCGCTGGACGCGCCGCAACATGGCTTTCTCGCGCTCGGCGCTCGATCGGTCCGTGTACCGCGGTGGTTTGGCCTACGGCCTACCGCTGGTCGCCAACGAAATCGCGATGGTTGCCTTGGTGTCGGTGGACCGGCTGATGCTCAAGGAACTGCTGGGCGACTACGCTGCCGTTGGTATCTACACCATCGGTGCATCGCTTGGTATGCAGGTGAGTGTGCTGCTCAGTGGCACGATGTTCGAGGCATTTTCGCCCGCTGCCAATCGGCTGTTTGATACCTCTGGCGCCAAGGCGGTGCGTGAGCTCAAGTCAGCGGTGTTGCTGGTACTTACCTATGCTTCGGTTGCGGTTGCCGTGTTGTGCGGCTGTTTGGGTACCGACGCGATCGTGGCCCTGAGTGGTCCGGACAAGGCCGCTTCGGGGCCGGTGTTCGCGGTCATAGGGATCATCTATGCACTGCAGCCAGTTCTGCTGGTCGCCGGCTACGGTCTTTTGCTGGTAAAGCGCTCGATGAAGGTGTTGGCGCTGATGTGCGGCGCGGTGATGCTCAACGTGGTCGCGAACCTGGCTTGGATACCGAGCCACGGTGTGATGGGTGCGGTCTATGCCACGGCGCTGAGTTCAGCTGTGTTGTCGATCGCGCACTGTGTGTTTGTGCAGCGCTCGCTGCTGCAGTTTCCGCGTTTGCGCACCGTGGCCGTTGCAGCCTTGGCAGCTCTCATTGCCGTCCTGATCAGTCTTGCTGGCAATCAGCTTGGCCTGACTACTGGTTGGCAGCGTCTGCTGACCGTGGGGCCGGCGATAGCGACGGTCTACGCAGCACTGGTGCTGATGTTGGATGGCAACTTACGGTCCCTGATTGCGCAATGGCGGCACCGCTTTTCGCACCGCGCTGATGATGTTGCTTAAGCGACGCGCAAAAAAGTGGGCGCCCCGGTTGGGACGCCCACTGTCGTTCGGATCATGCGGCCTGAGTTAGTAATGCGTGCCGGTCATGAGCCTTGGGGGCCGACTCAGCGCGCCGTAAAGCTGGCGTAAGCGGAGATGGTCTGACGCCCGCTACTGGCATCGGATCGCAGCACGTAGCTGCCGGTATCTGACGCGGCTTTGCCGATGACAAGCGTGCCCGTTGCGTAGCCATTTGCTGTGGTCGTGGCGGAAATCTTCGTCACCTGGCCGTTCGGCCTCGTCACGTTGAAGACAACCCTTGCGCCACTGACCGGGGTGCTGCCCTTCATTGCCCGTGCGGTCATCACCACCGACTCGCCGCGTGTGAACACACTCTTGTTCAACTCGACCGTGTGAGTCATCTCGCCGGTTGTCGCCGGTGGCGGCGTCGTGGCAGCGACCGTATAGCTTGCCGTTGCACTGGCGGTGTGTGCCTGACCAACATTGCTGCTGACGCCAGCCGCGATTGCATACTTGCCGGCCTTAGCGGTGCCAGGAGAGGTCACCACCAAGTTGGCGTTACGGGCCTCGCCAGGTGCTATGGAAAGGGTGGACACCAAGCTCGAGGTCCAGCCCTGCGGTACCGTCTTCGCAAGCTTGAAGTTAGTGCTGCCACAACCGACGCTGTCGTTGTTGACTACCCACAGTGCGTACGTCGCTTTGGAGCCTGCCGCGAGCGTATTGGTCGGACCAGTCAAGCTGATCCTCGGTGCGGCGCGGGTGCAGCTCGGCGGCGTAATAACAGGCGGGGTGACAGGCGGCGTGCTCGTTCCACCGGCCTGCAGCTCGTATGCACCGATGTCCGGACCGGCACCTGACGGGCGCGGCTGTAACAGGAAGTCATGCGTGATGCCGCTGATGGCGATGCCCTTGTCGATCGCGGGGCTGTCGGACATCGGCTCAGGATCGAAGTTCGCCATAGTCGCGTTCTTCAGCTTCGGGTCCTTGCTGCAATCACTGCCTGGAGGGCACTGACCCTTTGTCTGCCAGACAAGGTTGCCGGCAAAGTTGGGGACGGTGTTACCGCCGTCAGCGTAGTGAGCACAGGTCTGCTCGGGCCAGCCACTGCGGGTGGACAGGTAGTCGGGCTTGCCGACCAGGATGTTGTTCTCGATGTTGAGCTTGGTGGTGTTGGTGCCGCCACCGGTCAGGATCAGGCAGTCGCCTTCACCCACGATGGTGTTGTGACGGATGTTGGCGGTCTGTCCAGCCATCAGACCGATGGACAGCGTGTTGCCCTGGGCGCGGCACTGATCACCGTTGAGCATGAAGTCCTTTCCGGCGAAGAATGAGCAATCGCCATTGACGACCGAGTTCTCGATGGTTGAGTTGCCATGCACCTTCAGCTGGTTGCCGGCGTTGGATGCGGCGTACACGCGACGCACAGTGACCGAGGTATTGGCCGCGCCGTCCATGTACAGCAGGTCCAGACCGTCGGAGGTGTTGTGGTGGATGAAGGAATCCTCGATCAGCCACTGGCCGCCGGTCTTGGCGGTACCCAGACCGTCGCCGTAGCCGCCGCCTTCCTGTGCCCAGCACGCCCATGGCTCACCGGTCTTCCAGCGCTCGCCGCAGCCGTTCCAGGCAATTTCGACCTCGCGCATGATGATCTGGCCGCTGTTGGAGCTGGCCGGACCGATATCGCCGTCCCAGCCGACCCAGCCGTTGTTGTTGATTTTGACGCGGTCCAGCGTCCAGTCGGTCAGGCCGCCGGCGTGGATACCGGTGTGGGCCAAGCCGTGGATGTTCAGGTCATGCAACCAGACATTCTTGGAGTTGGAGGCAGCAATACCCGCAGAGGCCCACTGGCCGTAAGGGGCGTTGTTGCGCTCGCAGCGGGCGCCGGCATTGCTGTGCCCTTCCACGCAGTCGCTCTGGTCGGTGATCTCCAGATTGCCAATTTCGACGTTGGAGCTGCCATTGAGGTTGAGGATGGTGGTGACGCGTTCGGTGCCCCACAACTTGGGTGGATTCTTGGCGTCCATGCCGAGGATGCGGGTCTTGGCGCTGGCGGAGGTACCGCTCGGGATGGGCGGCAGGTAGCAGTCGTAGGGGCCACCTGCGTAGCAGCGGCCACTCTTGTCGGCGGCGCCGGGCGCGCCCAAGCCGATCATGTAGCTGCCGGACCCGATCATCAGCGTGTCACCGCCGGAGATGCGAGCGGTCTCGTTGGGCGGCAGTGCGTAGTACGGGTGCTTCCAGGCGCATGCCTGATTGGTGCCGTTGCCGGAGTACCGGGCATCGGCCTTGCCGTTGCACTGGGCGGCGTCGCCGCCGTCAGTGCGGACGTAATAGGTGGTGGCCGCTTGCGCTGAGCCGAACGCCGCGAGAGACAGCAGAAGCGGAATTGCTGGCTTCAGCAGCGATCGGGCGGCGAGGGGAGGAGAGCGGGCTGCGAGTGTAAAAGACATGGTCGACTCCGGGCAGAAAGGGATGATGTGGGACTCATCCTTGTCGTCCGTCCGGCAAGTATTGATATTTGGGTGAATAAAATTGTCGACTGGGTCACAGTCTTATTAGGGGCGAGGTGATGGGCGTCACGTCGTCGGCATTCTTAGTGGGCTGAATACACCAATATAAACAACAGGTTAACGAGATTGTCTCCCAGCGCTCCGCGACGCCGAGATGGAAGGTCTTTCGCAATGGGGTGCCTGCTGCGACAGCCTAGTGAGCGAACTCGATCGCACCGATGTCGTTTGCAATGCCTGCAGGACGTTTGGCCCGCCGGAAGTCGAGTTGCATACCGTCGATGGTCGGAGCCCTGTCAATGACGGGGCTGCCGGGCCGCGGTTCCGGGTTGAATCCGGCCAGACTGCTGTCCTGCAGCTCCGGGTCCTCGTTGCAAATACTGCCCCGCGGGCAGCTCTTTGTCTGCCAGACCATATTGCCGGCGAAGTACGGCACGGCACTGCCGCCTTCGTGGTAGTGAGCACATGTCTGTTCGGGCCACCAGCTGCGGGTGGACAGGTAGTCCGGCTTGCCGACCAGGATGTTGTTCTCGATGTTGAGCCTGGTGGTGTTGGTGCCGCCACCGGTCAAGATCAGGCAGTCGCCTTCACCCACGATGGTGTTGTGCCGGATGTTGGCGGTCTGCCCGGCCACCAGACCGACAGACACGGTGTTGCCCTGGGCGCGGCACTGATCGCCGCGGAGCATGAAGTCTTTGCCCGCGAAGAAAGAGCAGTTGCCGTTGACCACAGAGTTCTCAATCGTCGATTTTCCGTGCACCTTTATCTGGTTGCCAGCGTTGTACGCGGCGTACACGCGACGCACGGTGACCGAGGTAGTGGCCTTGCCGTCCATGTACAGCAGGTCCAGACCGTCGGAGGTGTTGTGGTGGATGAACGAATCCTCGATCAGCCACTGGCCGCCGGTCTTGGCGGTACCCAGACCGTCGCCGTAACCGCCGCCTTCCTGGGCCCAGCACGCCCATGGCTCACCGGTTTTCCAGCGCTCGCCGCAGCCGTTCCAGGCAATTTCGACCCCGCGCATGATGATCTGGCCGCTGTTGGAGCTGGCCGGACCGATATCGCCGTCCCAACCGACCCAGCCGTTGTTGTTGCTCTTGACCCGGTCCAGGGTCCAGTCGGTCAGGCCGCCGGCGTGGATGCCGGTGTGGGCCAGACCGTGGATGTTGACGTCATGCAGCCAGACATTCTTGGAGTTGGAGGCAGCAATACCCGCAGAGGCCCACTGACCGTAAGGGGCCTTGTTGCGCTCGCAGCGGGCGCCGGCATTGCTGTGGCCTTCAACGCAGTCGCTCTGGTCGGTGATCTCCAGATTGCCAATCTCGACGTTGGAGCTGCCGTTGAGGTTGAGGATCGTGGTGACGCGTTCGGTGCCCCACAACTTGGGTGGATTCTTGGCGTCCATGCCGAGGATGCGGGTCTTGGCGCTGGCGGACGTACCGCTCGGGATGGGCGGCAGGTAGCAGTTGTAGGGGCCACCGGCGTAGCAGCGGCCACTCTTGTCGGCGGCGCCGGGCGCGCCCCAGCCGATCATGTAGCTGCCGGACCCGATCATCAGCGTGTCGCCGCCGGAGATACGTGCGGTCTCGTTGGGCGGCAGTGCGTAGTACGGGTGCTTCCACGCGCATGCCTGATTGGTGCCGTTGCCGGAGTACCGGGCATCGGCCTTGCCGTTGCACTGCGCGGCGTCGCCGCCGTCGGTACGGACGTAATAGGTGGTGGCGGCTTGCGCTGCGCCTAAGGACACCAGACACAACAGCACCGCGCTGATACAGGTGCGGGCTGCTCCGCGCGAGGTAGAGAGTGTCACGTACATGGGATGCAACCGGATGCCTTCCGCCTCACCGGAGTGCCTCGGCAGGAGCGCTTCTGGGGGCGCGGGGCTTGCCCTCCGCGCTGGGCAGCGGCGTCATCCGTACGGCCGCGCCGACAACTCGCATCTTTGGTGCCACATCCTTGGTCACCACGGTATTGGCACCGATCACCACCCCGTCGCCGATATGGATGTTGCCGATCACCTTGGCGCCTGCGCCGATGTAGACATCGTTGCCGAGCCTGGGCCAGTAATCGGATTTGCCGCCGCCCTTGTAGCCGATGGTGACGCCTTGGGTGACGCTCAGGTTCGCGCCGGCGTCGCAGTGCAGGAAGATGCCACCGAAATGACCGATGTACAGTCCCGGGCCGATGTTGGCATTGAGCGAGATATCGATGCCCAGCGACAGCTCCAGCGGTACCTTCAACACGACATAGATGATCTTGAACGGTATCGCCAGCCAGCGCGGGTGGATCGTCCGGGTCCAACGCCCATATCGGTAGAGGCTCACGGCGATGAAGCCGTAGGTGAGGCTGGCGCGGATCCACGCCCCGCGTTGCCGCCCCGCGCTTTCGGCGTGATGGTAGCGGCGAAGATCCTGTTTCAGGGTCTCAAACAAGGGTGTTTACCTGACTGGGTTGAATGGCGCCCGACCGGTAGGCCGAACGCTGGGATACCCTTGGTAATACGCACTGAGCGCGACGCAACGGCCACGAAGGGCAGGTGATGCGATGCTCTATCTCCTTTATTCACCCCTGACGTGGGTCCTGCTGACCGCCGTTGCCTTGCTGGCGACGTGGTCAAGGTTGGGACGGTGGTTCCGTGTGGCCGGGGTCGCGCTGGGCGTTATGGCGTTGACCCTGCTGACGCCGTGGGGCGGAAATACGCTGATCCGGTATGTCGAGTCGGGTATGCCTGATGCGATAAGTTGCAAGGTGATGGCGCGGGACTGGCCTGCAACGGTGCCGATCGTGCTGATGTCTGCCGGCTTCGATACGGATCCTGCGACCGACGATCCCTACGTCGCCCTTTCGACCGAGAGCTGGCGTCGTCTGCGCGCCGCGGTCCTGGTGTGGCAGCAGTATCCGACCGCTCCGCTCTACATCGCCGGCGGCGGACCCTTCGTGATGAAGGAGTCCAGCGTGCTGTCGAACCTGGCCCGCGACTGGGGAGTGCCCGCAGGCGCGCTCCATACGGAGACCGAGTCCACAACGACCTGGGAGAGCGCATTCGCCCTGCGTGCGATGACCGCTGATCGCGTCCGGGTGGTGACCTCCGCCCTGCATCTGCCGCGCACGCTGGTCGCGTTTCGCGCAGCCGGGTTTCAGGCGTGCGGCCAAGCCAGCGACAGTGATTACCAGCCGCCCGGCGGGATTGGCTACTACCTGCCACAGCGTTCGGGACTGCAGAGGTCGGAAATGGCGATCTATGAACTGCTCGGCCTATCGCTGTACCGCTACCGCGCCGGTGCACCGACCACGTGACGCCAGGTCGGGCGCTTGCCGTCGACGACTTCCATGTCGCCCAGTGCGGCGTAGGTATGACACCCGGTCAGCCCGGGTGCCCAGTTGGGCTGTAGCCGGCTCAGTGGGCGTTCCTGATACGCCGTCGGTGTCAGGCTCAATACCTCGTTGAATACCAGCGCCTGTCCATAGCCGCGGGCGCAGTCCTGAGCGGGGCGAATCAGCTTGCCGTCGCGCTGGAACAGTCGGCCCGCCGGGCGGGCACGACGCACGTCGGAGACGATCGGGTTGCCGGGATGCGGCTGAAACGGACCCAGTGGTGTGTCGGCATGGAAAAGGAACAACTCGTCAAAGGTGCCACCACCGGATTCGCAGATATTGGCGAACATGTACCAGCGCCCGTCGTGTTCGTGGAGGGTCGCATCCACCGCACGGTAGCCCTGCAACAGGTCGCATACGTGCTCCCAGTCGTCGGGGAATGCGCGTGCGCGGAATAGGCTGACGCATTGCGCGCCACCAGACTCGGGCACCATCCAGGTATCGCCATTCCAGTCGAACACGAAGGGATATGACAGGTGCACCGGCAGGTCGAGCATGGTGCGCGCGGCACCGGTGGGACCGTCGCTGCTCCATGGGATCGCAGCCAGATGGCCCTTGCCAAGGACGTATTCGAAATCCTCCACCAGCAACCATGGCTGGCCGTCGTGCTCGTGCAGCATCGGATCGGCGTAGAAGTGACCATGGGGGCAGGGAAGCTCGCGCAGTCCGTCCATCCGCGGTGCGGCTGGATCCAGCAATTCATGTCCCTGCCGCCAGGCGACGAACCAGTGCGGGGTACGCAACCGGTCGTCCAGCCTGATCTGCATCTTGCGCGTCGCGATCCGGCCCAGAAACCGGGTCATGTCAGCGTTGCCGGGTGTGCGATACAGCGGCTTGGCGCAGGGGTCGGCGGCCGTAACCGGGGTGTTTCCGCGTGCGGCCAACTCGCGCAGGCACCGCATCACGAACGACGACGCCTTCCAGTACGCCGGGTTGCGGTTGCATGTCAGTGAGTGCGAGTGGGTCGCCGCATGCGAGCGGTAGAGCATTCCGCCGCCGTCCAGCTCCTCGCTCAGTTTCTGCAACACGGTACCGGTGACCGGATTGCCCTCGTGGATCTCCCAGAACATCGCCGGCCCGCCCCGGTACTCGGCGCTG
Source organism: Lysobacterales bacterium (assembly GCA_038242455.1). Lineage (GTDB taxonomy): Bacteria > Pseudomonadota > Gammaproteobacteria > Xanthomonadales > Xanthomonadaceae > Novilysobacter. The sequence continues at coordinate 100,456 of JBBSSB010000006.1, forward strand.
TCATCGTGGTGATAGGACCAGACGCCATGTCGTGCGACGGTGAGCACATCGCCGCGAAGGATGTTGAAACCGAAGCGCAGCAACAGATCGGGGTCGTGCTTGCCGATCCGGCCCAGGTCCGACTTGCTGAGGCGGTGCACATGGCCGCGTCGTTTCGGCACGACATCGATCCACTCAGCCTCTGGCAGCTTTGCACGCAGGTCGCGCGGTGAAAATGCCGATTCCGCGTCGGCCACCCGGGCGTTGTCCCGCCGGCAGTAGCGCTCGTACAACAGGTGACGCAGACGTGTGCGGATGCGGGTTGGCAAGCCCGCCCGGGGGGGCGGTGGTTCTTTGTTGATGACCGCTAACGTGACGCTGGCGAAGCCGCTTGCCTCGATCTGGGTGACGATGCGGTCCACCCATGCGGGCACGACGCCGGAATCGAGTAGCAGACCAATCCGCAGCGGTTCACCGGTGGCGTGCACGGGAGCGTAGAGGTCGCTGGGCCGGTCTGACCTTCGACGCTCGTACATGTGCGGCGCCTGATCGCGCGACGGTGCGATGGCCGTGTTCATGCAACCGCTCCAACGCGGAGCGCGGGCAATGCAAGCAACTCATCGTATAGGTCCAGCATGCTGCGACCGATACCGTCCCAGCCGTAGCGGGCCTGGGCACACTGCCGAGCCGCAGCCCCCAAGCACATCGCGCGTTCCGGATCGGCGAGCAGTGCGAGAACTTCGTTGGCGAATGCCTGTGGGTCATCGGCAAATACCGCGTCGCGGCCCGGCTGCAGCACGATGCCCTCGCTGCCGATCGTTGTCGTGACGATGGCCTTGCCCAGTGCCGCCGCTTCGAGCACCTTCAGCCGGGTACCGCTGCCCGCGCGCAGTGGTACCACATAGACGGCCGCGTCCTGGACCACCGGTCGCAGGTCGGGCACGAAACCGGTCAGGCGGACATTGGCAGCAATGGCGGGAGGCACGTGCAATGAGCCGCTCTTGCCGACCAGCACGAACTCGGTGTCCGGGCGCACGGCAAGGATGCGCGGGAAGATGTCAGCGAGGAACCACTCGACGCCGTCGCGATTGGGGAACCAGCCCATCTGGCCGACAAACACCAGACGGTTGCCCGTTACCGGCGCTGAGGTCGGTCGATTGGCGTCCAGATCCACCCCGTTGGGGACGACCTGCAGACGCACACCCGGAGCCAGCCTCTGGAGCGCGTGCGCATCGTCGTCCGAGCAGGCCAGTACGGCATCGGCGCGTCGGCATGCGGCGCGTTCAAAGTCGTGCAAGCGTGGTTGTTGTCGGGACAGGAACGCGCGCGCCAAAGGATGCCGCTCGATCTTTGCCCGGATCCCCAGCAACTGGTGCTCGACGTTGTGCGCGTTCATCACCAGCGGCACGTCGGCAGGCACGCAATCGGCGTGAGCCATAAGCGGCAGCATGTCGACGTGCACTAGATCGGCACTGCGGGCCAGTTCACGCAGGCGATGGCGGAAGCCGACCGAGGCGTACTTGGCTGCGAGGAAGGGCGATCGAGTCAGGGTCCCCTTGAGCAGTGCTTGACCAAGCGCCGCCCGGGAGTGTTCGCTGGGAATAGGGAAGGTTTCCATGCCACGCAGAATCGCCCGCAGGGGACCGGTTTCGTCCAGCGCGTCGTCGTTGCGCACGAAGCTCATCAGCGTTACTTCGTGGCGTGCCGCCAGCGCCTTGATCAGGTGCCAGGAGCGCAGTTGGTGACCTTCCGTGGGCGGATACGGTAGGCGACTGGTGAGAGCGAGTACCCGGGCCATCAGTGACGTTTCCACAGTTGTGAGGGCTGCCACGCCAGTGACGCTGGCAGGGCCAGCAGTGCAGCCAGGTTGAGCATCAGGAACGTGCCGGCGGCCGGAAGCAGCGGAACGCGGGCGGCGAGTTTCGGCGACCAGAGCCCCGCGGTTGCCCACGCGTAGCCCAGCAGTTGGATGACGAACAGGGCGCGATAGACCGGTCCCGGGGCGAGCGCGGACGCGACCAGCGCCAGCAACAAGGCCCACGGCACCATCAGGCGCAGAAACTTGTGCGAGAACCACGCCAGAAACACCGGGTTGCGCCATGGGTGCATCAGCACCGGCAAGCGCGCCAAGAGCTGCCAGTTGCCCGCGAGCGTGCGCAGCTTGCGTTGGAACTCCTCGCGCGGCCGGCTGCTTGGGGTATCCCAGGCAATCGCATCGCGCGCCATCCACACCCGGTGCCCACCCAGCAACACGTGGATAGGTATCCACATGTCATCCAACACAGTGCCCGGCGGCAGAGGCTTGAACAGCTCTGGGCGGATCGCGTGGATGGATCCGCTGACTCCGTGCAGCCATCCCAGCCGCGCCTCGTTGCAGCGCAGCGATTTCTCCATCCGCCAGTACAGCCCGACGCCTTCTGCGCCGTCATCGGCCGCGTTGGCTTGGATCACCAGCTCGCCACTGACCGCACCGATAGCAGGGTCCGAAAACGCGCTGACCAGATGCTTCAGTGCGTCCGGTGCAAAGCGCTGGCGGGCGTCGGTAAAGACGACCAGTTCCGTATCGATTCCGGTCATCGCGACATTCAGTGCCGCTGCCTTTCCGAGGTTGCAGGGCAGGGATTGCACCTTGACCCGGGCGTCGACGATCCCCGCTGCCTGCGCAGTGCAATCGGTACTGCCGTCGTTGACGACACGCACCTGCAGCAGGTCGGCAGGATAATTCTGGGCAAGGATGTCGCGTACCCGGGCGCCAATGCGGGCCTCCTCATTGCGCGCGGCCACAATGACGGTGAGCGACGGCCAACTGCCGTTATCCCGAGCCGGGTCCGTGGCCTCGACGGGACCACGGCCGAACCAGCGCGCAAGCAGCGCCACAAGCAGTGGATACCCGACGTAGGCGTAGAACGTCATGCCGACACACAGCCAGAACACCAGTGGGGCGTTCACAGTAATCTCGCGCGGACGCGCTCGTAGCCATCGTTGCCGAGCACCAGCTTGGGCAAACACAGTGCGAGGTGCCGACCACTGGTCATGAGTGGATAGAGGCCATTCCAGCCCACCAATGCGCCAAATTGCGACAGCGAAAGTGAGCGGGTAACTGCAATGCGTTGCCACCAGTGTCCATCTGGCAAATGACGGTTCGGGCCAGGCCGGGAGCCCAGCAGGTAGCGGTAGCCAAGTTCCAATGCGATCCGGCGCTCGCGGGCGCCGCCGCGTCCGCCCGGCAGCGCGATCGCATCCACGCACTGACCGCTGAGCTCACGCAGCCGTTGCCGACTGTCCAGCAGTTCGGCGACCAGGCGCGCGTCGTCCAGATCGTCCAGAAACGCATGGCTGCGACCGTGCGAGCCAATGCCCATGCCTGCGTCCGCAAGAGTGCGCACGTCTGTGGCAGCCAGCATGCCCTGTTGGCCGAGGAACCCCGAGGTGATCAGGATCTCCGCGCACATGCCGCGCTCACGCAGCAGGGGCAGCGCCACTTCCAGGTTGGATATGTCGCCATCGTCAAAGCTGATGACGACTTTTCTGCTCGTTGCCTGCTCGACCCTGTCCAGCAGCGTGGTGTCATAGCCGTGCTCAAGCAGCCAGTCCAACTGACGCGCGAATTCGTCCGGATGCACGCTGTAGACCGAGTCATAGCGACCTGGCGAATTCGGGTCGGAGTGCAGTCCGTGGTACATCAGAATCGGCAGCATAGTCACGCCCTCATCCGTGTTTTGACCCAGCTCAGCAGGCCGCTGGTGTCGCTCAGGAACAGCGCCTTGGACAGGCGTCCGGAGGGCGACCGATAGCGCTCCTCGTGCACGTTGTAGCGGCGTAGGCGATACGGGTCGGTGCCGAACCGGTTGACTCCCTCCAGCGTGGTGGCCGCGCTCACGAAGCCGGCTTTACGTACCAGCTGCGCGTCGCGATCGCCAAAATCCTCATGGGTCCCGTTGGGGTAGGCGAAGTGACGCGGGGCGACCCCCAGCTCGCGTCGAATGTGCGCGTGCGACGCGTTGATCTCGTCGGTGGCGGTTACCGCGTCCACGCGGCTCAGCAGCACATGGCCGCGGGTGTGGCCACCGATCTGGATGCCATGGCTGACCAGCGTGCGGACGTCGCCCCAGTCGAGCATTTCGCGGCAGTCCGAGGGCGTGGGATGAGGGTGCAACTGCTTCTGGATGGACGCCATCCAGTGGTCCAGCTGTTCCAGTGACAGTTGCTTGAGTCGCTCCGGCAGCAAGGCATAGGCACGCTGCTGGTCAAACGGATCGGCCAGATCAAAGTGGCCCAGCCCCAGGTCAGCCATATCCAGGTGGTGGCGTGTGCGCTCCGTAATGGAATGGATGAGCTGATACGCCCATATCGGCTCGCCGCCCACGTGCCCGGTGGCGAGGTAAACCACCGCCGGTATGCCTGCCAGCGGAGCCTCGGTGACGCGCAGGTTGTCCCGATAGCCATCGTCGAATGTCAGTGCATAGCCAGTCGTTGAGTCCCCCGGCTCCACCAGGGTTTGCAGGCCGTCATCCAGACTGACCAGCGCATCGCGCAGACGTAGCCAGTCCACCAGCTGGAGCAGACTCGCGCGGGTCATGCTCAGCGGATAGGGATCGTGCTCGTCGCGTACGCGATGCAGCATCAACACCACCAGCCCGCCGCCGGCGAGTCTCCGGTACAGCAGGTCCATACCGCTGTAGTGACTTGCCAACGCAAAGACATAGGAGAGCCAGCGCGCAATAGACCGTCGGGTCATGGCTGATCCTCCGCGGGCAGATGACGCGCTTTCACCACCAGCCCGACGTACGCCCAGAAATAGGCGGCCATCGGGTAGTAGGTGAAACGGTCGCCAAACAGGTTGCTGCATATCAGGCCGATCCAAGCCCCGATCAGCCCCAGCGCGAGTGCATAGCGCAGGGTGCCGTTGCGCGAGTGCGCCAGCTCCCGCAGGCCAGTACGCAGGATCGCCACCAGCAAGCCCAGCAGCACCACCGCACCCATCACGCCACCCTCGGTAAGTGTGCGCAGGTAGAGGTTGTGGGTGTCTTTGCGGTAGGGGTTGATCTCTGGGTGGTGGAAGCTCTGGAAGCCGGTGCCGACCAGTGGATGCCGGATGAAGTTGTCCCACGCGACTTGCCAATAGACGAAGCGCAGCTCGGTGCTCTCGTCGCGCTCGTCGGCCTCCACGTTGGTGCTGTCGAAACGCTCCACGACCGAGTACGGCAACACCGCGGGCAGCACGGCGGCGGCCAGCAACAGCGGCAGTAGCAGTTTCCAGCGCCCGCGCCAGACCAGTACGACGGTGACCAGACCCAGAATCATGCTGATGTAGCCGGTACGGGAATAGGCGTACATCACGCCCATGACCATGCAGGCCAAACCGATCCCCAGCCCGACCCGCCAGCGCCAGGACAGGCGCGCGGCAACCAGCAGCGCAAACAGGATCACCCCGACGGTTACGCAGAACGCCGCAAACTCATTGGCACCCAAGGTCGAGAACGTGCCGCTGATGCGCAGGTCGTCCGAGTAGTGCCAGCTGGCGACGCTGATGTGCTGAGCCCAGGTGACCCGCGCGATGTACGGCAACGGCAGGACCGTGGCGATGATGATCCGGCGTGCCGCGGTCCAGTCGTTGACGCTCATCTGCACCAGATAGACCACCATCACGCCGAGCAGGTGGTCCTTGAGCATCGCCAGGTGGGTAGAGCTGTCCGCCACGTACTGGTAGCCGACAAACAGCGAAAGCACCGCGTACAGCGCATAGGCCAGCACCCAGCGGTTGACCGGCTCGTTGACCGCAAGACGTCCGTGCATGGCCATCGCGCCGATCAGGCTGACCACGGTCATGATATTGAGGAAGTTCAAGCCGCCGCCAAAATTCGGCATATAGCCGGTCTGCAGGTTCTGCAGCGGCAGTAGGAACAGAAACAGATACATCGGCCAGTTATTCGCCGACCGATTGCGAGGCCGAGTCCGCGCCGCCGGCACCGCGCCGGCACGCGTCAGGATCGGGGTGTGGATGGCGTTCGCCCGCAGTGCCCGCGCCGCCAACGGGAAGCGTTCGCGGCCGGCGGGTGCAGCGGAATCAGGCGCTCTGGCTGACATCACTGCGTACCAGAAGCGATTGGTAGAGAGCCAGATAGCGTGCAGCCATAGCCTGTGGGGAATGATGCGAATGCGCGTAGTCGCGCGCTCGGATGTCGCGCACACGCGAGCGATCGAGCATGTTCAGCAGTGCATCGCGCAATGCGTCCGCATCCGCGACAGCGATCAGGCTTGCGTACTCGGCGTGCGACAGCAGACGCGGAACATCACCGACACGGCTGGCGATTACCGGCAAGGCGTGCGCCATGGCTTCCAGCACGACCAGCGGCATACCTTCGCTGAGGGACGGCAGCACGAGACAGTCCATTGCGGGATAAAGCCTTTGCATGTCGTGGCGTACTCCCAGCATGCGTACGCTGGATTGGATGCCGAGTTCTGCGATCTGGGCTGCCAGTTCGGTACGTTCGGGTCCGTCGCCGATCAGAAGCAGCGTTGCCCTTCCGCTGCCGGCAACGCCGGCGAACGCGCTGAGCAGCATTGCAAGGTTCTTTTCGGGAGACAGGCGTCCCACCGCCGCAAACACAAAGTCGGCATCGTCGATGCCTAGTTCCACACGCGCGGATGATCGTGTTGCCTCGGCGTCTGAACGATTCGCGTCCGGCAACTCGATGCCGTTGTCGATCTGGTGGATCCGGCTGGCGGCGATGCCAGCGCTCCGCAACGTCGTGGTCTGGTCCGCTGCCACAACCACCAGGGCATCGAAGCGGCGCAGTAGCGCCAGCTCCAGTCGGTTGTAGAACCGCAACGACCGCGAAGTCCCAACCTGCCCGTGCAGTGTGGCCACCAGCATTACGGGCTCAATACGGCTCGCAAGCCACGCGTAGAACGCACTTTTGTAGTCGTGTGCGTGCAGCACCTGTGCCTGGGAGTCCCTGATAGTGGTTGCCAGCGCTCTGACGGTGCCGCGGTCCAGACGACCTGCACACGGCAGCAGTTCGGCAGGTTGGTCGGATGCAATCGCCGCGTCGTGGACGGGCTGCCGATCCATCCGGTAGTTGTTGATGCTCAGCAAGCGGCTTTGGACATCCCCGGCTGCCGGGTTGGTCCGGTTGAGGCCTTGGTTCAACGCGAGAACCATGCGATCCGCGCCGTACAGGCCCGCGCTGGACCGAAGCTGCAGGATGCTGGCGCCGCCGTCGCTCATGGCCGCCCCGTCAGGTTGGCGTACAACCGGTCATAGGAGTGCACCATCGCGTCAAGTGAGAACTCCCGCACCATTCGCTCGCGCGCCACTTGGCCCATCTGCTGGCGGGTAGTGGCCGAGCGTGCCAGTACCTGCATCGCATCGGCCAGCGCTGCGGGATCTCGTGGCGGCACCAGCAGCCCGCTGGATTGGTCGCGCACCAGCTGGACGTTGCCGCCGACCGAGGTGGCAATCATGGGAAGACCGCACGCCATGGATTCCAGAATGGCGTTCGACATGCCCTCGGTGGAGGAGGCCAGCACCGCTATATCCAGCGCAGGCAGCAATTGCTCCACGTCCGGGCGATCGCCGAGCAGCGTTACCTGCTCGGACAGACCCAGCGCGTCGATCTCGGCGACCAGCTCCAGTCGCAGCGGCCCATCACCCAGCAGGAACAGATGTACGGATGCGACCCGTTGGCGTAGCAGCGCAAACGCCTGCAAAAGATCGGTGTGGCGCTTCACGCCGGTCAGACGCGCCAGGCAACCAAATGCGATGGTTTCGGGCGTGATTCCCAACGACTCGCGGATCTGATCCCGCGCGTCCGCAGACACCGGCTTGAACCGCTCGGTATCCACCCCGTTCGGAATCCATACCATCCGCCCGGGCGCAATGCCTTCGCTGTGCTGCAGTCGCGACAGAATGGGTTGCGAAGGAGCAATCACCCGGTCGAACCGGTGATTCAGAAATCTGGAAATCCAACGCAGTCGGGCAGTCTTGTTGAAGCCCATATCCCGCCGGTTGGAAATGTGGATTGCACCTTCAAGGCGCGGCAACAGCGCGTTGAAGAGGTCCGATTTTTCATGCTGCGATTGCACGACGTCGAAGTGCTCGCGGCGCAGTAATGCCGCTAACCGGTGCAGCGCGCGCAGCCCGCGGAAACCGTACGACGCCGCAATCGGCAGCGAGCGCATGCGTACATGCTCGATCGCTCCAGGTACTGCGGTATCCGACCAGGCGCGTACGGTCTGGCTCAGTTGGACAATGGTGATCCTGTAGCGGTCAGGCGGCAGGCGGGCGGCAAGGTTTCGCAGAAAGCGCTCGCTTCCGCCTGGCGCGAGAATCGAGGTGTCGGTCAGCAGTAGCAGACGCAATGGCGCGACCGGTGTGGGATGGCCCTCCACCTCAGCGCAGGTAGGCAATGCTGAGTACGAGTGCATTTTCGTCATAGCTGGCTCCGGTGGCCGAACTGTCGCGTTGGCGGCGCTGCAGGTCGGCCCGCCAGCTCCAGTTACGGCTCAGGCGATTGGCGAATGACAACGCGGCGATGTAGCTGCGGTCGGTTCGACCAACATCACCGATGCGGTTCACGTCATGTGCCAGCAGGAACGACAACGTGCTGCGCGGACTTACGCGATAATCCACCGCGAACAACGCGCCATGATTTTCGCGGTTGGCGAGAGCATCCAAATCGGGATCTGCCGGGTCGATGGAGCCGGGCAGGAAGTCTCCGATAGCGCGGGACCGTTGGTAGTAGGGCTGAAAGTGGAAAGCCGTGCGCTCGGTATCAAAGTGATACGCCACGTAGACCTCCTGCTGCCGGAACGCACCAGGTCCTACGAGAACATCGTTGCTGGTGAGTTCGTTGATGATCGACCCGTCGAGATCGGTCGTCCGATTGATGACGTCCTGTACGGCGTTCGAAAACCCCTGACGTACGACGACCACGACCCGGCTGCGCGCACTTGCCGTCCAGTTGACGCTTGCGCGTCCCAAGGGCTCAGTGCGGCTCTTCCGGGCATCGTCAAACTGCAGTTGCGAGTAGCCTACCGTTGCCGTGACATCCAGTGACGCCAGCATCAGCGAGTAGCCGATGTACGCATCGTTTCGCGTGTAGTCGTTGGCGTCGTCCTGATAGGCCGAATGTGTCGATTCCACGTTCAACGACACGGATTGATTGGCGCTGGTGTCGCGTAAAACCCGCGCCGCGGCGTTGTAGTGGTTGCCATTGAAGCTGTCGCTGGTCTCCGCGTAGCTGTTGGCATAGCGCAGGTCCAGCTGGCCACGAAAGCCGTTGTGGGTACGGGCATGGAAGGTCGGCCCGGCGATGAACACGTTCACCTGCTGCTGGTTGCCGGGGTTGAAGCTGGTCAGGATGCTGACCGGTTGGCGGTTCAGATAGTCGTTGACGACGAAGTCGATTCGCTTCGGCACCACGCTCCAGGTCAACTCGCCTGCAAGCTCGCCGCGCACGTCGTTGTCGAAGGCGTTCGACGCGTAGTCAAGATAGGCAACGCTGCCGCGCGCAGTGGTGCTGACGCGAGAGCCGCGCTGGTCGAAGGTGAATCGGACACTGGGAGATACCACGGTCTCGCTGATGCCGTCGGTCGGTGCCAAGTCGATATTGTCGGAGCGCAATACCGACAATCCGAGCTCGTACTCAAGGTCCGCCGTGGCTGCGGTTGCCGGCAGGATCAACAGCACCGCGAGTGCCAGCAGTGAGCGGCTCAGGCGACTGTTGCATCTGCTAGCGGTTGAGTCCGGCGGAGTTCGCATGGTGTGCCTCATACGCCCTGGTTGAACACGACACCGGCAAACTTGGCCGGATCGAAACTGCCTGCGGCGTGGTTGATGGCGGCAGGCGTGTCATGGCCATAGCCGGCGACCAGCACGACCGCGTCGGCCAGGTCGGCGAGGATTCGCGCATCCGGGCCGCCATGCACCGGCGGGCTGTCTAGAAAAATGTAGCGATCGGGATAGCGCGACTGCATCGAGTCGATCAGCAGCCGCATCCGGAACGACGAGAAGTACTCCACCCCGTTCTCGCGTAAGCGGCCAACCGGTAGCAGCCGCAACCGCGGCACGCCTGTGTCGTACAGCATCGGGCCAATATCGCTGGTGACATCTTCCAGATAATCGATCAGGCCGCCGTGTGGCGTTTCGACCTGCATGGTGCTGTGTTGGGATGGGTGGCGGAGGTCGCAGTCGATCAGCAGCGAGCTCTTGCTGTCATCAAACGCAAACGCTGCGGCAAGGTTGCGGGCCACGAAGCTGCCGCCGTCCCCCCGACTGACCGGAGCCACCAGCGTGACGAAGTTTCCGTCTGTCGCCGACAGCAGTCGGGTGCGCAGTTCGCGAAATGCGTCGACCTCGGGACGGGCAGCATCCGAGCGGTGGATGATTGAGCGGTCCGACGACTGCGCGGGGGTCAGCTCGCGCATCGTCACCATGCGCGCGATGGAGCGACTCCCGGCGCGTCGCTCGGCGATCCCGTCAATGTCGCGGAGGCCTGAAATAGAGACTTCGTTCATAGCGCGTGCACCAATTTCATCGTCAGGGCCAGTGCATAGACGACCGGAACGATCAGGAACAGCAGGGAGGCCAGCGCGAACTGGCGACGGGACTGGGAGCGTCGACGCGGCGTCATGAAGGCGGGAATGCTGCCCAGTACCGGCAGCGCGGCTTCGCGCTGGATCTGCAACGGCGTGCGCACGCGCGAGTCAAATTTGATCATCCCCAGCAGCAGGGCGAGCGGGACAAGAATCGCGGCTGCCAGACCCGCGCCCGCCACGTGCAGCAGGCGCAACCCACTTGCTCGCAGCGGCACCGAAGCGGGCTCTTGGATCCGGAAGCTGAGCCCCTGCTTCTCGTCGTCCAGATTCATCGACACCCGCGCGTTTTCCCGGCGCTTAAGCAGGTCCTGGTAAAGGTCGCGGTTGACCTCGTAGTCGCGGGTCAGCTCGGCCAGCTTGCTTTCCGATGATGCAATCCGGCGGCTGCGCTCCAGCTCCTGGGCCAGTAGTGATTCACCTGCGCCGATGCGACTGGCGGTTGCCGCGCCACGGCGACGGGCCTCCGAAAGCCTGCTCCGCAGTTCCGCGTACAGCGGGTTGTACATCGCCGAGCCGTCCAGCGCGCCGGGCTCGCTTGCGGTCCGGGTCTCCCGGCGCTGGCTCTCACGGGTAAGTTCGGCTTCCAGATCGCGGATCTGGTGTTGGGTTCGGACCACATCGGGATGTTGTTCGGTGAAGTTCAGCAGCAGGCCGCTGCGCTGGGTCTGCAGCTCCGCCAGACGCGCCTGGATCTGGCCCACTCGGGTCTGGACGACGGATATTTCGTTCTCGCCGGTAAGCTGCGAGCGCAGCGCGCCCTCCTGCGACCGGAAGTCCATCAGGTCCATGCGCGAGGTCTCGACCTGCCGACGCAATTCCCCGATGCGCGCATTGACGTCGACATCGGTGCCTGGCCGCGCGTCCGGGTTCTGGGTGCGGTAGCGCTCCAGGTTTGATTCCGCCTCGGTCAGCTTCGAGTGGTAGAGGCTCACCTGCGACTCGATGAACTCGAATGCGTCTCGGCTCTCCCGACTCTTTGCGGCCAGACTTTCGCTGATGATCAAATCACCAAGACGCTTGGTCACCCGGAACGCGCGCTGCGGATCCGAGTCGGAATAGCTGACCTGGATCAGGTTGTCGCCGGGATTGGTGATCTGGGTGCGTCCGGTCACCTGATCGATCAGCCGCTCCTGGGCGAGCGGGGTAGGGTCGTCCTGAAGCCAGCCACCGGCCTTCAGAACTTCGTTCATCACCCGGCGGCTGAAGGCGACCTCCTTTGCAATTGAGGCGCGGTTGGCAACGCTGGTGGGTACGGCGCGGCCTTCCATCAGTGGCGCGATGATGTTTCCCTGCTCGACCAGAATCGTCGTGCTGGCGACGTACTTGCGAGGCAAAACGATGCCTGTCGCTAACGCCACCAGTGCGATGGCCGCAAACAATCCGAACAGCCGGACCGGGTGGCGCTTGATCTCCTCCACGGCAATTGGCAGCAGGGCCAGCGGCGACGTGCGCTCCTCACCCTGCCATTCAACGGGCAGGCTGCTCACAGCACGCGCTCCGGCACGGTGATCACGTCGCCCGGCGCCACGTTGAAGTTGGTCGACAGGTCGCCGCGGTTGAGGATCCGTTCCAGTCGCACCGGATAGGTCTTCGTTGCATCACCGTCCTTTCGATACAGGTCGGCACGATCCGCGGACGCGAACTCGGTCACCCCACCAGCGGCAAGCACGGCATCCAGTACCGTCATTCCTGGCCGGTAGGGGATTGATACCGGCTGGCGTACCGCGCCGGTCACCCGCACCCGCGAAAGGTATTCGTGGCTTCGCAGCTCCGTCAGGATCACCGCCACCTGTGGGTCACGGACAAAGACCGCCAGTTTTTCCTGCAGGTCGGCGGCCACCTCATCGGGGGTGCGTCCAGCCGCCATCACGTCGCCAACCAGCGGCACCGAGATTCTGCCGTCGGGGCGGACGGGAACCGTGACTTCCAGTTCCGGATTGCGCCAGACCGACACCTTGACCAGGTCATCGACGCCGATCTGGTAGGAGTCGACGCTGGTTTGCGCCACCTCGGAGGGCGGCGGGCCGGATTCGGACCCGCCGCTCGAAGCGCAGGCGGCCGCGGCTACGGCGATGAGCAGTGCCAGAAGTCCATTGCGATGCTGAGTCATGGGAATTCCCCTTGGTGTCGCCAATTCAACGCGGGACCGATCCGGTAGCGGCCAGACCGTCATGTGCCCGACTGCCACCGCCGCGCTGCACGTTTCGCTGCCTGTCCTGCGGTCATGTGAACTACAACGCGGAACCGTCCGGTTACCGGCAATCGCTGCATTTCGCGTTGTTGTCGATAACGGCAACGGGCTTGGGGCGAATCAATGCGTATTCTGGTATCGGGGGGAGCCGGCTACATCGGTGCCCACACCTGCGTAGTGCTGGTCGAGCGTGGCCATGACGTCGTCATCGTCGACAATTTCACCAACAGCGATCCGGGGGTGCTGGAGCGCCTGGATGAACTGCTGGGCCGCCCGGTGCCGTGCGTGCGTATGGACCTGAGAGATCGTGCTGGGCTGGCGCGCGTGTTTGGCGCAGGAAGATTCGATGCGGTGGTCCATTTCGCCGCGCTGAAGGCGGTGGGCGAATCCTGCGCGCATCCGCTGGACTACTTCGACAACAACATCAGCGGCACCATCGCACTGCTGCAGGCGATGCAGACAGCGGATGTGAAAACACTGGTGTTCAGCTCGTCGGCGACTGTCTACGGCGCACCCGAGTCGGTGCCCGTCCGCGAGAACGCTCACCTGCAGGTCACCAACCCCTATGGGCGGACTAAGCTGGTTGCCGAGCAGTTGATCGAAGACCTCTGCCAGTACGCACCGGGATTTCGCGCCGCCAATCTGCGCTACTTCAATCCGGTCGGTGCACACGCGTCCGGGTTGATCGGGGAGGATCCAGCCGGAGTGCCGGGAAATCTGATGCCCTACATCTGCCAGGTGGCTGCCGGCCGGCGCGAGTATCTGAGCGTGTTCGGGGACGACTATCCGACCATCGACGGCACCGGAGTCCGCGATTACATCCACGTGTTGGATCTGGCACGCGCGCATGCCGACGCACTGGACTATCTGGTCGGCAGTGGCCGCAGTGCCACGGTCAACCTGGGCACGGGGCACGGGGTCAGCGTGCTGGAACTGGTGAACGCATTCGAGCGTGCCAGCGGGCGCCACGTTGCCTACCGGGTCGCGGCCCGTCGCCCGGGAGATGTCGCCGAGGTCTACGCCGATCCCGCGTTGGCACGGCAGCTGTTCGGCTGGCAGGCGCAATACGACCTTGATGAAATGTGCCGCGACGCGTGGTCATGGCAGGCGTCAAACCCCGATGGCTATCGCAGCGGGTTGCGCGCGCGCCCCATGTCCGCAGGTATTTTTGCCGAATCGCCGCCTCAACCGGCGCTGGTCGGTGCCGGGTCCTGAGCGCGGTGTGGATCCATCAAGGCGGCTGCTACCGCGTCGGGACGCTGCATCCACTTGAAGTGGTCGGCGTGGATGCCCAGTGCATCCTCATCCAGCGTTGTCATCGACACGTCGGTCTGCGGCATCTTGTCCAGCAACCATTGCAGCGACCCGACCGGCGCGTACCAGTCATCGGCAAGTACCACCGCGCGAACCGCCGGGCGCGCGTTGAATAGTGCCTTCTCCAGATCGATATCCAGCCCCCGCGCCGCGTAGCGATCGGTCTTTGCGCTGAGGGCCCAGTCGATCATCACCCCACGGGATTCGCGGCCACCGAAGCGGATCCGTCGTCCCGGCAGGCTGCCATTGACCTTGGCCAGCCACGGCAGAAGGCTACGGGCGCCGAGCACGCCCCAGTTGGCGGGGAAGGGGAACTCCCGCCACCGTGGCGCGCCGCTGCCGACCAGCCATACCTCGGCGGCTGATGCGGGATGCAGTGCGACCCGGCAGCTGGCGAGTTGGCCGCCCAAGCTGTGTCCGCCCAACACCCGCGGCAGATTGGCGGGGAGGGCGGCGGCCA
>JBBSSB010000007.1:0-109452 GCA_038242455.1 Lysobacterales bacterium
CACAAGCGATTTCGGGGCTTAGGCCTTAAGCGGCCAGTGCGTAGTTGTCGTCGTTGGCAACTAGAGTTTTGCAGCTGGATTAACGAGGAAAGCTACCCCCTCGGCATGCGCCAAGCGATTTCGCGACCCCCGTCGAAGCCAATGCACCCCCGGGGACTACAAGATTGCTGACACCACAAGTATAGGGGCGCGCTGCCAGTACACAAGCGGCACGCGTGCTGGCAGCGGCTGACGTTCATCCCCAGCAGGAGTGTCTGCAACGGTCAGGCGCTTGTATGCTTCCGGGATGCCAAACCCGCCCCGCGACAATCCCGCTGACGCCATTCGCTCCCGCTTGCGACCGTTGCGCGGTCAATTGTGGGCGTTGGTCGTTCTGATCGCTTCTCTCACCCTCGTAGTCGTGTTGTGGAAGATGGCCTACGAACGAGAGCTGCGCGCCAGCGAGGCCCTGTTCGTCGCCGAGACGCAGGACGTAGCTGCCCTGATCACGCAGCGGATGGTGAACTTCGAACTGGTCAGTGGCGGCGGGATCTCGCTGTTTTCATCGGTCGCCCGACCGACGCCCGACCAGTGGTTCGGCTACGTTGAAGGGATGGAGCTGCCGCGGCGCTTTCCGAGTATCGCCGGGCTTGGCTTCACAGGTTACTTGCGCCAGTCACGTCTGCAGGACCTGCAGGACGAATGGCAACAAGCTGGCTGGGGCGACTTGAGGGTACGTCCGCAACTTGGCCATGAACGGCTGGCCGTGGTGCTGTATCTGGAGCCGAAAACGCCCGCCAACCTTGAGGTGATCGGCTTCGAGATGTATTCCGAGCCCGTGCGGCGGGCGGCAATGGTCGCCGCGATGGAGTCCGGTGAAGCAACCTTGTCCGGCGCAGTGCCGCTGGTGCAGGGCGAGGGCGCAAATGCGAGTAATGTTGGCCTGCTTCTGTACCGGCCGGTTTACCGTGGCAATGAGGAGCCGGAGACGCTGGAAGCGCGGCGTGACGCCATCCTGGGATGGGTCTACCTGCCGTTCTGGATGGACGACTTCGTCAGTGAAGTAGTGGGCAATCGCGCGCTCGATTTTCAGATCGATGATGTGAGCGACGGTGCCCCTCAGCGACTTTTCACTCGCAAGCTGGCGGAAGACAAGGAGTCGGCGTTCACCCACATTGTCGAGATCGACAACTACGGACGCCGCTGGCGGATGGAGTTCCATTCTGCGCCGCTCGCGCAGGCCGCACCGCGCTTGCAAAGCCTGCAGAACATCCTCGCGATGGGATTGTTCGCGTCGCTGTTGATGTACGCCATCGCCTGGATGCTGGCCCGCACCGAGTCGCGCGCCCAGTCCATCGCTTTACGGCTGACCAAGGAATACCGGCAGAGTGAGGAGCGTTTCCGCACAGCGATGGAATACTCAGCGATCGGCAAGGCGCTGCTGAACCGCGAAGGTCGTGTTGTACAGGCGAATCCGGCATTCGGGACGATTGTCGGGGTTGACCCGCAGACGCTCGTCGGGAAGCAGTTCGACGACCTGTTCGAGACCGACTCGCGCGATACGTCGCAACCGGCAGATTCCGACGGCATCAGTCGTGAGACTCGCCGCCTGCATCGGGCCAGCGGAGATCCGCGCCACGTACAGCTGACCCACGCTCCGATCCCGGGCGGTGCCGGCATGGATGACGTAACGGGTCTGGTGCAGGTCGAGGACGTCACGGCGCGCTTGCGTGCTGAGGCCCGTGTGAGGGCGCTCAATCGGACGTTGGAAGCGCGGGTTGCGATGCGTACCCGCGAGCTGAGTCAGGCCAACCAGGAGCTGGAGGCTTTCGCTTACAGCGTTTCCCACGATCTGCGAGCTCCGCTGCGCTCCATCGACGGCTTCAGCAGGGTTCTGGTTGAGCGCTACGGCGAGACGCTCGATGAGAGCGGCCGAGATTATCTGGGTCGCGTGCGCAAGGCCGCCGGGAGAATGGGCGAACTGATCGACGCGCTGCTCAAGATGTCCCGGGTCAGTCGTGGCGAACTGAAGACCGAGTCGGTGGACCTGTCACGGATGGCGGGCGAGATCATCGATGACCTTCGCGCCGGTGATGCCGAGCGCGCTGACCGCGTTGAGGTGCTGATTGCGCCCGGCCTGAAAGCCCACGGCGATGTGGCACTGCTGCGCAACCTGCTGGGCAATCTGTTGGGCAACGCCTGGAAGTTCACCCGTGACCGCGATCCCGCACAGATCGAGTTCGGTCGCGACGATGACGGGGTGTTCTTTGTGCGCGACAACGGTGCGGGCTTCGCGCAGGACTACGTGGACAAGTTGTTCCGGCCGTTCCAGCGTCTGCATGCGCAGACGGAGTTCGAAGGCCATGGCATCGGCTTGGCGTCGTCCAAGCGCGTGGTCGAACGCCACGGCGGCGTCATCCGTGCGGAAGGCAGGGAAGACGGTGGCGCTACGTTCCGGTTCACCTTGGCAGCGGGGACCGACGACGAGGACTGACCCCGCCGGGTCAGGCGTTCTTGTTGTGCGATCGCAACGTGCGCTGCTTTTCGCGTGCCCAGTCGCGGTCTTTGCTGGTCTGCCGTTTGTCGTGGGACTGTTTGCCCTTGGCCAGCGCCAGTTCGAGTTTGACCTTGCCCGCTTTCCAGTACATCGACGTCGGGATGACGGTGTAGCCGTCGCGCTCGATCAGGCCGATCAGTTTGTCGATCTCGCGCCGGTGCAACAGCAGCTTGCGCGTGCGCATCGGGTCGGCCACGACGTGGCTGGAGGTCGAGATCACCGGCGTCATCTGCGCGCCGAACAGGAACATCTCGCCATTGCGGACCACCGCGTAGCTCTCGCCGATGTTGGCGCGACCGGCACGGATGGACTTCACTTCCCACCCTTGCAGGGAAAGACCGGCCTCGAAGCGGTCCTCCAGATGGTAGTCAAAGCGGGCGCGCTTGTTCAGCGCGATGGTGCCGCCGCCGGGCTTTCCCTTATCCTTGTCGCTCTTGTTGGATTTGTTCGTTGTCATTGCGCCTATTGTGTCCGATTCGGAGCATGGCGTGATACTGGAAGTTGGCTGTCCTACCCATGACCACGATTCACCGCACCGCCCTTGTCGCCCATTCCGCCGCACGCATGTTCGAGCTGGTCAACGACGTGGAGGCGTATCCGCGTCGTTTCGTCTGGTGCCACCAGGCACAGGTACTTGAGTCCAGCGAGGGCCAGAAGGTCGCCCGGTTGGATTTGGGGCTGGGTGCACTGAAGACGTGGTTCACCACCCGTAACACGTTCTCCGCACCCGAACGCATCGATCTGACCCTCGTCGACGGACCCTTCCGCAAGCTGGTCGGGCTTTGGGAATTTCAGGCGTTGGAGGACTCCGCGTGCCGGATCAACTTCACCCTGACGTTTGAGCCAACCATGCGATTTCTGGGACCGGCGATGGCGATCGGATTCCAAAAATTGGCTGACCGCATGGTGAATGACTTCATCCGTGCTGCCGATCGTGAGCCGGTGTGAAAGTCGAGGTGGTCCGGGCGTGGCCGGGACGCTGCGAGCAGGTTCAGCTGGAGCTCGCCTCAGGCGCGACGATTGCCGACGCGCTGCGCGCGGCCAATATCGACCAGCAGCATGATTTGCCCGCCGGTATTGCCGCGGTAGCGGTATTCGGTGTTGTCGGCAGTTTGCAGACCACGCTCAACGACGGTGACCGGGTCGAGTTGCTCCGGCCGCTGCTGATTGATCCCAAGCAGGCGCGACGCCGCCGCGAGAAGGCGGCGAAAGCGCTGCGCTGAGCTGAGCGCGTGGCTCAGCGCTTCTTCTTTTCTTTGGCCAGGTTGCGACCGAACTGTCTGACCGACTTCTTGGCCAGCTCCGCGTCCTGCTTCGGGAAGTAGTCGCCGTCCCACTTGACCAACGCGTCGCTTTCGTCGAACCACAGCGTCAGGTTCTTGGTGTGCGTGTTCGCGAGGCGATCGGTGCGCTGGCTGGCCGTGTAGTCCCAGCGGTCGGGATGGTAGGGGTCCTGTACCGACGGCGTGCCCAGCAGTCCCAGTACCTGCTGCTTGCCCATGCCGACCTGGAGTTGCTCAACCGCGGCCTTGTCCAGCAGGTTGCCCTGGTAGATGGGTTGGCGATACACGATGCCGCATCCGGCAGTGGTTGTGGCAACGGCGAGGGCGAGCAGGGTGGTGCGCAAAAAGTGCTTGGTCATCGGTGTCTGCAGCAGGCGGATATCGAGGGCGATGATACACTGCCGCCGCCGCGCCGCGGCTGCACCCTCACCACGTTCATTCCGTGTTGCAGGGCGCCAGTCGCCTTCCACGGATCCGGCAAGGAGCCCTTGATGGAATCCCAGAATCTCCGTAATGCGGGTCTCAAGGTGACCCATCCGCGTATGCGGATTCTGCAGTTTCTAGAGCAGAGCAAGCCTCGTCACGTCACCGCCGAGGACATCTATCGACAGTTGTTGGACCAGGGCGAGGACATCGGTCTGGCAACGGTCTATCGCGTGCTGACCCAGTTCGAAGCCGTCGGGCTGGTGCTCAAGCACAATTTCGAGGCGGGGCAGTCGGTCTACGAGCTTGACCGCGGCGGCCACCACGACCACATGGTCGACGTGGATACCGGCAAGGTCATCGAGTTTGAGAACGAGGAGATCGAGCGTCTCCAGCACGTCATTGCTGCTGAATTCGGCTACGAAATCGAGGACCACTCGCTGGTCCTGTACGTGCGCAAAAAGAAGAGCTGATCGATCAGCCTACTCGACGTCGTCGAGTAGGCGCTGCGCGGCTGCCCGGGCCTCCCGGGTGAGTTCCACGCCGCCGAGCATCCGCGCCAGTTCCTCTTGGCGCTGCGCTGCATCCAGCTGCTGCACCTGACTTTGGGTAACGCCATCGGCAGCGGCCTTGCTGACCCGGTAGTGTGCGTGGCCTTGAGCCGCGACCTGCGGCAGGTGGGTTACACACAGCACCTGACGGCTGGCGCCCAGCGCCCGCAGTTTGCGGCCGACGATGTCGGCCACTGCACCGCCGATGCCCGAGTCGACCTCGTCAAAGACCATGGTTGGCACTGCATCCAGGCCCAGCGCGGCGACCTCGATGGCCAGCGAAATACGCGACAGCTCGCCGCCGGACGCAACTTTGCGCAAAGGGCGGGGCGGCTGTCCGGGGTTGGCAGCGACCATGAACTCGATGCGCTCGCCACCATTGGGGTCGGGCTTGTCATCGCCGAGCGGCTCGATGTCGATGCCAAAGAAACCCCCACCCATGCCCAGCTCGCCAATCAGCTCCGTGGTGTCGGCTGCCAATGTCGTAGCCGCCTTGCGGCGCTTTGCACCGAGCTTGTCTGCGGCCTTGCGCCAGGCGCCTTGCGCCAAAAGGATTTCGCGGTCCAGCTTCTCGAGCCGGCGGTCGGCGCCGCGAAGGGTGTCCAGTTCCTGCTCCATGGTGTCGCGGTGAGCGCCCAGCTCCTCGGGTGTGACCCGATGCTTGCGCGCCAGATCGTGCAGGCGCGCCAGTCGCTGCTCGATTGACTCGAACATCGATGGGTCAATGTCCAGGTCATCACGGATCCGGTCCAACAGGCTGCCGGCCTCGTCGATCTGGATCGCGGCGGCGGCCAGCATGCCGTCCACCTCGGTCAAGCGGGGCTCGTGGGTGGCGACGCGTTGCAGTTCATTGCGTACCTGTTGCAACGCACGCGATACCGATGTGTCTTCGTTGCCGCCCAATTGCTCAAACGCGCTCTCGCTCGCCGCGATCAGGTCACTGGCGTGGGCCTGGCGTCGGTGGTCCAGCAACAATTGCGCGATCGAGTCGGCGTCCAGCGTTTCGCGGTCAAGTTCCAGAAACTGGTGTTCCAGCCACTCGATCCGCTCACTGACGTCACCCTGCGCGGATAGCTGGTCGCGCTCGCGCAGCAGGCTGGTCCATTGACTGGCTGCGTCGGCGACCAGTCGTCGCTCAGTCGTCGTGCTGGCGTAAGCGTCCAGCAATGCCAACTGACTACCGCGCGCCATCAGTGCCTGGTGTTCGTGCTGGCCATGGATTTCGACTAGGTACCCGGTCAGTTCCGATAGCTGGGCCATGGTCACCGGGCGGCCGTTGATCCACGCGCGAGAACCACCGTCGGCGCGAATCACCCGCCGAACCAGACAGCGCGGACCAGAGCCCGCGTCGTCGTCGTCCAGCTCGTGCTCGGTCAGCCACGCGGTGGCTGCCTGTACGTCGGCGAGACTGAATTCGCCGGTGAGTTCGGCCCGGTCGGCGCCGTGGCGCACGACCCCGCTGTCGGCACGGATGCCGGACAACAGGCCAAGGGCGTCGACCAGCAACGACTTGCCGGCCCCGGTTTCGCCTGAGATCACGGTCAGGCCGGGTCCGAAGACCAGCTCAGCCTGGGTGACGACAGCGAAATGCTTGAGTGAGAGGTGAGTAAGCATGTGGCGCGAGTCTAATCGCGTCGGCGCGTATGCGGAATTGTCTTGAATTGATCCGCAGCGACCCCATTGCTGGGGCAGTCAAGGACAACGCGTCCCCGCGACGCCAGGACCAGAGTAGATATGACCAGCGAATTCAACCAAGACCCCACAGCCCAGCCGTCCCCATTCGAGAATGCCGACGATCACGAGAACCATCCGCTGGCCGTCGAGCTGGCTACGGCGAACGCCGAATTGGTCCAGCTGCGTATGGACAGCCTGCGTGAGCGCGCTGACCTCGACAATCAGCGCAAGCGTTTGACGCGCGATGTCGAGATGGCCCGCAAGTTTGCCAACGAGCGCCTGCTTTCAGCGCTGCTTCCCGTCATCGACAGCTTGGAGGCCGGTTTGCAGGCTGCCGGCAACGATGCAGTCGCGCTCCGCGAAGGCGTCGAATTGACCCTCAGGCAGCTGCTGAAGGTCACCGGTGAAAACGGCCTAGTGGAAGTAAATCCGGTCGGTCTGCCGTTCAATCCCGAGCACCATCAGGCGATGAGCACGGTCAGCAGCGCGGACCACGCCCCGGGCGATGTCGTGCAGGTCTACCAAAAAGGCTGGCTGTTGAATGAACGCCTATTGCGCCCAGCTTTGGTTTTGGTCAACGGCGACGCTTGAACCTGAGCCCCGTAACCCCCAGATAACAGGCATTGGCGGAACGACCGCCCCCCAGATATCCGCATATCCAATTTCAGAGGAATCAAGAGCATGGGCAAGATCATTGGCATCGACCTGGGCACGACCAACTCGTGCGTAGCAGTCATGGAAGGCGGCAAGGCCAAGGTCATCGAGAATTCGGAGGGTGATCGCACCACTCCGTCCATCGTCGCTTACACCAAAGACGGCGAGATTCTGGTTGGCGCCTCGGCCAAGCGTCAGGCTGTCACCAACCCCAAGAACACCTTCTTCGCGGTGAAGCGCCTGATCGGCCGCAAGTTCACCGACGCGGAAGTCCAGAAGGACATCTCCCACGTCTCCTACAGCATCATCGGCCACGACAACGGCGATGCCTGGGTTGAGACCGGCGACAACAAGAAGATGGCGCCGCAGCAGATCTCCGCCGAGATCCTGAGCAAGATGAAGAAGACCGCCGAGGATTACCTGGGCGAGACGGTCACCGAGGCGGTCATCACCGTGCCGGCGTACTTCAACGACAGCCAGCGTCAGGCGACCAAGGACGCGGGCAAGATCGCGGGTCTGGACGTCAAGCGCATCATCAACGAGCCCACCGCGGCCGCGTTGGCATACGGCATGGACAAGAAGGGCGGCGACCGCAAGGTGGCGGTCTACGACTTGGGCGGCGGTACGTTCGACGTGTCGATCATTGAGATCGCGTCGATCGACGGCGAGATGCAGGTTGAGGTGCTGGCCACCAACGGAGACACCTTCCTGGGTGGCGAGGACTTCGATAACCGCGTCATCAGCTATCTGGTCGAGGAGTTCAACAAGGATCAGGGCATCGATCTGCGCAAGGACCCGTTGGCTCTTCAGCGCCTGAAGGACGCCGCCGAGCGCGCCAAGATCGAGCTGTCCACCGCGCAGCAGACTGAGGTCAACCTGCCGTATGTGACCGCTGATGCCTCCGGTCCGAAGCATCTGAACATCAAGCTGACCCGCGCCAAGCTGGAGTCGCTGGTTGAGGATCTGGTCAAGAAGTCGATCGAGCCGTGCCGCACCGCGCTTAATGACGCCGGTCTGCGTGCCAGCGAAGTGGACGAGGTGATTCTGGTCGGTGGTCAGACCCGTATGCCGAAGGTGCAGCAGGCGGTAACCGAGTTCTTCGGCAAAGAGCCGCGCAAGGACGTCAACCCCGACGAGGCCGTTGCTGTCGGTGCCTCGATCCAGGGCGGCGTGCTGGCGGGCGACGTCAAGGACGTGTTGCTGCTGGACGTTACCCCGCTGAGCCTCGGCATCGAGACGCTGGGCGGCGTATTCACCAAGATCATCGAGAAGAACACCACGGTGCCGACCAAGGCATCGCAGACCTTCTCCACCGCCGAGGACAACCAGTCC
Source organism: Lysobacterales bacterium (assembly GCA_038242455.1). Classification (GTDB taxonomy): domain Bacteria; phylum Pseudomonadota; class Gammaproteobacteria; order Xanthomonadales; family Xanthomonadaceae; genus Novilysobacter. The sequence continues at coordinate 8,454 of JBBSSB010000007.1, forward strand.
GCCGTGACCGTGCACGTGCTGCAGGGTGAGCGCGAGCAGGCCCGCTACAACAAGTCGCTGGCCCGCTTTGACCTGTCGGGTATCGAGCCCGCGCAGCGTGGTATGCCGCAGGTTGAGGTGTCCTTCGACATCGACGCCAACGGTATCGTCCACGTGACGGCCAAGGACAAGAAGACCGGCAAGGAGCAGAAGGTCGAGATCAAGGCTGGCTCGGGTCTGTCCGAGGAAGAGATCCAGAAGATGGTCCAGGACGCGGAGGCCAACCGCGAGGAGGACCAGAAGTTCCAGGAGCTGGTGCAGGCCCGCAACCAGGCTGACGGTCTTGTGCACTCCGCGCGTACCGCAATCAAGGAGAACGGTGAAAAGCTGCCGGGCGAATTGATCGGTGCAACCGAAGCGGCGATCGCCGATGTCGAGACCGCTATGAAGGGTGACGACAAGGGCCAGATCGAGGCCAAGAGCAAGGCGCTGGAAGAAGCTGCGCAGGCGTTGTTTGCCGCAGTCCAGTCGCAGCAGGCCGGCGCCGAGGCCGCCAGTGGCGACGCCAGCGCGGGTGATGCCGCCGACGGAGTCGTCGATGCGGAGTTCACCGAAGTGAAGGACGACGACGCCAAGCAGTAAGCAAGTCACTCCCGCATGTAAATGCGGGATCTGGCGCGGGGGTCCGGGATCGATCGGTGGTCCTGGACCCTTGTTGTTTCAACAGGTTGCTTGAACAAGCATCTCGAATATAATTTTTGAACCAGACCGTCGGGACTGGATCCGGCGGTACAGGGGAAGTGGCATCAAATGAGCAAGCGCGACTATTACGAAGTTCTGAGCGTGTCCCGCACTGCGAGCGACGACGAGCTCAAGAAGGCTTATCGCCGCTGCGCGATGAAGTTCCATCCGGACCGCAACCCGGATGACGAGACTGCGGAAGCCAGCTTCAAGGAGTGCAAAGAGGCGTACGAAGTGCTCGCCGATGCGTCACGTCGCCGGATGTACGACCAGCACGGCCACGCCGCGTTTGAACACGGCATGGGCGGTGGCGGCGGCGGCGGATATTCCGACGACATGGGCGACATCTTCGGTGACATCTTCGGCAATATTTTCGGCGGTGGCGGCGGTGCCCGTGGTCCTCGTCGCGGCGCAGACATCGGCTATGTGATGGAGCTGTCGCTGGCGGACGCCGTTGCCGGTGTCGACAAACGCATAGAGATACCGACACTGGACGAATGTGGCGGTTGCAAAGGCAGCGGCTCGGCGGATGGCAAGATCCAGACCTGTGGCACCTGCCAGGGTCGCGGACAAGTGCGCATGCAGCGGGGAATTTTCTCGATGCAGCAGGCGTGCCCGCATTGCGGCGGCCGCGGTCAATCGATCGATAACCCGTGTGGCGATTGCCACGGACAGGGACGGATCGAGGGCACCAAGAACCTTGAGGTGAAGATACCCGCTGGTGTCGACAGCGGCGACCGGATCCGTTTGGCAGGCGAGGGCGAGGCCGGTCCTTCGGGCTCGCCACCGGGCGATCTATATGTCGAGATCCGCGTGCGTGAGCATGAGTTCTTCCAGCGTGATGGCGATGATCTTCATTGCGACGTGCCGATCCGTCTTGGACAGGCTGCGTTGGGGGCCACCATCAGCGTGCCCACGCTGGGCGGCGAGGTGGACCTGAAGGTCCCAGCGGAGACCCAGACCGGCAAGGTGTTCCGCCTGCGGGACAAGGGCGTTCAGTCGGTACGCAGTCGCCGTCCGGGCGATCTGTATTGCCGCGTGGTGATGGAAACGCCTGTAAACCTGACCAGTGAGCAGCGTGACTTGTTGCAGAAGCTGGAAGCCAGTTTCTCCGGAGCGGATGCAAGCCGGCACTCTCCGCGCTCATCGACGTTCATGGACGGAGTGAAGGGTTTCTGGGACCGGATGACGTCGTCCTGATAGCTGCCTGACGTGCGACAGCGGGTCGCAGTGTTATCCGTTTACTGCCATGAAAGAATGGCAGACGGATACCGCAGAGCACCTTGAAAGATGATGGTTGACAGGCGTTTCGGGATAATACGCAGGGCACCCTTTGGTGCCTTGCACGTGCTGGCGTTGTGCGCCTGCGTGATGCTGGCCGGTTGCAGGTCTGAGCCGCCCGAAAGTCCGCTTGGCAAAGTCGAACAATTCTCGCAGGTTGAGGCTTGGGCATTGCCCGTCGTGGGCGAAGCTGCGCATCCGGACTTGATTGCGACACCCAAGGGCGGCCTGATGCTCAGTTGGGTGCAGCCCGCGTCAGACGGTGGGCGCGAGCTTCGCATTGCGCAGCTGGAACCTGGCCGCTCTGATTCGCGGGACGTCTGGTCTGAGGCGACCACGGTAGCTTCCGGCGACGACTGGTTCCTGAACTGGGCGGACACTCCGCATATATACGTATTGCCGAACGGTTCGATGTGGGCGCATTGGCTGCGTAAAAGCGGTCCCGAACCGATGGACTACGGGATCGAGCTCGTGCGTTCGATCGACACCGGCCTCACGTGGTCTACGCCGGCCTTGGTGAACCTTCCCGGCCTGCCCGGAGACCATGGCTTTGTGACGTTCTGGCCCCAGTCTGAGGGCGAGTTGGGACTGGCGTGGCTGGACAGCCGGCAGAAGGCGCAGGCGCAGGCTCAGGCAGAATTGTCGCTGTCGCGGGTTTCCGACCCCCACGGGGCGGCGCAGCGCGATGGCCATGCCCACGACGGTGGTGCCGCGATGATGTTGCGGGCTGCTGTCTACAACAGCTCCGGATTAAAGCTGAATGATTGGCCGGTGGATGTCTCGACCTGCGACTGCTGCACGACGGCCTCCGCGATGACTGCGCGTGGTCCGGTCGTGGTCTATCGCGGCCGAAGCGTCGGTGAAATACGCGACACCCGGTTGGTACGGCTGGAGGGTGAGGCATGGACTGCGCCACGCGACGTCCATGTGGATGGATGGCATTTTGGCGGTTGCCCGGTCAACGGGCCGGTGGTCGCTGCCGAGGGTGAAACGGTATGGGTCGGGTGGTACACCGAGGCCGATGGACAGCCAGAGGTGCGAATCGCACGCTCCGACGACTCAGGTGACAATTTCGGTCCTCCGCTGACGGTTGCTCACGGCCCGAACCTGCTTGGTCGGTTGGGAATGGCGCTTGCCGATGGTCACGTGCTGGTGTCCTGGCTCGAGGAGGAGGAAGGGGGCACCGGGCAGCGATTGATGCTGTCGCGCACTGACCGGCGACTGGAAAATCTACGCAGCATTCCGGTGGCGACATTGGCCGCGCGTGGCCGTGCAAGTGGCTTTCCGCGACTGGTGGTGCGCAACGGGGCTGCGTGGCTTGTATGGGTGGACGTCGCCGACGGAAGGCCGATGCTGAAAGGGGCTGCTGTCCACTGAACGTACCAGTGCGACAACGGGTCGCATTTCGCGGGCGTCCGGCCATCGTTACCGTGACGGCTCTTCTTGCCACTCATCAGTCCATCCATGCCGCATTTCCGGAAGTTGCTTTTCAGTGCCATCGCCTGTGCTTTGACCTATCCCGTTCAGTCCCTGCAGCCGGCGTACGCCGATTCCGCGGACGCCATCACGCTCGACCGCTTGACGGTATTGGAGAAGCGGCCCGATGCTCCGGTTGGCACCGGATCTCGACTTGGACTGAGCATTGCGCAGACCCCCGCCACGGTGATTTCGATCGACCGCGAAGCGCTCGAGGCCCGCGGTGCTCGAACCACCCAGGACGCATTGACCGCGATCCCCGGCCTGGTAGTCGCATCACCTCCGGGCCACGGCAATGCGGTGACGTGGAGAGGCTTCAGCGGGGGGCAGATCAGCCAGTTATTCAACGGCATCGACGTCAAGTACGCGACGATCGCGGCCCGACCGGTGGATGCGTGGATCTATGATCGGATCGAGGCCGTCGGGGGTCCGTCCAGCTTTCTGTACGGCGCCGGCGCGGTGGGCGGGTCCATCAACTACATCACCCGTTTGGCGTCTTTGGATGCCGACGGTTTGCAGTGGATGGCCTCGGCAGGTTCCCACGGCAGCGGCACCTTGGCGGGTGGCGTGAATCGGCTGCTGGGCGGCCCTGGCGCTTCCAATGCACTGCGGTTGGACGTGGCCTACAGCAATACCGACGGCTGGATTGACCGCAACGATCGCAGCTCGCTGACCGCAGCAGCATCGCTGCGGACCCGCGTGTCGGATAGCGCGAGCCACACCTTGGCGGTCGAGTACCAGAAGGAGGATAGCGAACGGCCGTACTGGGGAACGCCGGCGCTGCTCGGTAACGGCGGGCGTCTGCGCACGGTGCCGGGTACCGAACACCGGAACTACAACGTGTCCGACGGCTACTACGGCCAGGAAGTGATGTGGCTGCGCTCGCTGGTTGAGTGGCAGCCCTCCGATCGAGTCACGATCGCGAACACGCTGTACCACTACGATGCGCTTCGCGACTACCGCAACGTCGAGACCTACGCGTTCAACGCCGCTCGCGATCGCGTGATCCGTTCGGACACCCTGCTGCAACGACATGACCAGCAGGTCTATGGAAACCGGCTGGATTGGAGCTGGGATGGACAGTTGGGTGAGCTGCCATCGAGATGGACCGCGGGTCTGGATATCAGCCTGAATCGACAGAGCCGATTCCCGCTATCAATCTCTGGCATCGTCGATGAGGTGCCGCTTGATTCAGTCACGCCCGGGCGCTTCCTGGATGTGCCGGGTATGAGCCTGTCGCATTCGCCCGACAGGACCAATCGCTTGCACACCCAAGCGGTCACAGCGGAGAACATCACATGGTTCTCCGACAAGCTGTCGTTGTTGACGTCGCTTCGCCACGAGCGCATTGGACTGGACGTCGCTAACCACCGTGCGGCGACGCCCACTAACCCGGCCCGGTACACCCACGATTATGCCTCCACGACCGGTCGCACCGGACTGAACTTCGAATGGGCGCCGCAACGCAGCGTCTACCTTCAATACAGCACTGCAGCCGATCCGCCGGCGGGCGTTCTTTCGACGGCCAACTTCACCACGCTGCGCGATTTCGATCTCTCCACGGGGCGTCAGATGGAGTTGGGCAGCAAGCTGGCGTTCCTTGATGGCCGGGCGAACGCGAGGATGGCCGCGTACCGGATCGTCCGCACCAACCTTGCGATCGCCGACCCCGACCATCCAGGCCAGACCTTGCCGGTCGGACAGCAGTCCTCACGGGGTCTGGAATTCGCATTGACGGTCACGCCGACGGAAGGCCTGAGCATCGACGCCAACATGGCATGGGTCGATCCCACGCTGGACGAGTACTACGAGAACGTCGCGCGTGTTCCGGTGTCACGGCAGGGCAATCGACCCGCCAATACCCCCACTCGAGTCGCCAATCTGTGGGTTGATCAGACGTTCTCTTCCCGCTGGTCGGCAGGCACAGACCTGCGCGCGGTGTCGTCGCGCTACGCCAATGCCGCCAATACGGTGGCAACGTCAGGATTCGTCACCTTCGGTGCCTATCTACGCTGGACACCGTCTGCTGTCGGCACCTTGACGCTGCGAGGCCGGAACCTGGGAGACGCGACCTACGTGGCGCACGCCATCGGTACCAAGATGGTGTATCTGGGCGAGCCGCGGTCGTTCGAAATCGAATGGCGGCAGTCACTCTGACCCGCCGAATCACTCCGAGCCGACGGCTACCCGGGAGTCGGTGACAGGGCGTTTGGCCAGTTTTCTCTGCAGTGAGCGGCGATACATTCCCAGCAGGCGGGCAGCGGCGGATACATTGCCGTTGGTCTCCTGCAGGGCTCGCTGGATGTGCTCCCATTCCAGCCGGTCCATCGGTATCAAACCGTCTTCCTCGCGGTTGGCGGTCATCGGGGATACCGGATCCAGCGCGCGTAGCAAAGTGGCGACGGTCAAGGGCTTCGGCAAATAGTCGTCGGCACCCAACTTAATTGCCTCCACCGACGTTGCAATGCTGGCATAGCCACTGACTATGAGGATCCGTAACTGCGGCTGCATTGCACGCAATGGCCGGATCAACGCCAAGCCGGAGGTTTCCTCAAGCTTCAGATCCAGCAGCGCGAAAGAAAACTCCGTCCGCCCCGCCAGATCCAGCGCCGTTGCTTCGTCCATCGCTGTGTCGCATTCGATCCCATGGCGCAGCAGCGACTTCTGCAAGGTACGCAGATACAGCGCGTCATCATCGACCAGCAAACCCTTCAATGTTCGTCTCCGTGGTGGGGCACCGGGATGTCGAATGTTACCCGCGCGCCGTCGCCGGCGGACTGGATTGAAAGGGTGCCGCCCAGCCGCTCTATCGTGGCATGGGTCAGCGCCAGTCCTACCCCGAGTCCATGGGGTTTGCTGCTGGTGAGTAGCGCGGGAAGCAGGGTCGAATCCGAGAAGCCTGAGCCGTAGTCGCGGATCGCGCCGCGTAGTCCGTGCTGGGTCCGATGAATCGTCAGGTCAACCTGATGTGATCCGTTTGATTCGCTCGCATCGGCTGCGTTGTTAAGCAAAACCAGCAACAGGTGCCCGATACTGCGATCCACAAGCATTTGAGCGGGGACTTCAAGGTCGCGTTGCAGCTTGATCCCTGGACGCACCAGTTGCCAATGGGTCAACACGCGTTCCAGCTCGATATCGCTACCCGCATCGGGATCAGCCGGTTGTGCCAGCTCACGCACGCGATGGCGACAGATCTCGACCAGTGCGCACATGGTTTCGACGTCGTCCCGCGCAATCGGCGTGTCCGGCGTTGCCTGAGCATCTTCCAGCAGGAGGGTCAGCGTGCCCAGTGGGGTGCTCAGCTCATGCGCGACGGACGCGGCGTGGGTCGCCAGCGCCAGAATTCCCTCGTTGCGGGCAAACCGCTCGCGGATCGATGCGAGTTCCTGCTCGCGTTGCTCGCGTGCAGCGATGATGCGGGTGGAGAACAACAACACCACGGCGGCCGAAACAATAAAGTTGGCTGCCATGCCCCACAGATGAAGGTCGATCGCGTTGCCGTGCAGATGTGGCAGCGGCTTGCCAAAGACGGCGGCAGCGATGTAACCCGATACGCACACCGCTGCCGTCGCCAGCGTCCAGCGGAGTGGCATAGCCAGCGTCGCCAGCGCGATGGGCAGCAGGAAGAGCGAGCCGAACGGGTTGGCGATGCCGCCGGTCCAGCCGATGATCCAGGCCAGCACGAGCACGTCGACGAGAATGTGCAGGAACGCTTCCACCGGGCGGACGGCGGTCGCGTAGCTGCAACGCCAGCGCGCGTAGAGGTTGAACAACCCCAGCAGCAGTACCGCGCTCAACGTCGCCGCCCAAGGCAGCTGAATGTGCAGGAGCTGATCGGCGATCAGCAACATCAGCGCCAACGAGGCAATGCTCAGCCAGCGCAGGCCGTACAGCGCTTTCAGCAGGGGGGCGATTGATTGGCGAGAGAATTCGGTCATTTCGATTCCGCCGATAGCAGCGGCTGCCGTCGCAGCGAATAGTGTCAGAAATGGCATTGGCGTAGGTCGCCGTCCGGGTGCTGCTTGCCGGAACCGCTGCGCAGCCTATAGCCTCTGCATATGAGCCAATCGTCACCAATCATTCGCGTTCTAATCCACGGCTCCTCCGGTCGGATGGGCCAATCCTTGCTGCGTCTGGTGTCCGAACGTGACGATCTGCAAGTGGTCGCCGCGGTGTCGCGCAGTAAACCAGCGCAAAGGGTGCTCGAGGGACTGCCTTACTTTGCCGTGTCGGAGTTACACGGGGTGCCCGCGTTTGATGTCGCCATTGATTTCAGCTTGCCTGCGGGTCTGGAACCGGTGCTCTCACTGTGTGTTGATCGTGGCGTGCCGCTGGTATCGGGTACGACCGGATTGAGCGCGTCGCAACAGGGCGCAGTTGATGAGGCGGCGACGAAAATTCCGGTGCTGCTGGCGGCCAACTTCAGTTTGGGAGTGACGGTTCTGAGCGAACTTGTCGAACGTGCCGCACAGCTGCTGCAGGCGTGGGATTGCGACATCGTCGAGTCCCACCACAAGCACAAAGTGGATGCGCCTTCGGGCACGGCCCTGGCGTTGGGCGCTCGCGCGGAGCAGGGTAGTGCTCAGCCACGTTATGCCTCATTGCGTGCCGGCGATATCGTCGGCGAGCACACGGTTCAGTTCACCGGTCCAGGGGAGCGGATCGAATTGATCCATCGTGCTACCAGCCGGGATATCTTCGCCCGCGGTGCGTTACACGCTGCCGCTTGGCTGGCAGGCAAAAGCGCGGGGCGCTACGAACTGCGTGACATGCTGCTGTAAGCGGACGGATGCGAGGTTTCAGCCGCTGGTGGAAGGCTTTGTTCACGTAGTGCTGGCGCTCGCCGGCCTTCATCGCTAGAATTCTCGTTCGCCTGACCCCCATTTGTCGGACCGGTAAAACACCGCGTCCGCGCTTTGCTGCAGCCTGCGTTTTGCCAGCATCGCGCTCGATGGACTCAGCATCCCCTGGCAGCCAAGGCGATCCACCGTGACTCATCCCGCAATTCTCGCGCTCGAAGACGGCACCATCTTCGAAGGCGTTTCCGTCGGCGCACCCGGCCTGTCGGTCGGCGAAGTGGTTTTCAACACCGCTATGACCGGTTACCAGGAGGTCCTTACCGACCCCTCGTACGCGCGCCAACTGGTCACGCTGACCTATCCGCACATCGGCAATACCGGCATCAACGATCAGGACGATGAGTCCGCACAGGTCTGGGCCGCTGGTCTGATTGTGCGCAACGTCCCGCGCCGCCCCAGCAGCTGGCGCAACCAGATCGCGTTGCCTCAGTGGTTGGCAGATCGCGGTGTGGTCGCGATCGCTGAAATCGATACCCGCAAGTTGACCCGTATGCTCAGCAGCCATGGTGCGCAGAGCGGCGCGGTCATGGCTGGCGATGACATCGACGCCGACAAGGCGATCGAGGCCGCACGCAAGTTCCCGGGCCTGAAGGGCATGGATCTGGCGAAGGAAGTGAGCACCCGCGAGCGCTACGAGTGGACGCAGGGCCCGCTGGATCTGGACAACAACAAATTCGCGGTCAGCGAAGGTCGTTATCACGTGGTCGCCTACGACTTCGGGATCAAGCGCAACATCCTGCGCATGCTTGCAGAGCGCGGCTGCCGGATCACCGTGGTGCCGGCGCAGACCCCGGCCGCCGATGTCCTGGCCTTGAATCCGGATGGGATCTTCCTGTCCAACGGCCCTGGCGATCCGGAACCGTGTGATTACGCGGTGGCCGCGATCCGCGAGTTCATCGACCGTCGCATACCGATGTTCGGCATCTGCCTCGGCCACCAGCTGCTTGGCCTGGCCAGTGGCGCGAAGACGATGAAGATGAAGTTCGGCCATCACGGTGCCAACCATCCGGTCCAGGCGCTCGACGCCGGCGTGGATGATGGCGGCCGCGTGATGATCACCAGCCAGAATCACGGGTTTGCGATCGACGAAGTCAGCTTGCCTGCGAGCGTGCGAATTACCCATCGCTCGTTGTTCGACGGGTCCAATCAGGGCATCGAGATCATCGGTGCGCCGGTGTTCGGCTTTCAGGGCCATCCCGAGGCCAGCCCGGGCCCGCAGGACGTATCCCCCTTGTTCGACCGTTTCGTTGCGCTGATGGAGGCCAACTGACATGCCAAAGCGCACTGATATCAAGACCGTCCTGATCATCGGCGCCGGTCCGATCGTGATCGGTCAAGCCTGTGAGTTCGACTACTCCGGCGCGCAAGCCTGCAAGGCACTGCGCGAGGAAGGCTACCGGGTGGTGTTGGTCAACAGCAATCCGGCGACGATCATGACCGACCCGGAAATGGCCGACGCGGTCTATATCGAGCCGATCAACTGGCAGACGGTGGAAAAGATCATCGCCAAGGAGCGCCCCGAGGCGCTGCTGCCGACGATGGGTGGCCAGACCGCGCTGAACTGCGCGCTGGACCTCGCCGATAACGGCGTGCTGGAGAAGTACAACGTCGAGCTGATCGGCGCCAAGCGCGAGGCGATCATGATGGCCGAGGACCGCGAGCTGTTCCGCGTGGCCATGGGCGAGATCGGCCTGGAGTGCCCCAAGGCGGCGGTCGCCAAGACCTTCGAACAGGCCGTGGAGATCCAGGCCACCGTCGGCTACCCGACGATCATCCGCCCGTCCTTCACCCTCGGTGGTAGTGGCGGTGGCATCGCGTACAACCGCGAAGAGTTCGAGGAGATCATCAAGCGCGGCCTCGAGCTGTCGCCGACCAACGAGGTACTGGTCGAGGAATCGGTGCTGGGCTGGAAGGAATTCGAGATGGAAGTGGTCCGCGACACCGCGGATAACTGCATCATCGTCTGCTCGATCGAGAACTTCGATGCGATGGGCGTGCACACCGGCGACTCGATCACCGTGGCCCCGGCGCAGACCCTGACCGACAAGGAATACCAGCGCTTGCGCGATGCGTCCATCGCCATCCTGCGCAAGATCGGCGTCGATACAGGCGGCTCCAACGTCCAGTTCGGTATCAATGCCGAGACCGGTCGCGTGGTCGTGATCGAGATGAACCCGCGCGTGTCGCGTTCCTCGGCTCTGGCGTCCAAGGCGACCGGTTTTCCGATCGCCAAGATCGCCGCCAAGCTTGCGGTCGGCTTCACGCTCGATGAGTTGCGCAACGACATTACCGGCGGCGCGACCCCGGCCTCGTTCGAGCCGTCGATCGACTACGTGGTCACCAAGATTCCGCGTTTTGCGTTCGAGAAGTTCCCGCAGGCCGATTCGCGCCTGACCACCCAGATGAAGTCGGTGGGCGAGGTGATGGCGATGGGCCGCACCTTCCAGGAATCGCTTCAGAAGGCGCTACGCGGTCTTGAGACCGGCAAGGTGGGGCTCGACCCGACCGGCTTGGATCTGACCACCGAAGAAGGTCTGACCGCGATGCGCCGCGAGCTCAAAGAGCCGGGCCCGGAGCGTATTTTCCATATCGGCGAAGCGTTCCGCGTCGGCATGAGCGTCGAGGAAGTCAACGCCCTGTGCTTCGTTGATCCGTGGTTCCTGGATCAGATCGAAGAAATCATCGCGACTGAGAAGTCCGTGTCTGAGCACGGACTGTCAGCGCTTGACGCCAAGCGTATGCGCGACGTCAAACGGATGGGATTCTCCGACGCACGCCTGGCCCAGTTGACCAGTACCGACGAGACCGCGGTGCGCTCGCTGCGTCGTGCGTTCGGTGTGCGGCCGGTGTACAAGCGCGTTGACTCCTGCGCGGCCGAGTTCGCTACCACGACCGCGTACATGTACTCGACCTACGAGGACGAGTGCGAGTCCAATCCGACCGACCGCGACAAGATCATCGTGCTTGGCGGCGGTCCGAACCGGATCGGGCAGGGCATCGAGTTCGACTACTGCTGCGTGCACGCGGCACTGGCGCTGCGTGCCGACGGGTTCGAGACCATCATGGTCAACTGCAACCCGGAGACCGTCTCCACCGATTACGACACCTCCGATCGACTGTACTTCGAGCCGCTGACGCTTGAAGACGTGCTGGAGATCTGCGAGCTGGAGAAGCCCAAGGGCGTGATCGTGCAGTACGGCGGTCAGACGCCGCTGAAGCTTGCCGAAGCGCTGGAGGCTGCCGGCGTGCCGATCATCGGCACCAGCCCCGACAGCATTGACCTTGCCGAAGATCGCGAACGCTTCCAGCAGCTGGTCGACAAGCTGGGCCTGAAACAGCCGCCCAACCGGATTGCGCGCAATTCTGAAGAAGCCCTGTTGCTGGGCCGCGAAGTCGGCTATCCGCTGGTCGTCCGCCCGAGCTACGTGCTGGGCGGCCGGGCGATGGAAGTCGTGCATTCCGATGCCGACCTCGCGCGCTACATCCGCGACGCGGTGCGCGTGTCGGAGAAGTCGCCAGTGCTGCTGGACCGGTTTCTCGACAACGCCATCGAAGTCGACGTCGACATCATCGCCGACAAGGATGGCAACGTCCTGATTGGCGGGGTGATGGAGCACATCGAGGAAGCTGGCGTGCACTCGGGCGATTCGTCCTGCTCGCTGCCGCCGTACTCGTTGTCCGCTGATACCCAGGCGAAGCTCCGCGAACAGGTCGTTGCATTGGCGAAGGCGCTGAACGTGGTCGGCTTGATGAACACCCAGTTCGCCATCCAGACCAACGCCGAAGGCGAGGACACGATCTATCTGCTGGAAGTGAATCCGCGTGCCTCGCGCACCGTGCCGTTCGTGTCCAAGGCCACCGGTATGCCGCTGGCCAAGATCGCCGCGCGCTGCATGGCGGGCAAGACGCTCGCAGAGCAGGGCGCGACGAAAGAAATCGTGCCCGACTACTACTCGGTCAAGGAAGCGATCTTCCCGTTCGCCAAGTTCCAGGGTGTCGATCCGATCCTCGGACCGGAGATGCGCTCCACCGGTGAGGTCATGGGCGTGGGCCGCAACTTTGGCGCGGCCATGGCACGTGCGCAGGAGGCGGCCAGCATCGAGGCGCTGCCAAGCGACGGGAAGGTCTTTCTGTCGGTGCGTGACCCGGACAAGCAGCGCGTGCTGCCGGTTGCACAGGCACTGGTCGAGCGCGGGTACACGCTGGTTGCCACGGGCGGCACGGCCAGGTTCCTGCGTGATCAGGGCCTGGAATGCCAGAGCATCAACAAGGTTAATGAAGGCCGACCGCACATCGTGGATCTGATCAAGAACGGCGAAGTTGTGTATATCGTCAACACCACCGAGGGCCGTCAGGCGATCTCGGATTCGTTCTCGATCCGCCGCGAGGCCCTTCAGCAACGGGTGACCTATTCGACCACCATTTCCGGCGCACGTGCGTTGCTACTTTCGCTGGACTTCCGCGATGCCGGCCCGGTGTGGTCGCTTCAGGAACTGCACGCGAAGGTCAACACGACAGCCTAGCTTTGCCACGACCGTCCCGGGCACAATCGGGAGTCGTATAAAAATACAGTGCCGGCCATGCGCCGGCCCGAGGAAACAGTCATGCAAGCTCCCCTGACATCCAAGGGTGCGCAGCGTCTGCGCGCCGAACTTGATGAGTTGAAATCGGTCAAGCGACCGGCGGTGATCGCCGCCATCGCTGATGCGCGCGAGCACGGCGATCTCAAAGAGAACGCCGAGTACCACGCCGCCCGTGAGCAGCAGAGTTTTATCGAAGGCCGCATCAAGCAGCTCGAGAGCGAACTGTCCAATTCGCAGGTGATCGACATTGCCGCGCTCAATGTCGGCGACCGGATCGTGTTCGGCGCCACTGTCGATCTGATCGATACGGAAAGTGATGAAGAGCGGACCTTCCAGATCGTTGGCGACCTTGAGGCCGACATCAAACTGGGCCTGCTCGCGATTTCCTCGCCCATTGCGCGTGCGCTGATCGGCCGTAACGCAGGCGACAGCATCGTTATCGACGCCCCCGGCGGCACCCGCGAATACGACATCGTCGCCGTCCGTTACGTCGTCTGATCATGGGCCAACGCGCGGTCACCCTGTTGCTTCCGGCGCGAAGCCGCTTTGGTGGCCAGCGCTTGTCGGAGAGCGCGGGTCGATGGTTTGCCCGCGCAGACGCCAGTCAGCCGGTCGGCGCAGTGGTCCAACGCCAGTTTGATGTCGTTCCACGCGGTTGGCCGGTGGCTGCCGTTACCCGCCAGCGCGACGCGGGCGACGCGGTGGGCGCGGCCTGGATGCGCGCCGACCCGGTGTATATCCAACCTGAAATCAACGGCGCCCGCCTGATGGCCCATGGCGAAGCGCTTTCGTTGAGCGACGCCGATACGGCTGCGTTCCTGCCGGCGCTCAGGCCGTACTTCGGCGACAGCGGGTGCCCGCTGGACGCACCCGACCCGCAGCGCTGGTATCTGCGTATGCAACCTGGTGCGAAGTTGCCGGACATGGTTTCGCTGGATGATGCGCTGGGCGCAGACCTGTTTGAGCAGCTACCCGACGGCCCGGATGGGCGGCGGTGGCGCGCTTTGCTGAGCGAAGCGCAAGTGGTTTTGCACAATCATCCACGCAACGCGGAGCGTGCTGCCGCGGGGCTGGCTCCGGTCAACTCGCTGTGGTTCTGGGGTGCTGGAGTGCTGCCCAATCAGGTGCGCACCCACCATGCTCGCGTCGCCAGTGACGATGGCACACTCACCGCGTTTGCCGAGACGGCAAGCGTTCCGGCCGGGCCATTGCCAGCGCGTTGGCCCGAGCAGGGCGTTGGCTTGTTCGACTTGCGCCACCTGCGCGATCTGGCCGTATTTGACCGGGACTGGTGGCATCCGCTGTCGGAAGAGTTGGCTGCGGGCGGGGTCGGGTCGGTCGTAGTGGACTTCGCGGATGGACATCGCCTTACCATCGCACCGCGTCATCGCTGGCGCTTCTGGCGCCGACCGCTGCACTCGTTCGTGAATAGCGTGTCTGAGGCGGTCGAATGAGCCACGCAGGCATTCTGCGCCGCCAGATCGCTCCCCAGTCCGGGCCTTGGCCCGACCAAATCCCGCCACTGCTACGACGTATCTACAGCGCGCGCGGCGCAGTCACAGCGGAGCAGGCTCGCCCCCGGCTGGCCGATCTGTTGCCGCCTGACGGCATGCTCGGTCTGGATGCCGCAACGAAACTGCTGGCAGATGCGATCGCGCAGGATCGGCACATTCTGGTCGTGGGTGATTTTGATTGCGACGGCGCCACCGCGTGTGCCGTGGCAGTGCGCGGACTGCGCATGCTGGGTGCGCGTCGTATCTCGCACGCCGTTCCCAATCGGGCTGTGCATGGTTACGGATTGTCACCGGCGCTGGTCGCCGAGCTTGCGCCGATGCAGCCGGATCTTCTTGTCACCGTCGATCATGGCATCGCGTGCCACGCGGGTATCACCGAGGCCAAGAAACTGGGTTGGCAGGTGCTGGTCACCGATCACCACCTGCCTGGCGATACCTTGCCGCCCGCAGACGCGATTGTTGATCCCAACCAGGCCGGCGACGCCTTCCCCAGCAAAGTGCTGGCCGGCGTCGGGGTGATGTTCTACGTGTTGCTGGCACTGCGCCGGCGGCTGCTCGCTGACGGCACGCTGGATGGTGGCGACAACGGACGCGGGCCGGATTTGAGTCAATTGCTCGATCTGGTGGCTGTCGGCACCGTTGCGGATCTCGTGCCGCTGGACGCCAATAACCGCGCGCTTGTCTCCGCCGGGCTCCGGCGCCTGCGGGCAGGGCAGGGCTGTGTCGGACTGCACGCATTGATTGACGTGGCGCAGCGCGACCCGGCCCGACTCAGCGCCAGTGATATCGGTTTCGCAGTCGCCCCACGCTTGAATGCCGCCGGTCGTCTTGAAGACATGGCAGTAGGCATCGAATGCCTGCTGACCGATGACTTGACCCAGGCGCGGCAGATCGCGGAGACGCTCAACCGGATCAATACCGAACGGCGCAAGGTCCAGCAGGAGATGACTGACGAGGCCGAAGCCGCGTTCGCCAAGGTGCTGCTGGATACTACCGGCGTGCCGCTGGCCGCATGCCTGTTTGATCCGGGCTGGCACCCGGGTGTGGTCGGCTTGGTCGCCTCGAAGATGAAGGAGCGCTTGCACCGGCCCGCCATCGCCTTCGCGCCTGCCGAGCCTGGTGGCGACATGCTGCGCGGATCGGCCCGTTCGATCCCGGGCTTCCATATCCGCGATGCTCTGGCGATGGTCAATGCGCGTTATCCGAACCTGATCGAGCGCTTCGGCGGCCATGCCATGGCCGCCGGTCTTTCGTTGCCGATGACCTCGCTTGCTGCTTTCGAGCGGGCATTCCACGAATGTGTCGAGCTGACCTTGGACCCTGAGCTGCTGCAATTGCAGGTTCCAAGTGACGGTGAGCTGGCGTTCGATGAGTTCACCCGCCGCAGTGCTGACGCGCTGCGTGAAGGTGGGCCATGGGGGCAGGGTTTCCCGGAGCCCCAATTCGACGGTGAGTTTGACGTGCTGGGTTGGCGCATTGTCGGCCAGAAGCACTTGAAACTGGAGTTGGCGAACAATGGTCGGCGCCTCAACGCCATCCATTTTGGCGGCTGGGATGAACTGGAGCCGCCAGGACGGGTGCGGATCGCCTACCGGCTGGAAGCGGATGACTATCGCGGCGGCGATGCCATCCAGTTGATCGTTGTCCATCGCGAACCTGCCTGATACGCGATCACCGGCCGGTTAGCTAATTACAGGGAAGTCACCATGCGACGGATTACGCTACTTGCTGCAACCACGTTCCTGCTTGTTCTAACGTTCGCTGCCCCGGCTTTTGGGCGAAGTGTGGTGGTTCCAGACGATAGGCGTCCCCCGCTGCTGCAACTCACCGAAGGGGCGGAGTCGCCGATCAGCCTGCGCTCGGCAGATGTGCAGATTGAGACGAATGGCGGGTTCGCGACCACGACCATGCTGCTTGAGCTGTACAACCCGAATAACCGCCAGCTGGAAGGCACGCTGCAGTTCCCGTTGAGGAGCGGCCAGCAGATCGCAGGGTTCGCGCTGGACATCAACGGCGTGCTGCGCGATGCGGTCCCCGTGCCCAAGGCGCGCGCCCGGCAAGTGTTCGAGAGTATTGAGCGCCGCCGCGTGGACCCCGGCTTGCTTGAGCAGACGGCGGGTAATCATTTCCGCTTGCGTGTGTATCCGATACCGGCAAAGGGCTCGCGGCGGGTGAGGTTGGTGATCGAGGAAGCCATGCCGCGTGAGTCAGCTGCGTGGCGCCTCGCCGTACCGGTGCACCTGTTGTCTGGTGCCGAGAAGTTCTCGCTAAGCGTGCAGGCCAGCGGCGTTACAAGCGCGCCTGTTGTCGACGGAAACTTTGGTGCACTGCCCTTCAAGCGCGATGCGCATGGATACCAGGCCATCGTCAGCCGTACCGCGTTCAGACCACAGGGTGGCTTGTCCCTTCGATTCCCTGTCAACACCAAATCCGTCTCGTATGGCGGTCAGCACGACGGCGAGCACTACGTACTGGCCGAAGTGCCGGTGCCGCAGTCCGTGGCATCCAGCCGGGCGATTCCAAACAGTGTCGGTCTGCTGTGGGATGCGTCCGCGTCCGCCAAAACGCGCGACCGGACCAGTGAATTTGCATTGCTTGATCGTTATTTCAACGCGATGGGCAACGGCCGAGTACAGCTGCGCATCCTGCGCGACGTGGGCGAGAACGGTGGCGACTTCACCATCCGCAAGGGTGACTGGTCGACGCTGCGAAGCACATTGGAGGCCGTCGTCAACGACGGTGCCAGCAACCTGTCTGACTGGACCCCCAGCCCGCGTATTGCGGAGTATTTGCTGGTCAGTGACGGCTTGCAGAACTACGGCGACAAGAAATTCCCCGCGCTCGCAAAGAACCAACGTCTGTACGCGATCAACTCCGCCGGCGCGACGTCCGATAGCGGGCGTCTGGAGTCACTTGCGGACGCCCGCGGTGGTCGACTGGTCGCCTGGCAGGGTCGCGAGACGTTTGATGCGGCAGTTCGCGCGCTGCTGGGACACGGAACCCGCGTCATCGAGATGCGTGGCGACGGTGTTACTGATCTGCACGCTCAGTCGCGCCATGTCGACGACGGGCTACTCAGGATTGCGGGACGGCTCACCGAGCCGACCGGCGTTATCCGGGTGACCCTGGATGAGGGTGGGCGACGCAGGGACATCGCCGTGGACGTCGCAGCTGCGTCGAGCGGCACTTATGTGCCGAGGCAATGGGCGAGATGGCAGATTGCCGCGTACTCGGGTGACCCTGAACGCCATCGCGCGGCCATTGCGCGGCTGGGACAGACGTTCTCGATCGTGACTGCTGGAACCTCGCTGATCGCTCTGGAGGAAGCAGCCGACTACGTCCGCTACTACATCGCGCCGCCCGCCGAATTGCGGGCCGAAGTCGCGCGTCTGCAGTCCATGACATACAAACAACGCGAAGCGTCGCGCAGCGAACGGCTGGATCGGGCTGCCAGCGATTTTGCTACGCGGCTTGCGTGGTGGAAGTCGCCCTTCCCGAAGACCGATCGTGCTGTCAAAAAGCCCTCGCGCCCCACTGATCAGGGGCGGTGGGCGAATGACGAGATGGACGCGATGGAGCTGAGTGAGGCGATGCCGCCGCCCCCGTCGCCGCCGTCTCCCGCGCGCGTTTCTGGGCAGCGTGGAGTATCCGTTGACACGCCGAATCGCCAAGCTCGCGTCAGCAAGTCCGCTCCGTCACCGGGTAGTACCTCCGCCACCATCCACCTGCAGCCGTGGGCGCCCGACTCGCCCTATGCCAAGCGTCTGCGTGCCGTACCCGGCAACCAGATCTACGGGCTTTATCTTGATGAGCGGGACAGCCACTCGGACAGCACGGCGTTCTATCTGGACGTGGCGGATCTGTTGCTGGCAAAGAAACGACGCGTTGAAGCCATGAGAGTGTTGTCGAACCTGGCCGAGATGGACCTCGACAACCGGCATGTGCTGCGGGTGCTCGGCTACCGCCTGATGCAGGCCGGCGAGTGGAAGCTTGCCGTTCATACCTTCCGCCAAGTGCTGGAGATGGCAGAGGAAGAGCCCCAAAGCGGCCGCGATCTGGCGCTGGCATTGGCGGCGGATGGGCAGCGCCAGCAGGCCGTGGAAAAACTGTACGAGGTGGCGTTGGGCAACTGGGACAGCCGCTTCAGTGGTATTCCCGCGATTGTTTTGAACGAGATGAACGCCATCATCGCTACCAGTCCCAAGCCACTGGATACGGCCTTCATCGACCGTCGCCTGCTGCAGAACATGCCGCTGGACCTTCGCGTCGCATTGTCGTGGGACAGCGACAACAGCGACATGGACCTCTGGGTGACCGATCCGAACGGAGAGAAGTGCTACTACCGCAATCCACTTACCTATCAAGGCGGGTTGATCTCGCGGGACTTCACCGGCGGCTACGGCCCCGAGGAGTTCGTGCTGCGGGACGCAAAGCCGGGGCTGTATCGGGTGGAGGCGCACTTCTATGGCGACCGACAGCAGGTCGTGACCGGTGCGACCACACTCACGCTCAAGCTGAGCACTGGGTGGGGCATGTCCCGCCAGAAGGACAGCACCGTCACGCTGAGGTTGTCAGGCAAGAACGAATCGGTGCTTGTCGGCGAGTTTGAGGTGAAGTGAGGTTCCGCGCGCGCTGCCTATCCGTTCCCGCCAGCGACCTGCAGTCGTCGCTTCTGGCTCGGACGCGTCTGCGGTACCAGCTTGAGTCCGAACAGCGGCCGTAGGATCGCGAATCGGCGGATGATCAGCTCGTGCAACAGCAGGCAACCAATCACCGTAATCAGGATGACCAGCGCTGGTTCCGCCCACGGGCCCAGCCTAAGCGGAACCAGCCAGTACGCCGCCAAGACGATCAGGCTCTGGTGCAGGATGTACCACGGGTAGACGGCTTCCGTTGCGTAAGGGAGCCAGCGCATCGGTCGGTTCAGCCACGCATGTCCGCACCCGAAGATCGCCAGCAGCGCAGACCACATGTACAGCGCGCGGGCGGCACGCTCGATCAGCGCCCACGGCACCTGCTGGGCCCATGCCGGGATCTCTCCAGGCGGCAGGTACTGGCCGGCAGCCTTCAGCGACAACTCCACGCCGATAGCCGTGATGGCGATTGCGGCCAATGGCTTTCGCAGACTTGCCAGTCGGGTCCACAACGCCTGCTTGTCGGCAACCGCAAAGCCCAACAGGAACACCGTGAAGTATTCGGCGTGCAGGTACCAGTCCCCGATCAGAGCGTGGGTTTCCGGAAACCGCGGCCTGAGCAGTACCAGAAGCGCAAAGAAGATCAACGCCGGTAGCAACAGCAGCACCACGCCACGGGGGCGGCCTACCCAGTCCATCGCCCGCTGTCCCGCCGTGGAGCGAAGCACCGGAACAAGTGCCATCAACACCAGCGTGTAGGTCCACAGGTAAGCCAAGTACCAGAGGTGGTTCCAGGTGATTCCGTAAGCGGCACCGGCAAACGTACCCTCAGGCCATGGTCGAAGCTGCAGATAGCGCCACATGAACGCGGCGTAGCCCGGGTCGATCGTTCCCTTGCTGACCCCTTCGCAATACGCCTGCAGCGAGACCACGAACAGCATCCCGAACACCAGCGGCAGCAACAGTCGCCAGCTGCGAATAAGCATGAAGCTCACCGGGCTGCGGCCTTGCACGGCAAGACCAATCGCGACACCGGAAATCGCGAACAGCAGTGGCATGCGCCAGCGGTTGAACACGATGCGAACGAAGTCCAGCCATTCGGTCTGGTAGCTGCTGACGACGTGGAAATCCGAGTCTATCTCGTACACGCCGCTGACGTGATAGAGGATCAGGATGGCAAAAGCGAAGACGCGCAGGGCGTCGATATCGTGTCTGCGTTGCATGGGATAGACCGTTCGTAGATGGCCTGACCGTATCGGGGATCCGGCGTGCTAAATCATGCAAGTGATTGACCGCGCGGGTTTTGTGACCAGTCGTGGCCTGCAGGGACGAACCGCGACCGGCCCCTGCAGCGGTTTCCGTATGATGCGCGAATGCCCGACGTCGCTACCCCCAAACCTTCGCCGTCGGAGCGCTATCTTGCTCATCGTCGCCCGGTCGAGATCAGCTATTGGCTGGTGAGCTGTTGCATGAGTGCGATGGGCGGCAGCTATACCAAGTGGGCCGACTATCGTCGCTTGGGTATGCCGTTGGACTGGTGGCAATCCGCGTCGTGGTCGTGGTCCAGCGCTTTGGCGCAGTTGGCATTGGTGCCGGCGCTGCTGTGGTTTACCCGGCGCTGGCCGCTGCACCTGGATACCTGGCGCCGCAATCTCCCGTGGTATCTGCCGGCGAGTATCGCGTGGTCTGTGTCGCACGTGGTCGGCATGGTGTTGCTGCGCAAGCTTGTGTATGCCGTGCAGGGCCTCAAATACGACTTTGGAGATTGGCCGAACGAGCTTGTCTACGAGTACTCCAAGGACGTGCGTACCTTCATCGGCATGGTGGTGCTGATTCTTGGATACCGCTTGCTGGTACTCCGGCTGCAAGGTGAGGCCAGCGTGCTGGATGCCGCAGACGACGCTCCCCCGAATCCGACGGAGCGGCCGGAGCGTTTCCTGGTGCGCAAACTGGGGCGGGAGTTCCTCATTACTGCCAACAAGGTCGAGTCGCTGCAGGCCTCGGGCAACTACGTGAATCTGCATCTGGACGGGCGCGACTATCCGCTGCGTTCAACCCTGAGCGGCATCGAAGCCCGTCTCGACCCTGCGCGCTTCGTCCGCATCCATCGCAGCTACATTGTCAATCTGGATGCGATTGCATCGATTGAGCCGCTCGACAGTGGCGATGCACGGGTTCACATGAGGCGCGGTGATCCGTTGCCGTGCAGCCGGACGTTCAGGCAGGCGCTGCGGGAGCGGTTCGAGTCCCCTCCGGCGCGCTGACCGGAGCGGCTCGGTTACCGCGCCGATTCCCACTGCCTGATAGACTTGGCGGTCATTTTTCGCATGAAACCACGGACATGATTGAACTGAATCCCGTCCACGAGCGCCTCGTCGATCTCAAGGATCGGCTGGAAGCGCTCAGGGGGTATCTTTGACTTCGACGCCAAGGTCGAACGTCTGGAAGAAGTAAGCCGGGAGCTGGAAAGCCCCGACATCTGGAACGATCCCGAGCGCGCCCAGTCCCTGGGCCGTGAGCGGGCGTCGCTGGACAAAGTTGTCACCGGTATCCGGACCCTCACCGAGAACGTTGCGGGCGCCGAGGAGCTGCTCGAGCTGGCCGAGATGGAAGGCGATGACGACACTGCGCAAGCGGTGATTGACGACGCTGAGATCTACGCCGCTGCGGTCGACGAGCTGGAGTTCCAGCGTATGTTCTCCGGTGCGATGGACAACGCTGCCGCGTTTGTCGATATCCAGGCAGGGGCGGGCGGCACCGAGGCCCAGGACTGGGCCGAGATCCTGCTGCGGATGTATTTGCGCTGGGCTGAATCGCGGAGCTGGAAAACCGAGTTGATGGAAGTCAGCGGCGGCGATGTGGCGGGCGTGAAGTCCGCGACCTTCCGCGTAGAAGGCGATTTCGCCTATGGCTGGCTGAAAACCGAAACCGGGGTGCACCGCTTGGTGCGCAAATCGCCGTTCGATTCGGATAATCGCCGCCATACCAGCTTCACCTCGGTGTTTGTTGCGCCCGAAGTGGACGACAACATCGAGGTCAACATCAACCCGGCCGACCTCAGGACGGATGTATACCGCTCCTCCGGCGCCGGTGGCCAGCACGTCAACAAGACCGAGTCGGCCGTTCGTATCACCCATATCCCGACCGGTACGGTCGTCGCCTGCCAGACTGGCCGCAGCCAGCACCAGAACCGCGACACCGCGATGAAGATGCTCGCCGGCAAGCTGTATGAGCTGGAAATCCAGAAGCGCAACTCCGAGCGTGACGCGGTCGAGGCGACCAAGTCCGACATCGGCTGGGGCAGCCAGATCCGCAACTACGTTCTCGACCAGAGCCGGATCAAGGATCTGCGCACCGGCATCGAGCGCAGCGATACCCAGAACGTCCTCGACGGCGATCTCGACGAGTTCGTATCCGCGAGCCTCAAGGCCGGCCTGGCGGTGGGTGCCAAACGTTCCGACGCGACCTGAGCCAGCCCCTGCGACTGACCTCGCGCCCAGTGCAACATTTTTTCCAGGCATGACCATGACCGACACCGCCCCGAACGCCGCCGCCGCCACTTCCTCCGACGATAGCCGGCCGGATGAGAACAAGCTGATCGCCGAGCGCCGCTCCAAGCTCGACGCGATCCGCGAGCAAGGCATCGCGTTCCCCAACGACTTCCGGCGCGAAAACTACGCCGGTGAGTTGCTGGCCGAGTATGCGGACGCCGAGCAGTGGGGTGCCGAAGCGCTGGAAGCCAAGGGTCACCGGGTTGCGGTTGCTGGGCGGTTGATGCTCAAGCGGGTGATGGGCAAGGCCAGCTTCGTCCAGATCCAGGACGAGTCTGGACGTCTGCAGTTGTTCCTGCAGGCCAACACGCTGGGCGATACCTACACCGCCTTCAAGGGCTGGGACGTGGGCGATATTGTTGGCGCGCAGGGTGTGCTGACGCGTACCCGCACCGGTGAGCTGTCGGTCAAGGTCGACCAGTTGCGTCTGCTGACCAAGTCATTGCGGCCGCTGCCGGACAAGTTCCACGGCCTGTCGGACGTGGAGCAGCGCTATCGCCAGCGCTACGTCGACCTGATCGTCTCCCCGGAGGCGCGCGAGGTATTCGTCAAGCGTTCGCAGATCATCCGCGCGATGCGCGAGTGGCTCGACACCCGGCGCTTCCTGGAAGTGGAAACGCCGATGATGCATTACATCCCCGGCGGTGCGACGGCCAAGCCGTTCAAGACCCATCACAATGCGTTGGACCTTGATCTATACCTGCGCGTGGCCCCGGAGCTGTACCTCAAGCGTCTCGTAGTCGGCGGGTTGGAGCGGGTCTACGAGATCAACCGCAACTTCCGCAACGAGGGCGTTTCGACCCGGCACAACCCCGAGTTCACCATGCTCGAGTTGTACGAGGCCTACGCCACCTACAACGAGGTCATGGACCTGACCGAGACGATGATCCGCGACATCGCCACTTCCGTGCTGGGGACCACCCAGCTGGAGTGGGACGGTGAGTCGATCGATGTCGGCCCCGCATTCCGGCGCTGGACGATGAGCGACGCGGTGCTGGAGCACAACCCGGAGATCAGCGCGGCCGATCTGCGCGATGTGGATGCAATGCGCGGGCATTGCGAGCGCCTCAAGGTCAAGGTCAAGCCCGGTTATGGCTGGGGCAAAATGTTGCTGGAAATCTTCGAGGCAACGGTCGAGCACACCCTGATCCAGCCGACCTTCATTACCCGTCATCCCGTTGAAGTCAGCCCCTTGGCGCGTGCCAGCGATGACGACGCCGGCATGACCGATCGGTTTGAGCTGTTTGTGTGCGGCAAGGAGCTGGCCAACGGGTTCTCCGAGCTCAACGATGCCGAGGATCAGGTCGCCCGCTTCCAGGCTCAGGTCGCGGCCAAGGACGGCGGCGACGACGAGGCCATGCATTTCGACGAAGATTACATTCGCGCGCTGGAGATCGGTTTGCCGCCGACCGGCGGGCTCGGCGTCGGTATCGACCGGTTGGTGATGCTGATGACCGGCTCGTCGTCGATCCGCGATGTGCTGCTGTTTCCGTACATGCGTCCGCAGTCCGGCAGCTGACGCCGGCTCAGAACCGCTCGGTGGTGGGCATGTACCGCCACAGGCCGATCGGCATCTTGTTCAGGCCGATACGGCCGATACGCAGTCGGCGCATCGCCACCACTCGCAGGCCGACCTGGGCGCACATGTCCGGTATCTGGCCGGGGCGCACGTCCTTGATCGCGAAACGCAGACGGATCTCGTTCTGCCAGCTGACATGGCACGCCGGCAGCATGCGTCCCTGATAGCTCAGTCCCCGTGCGAGCCGGCTGAGTGTGTAGGGGCCGGCTTGACCCTCGATCTCGACCAGGAACTCCTGCTCGAGCTTGGCGCCGTCCTCTTTCAGGCGCTTGGCGACGCGGCCGTCCTGAGTCACAACGACCAAACCGCTGGCGTCGTCTTCCAACGGCATCAATGGCTTCAGGTGCGTGAAGTGGCGTTGCAGTGAGCGAATGCCTCGGCGCTCGTCGCCGATCACGCGCGTCGCTTCCGTTATCAAGGACGTGGATTCGCCAAAGGCCATGCCGACCGGCTTGTGCAGCAGCATCGTGGCGGGTTCGGTCGCGTCCAAGCGGGCGTTTGGATCCAGCTCGACACACTGGTCTGCGACCATGAATTGCGGCGACTCGACCACGTCGCCGTCAACCTTGACCCACCCACCCTCGATGTACTGATCGGCCTGCGCGCGCGAGCACTCCGCCAGCTCGGATACCTTGCGAGACAGTCGTTCAGCGGTGGGGTGTGATGGATCGGACATTGGCGGCACCTGAGTAGGGCTGCCCAGTGTAGATCGACCCGCACCTTTCGGCCGGGTCGATCGTTGTACATCAGCCATTGCAGGGCGCTATGCGCGCCCGGGCATCACTGTTCCGCGGCCTTGGCGTATCCCTCGATGACCTTGTCGAGCACAGGCTCGTCGGCGCTCGGCGGCACGTGCTGCTGTTTGCGCTCGTCAGCTGCCAGCTTTCCGAGCGAGCTTTCCAGCAGGCGCTGCAGCTTGTGTGCCGCACCATTGATCGACTCGCGCACCGTGTCAGCCTCGTGGGTGACGGCCACCGGGTTGCGCGACTCCAGCCGCGCTTCCATGACGCAACGCTTGTCATGGGCGCCGGACTTGTTCGCGTTGAGGTCGCTCAAATGCACCTCGATCCGGGTGATCTGGCTGCTGAAACGCGACAGCGCGCTGTTCACGGCAGTGTCCACGTGACCTGCGACAGACTCGTCGCCCTGGATGTTCTTATCGGTGTTGAGCTGGATCTTCATTCAGACGTATCTCCGTCGGTGGGGTATTGGCGTAGGTCGCCGGCTCATGTTGAACAATAGTCCATTGCACGTGGAGCCGGCGAGAACACTGCCCTTCGACGGCATCGTGGATGGGGAAGTTCCCCGCCCAAGATCTTGCAGAGCAAGCGTGGCCGGCGCGAGGACGCTAAAATCGGCGGATGAACATTATCAATATTGCGGCTTACCATTTTGCCGAGATCGTCGACCCGGGCGCGCTCGCTGACCGTCTGCGCACCGACGCCTTGGACGCCGACCTGCGCGGCACCGTGCTGGTATCCCCGGAGGGCGTGAACCTGGTGCTTGCCGGCGCGATGGAGGGCATGGAAGGGTTCCTGTCGCCGCTGCGCGACGATCCTCGGTTTGCCGGGATCGTGGTCAAGTCCAGCTACAGCAGACGCAACCCGTTTGCTCGGCTGAAGGTGAAGGTCAAACCGGAAATCATCGCCTGGCGGCGGGCAGACGGTGCGCCGTTGGCGCATCCGCGCGCACCGATCGTTGCCCCGGCCGATCTGGCGCGCTGGATCGCCCAAGGTGCCGACGATGCTGGTCGCCGCTTGGTGTTGCTGGACACCCGCAACCGCGAGGAGGTCGAGTACGGCACCTTCAGCGGCGCACTGACCCTGCCAATCGACAACTTCACCGAGCTGCCGCAGGCGCTCGCCGTGCATCGCGAAGCGCTCGCCGACGCCACTGTGGTCAGCTTCTGCACCGGCGGAATCCGCTGCGAGAAGGCAGCACTGACAATGCGCGCTGACGGCATGGACAACGTCCTGCAACTCGATGGCGGCATCCTGGGCTACTTCGAGCAGGTTGGCGGGGCAGGTTACGACGGCCGGTGTTTCGTGTTCGACGAGCGGGTGGCGCTGGATCCGGCGTTGCAGCCCTTGTGTGACCAGGGAATCGAAGCCAGCGCCTGATGCGCGGGGATGGGAACCGGGGACATCGGCCCCATATCAGCGTCTGGAGGCCTGCATGAACATGGTTGAGTCAATCGGTGAGCCCGCAGGGGTGTTGCGGCTCGGTATTGAGGGCATGTCCTGTGCCTCGTGTGTCGGCCGTGTTGAAAAGGCTCTGGCGAAAGTGCCCGGAGTTCGCGCCGCCAGCGTCAATCTGGCGACCGAGATGGCCGAGGTAGAAGCGGATCCTGACCTGAAGCTCGCGACCCTCGTCGATGCGGTGAAGGCTGCCGGTTACGCCGTTCCCAGTACCTCCATTGATCTCACCGTCGAGGGCATGACCTGCGCGTCGTGTTCCGGGCGGGTGGAGAAGGCTCTATCGGCCGCGCCCGGTGTGCTCGAAGCGGTCGTTAACCTTGCGACCGAACACGCCCGGGTGCAGGTGATCGCTGGTACAGATCCCACCGCGCTGGTCGACGCGGTTGTCGCAGCCGGATACGCCGCGCGTTTGCCGCGCGACGCTGCAACATCCGGTGCCGACGATGCGACGCAGGGTGATCCGTCCCGGAAGGCCTACCGCTCGCGCGAGCTGCGTCATCTGGTGATCGCGATCATTCTTGCAGCGCCGTTGATGCTGCCCATGCTGGCGATGCCGTTTGGTCGCGACTGGATGCTGCCGGGCTGGCTGCAGTTTGCGCTCGCGACTCCGGTGCAGTTCTGGTTGGGTGCGCGTTTTTACCGTGCCGGCTGGAGCGCATTGAAAGCGCGCACCGGCAACATGGATCTGCTGGTCGCGCTGGGCACGAGTGCCGGTTACGGGTTGAGCGTGTTTCACCTCTTCGCGGACGGCGGCCACGGCGGGGGTCATCTGTACTTCGAAGCATCCGCGGTGGTCATCACGCTGGTGCTGCTGGGCAAGTGGCTGGAAGCGCGCGCCAAGCGACAGACCACCGAAGCCATTCGGGCCTTGCAGGCACTGCGTCCCGACACCGCGCGGGTGGTGCGCGATGGCGTCGAGCAGGAGCTGCCGCTGGGCGAGGTGCGGGTCGACGACGTGGTCGTGGTGTTGCCCGGAGAGCGCATTCCGGTCGATGCCGAGATCATTGAAGGCCGTAGCCACGCCGATGAATCGCTGATCACCGGCGAGTCGCTGCCGGTGGCGAAGGAACCAGGTGACCGCGTCACTGGCGGCGCGGTCAATGGCGAGGGACGCCTGCGTTTGCGCACGGTTGCCATCGGCGCGGAAACGGCGCTGTCGCGCATCATCCGTCTGGTCGAGGACGCGCAGGCGAAGAAGGCGCCGATCCAGCGCATGGTCGACAAAGTCAGTGCGGTTTTCGTACCGACGGTGGTCGGTATCGCGGTGCTGACCCTGCTCGGCTGGGGATTGCTGGGTGGCGACTGGAACGTGGCGATCCTCAACGCGGTGGCGGTGCTGGTCATTGCGTGTCCCTGTGCGCTGGGGTTGGCGACACCCACCGCGATCATGGCCGGCACCGGTGTTGCCGCAGGCGCCGGCATCCTGATCAAGGATGCCGAGGTGCTGGAAACGGCGCGCGCCCTGAAGATCATCGCGTTCGACAAGACCGGAACCCTGACGGTGGGCCGGCCGACACTGGCGCAACACGTCGGCGTCGACGGGGATGATGCGACGGTGTTACGTCTGGCCGCTGCATTGCAGTCCGGTAGTGAGCATCCGCTGGCCAGTGCCGTTGTTACGGCCGCTGAGTCGATCCAAGTCCCTCATGCAGCAAACGTGACCGCATTGGCCGGACGTGGGCTGCAAGGCGAGGTGGACGGCCGCGAGCTGCTGTTGGGCAGCAGCCGGTTGATGCAGGAGAGCGGGGTCGACCTGGGTGCGATGTCGGCGCGGGGCGATGAGCTGGCTGTTCATGGCCACAGCGTGTCGTGGCTGGCCGAGCGCCACCCGGACCGGGTGCAGTTGCTGGGCCTGCTGGCGTTCCGTGACGAGCCGCGCCCGGAAGCGCGTGCCGCGATCCAGACCCTGCACGAACAAGGCCTGCGTATCGCGATGATTACCGGCGACAACCGCGGCGCAGCGCAGGCGGTTGCCGATGCGCTGGGTATCGATGATGTCCGTGCCGAGGTGTTGCCCGGCGACAAGGCGGAAGCGGTCAACGCGCTGAGGGCAGGTGGTGCGGTGGCGATGGTCGGTGACGGGATCAACGATGCGCCCGCATTGACCGTGGCCGATGTCGGCATTGCGATGGGCGGCGGCAGCGACGTGGCCATGCATGCGGCGGGGATCACCCTGATCCGCTCTGACCCGCGCCTGGTCGCTGATGCCATCAGCATTTCGCGTCGCACCAGCGCCAAGATCCGGCAGAACCTGTTCTGGGCCTTCTTCTACAACGTGGTCGGTATCCCGCTGGCCGCAGCAGGCCTGTTGGATCCGGTGGTGGCCGGCGCTGCGATGGCGTTCTCCAGCGTCAGTGTGGTGTCTAACACCCTGCTGCTGCGCCGCTGGAAGCCGCAGTCGGCAACCCGGGCTGCTGCCGTGCAGGACTGAGCGGCAGCAGCGCTCAGGACCCGGCGTCGCGGCGCTTGGCCAGCCACTCGACTGCGCCAAGCCCGGCGCGGCGGCCGCTGGCGAAGCTGGCATTGAGGAGGTAGCCGCCGGTCGGCGCTTCCCAGTCCAGCATCTCGCCGGCGCAGAACACCCCCGGCACGGCGCTCAACATCAGCGATGCATCCGTTGCCTCCAGCCGCACGCCGCCGGCACTGCTGATGACCTCTTCAATCGGTCGCGTACGCAGCAGTGTCAGGGGCAGACGTTTGATGGTGCGCGCGAGCCGGTCGGTGTCGCCCAGCCCGTCCTTGCCCAACACCTCATATACCACCGCGGTCTTGACGCCGTTGAGCCCGGCTTGCCGGCGCAGGTGCTCGCTCATGCTGCGTCCGTTGCGCGGTTTGCCCAGATCGCTGCGCAGCCGTACCAGCTCGCGCCCTGGAGCCAGGTCCAAAGTCAGGATGGCTTGCCCGTCGCGCGCGATCGTCTCGCGTAGCGTTGCCGAAAGCGCATACACCAGACTGCCTTCGATGCCGCTGGAGGTAACCACGCATTCGCCCTGCAGAGCGCGTTCAACGCCTTCGTCCTGCCAGTAGGCAACCACGGGCTTCAATGGCGCGCCGGCATGGCGGTGGGTGAAGTGCTCACTCCAGCCTATGTCGAAGCCGCAGTTGGCCGATACCAGCGGTGCAACATCAACGCCGCGCGCGGCCAGCCACGGTTGCCATGCGCCGTCGGACCCCAAGCGGGGCCAACTGCCGCCGCCCAGGGCGAGCACAGTCGCAGCAGGACGTACCGACTTCTCGCCGGACTGTGTTGAGAAGCTCAACGCACCGTCGTCGCTCCAGCCCAACCAGCGGTGTTGCACATGGAAGCGCACGCCCGCGTCGCGCAGCCGACGTACCCACCCGCGCAGCAGCGGTGCTGCCTTGCGATCCAACGGGAACACCCGGCCGGAGCTGCCAACATAGGTTTCTACGCCAAGGTCACGTGCCCATTCGCGAAGTGCTGCGGCGTCAAACCCATTCAGCCAATCGCCTACCGCTGCGCCGCGCTCGCGGTAGCGCTCGTCAAAGGCGGGCCGCGCCTCATCGTGGGTCAGGTTCAGCCCACCTTTGCCGGCGATCAGGAACTTGCGTCCAACCGAGCCCTTGGTCTCGTACAGGTCCACCTCGATGCCGGCTGCTCGGGCGACTTCGGCCGCCATGAGTCCGGCGGGGCCACCGCCGATGATGGCCAATCCGGGTGGGTTAGTGTCTTGCGGCATCGTTGATGGGCTCCGGGGGGCGCAGCATTATGCCGCGCTGGGTTATCTTCATCGCTTCGCATTGCAGGGGATATGGGGAACAGATGCTTATTGATACCGTACGCAAGCAGGGTGCCGGCAGTGTGCTGGCCATCAGCATCGCGCTGGCAGTGGGCCTTGGGCCGCTCTCGGATGTGCATGCGCAAGCACAGCCGGAACAGGAGGCGAGTGGATTCGTTACCGCTCCGGAATCCGCTACGTCAACCGGCTTGCCGGCGGAACTGCGCGACTTTGACGCTTACATCGAGGACATCCGCGAGCGTTTCGAGGTGCCGGCGATGGGGGTGGCAATCGTCAAGGACGGCCGGGTTGTTCTGGAGCGCGGCTACGGTACGCGCGATCTTGAAAGCAAGGTGCCAGTGGATGAGAACACGCTGTTCGCGATCGCATCCAACACCAAGGCATTCACCGCCGCGTCGCTGTCGATGCTGGCCGATGAAGGCAAGCTGGACCTGAATGACCGTGTGGTTGACCACCTGCCGTGGTTCCGCATGTCCGATGCCTATGTGACCGGCGAGATGCGCATCCGTGACCTTCTGGCGCATCGCAGCGGCTTGGGGCTGGGCGCGGGCGACCTGTTGTACTGGCCCGGATCGACCTACACCACTGAAGAGGTCGCACGCAGGCTGAAGGATGTCCCGTTGAAGAACGGCTTCCGTGATCGCTACGCCTACGACAACATCCTGTTCGGTGTCGCCCAGTTGGTGGTCGAGGCTGCCAGTGGGCAGTCATACAAGGACTTCCTGCAGACCCGGATCTTTACCCCGTTGGGCATGCGCGATACGCGCTTCAACAGTGATTTTCTGCAGGCCGGTGACAACGTTGCTACAGGCTATGCGCCTGCGGATTTCACCAAGCTGGTGGCCGCGCCGCGCGTCAGCTGGAACAACGTGTCCGGTGCCGGCGGTATTTATTCCAGCGTCCATGACCTGACCCGCTGGGTGCGGGTACAGTTGGATGGCGGGGTGATCTCCGGCGAGGGCGATAGTGCCAAGCGCTTGTTCAGCGAAAAACGCCAACGTGAGATGTGGTCGGTGATCACCCCGATTCCGGTCGGCAAGCCATCGACCCCCGAGCTGGAGGCTGCGGCGCCTAACTACGCCGGTTACGGCGAAGGTTGGTCGCTGACGGATTATCGCGGCAAGAAGCTCGTCTGGCATACGGGCGGCTGGCCGGGCTTTGTGTCGCGCATCACACTGGTGCCTGAGCAGGGTCTCGGCATCATCGTGCTGACCAGTGCCGAGCAGGGCGGGGCGTTCCAGGCCGCGACCATGCGTGTGCTTGATGCATATCTGGAGGGGCCGCGTACCGACTGGACCAGTGCCTATCTGGCATCGCGCGGCAATTCGCAGGAAAAGGCCGAGAAGTCGTGGCAGGAGCACATCGCCAAACGCGATCTGAGCTCCAAGCCATCACTGCCGCTGAGCGGTTACGCGGCTACTTATCGGGATGCCTGGTACGGCGACATCATGGTCAAAGAGGAGACCGGAAAGCTACGGATCAACTTCAGCAAGACGCCCGATCTGGTCGGCACGCTGAGTCATTGGCAGCACGACACGTTCATCGTGCGCTGGGATCAGCGCTGGCTGAACGCCGATGCGTTCCTGACGTTCTCGCTGGAACCGGATGGCAGTGTGCGTGAGGCGCGCATCGAAGCGATCTCGCCGCTGACGGACTTCAGTTTCGACTTCCACGATCTGCGGTTGGTGCCCGTAGCGAAGGACCACAGATAGGCTTCGTGTCGACAGGTGCGGCGCAACAGAGGTTTGCGCCGCCTAGATAATCCCGCCCACACCTTTGAATTTTTCGACAAAGGCAGCAATTTGCTGGAAAACGCTCTGCTTCTTCGCGAGGTATTGCGGGTTAAGCGGGCTCATCTTGGGCAAAATGGCATTGAGCTCGGTGCCGTTGTCAGTGGCAAACTCCCGCTTCAGCGAGGTGGTGATGTAGCGCCTGGCCGCCTCTGCATTCAAGCTCTCGGCATCGATGAGCTCTTGTGCCTCACGCTGTTGCTCTGCTTGGGCGAACGTGAAAAAGGCATCGATCACGCTAGCCTTGTCGCCAATCTGATCCAGATCGGTTTGATTGATGAAGTCAACCAACAAACTTTCCTTGGCACGATTGCCTAGGCTGGCGCGAATCACCCTGCGCATATCATCGACCAGTGCAACTTTGTCCTTGACCTGCTTGTTCTTCTCGAAGATCAGTTCAAGAATGTAATCGAGATTGATTTCCTGCGATTTGAGCAGGTCCACCTCGAATACCACGTCGTCCCAATCGATGCTGGACTTGTCCTTCTCGGCCGCAGACCTTTCCCGGCGTAGCCAGTCGCGGATGTCGTTATAGGTGGAACGATAATCCTGGATCTTTCGCTCGGAGGGAATCCGGATGGCCTGCAGCGTTGCCAAGTCGTCATCGCTCAGATAGTGCTGCGCTTTGAAGTCCTCGACAGCCTGCGGGTCGCTCGTGTCGATGTCTCGCAAGGCTTTCAGGCTGGCGAATTCATCATAGTTCTGCAGTACGTTCTCCACGCGCAAGTAGTCGCCGAACAACTTGGCGAACGCCTTCTTGTCGGACTCCTTTTCGATCTCGGACGGGTCGGGAAAGCGCTGCTCCAACTCCGTTACCACGTCCATGAACCCACGGCGCGCTTCGCCGGTGACGGCATCGGTGAAGCCTTCCATGTACTCCTTGTAGCTTCTCTCCAGCACCACATTCCTGGTGTTCTTGTCGCCAAACAGCGTGATGGCGTCGACCGTCGCCTTCTCCAGATCGCGGAAGGTGATGATGTTGCCGAAGGTCTTGGTGGCGTCGTGGATGCGGTTAGTGCGCGAATAGGCCTGGATCAAACCGTGGAAACGCAGGTTCTTGTCCACGAACAAGGTATTCAGCGTGGGTGCGTCAAAGCCGGTCAAAAACATGCCAACCACGATCAGCAGATCGACCTCCTGGCTTTTGACACGCTTGGCTAGGTCACGGTAATAGTTCTGGAACCCTTTGCTGTCCACGCCAAAGTTGGTTTTGAACAGCGCGTTGTAGTCAGCGATCGCCGCACTCAAGAACTCTTTGGCGCTGCTGTCCATGGCCGAGACCTCGAAGCTCTCGTCCGCAATATCGCCCATCGCGTCCTGTTCCTCGTTGGCGGCAAACGAGAAGATGGTGGCGACTTTCAGCGGCTTGTCGCTGTCCTTCTGCAATGCTTTGAGCGACTCGTAATATAGCTTCGCAGCGTCCACGCTGCTCACGGCAAACATGGCGTTGAAGCCTCTGGCGCCCGCCTGCAGTCGGTGGGTCTTCTGCCGGAAGTTGTTCAGGACGTATTGCGAAACCTCGCGAATGCGTTCGGGGTGCAACAAGGCCTGCCTGTTCTCGGCCACGCTCAGCTTTTTTTCGTCCTGCTCGCTTTCGATGGCCTTGAACTGTGGGCGCACATCGTTGTAGTCCACCTTGAACTTAAGCACCTTCTCGTCACGGATGGCATCGGTGATGACATAGGAGTGCAGCTCACGCCCGAACACGCTGGCGGTGGTTTCCGCGCCGAGGGCGTTCTGCGGGAAAATCGGTGTTCCGGTGAAGCCGAACTGAGAGAACTTCCTGAACTTCTTCCTGAGGTTTTTCTGCGCCTCGCCGAACTGGCTGCGGTGGCACTCATCGAAGATGAAAATCACCTGCTTGTTGTACACCGGCAAGTCGTTTTCGCTCTTCATCAGGTTGTTGAGCTTCTGGATGGTGGTGACAATGATCTTGTTGTCATCCTTGTCCAGGTTGCGCCTGAGGCCAGCGGTACTGTCCGATCCATTCACGCTGTCGGGTGAGAAGCGCTGATACTCCTTCATGGTCTGGTAATCCAGATCCTTGCGATCCACCACGAAGAACACCTTGTCGATGAACTCCAGTTCAGTGGCCAACCGCGCCGCCTTGAAGCTGGTCAGGGTCTTGCCCGAACCGGTGGTGTGCCAGATATACCCCCCGCTTTCGGTGCTACTCCAGTTTTTGGCCTGCCAAGCGCTTTTGATCTTCCACAGAATGCGCTCCGTGGCGGCAATCTGGTACGGGCGCATCACCAGTAAGGTGTCGCTGACATCGAACACCGAATAGTTCAGTAGCACGTTGAGCAAGGTGTTCTTCTGGAAAAACGTGGCGGTGAAGTCCTTCAGATCCTTGATCGGGCCGTTATCGGATTTGGCCCAGTTCATGGTGAAATCGAAGCTGTTCTTGCCACGCTGGGTGGTGTTGGCAAAGTAGCGGGTGTCAGTGCCGTTGGAGATGACGAATAGCTGCAGGTACCTGTAAAGCGAATGCTCGCTGTTGAAGCTCTCCTTGCTGTAGCGGTGCACTTGGTTGAAGGCTTCACGAATGGCCACGCCACGCTTTTTCAGCTCGACCTGCACCAGCGGCAGGCCGTTGACCAGCACGGTTACGTCGTAGCGGTTGGCGTGGCTGCCGGCTTGCTCGAACTGTCTGACCACCTGCACCTTGTTGCGGGCCAGGTTCCTTTTGTCGAGCAGGTAGATGTTCTGGATACGGCCATCGTCGAACACGAAATCATGGACATGATCATCGTGGATCTTGCGGGTCTTGCCGACGACGCCGTCGCTGGGCTTATCCAGCCAGGTCTCCACGAAGCGCGTCCACTCATCGTCTGAAAACCCGACATTGTTCAGGGCTTCCAACTGCTCGCGCGCGTTGGTGAGCATTTTACCCCGGCTGTTGAGATCAGGCAGGTATTCATATCCCTGATTCTGCAAGTCTTCGATGAACTCGCGCTCCAAATCGTATTCGCTTTGGTAGCTTTCGTTGACTTGCCCAGCTTTGGTGTATTTGTCGAGCACGATGAAGCTGTTCGACTCGGCGATCGCCTTGGTGTAATCAACCATGCTGCGTCCCCTGTTGCTGCCAATAGCCATAGTTGTCGATCAGGTGCTCCAGCAGGAACTTGACCGTCTGCTTCTCGTGCACCGTTGGTTCAGTGACGGTCTCGCTGGACAGGGTGCTGTGGCTGGTGAACTGGATGATGCGATTCAAATAGGTCTGCTTGTCGTCGGGCAAAAGTTCCGACCACCGCTCGTAGCCGAGGAAATTGGCGGTTTTCTCGTAGAGATTACGCAACAACGTGAAGTGATATCGCTCAACCTTGTCAGTGGCAATCGCCAGCTCAATGGTTTGCCTGAGGTGCAGATGATAGGAAAAGCTCTTGTTGGAGTCGCCATATTTGACACTCAGGTCAAAGGTGCCGTCTTCAAGGCGCTTCAACAGATAACAACCTTCCTTTCTGCCCTTTTTACTAAGGCCAAGTTCGTTGTAGAGCACGTTGTAGAACAACGGGCTGTGGGTGGTGATGACGAATTTCAAGGCGGACTGACTGTTCTTGATCAACTCCGCCAGGTCGACGGCCAGCTGGATCAGATGGTTCTCATCCAGTGAACTGACCGGGTCATCAATGAACACATATTCCAACTGGTCGAACTGCCGGGTTTCACGGTTCTCCGGCTCGGCAACATTGAGCGTGCTGATGACCTGATCCAGCAGCGTGTAGAAGACGCTCCAGATGAAATTGCTTTCCTCGGCCTTGGATATCTTTAGATTGCCGGAGCGTTCGTTGTCACCGCGCTCCAGAGAAAAGGTGACCACAGCGAAGTCTTCGCTGAAATGCGGGGTGAGCTTCTGGCCAGCATAGCGCTGGAGGTTGGTGATGATGTTCAGGTCCTGTCCCTGGTCTTTCAGTATCCATTTGGTAAAGCTGTTGGGCTGAATCCGCAGCTTGGGCTCTGCATCCTGGGCCAGATCGTTGTCCCAGTAGAAAAGGTCTTCGGTAAAGGCGTTGTAATACAAGAATTTGGTGCATGACAACTCGGGCTCACCCGCTTCCTCGCTGCCTTCGCCACCATTGTTCTTGGGGGCGATCAGCTGCTTGAACGCCCCGGAGAGTCGCGTTTTGCCAACACCATTGAACGCGTAGATGAGCTGTACTTTTGGGACGGGTCTGACTTCTTCAATTTCTTTGGTCGTTTCGGGTACGGTCTTTGTGCCCGTTTTTGGTGTGCTCAGTTTCTGGGCGACTTGAGTTAGCGTCATGCTCATGGTTAGGCCGCCAGCTCTGGTCTTGGAAAGCCGAGCAACAAATCGCGGTAGTACTCGTATTGCTTCTGGCGCAACTCGATTTCACGGGGCAAGCCTTCAGTGATTGAGTTGGTATGGGTATCGAACTTGTCAAGGATCGCGACGATACGCGCCTGTTCGGCAAGCGACTTTTTGCGGTCGGTTGGATATGGAACCGGAATTCTGACTTTCTCCATTCCGCTGATCAATAACCTATTGACCTTGCCTCGCGATACATGTTTAGCCTTTTTATCAATAAAGGCGGATGTTTGCATCACGTAAGAGACGAACTTTGGATTCATAGAATGGCGAAATGCATAGCTATCATCGTGGATGGCTACATTTTCAGTTCCAATCCACGCGACGGCTTTTCCAACGTCTTCAACAGTTTCACCAACGCCTGCTATCACAACGTCCCCAGGTTCCGCATAGCGCAGGGAGTCAGCCATATCACTCCGAACTTGGGAGAGCGCGTGCTCTGTCCAAACGCCGTACTGGGTGTATATCTCCCCGTAGTGGATGGCGCGGATTCCTTCTTCGACATAGTCTGCTTTAGTAAAGCGCTTCCCTCGAATGAATTCGCCAATTTCGCTCAGCGCTTTCCACTCTACATTCCCTTCCTCAAAACTCAATAGACTATCGCGATAGTAGTTGTATTGCTTTTTTCGGCTGGTAAGCTCACTGGTAAGCTCGCTGGTAACCGCGGTAAATGTGTCCAAAATTCGAATTATTTCTGACTGAATTTCTAGAGATTTTTTCGGATCATTTGGGCATGGAACGGGAATTTGGTAGTTTAAAATTTCCGCCTTATCGCCGCGCGGCATCTTTGCGCCCTTTGCGTGCTGCATGTCGTACGAGAAGAATTCGTCTGATGACAAGAGGTAGTAGAGAAAATTCGGGTTAATAGCTAGCTTATTCTTGTTCAGGATGCGTACGACAAGGACATCGCCGCTGCAGCCGCCCGAACTGGTCGCCATCCATACTTTCTTGAGGTACGGACGTATATTGCCAATAAGGACGTCCCCCGGCTCGTATGCTGTTAGGCGGTCGGTATTCGGCAAATAGCTGGCGTCAACACGTCCTCCCTTGTCAGCGACAAGGTTGTCGACTCCTACGAATGAGGTTGCGTCGAGCGCGGCAGCGTCGACTCGCGTCGACGAGTATGCCGCCACCTCTCCTAGCGCCTGCCATATCACCTCGGTGCCATCAAGCAGCTTTTCCATAAAGCCTATTTGGCTCATGCCTTGGCCTCCTTGCCTTCAATCTCGGCCACGATTGCATCGATTTCGGCGCGCAGCTTGTCAATCTTGATAACCGTGGTTTTTAGTTCCGCGTTTAGCTGGACGATGTCCACCACCTCGCGATTGTCCTTCGCTTCGATATAGCTACTTACCGACAGGTTGTAATCGTTGCGAGCGATGGCCTCGTAAGGAACCGATTTGGCGAAATGGTCCACATTGGCCTTGCTATCGAACACCTGCATTACTTGCTGTATGTGCCCTGGTTTTTTCTCATCATCACTGTCAGTGAGGACGTTGTTGTTGGTTTCCTTCTTGAACAACACACCGGCGTCAATGAACTGGGTTTCGGTGTCGGTCTTGTGCTTGGAAAGCACCAGGATGTTGACCGCAATGGTGGTGCCGAAGAACAGGTTGGGCGCCAGCGCAATCACCGTTTCCACGTAGTTGTTGTCCACCAGGTACTGGCGAATCTTCTGCTCGGCCCCGCTCCGATAGAAGATGCCAGGGAAGCAGACGATAGCGGCGCGGCCCTTGCTGGAGAGGTAGCTCAGCGCGTGCAGCACGAAGGCAAAGTCGGCCTTGGACTTGGGAGCCAGGACGCCAGCCGGGGCGAAGCGGTCGTCGTTGATCAGCGTGGGGTCGTCCGAGCCGATCCACTTCACCGAATACGGCGGATTGGAGACGATGGCGTCGAACGGCTTTTCATCGCCGAAATGCGGATTCCGCAGCGTGTCGCCCAGCTGGATATTGAATTTGTCGTAGTTAATGTTGTGCAGGAACATGTTCATCCGCGCCAAGTTGTACGTGGTGTGGTTGAGCTCCTGGCCGAAGAATCCGTCCTCGATGATGTGGGCATCGAAGTGCTTCTTGGCCTGCAGCAGCAGCGAGCCGGAGCCGCAGGCGGGATCGTAGATCTTGTTGACGCTGGCCTGCTTGTGCATGGCCAGCTGGGCAATCAGCTTGGATACGTGTTGCGGAGTGAAGAATTCGCCGCCGGACTTGCCGGCGTTGGCGGCGTAGTTGGAGATGAGGAACTCGTAGGCGTCGCCGAACAGGTCGATGTGGCTGCCTTCGAAGTCGCCGAAGTCCAGCCCAGCCACGCCCTTGAGCACGGCCGCCAGGCGGGTGTTCTTGTCGGCCACGGTGTTGCCGAGGCGGTTGCTAGTGGTATCGAAATCGGCAAACAGGCCTTTGATGTCGAGCTCTGATGGATAACCGTTGGCGGAGCTTTCGATGGCGGCGAAGATGTGGGCCAGATCGGTATTCAGGCTTTCGTTGGTGTTGGCTGCCGCTACGACGTTGGCGAAGAGCTGGCTGGGGTAGATGAAATAGCCTTTGGTCTTGACGGCATCGTCCTTGATGTCCGACGTGATGACGCTGTCGGACAGTCGGGCGTAGTCAATGTCGTCATCGCCTCCTTCGATGTAGCTGGCAAAGTTTTCGCTGATGAAGCGATAGAACAGAGTGCCAAGCACATACTGCTTGAAGTCCCAGCCATCGACTGCGCCGCGTACATCGTTGGCGATTTGCCAGATCTGGCGTTGCAGGGCGGCGCGTTGTTGGGAGCTGGTCATGCTGTGGGTTCCGTATAAACAGCAGATAGCTTGGCATCATCGGCCGGAGTTGGCGTGCTCCGGCTCGAATACGACCACGTGCTCAAGGTCGAGCCGGATCCCGATGTCCTGACCGACGGCATGGTCATGGTGTGAGGGCACCAGGGTCTGCACCTGCTCGCCGTCAGCTAGTTGCAGGGTGTAGAGGAAATCAGCGCCGCGGAAATGGCGGCGCACGATCCGCGCGTGCATCGGCGCGTCGTCGTCATGGATCAGATCGTCCGGACGCAGCAGCATTTCCACCTGTGTGCCGGTCGGGTTGACCAGTCGGTGGTCTGCCATCAGGACGCCAAACCCGGTGCCCACGTGCAGGTCATCGACAATGCGCGCTGGCAGCAGCACCCCGCCGCCGACAAAGCCGGCGACAAAGCGGTTGGCCGGGCGGTGGTAGAGGTCGTAGGCGGTGCTCCACTGCTGCAGGCGACCCTGTCCGATCACCCCGATCCGGTCGGCCATCGCAAAGGCCTCGGCTTGGGAATGGGTCACCATCAGTGCGCCGATACCGGTGGCTTTCAACGCAGCGCGGACCTGGATCGCCAATCGCTCACGCAGGTCGGGGTCGAGGCTCGAGAATGGCTCATCCAGCAGTACCAGTCGTGGCTCCGGCGCGAGTGCGCGCGCCAGAGCAACGCGTTGCTGTTGCCCGCCGGATAGTTGATGCGGCGGGCGTTTGGCGTGGTCCGCCAGCCCAACCAGATCCAGCATCTCGATTGCGCGAGCCTTCGCTTTCGCGCGCGGCCAACGAAACAGTCCGAAGCGAACGTTGTCGAGCACGCTCAGGTGCGGCAGCAGGGCATGGTCCTGGAACACCATGCCGATCTGGCGCTTTTCGGGTGGCAAGTTGACGCCATGACCGACCAGCAGCTCGCCGTCGGCGCGGATACAGCCGGCGGCCAGTGGCTCAAACCCGGCGACCGCGCGCAGCAGGGTTGTCTTGCCGGCGCCAGATGGGCCGATCAGGCAGCCGATCTCACCGTCGTCCAAGGCCAAGCTGGCGCCGGAAAGCACCACGCGGCCGTTGTAGCCAACCGCGGCGTTGTCGATCTCAAGTTGCATTGCGGCCTCGACGGGTCAAAGCGATCACCGGTATCAGGCCGGCCAGCGCGATGGCCAGCGAGGGCAGCGCGGCGCGGGCGTATTCGCCTTCATTGGTCAGTTCAAACACGCGGGTGGCCAGTGTGTCCCAGCCAAACGGGCGCATCATCAGGGTGATCGGCATTTCTTTCATCGTATCGACCATAACCAGCAGGCCGGCGGTGGCGAAGCTGCCGCGCAGCAGCGGCCAATGCACCTGACGCAGCTGCCTGGTGCCAGTTACCCCCATGCTGCGGCTGGCTTCCAGTAGTTGCGGACGGATCCGGAGCAGTCCGCCGGCGATGGGCGTGTGGGCCACGGCGAGAAAGCGGATGCCGTAGGCCACCAGCAACAGCAGCAGGCCACCTTCCAGCGGAACATCCCAGCCGCGTGTTTCCGCCAGCCAGGTCAACAGTTGCGCCACGGGAACGTAAAGGCCGATGGCCAGCAGCGCCCCGGGCAGGCCATAGCCTAGCGTCGAGATCCGTGTCGCGGCAGTGGTCAGCACGCCCGGTTGCTCGCGCGCAGCCAGGGCGATGATGAAGGCGGCGACGGTGGTCAGAACGGCGGCCATGGACGACAGCGAGAGCGCGTTGCGCAGACTGGCGAAGTACCGTGGGTCCAGATCGTCAAGATGAGCCATCGCCTGCCATGACAGTTGCGACAGCGGCAATCCCAGCGCGGCCAGCAACACCAGCGAGCACAAGGCTGTCGCCCACCAGCCGCGTCGCCCGGTGGGCAGCAAGGGTGCCTGGACGGTGCCCACCGAGGCGAATGACTGGCGTCGGCGCGATGCAGCCTCCAGACCCACCAGAACCAGCACCGCGACCAGTAGCAATGCGGCGATCTGCAGCGCGGTATCGGTGGAGAACAGCGCGAACCATGCCTTGTAGATCGCGGTGGTGAACGTGTCGTAATTGAAGACGGACACCGCACCAAAGTCGGCCAGTGTTTCCATCATCACCAGCAGCGTGCCGCCGGCGATCCATGGTCGGGCCATTGGCAGGCTGGCGCGGAAGAACGCCCGCCACGGCCCCATACCCAACGCTCGCGCCGCTTCAAGGGCGCGGGCACCCTGACTGGAAAATGCCTCCCTGGCGACCAGATACACGTACGGGTACAGCGCCAGGGTCATCACCGCGATCAGGCCGCCACGCGAGCGGATGTCCGGCAGTTGCAGTGCAACGCTGTCGCGCAACCAGCTGGTAAACGGCGCGCTGTAGTCGAACAGACCGATGAATGCGACCGCCAGAACATAGCCGGGCATGGCCAGGGGCAACACCAGCAGCCACGCGAACCAGCGCCGGCCCGGAAACTCGCACAGCGCGACCAGCGCCGCCAACGCGGTGCCCAGCAACGCGGTGCCCACGCCGACGCCCAGCAGCAGCCACAGGGTGTTGCCGGCCACCTGTGGCAGCACGTACTGCCACAGGTGCTGCAGGGTATCGGTGTCCGGCCGTGCCAATGCCGCCAGGGTTGCCCCCAGCGGTATCAGGCTCGGCAGGGTCAGCGCGACCGCCAGCCATGTCCATCCACGCGGCCCCGCGCGTCGCGGGATGTGAATCGACTCAGCGATAGCCGGCACGGTCCATCAGTTTTACCGCATCGGCCTGCATTGCGCCGGCCTGGGAGACGTTGATCAGGTCCTGACGGTATTCGCCCCAAGCCTGGATCAGCGGGTCGATGGCGATGTCGGGATTAGCCGGGTATTCAAGATTCTCGCCGGCGAAAAGCTCCTGCGCCGTTCCGTCGGAGAGCCACTCAATGAGCGCGATGGCTGCCTGCGGATGCGGCGCGTAGCGCGCTACACCGGCACCGGATACGTTGACGTGGGTACCGCGCTCGCCGTCGGCCTGATTGGGCCAGAACACGGTGACCGGCAGCTCGCCATCCTTGCGCAGTGCGCGGCCGAGGTAATAGGTGTTGCTGATGCCGACCGCGCAGCGGCCCGATGCGATCGCGTCGATCACTTCGTTATCGCTGGCCATCGGCGGTGCCGCAAGGTTGTCCACCCAGCCGCGTACGACCTGCTCGGTCTTCTCAGCGCCAAGGCTGGCCATCATGGTCGCGACCAGACTCTGGTTGTAGACCGAGTTGCTGGTGCGCAGGCACAGCTTGCCCTTCCACTTCGGATCGGCGAGGTCCTCATAGGTCGACAACGTGTTTGCCGGGGCCTGTGCAGGGTTGTGGATGATGGTGCGTGCGCGCACCGACAGGCCGAACCAGCGGTTCTCCGGGTCGCGCAGATTTTCCGGAATGTTCGCGCGCAGGCGCTCGGAATCGACCGGCTGCAGCAGATCCATGTTGGTCGCCTGCCACAGGTTGCCGGCATCAACGGTAATGAATACGTCCGCCTTGCTGCGACTGCCTTCGGCCTTGAGGCGCTCCATCAGTGGTGGCGCCTTGTCGGTGAGGTACGTGATCTTGATGCCGGTCTCTTGCGTGTATCGATCGAATAGGGGCTTGAGCAGCTGCTCGTTGCGGGAGGTGTAGACCACCAGCTCGGTAACGGCGGCATCGTCGGCGGCGGTCGCGCCGTCAGTCTCGTTGACTTGCGGCTTGTCGGCGGAGCAGGCCGCAAGGGATGCCAGGACCACGGCGGTCAGGGGAAGCAATCGCACAACGGCACCTCGGATGGGTACAAATGAGAATCGCTATTATCTACGAACGGGCGACGGAAGTATTGGCAAATTCGGCGGCCTGTCCCCATGTAGTCACTCACTGGCACATCTCATTCGAGTCCCCCATGGTTCCGTACTCACTGCTCGACCTGGCGCCCGTTACCGAGGGCAGCGACATCTCCGCGGCGTTCGCCAACACGCTCGACCTTGCCCGCAATGCGGAGCGGTTCGGCTACAAGCGCTATTGGCTGGCAGAGCATCACAACATGCCGGGCATTGCGAGTGCGGCGACCGCGGTGCTGATCGGCCATGTCGCTGGCGGCACCATCACCATTCGCGTCGGTGCCGGCGGCATCATGCTGCCGAACCACTCACCGCTGCAGGTGGCCGAACAGTTCGGCACCCTGGCGACCCTGTATCCGGACCGCATCGACCTGGGTCTTGGGCGCGCTCCGGGAACCGATCAGGCGACGGTGCGTGCCCTGCGGCGCTATCACGCGGGCGCGGATGCGTTCCCGCATGACGTCGCTGAGCTGCTCGGGTTCTTCCGCCCCGCCAAGCCCGGTCAGCCGGTGCGCGCGGTTCCCGGTGCCGGCATTGAAGTGCCTGTGTGGTTGCTGGGCTCCAGCCTGTTCAGCGCGCAGCTTTCCGCTGCGATGGGGCTGCCGTTCGCCTTTGCGTCGCACTTTGCGCCCGACGCTTTGGACGAGGCGCTGGCCCTGTACCACCGTGACTTCACCCCGTCAGCGCGGCTGGCAAAGCCGTACGCGATGCTGGC
This sequence comes from Lysobacterales bacterium, assembly GCA_038242455.1. Taxonomy (GTDB): domain Bacteria; phylum Pseudomonadota; class Gammaproteobacteria; order Xanthomonadales; family Xanthomonadaceae; genus Novilysobacter. The sequence continues at coordinate 52,012 of JBBSSB010000007.1, forward strand.
GCTGAATGTGGTTGCCGCCGAAACCGACGCCGAAGCACAGCGCCTGTTTACCACCCAGCAGCAAGCGTTCGCAAAGCTGCGGCGTGGCGACATCGGTCTGGTGCAACCGCCGATTGACGACATCGACTTGTGGTGGAGCCCGCAGGAAAAGGCCGGGGTAGCGCGCGCGTTGGCGTGTGCGGTGGTCGGAGATTCCAACACGGTGCGGGAAGGACTCGCGGCCTTCATCGACCGTCACCGTCCCGACGAGCTGCTGCTGACAGCCAACATCTTCGATCACACTGCGCGGGTGCGCTCCTTTGAGATCGCTGCCCAAGCAATGCAGGCGCTGTGATCAGCGTTGCTTGTCCACGTCCATGAGTTCGACCTCGAACACCAGTGACGCGCCGGGCGGAATGGCGCCGCCGGCGCCCCGGTTTCCATAACCCAGGGCAGCTGGAATCAGCAGCACCCGCTTCCCGCCCACATGCATCCCGGCCACGCCGTCATCCCAGCCGCGGATGACCTGTCCGGCGCCCAGACGGAACGTTATTGGCGTGCTGCGTTCAAGCGAGCTGTCGAACTGCGTACCTCGCTGCTCCGGTGCCGACTCGTCGAAGACCCATCCGGTGTAATGCACGCTGACTTCATCGCCGGGTGAAGCAATCGCACCGTTTCCTGCAAGCAGATCAATGCGTTGCAACTCCGCGACGCTGCCGTTGACCGGTGGCAGGGTGGATGGCGAGCACGCTGCCAACAGCAGGCACGCGGCCATCGCCACAGCAGTGAACAGCGCGTTTCGGGACAGGGAATGATTCACGGCAATGGCATCGCGGGTGGCTTTGGGGCGTCCAAGATACCTGCTCATCTCGCGTACTGTGGATCTGAGCTGAGCTACATTGCTGTCAATCGACCATACTGGGCGACCGCCCAAGGCCGAACGTCAATAATGAAGACCCCCGCCGGCTTGCAGCCGTTGATCGATGAAGGTGTGATCGACGAGGTACTGCGTCCGCTCAAGAGTGGCAAGGAAGCAGATGTGTTCGTTGTGCGCTCCGGCGACGAGATCCTGTGTGCGAAGGTCTACAAGGACATGGCGCAGCGCAGCTTCCAGCAGCGCGTGCAGTATCAGGAGGGCCGCAAGGTCCGCGGCAGCCGTGAGCAGCGCGCGATCACCAAAGCGAGCAAGTTTGGCCGCAAAGAGCAGGAGACGGCGTGGAAGAACACGGAGGTCGATGCGCTCTACAGCCTGGTCGATGCCGGGGTGCGGGTTCCCGCGCCGCGGGGCTTCTACAACGGCGTGCTGGTGATGGAGCTCGTTACCGATGCCGAAGGGCACTCGGCGGCGCGTCTGGGTGAGATTGAGCTGACGCCAGAGCTGGCCCGCGAATACCACGCGTTTCTGGTCCGTCAGGTGGTGATGATGCTCTGCATCGATCTGATCCACGGTGACCTGTCGGAGTACAACGTACTGATCGGCCCGGACGGCCCCGTGCTGATCGATTTTCCTCAGGTGGTCAGTGCCTCCGGCAACAACGCCGCGCGCAAGATGCTCCAGCGCGACGTCAACAACCTGACGCTGAGCCTTGGTCGTGCGGCGCCCGAGTTGCTGTACACCCATTACGCCGAGGAAATGTGGGCGCTGTACGAGAAGGGCGAGCTGCGCCCCGACAGTCCGCTCACCGGCGAGTTTGCCTTTGACGAGTCCACCGCCGATCTCGACAGCGTGCAGTTGGCGATCCGCGACGCGCGCGAGGAAGCACTGATCCGGCAGCAAGGGCGGGAAGCGGCTGCCGAGGATTATTGATCGGTTGAAGACCACGGAGGCGCCGACGTCGAGGGACGCGGCGTCGCCGTTCACCGGGTCTTTTCGTCGTATGCGATTGGATGTGCCCAACGCCGCGCATCCTGCGGCACTGAGGAGTCATCCATGAACAACCACAGTCCCGACCGTGCCGAGCACATCAAGCATCTTGCCGAACTCGTCCACGACATTGATGTCGCGATGCTCACCACAATCGCTCACGATGGTCGCCTGGTAAGTCGCCCCCTCGGTACCCAGGAGGTCGAGTTCGATGGCGACCTGTGGTTTGCAACCGGGCGTGACAGCGCCAAGGTCAGCGAGATAGCGGCCAACCCCCACGTAAACGTCTCCTACGCGTCGGTCCGGAAGAACAGCTACCTGTCTGTTGCTGGACGTGCGTCGATCGTGCATGACCGCGCAAAGATTGATGAGCTCTGGTCGCCGGCGATGAAGTTGTTTTTCCCGGGTGGCAAGGACGACCCGAACGTTTGCCTGATCCGCGTTGAGGTTGACAGTGCCGAGTACTGGGACGGCCCCGGCAGCTTCATTGGCAAGGCGCTTTACATCGCGCTCACCGCAGTGACCAGCGATCCGGCGAGCCTGTCGGAAAACGAGCGCTTCGAGCTGTAGTGGTTGCCGGGAGCGTCAGACCGCGCTTCCGGCCGCGTGCCCCGAGGCCCATGCCCACTGGAAGTTGTAGCCCCCTAGCCAGCCGCTGACATCCAGTACTTCACCGATGAAATACAGTCCCGGTACGTGCCGGGACTCCATCGTGCTTGAAGACACACCCTTGGTGTCCACGCCGCCTAAAGTCACCTCGGCGGTGCGGTAGCCCTCGGTGCCACTGGCTACCAGTGGCAAGGATTGAAGGATCTCCGCGACCTCTCGAAGCTCGGGCAGGTTGAATTGGCGGATCGGCCGCGCAGGCTGCAAGTGAGCGAGCCACGCTTCGCAAAGGCGCTGTGCGAAGCGCTTCGGAAACAGGTCGGCCAGCAAGGTTTTCAGCTCGGCGGCAGGACGCGCACGCTGCATGCTTTGCAACGTTTCCAAAGCATCTTTACCGGGCAGAAGGTCGATCTGCAACGCCTCGCCAGGTTGCCAATACGACGACACCTGCAGAATGACCGGTCCGCTGATGCCGCGGTGCGTTACCAGCATGAAATTGCTGAACGACTGCCCGTTCGCGGTCGCGGCAATAGGCAGTGAGACCCCGCTCAATTCGGCCAAGCGCTCTTGGTGCTTGCCGCTGAGGGTCAGTGGGACCAGGCCCGCGCGCAGCGGCAAGACATCGTGGCCGAACTGTTTGGCCATTTCATAACCAAAGCCACTGGCGCCCATGCTCGGGATCGACAGACCTCCGCTGGCGACGACGACGGATCTGGCGCGGAAGATACCGAGGCTGGTGTGTACAAAAAACGGCTCCGGATCCGTTCCACGATCGTTATCCGTAACCGCTGCAGAGCGTGTGACTTTCTCGATGCTGCAGCCGGTTTCCACCTGGACGCCTGCCGCGGCACATTCGTCCAGCAGCATCTTCACGATCAGCTTGGACGATTCGTCACAGAACAGTTGTCCCAGCTCTTTCTCATGCCAGGCGATGCGGTGGCTGTCGACCATGTCGATAAAATGCCACGGCGTATAACGCGCCAGCGCCGACTTGCAGAAGTGCGGGTTGGCGGACAGGTAGTTAGCTGGGGTGGTGCCGGTGTTGGTGAAGTTGCAGCGCCCACCGCCGGACATGAGAATCTTCTTGCCGACCCGGTTGGCGTGTTCGATCACGACCACGCGTTTCCCGCGCCGACCGGCCGTGATCGCGCACATCAGACCTGCCGCGCCACCACCCACCACCAGCACGTCGACTTCGCGCGCAGCTGCCCGTGCACTGGTGTCTACAGCAACCATGGACTCAGTCGGTGCTGGGGGCCATGCGCACTTTGGGACGCAGTGCGGTGCTGCCGCGGTCGCCCATCAGCTGCAGCTCACCATCCTGGATCAACACGTTCAGACGCATCCCACGCTCGCCGATGTCCGGCAACGCATCCACGACAACGGTTGGTATGTCGATGATGGTGAGGTTTTTCAGCCGGGTGAGCGAACTGGAGATTTTGTCCCACCAGATGTCCGAGGCGTTGCCGCCGTAGTTCACCACCACAACTTGGTCCGCCTTGGCGCAGGCTTTTTTGATCCGTGACTCGTCAGGATGGCCAAGATCGATCCACAGTCCGATGTCACCGACGTAGTCGCGCTGCCACAGGTCAGCTTCTTCTTCGTTGCTGATGCCCCGACCGAATTCCAGGCGCTCATCGGCATACAGCGCGAACGCCAACAGACGCACCATCAGGCGTGCATCGGTTTCGGAAGGGTGCTGGGCCAAGGTCAGGGCATGGGTGGCGTAGTAGTGCCGGTCCATGTCACTGATCTGCAGCTCGGCTTTGACGACGGTGGCCTTGATTGCCATGACGGACTCGCGGAAGGTAGCCCTCCATTCTAGGCGCTGCAGACTTTCCGCGCTGGCCTATACCTGCCCGGTCGCGAACTGTACCGCCAGACTGGATATCGCTACGGCCGCCCAAACGCCCAGACCCAGCGCGATCGGCTTCAGGCCCGTGCTTGCCATCTTTCGAAGATCCGCGGACAGGCCGATCGCGGTCAGCGCCATGATGATCAGAAAGTTGGCAATGATATGAATTGCTGGCTGCGCCACGTCGGGAATCAAGCCCAGCGTGCGTGCCGCCGACGCGACCACAAACCAGAGAATGAACCACGGAATCACGGCCGACAGGCGGAAGTCGCTCGCGCCGCTCTTCTTGTGCTTCCACGCCTCAATGGCCGCCAGAATCAGGCACATTGGAATGATCAGGGTCGCACGGGTCAGCTTGACGATCGTCGCGTGGTCACCTGCTTCCTGACCATAGCTGTAGCCAGCGGCCACCACCGACGAGGTGTCGTTGATCGCGGTGCCTGCCCACAGGCCAAACCCTTCCTGGCTCAGACCCATCATGTGCCCCAGTACCGGGAACACGATTACCGCGACCAGATTGAACAGGAAGATGGTGGAGATCGCGAATGCGGTGTCGTGCTCATCGGCCTTGATGATCGGGGTGACCGCCGCGATCGCGGAACCACCGCAGATTGCGGTGCCGGCGCCGATCAGCAGTTTCAGCTTTGACGGGATGTTGAGTAGTCTCCCCAGCACCATGGCCGAGGTGAAGGCGGCAATGACCGTTACGGCAGTAACAGCCAGCGAGTCGACGCCCGTCCTGGCAACCTGAGTCAGGCTGAGACCGAATCCGAGCGCAATGATTGACCACTGCAGGATCTTCTTTCCCGCGAACCGGATCCCAGGCTGGCATGCGTCGGGCGGAGCAACGGTGTTGCGGATCACCACACCCAGCACGATCCCGAAAACCGGTCCGCCGACCAGTGGCAGCCACCGGCCGAGTATCAGCGCTGCCACCGCAATCACAGCGGCCAGCGCCAAGCCTGGCCATAGCGATGACGGGGCAGGAACGGGAGCGGGGGAGGGAGCTCTGGCTTCGGAATGTGTGGAGGTGGCCGACATCGATCGCGGAGGTCCCGGAAACTGAGCGCACAGGATAGCCCTCGCCCACGCATCGGGCGAGGTGGTCTGGTGCGAACCTGGCGAGCGGTCAGCCTTCCAGTAGTTTCTTGGCGATCTTCATGTGATCAGCGAAGTTTCCTCGCGTGCGCTCCAAGTGCTTGCGAATAACCTCGTTGTCGGTGGACTTGGTGGCGTTGTCGATCTCCTCCAGTGCGTGCTCATTAGTCTCGACTACGGCTTCGAGATAGGCCCGCGGATAGGCCTCCGCTCCCACCGCGCCTAACGCCTCGAGCTGGCTCGCATCTTCAGCGCGCTCGTTCCTGATCGCCGGAGTGTCACTTACGTCAATCGCTTCTGCATCGCCCAGCGCGCGGGTCTGGCTGAGATTGCGGCGATGGTGCATGTAGATATTTTCGACCAGCTCAGCGAGCTGAGGGTCCAGATTTTCGTGGGCGCGTGCCTGTTGGGCCATCGCTACTGCCTGGTGGTCCAGCGCGATCAGCTGCGCGAGGGTGTCACCAGGGGCGGGTGCGACCTGAGTCGCGGCGTGGGTTCTGGACTGGCTCGATGCCATCGGGGGTCGTGAACAACCTACCAAGGTGAAGACTGCGAAGGCGGCAATGACAAGGCATACGTTCCTGGACATTTCGTTCCTCCCGGTTTCGTGGCGCACCGCATCGATCGCAGGGCTCGCGGCTGGGCCGTGGATGAATGGACCTGCAACGACCAATCTAGGTGACCGACAAGAAGGTGGCGTGAAGGCCAGGTGAGAGTAGGGGTCCGATCGTCTCTGCAATTGGATAGCCGTAGGCTATGCGGGATGAAAGTCCGTCCCCCACCCATTGCTGGCGTTTCGCCCAGCCGACTGCAGTTGCCTGACGGTTCGTGGGCAACGGTTGTGCAGGCGTTATGCGCGCATTTCCCACGGATCCATGCGGCCACATGGCGCGACCGGTTCGCGCGTGGTCGCGTGTTGGATGACGCGGGCGATCCACTCATTGTCGATGCCACGTACAGGCGGGGCATGACGGTGTACTACTTCCGGGAGGTTCGCGACGAGCCGGTAATTCCGTTCACCGAGCAGATTTTGCATCTGGACAGCGATCTTCTGGTGGTCGACAAGCCGCACTTTCTGCCGGTCATGCCCGCCGGCGGATTTGTCCGTGAGTCATTGCTTTCGCGCTTGCAGACGACACTGGGCAATCCCGAAATCGCGCCATTGCATCGCATAGATCGGGGAACTGCCGGACTGGTGATGTTCTCCGTCAACGCGGCCACCCGCGATCCGTACCAAGCGTTGTTTCGCGACAAGGCGATCCGCAAACACTACGAGGCGCTCGCACCGGCATTGCCTGATGTGCAGTTTCCCCATGAGCGCAGAACGCGTTTAGAGCGCGGTGACCCCTTCTTCCGGATGCAGGAGGTCGCAGGACCGGCCAACAGCGAGAGCCGTATCGCGCTGATCGATCGTGATGGGGAAACCTGGCGCTATGCGCTTGAGCCGGTTACCGGCAAGAAGCACCAGTTGAGAGTGCATATGGCGGCGCTGGGCGCGCCGATCATCAATGATCGCGTCTATCCACATCTGTGCGAAGAAGCCGCGGACGACCATGCCCGGCCATTGAAGCTGTTGGCCCGCTCACTGGCGTTCGTCGATCCTCTGACCGGGCAAGCACGCGGTTTTGAGAGCCGCCTCACGCTCTAGCACCAGCCGGAGTTGCACGCATCGCCGAACCGGCTGCTGCACTCCGCCACACCGCCCGCCGGGCTATTGCCGGGGGCAGTGCAACAGGAGGTTTACTGACCTCGGGTCAGCGCGGCTTGAAAGGCTTGCGCGGGCCGAAGTTACCGGGCTTGCCACCAGCCGGTTTGCCACCACCGGGACCGCGTGGACCAGCCGGACGTGCCTGCGGCGGCCGTGGCGAGTTGGGACGCGCGACTCGACCACCGGTCGCGTCGCGTTCGTCCGCATGGCGGATGCGTAGCGCCTGTCCTGCCACATAGACCCGCTTGAGATGCTCCATCAGCTCGTGCGGCATGCCTTCGGGCAAATCAACCAAGGTGTAGTCGTCACGGATGTCGATGCGGCCAATGAAACGGCTTTCCAGATCGGCCTCATTCGCAATGGCACCCACGATGTTGCCCGGCTGCACACCATGCTCGTGACCGACTTCGATCCGGAAGGTTTCCATCCCGATATCGTCAGTGCGCGCTGTGTTGCGCGGCGGCGGGTTGGAGCGCGCCGGCGCCGGCGTGTGAGCCGGAGCCTCGTCGTCAAACATGGACTCAGCGGCGTTGACACCTTGCGGAGCGGACGGGCGCTCGCTGTGGCGAGGGGGAGACGGACGCTGTTCTTCGAAACGAGCAGGCTCGCGCGGCGGTGGCGCCGCATGGCGCTCCTCAAAGCTGCGTGGAGCCGGGTCACGATCGGTACGTTGTTGACGCGGCGGCCGCGGAGCCTGGCCGCGATGGCCGACTTCGCGCGGGCTTGTCTCACGCTGATCCTGACGCGGCTCGTACTTCGCGCGCGGCGGCGGCGGAGCGAGCAGCAACGGGTGGTCGCCCTGGAAAAGCTTCGCCAGCGCTGCGGCAATCTCGACCGCTGGCACGTTCTGTTCGCGCTCGTAGCGCTCGATCAGATCGCGGAACATACCCAAGTCGTTGTCGGCGAGTGTGTCGGTGATGCGATCAAGGAACTTGGAAACGCGCTGCTCGTTCACCGTCTCGATGGTCGGCAGCTCCATCTGCTGGATCGGCTGGCGGGTGGCGCGCTCGATGGCACGCAGCATCCCGCGCTCGCGCGGCGCAACAAACAGGATGGCCTCGCCTTTGCGGCCCGCGCGGCCAGTACGACCAATGCGGTGGACGTAGCTCTCAGTGTCGTATGGGATGTCGTAATTCAGCACGTGGCTGATGCGATCCACGTCCAGTCCGCGCGCGGCGACATCGGTCGCGACCAGCACGTCGATCTTGCCGTCTTTCAAGTTCTGGATGGTCTTCTCGCGCTGGGCCTGCTGCACGTCACCATTGATGGCGGCGGCGGCGATGCCACGTGCGGCGAGCTTGGACGCGAGTTCATCGGTGCCCAGCTTGGTGCGCGCGAAGACGATCATCGCGTCGAACGGCTCCGCTTCAAGGATGCGAGTCAACGCATCCAGCTTCTGAATGCCGCTGACGGCCCAGTAACGCTGGCGGATGTTTTCCGCGGTGCTGGTCTTGTTCTTGATCGCGATCTCGACCGGATCTTTCAGATAGGTCTGGGCGATCCGACGGATCTGCACCGGCATGGTGGCCGAGAACAGGGCCACCTGGCGGGTTTCAGGGGTTTTCTTGAGGACTTTCTCGACGTCGTCGATGAAGCCCATGCGCAGCATTTCATCGGCTTCGTCGAGCACCAGATAGCGCAGCGCGGAGATATCCAGCGAGCCACGGTCCAGATGGTCGATGATCCGGCCAGGGGTGCCGACGATGACCTGCACGCCGCGCTTCAGCGCCTGAAGCTGCGGGTAGTAGCTCTGGCCGCCGTAAATGGGCAGGACGTGGAAGCCGGGCATCTTCGAGGCATAGCTCTGGAATGCTTCGGCGACCTGGATCGCGAGCTCGCGGGTCGGTGCCAGCACCAACGCCTGCGGGGACTTCTGGTTGGGATCGATGCGCGCGAGGATTGGCAGCGCAAACGCGGCGGTCTTGCCGGTACCGGTCTGGGCTTGGCCGATCACATCTCGACCCTGCATCAGGGGCGGAATCGTGGCGGCCTGGATCGGCGACGGGGACTCGTAGCCCAGCGCGCTGATGGCCTGCAGGAGGTGATCCGTCAGGGCCAGATCGGTGAACTTCAGTGAATCGTCGGGAGTTGTGTCGGGGGTAGCGGGCGTTTCGGCGCTCATCGCAATTCTCGGCAGCGCCGGCTGAGCCGGTCGGGTAGACCGCACAGTTTAACGCCAGCGAGCGCCCGGCGCGACGCAAATCGTCATCGCGTGCCGGGCGGGTCAGCTGCGGGTAAGCAGCGGACTACCAATTTAAGCGGGCGACGCAGGTCGCCAGCCTTCAGCCCTGCGCGGGCGAGGCCGCTTCTGGATCCGGGTTCACAGCCTCATCCTGACCTTCATCGTCAGGCCTGCTGGGCTGCTTACGCGACAGCTTCTCTTCCTTTTTCTTCTTCTTGGCAATTTCGCGCTGACGCTTCTCAAACGAATAATTCGGCTTCGCCATCGGCATTTCTCTTTAGTTGGGTGCGGCCAGTCTAGGTCATGCGAGCCGATGCGACCGGAAAGGGTCGGGATAGTGCGTGGTAAGCGCTTAGGATGGGTTCAACTTGCTATGGCCGCGGCATCCAACAGGTGCGGAGCCGCGAAATTTCTGACGGGTATTTCGAGCGGGTACAGGCGTGCTTGGATTCAACTTTGATAACGCGTTTGTTCGTGACCTTCCCGGTGACCCGGAGGCGGGGTCGCGGGTACGTCAGGTCGAGGGGGCGGTGTGGTCGGCGGTAGAGCCGTCGCCTGTTCCCGCGCCGCAGGTGCTGGCGTTCTCGGCCGAAGTGGCTGCGCTGCTGGGGATTGATGAAGTAGACGTTCGTTCGGGCGAATTTGCCCAGGTATTCGCCGGCAACGCACTGTTGGCCGGCATGCAGCCCTTTGCGGCCAACTACGGTGGCCACCAGTTCGGTCATTGGGCCGGACAGTTGGGCGATGGCCGCGCGATCAGCTTGGGTGAAGTGCTAACCCCTGCCGGTGAGCGCTGCGAGCTTCAGCTCAAAGGCGCCGGGCCAACGCCGTATTCGCGCACTGCCGATGGCCGCGCAGTGCTTCGCTCGTCGATCCGCGAGTTCCTGTGCAGCGAGGCGATGTATCACCTTGGTGCGCCGACGACGCGCGCACTGTGCCTGATCGGCACCGGCGAGCAGATCGTGCGAGATATGTTCTACGACGGACATCCGGGCCCCGAGCCCGGGGCCATCGTCTGCCGCACCTCACCGTCATTCCTGCGTTTCGGCAGTTTCGAGCTTCCTGCCGCGCGCGGCGACGTCGAACTGCTGCGTCAGCTGGTCGAGTTCTGCATCCGCCGCGACTTCCCCGAACTCCATGGCGATGACGAATCGCTATACGCCGCGTGGTTTACCGAGATTTGCCGGCGCACCGCTGTCATGGTCGGCCACTGGATGCGAGTGGGCTTCGTGCATGGGGTTCTCAATACCGACAACATGTCGATAATCGGGCTGACCATTGATTACGGCCCCTATGGCTGGATCGACAATTTTGATCCGGGCTGGACGCCCAACACCACGGACGCGCGGCACAAGCGCTACCGCTTCGGTCAGCAGCCAGCGGTGGCGTACTGGAACCTGGGCCGACTGGCTGGCGCATTGGCGCCGCTATTCAAGGATGTAGACGGGTTGCAGGCCGGACTCAAGGCCTATGTGGACACCTATAACGCTGTCGACCGCGACAACACGGTACGCAAGCTGGGGCTGGCGACGTATCAGGAGGGCGACAGTGAGTTGATGCAGTCCTTGCAGACGCTCTTGGCAGAAGCGGAGGTTGATATGACCCTGTTCTTCCGTGCGTTGAGCGACTGCGAGCCGCAGTCGTTGCTGAATGGGCTGGACAGCGCGCCGTTCGCGGCAGCCTTCTACGACGAGCTAAAGCGTGAGCAGTCCGCACCGGAGTTCGGGCGCTGGTTCAAGCGCTACCAGTCACGCTTGCATGAGAATGCACTGGCGCCGGATGAGCGCAGGCGTTTGATGCGTGCGGCCAACCCGCGCTATGTATTGCGCAATTACTTGGCTCAGCAGGCAATCGACCGCGCAACGCAGGGCGATATGGACGGCGTGGTCGAACTGCTCGACGTCATGCGTCGGCCCTACGAGGATCAACCCGGCCGGGACGTGTTTGCTGCCAGACGGCCGGATTGGGCGCGCGACAAGGCGGGTTGCTCGATGTTGTCGTGTAGCTCCTGAGCCGGCCCGGCCTGACTTTCAATCATTCGGGGGCGAAGGACTTTCCGGTCTTCTTGTCGCGCTTGTCGGCCTTCTTTTCCTTCATCGTCTTGGCCGGTTTCTTCTTCTCGCTCTTCTTCTGGTCCATGCCCTTTGCCATGTCGATCTCCGGGTAGCGTTGCTGAGTGGGCTCGCGGACCAATGCGATCCGCACCAGCCAGTATGCGTGATTGTGAGCGGCACGGCGCGTAGGCCGCGTAGAATGGCGGCATGTCACTTATCACTGTCAATAGCGTCGACTACAGCGTCGGCGGCCCGCTCCTGCTCGAAAATGTCGAGCTGTCCATTGAACCCGGCGAGCGCATCGCCCTGATCGGCCGTAACGGTGCCGGAAAGTCCACCCTCATGCGTCTGTTGTCCGGCGATATCCAGCCTGACGATGGCGAAGTCCGTCTGGCCAGTGGCCGCCGCATTGCCAGGCTGGAGCAGGAAGTTCCTCGCGACGCCAGCGGTAGCGTCTTCGACGTCGTCGCTGCGGGCATGGGCGAGCTGGGCGTGTGGCTGGCCGACTACCACCGCATCAGCCATGCCGAGGTATTCGATGGCGACGCACTGGCCGATGTCCAGGCCAAGATCGAGGCTGCCAACGCCTGGGGTGCCGACCAGAAGGTAGTGGAAACCCTCGACCGTCTGGGTCTGGACGGCGATGCAGAGTTCTCCGGCCTGTCCGGCGGAATGAAGCGGCGGGTGCTGCTGGCGCGTTCGCTGGTCTCCGCGCCTGACCTGCTGTTGCTGGACGAGCCGACCAACCATCTCGACATCGAGGCGATCGACTGGCTGGAGGACTTCCTCAAGAATTCCTGGAAGGGTGCGCTGTTGTTTGTCACCCATGACCGGCGATTCCTGCGCGCATTGGCGACGCGGATCGTCGAAATCGACCGCGGTCAGGTCACCAGTTGGCCCGGCGACTGGGGCAACTACGTGCGTCGCCGCGAGGAGCGGCTGAACGCCGAGGCCCAGGAAAGTGCGCGCTTCGACAAGATGCTGGCGCAGGAAGAAATCTGGATCAGGCAGGGCATCAAGGCCCGGCGGGTCCGTGACGAGGGTCGCGTGCGCCGTTTGGAAGCGATGCGTCTTGATCGCGCCAAGCGTCGCGATTCCGTCGGCAATGTCCGCATGGATCTGGCCCAGTCCGAATCCTCAGGCAAGAAGGTGATCGAGGCCAAGAACGTGACCTTCGACTTCGGCGGCAAGCCGCTGCTGAAGGATGTCTCCACAACCATTTTCCGTGGCGACCGCATTGGCCTGATTGGCCCGAACGGCAGCGGCAAGACCACCTTGCTCAAGATGCTGCTGGGTGAACTGCAGCCGCTGCAGGGCGAGGTCCGCAGTGGCAGCAACTTGCAGATTGCCTACTTCGACCAGTACCGCGCCACATTGCGCGAGGACTGGAGCGCGCTGGAGAACGTGTCCGAAGGCCGCGAGTTTGTCGAGGTGGGTGGCAAGCAGAAGCACGTGATCGGCTATCTGCAGGACTTCCTGTTCACGCCCGAGCGTGCCCGCGCACCGATAACCCGCCTGTCGGGTGGCGAGCGCAACAGGCTGCTCCTGGCGAAGCTGTTCGCCCAGCCGTCCAACCTGCTGGTGATGGATGAGCCGACCAACGACCTGGACGTGGAAACCCTGGAGCTGCTGGAAGAGATCCTGGGCGAGTATCCGGGCACTCTGCTGCTGGTGAGCCATGACCGCGACTTTATTGACAACGTTGTGACCTCGACCTTGGTCATGGAAGGTGACGGCAAGGTCGGCGAGTACGTCGGCGGGTATACGGACTGGTTGCGTCAGCGCCCGGTCACCAGCATCGCGGCACCGGCAAAGGCGACATCGTCGATGCCGGTATCACCCATTGCCGCCGCAGCGACCACGCCGAGCAAGCCCAAACGCAAGCTGGCCTACAAGGAAGCGCGCGAGCTTGAGGCGCTTCCCGGCGTAATCGAGAGTCTGGACAAGCGAATCGCGGCGATGGCAGCCGAGATGAACGACCCGGCGTTCTATCAGCGCGGTGCCGACGCGATTGCCGAGCACAACGTGGCGATGGCGAAGCTGAACGTTGAACAGGAGCAGGCCTTTGCGCGCTGGTCGGAGCTGGAGGACGGGGAGTGACCGTCTGCTTCAGCCGGATCAAGATGCACCGAAACTAGGCGAGTCAAACCAGATATCCGATGCCAGAGAACCCTGAGCCGGCCAATCCGAAGCAAGAACGCCCCGCAGATAGCCGCCACGCCACTCGAGTACGTGACGGCTTTGTCCAAGTGCGCGGCGCGCGCGAGCACAACCTGCGGGATATCGATGTCGACATCCCGCGCGATGCGTTGGTGGTGTTCACTGGGGTGTCTGGCTCGGGCAAATCGTCGCTGGCGTTCGGCACCTTGTATGCGGAAGCCCAGCGGCGCTATCTGGATTCCGTGGCGCCCTACGCCAGACGACTGATTGAGCAGGTCGGCGTGCCGCAAGTCGACTCTATTGAAGGTTTGCCGCCGGCGGTGGCGCTGCAACAGCAGCGTGGCTCGCCCAGCACCCGCTCGTCGGTGGGCAGTGTCACCACAGTCTCAAATTCGTTGCGGATGCTGTACTCGCGCGCCGGCCACTATCCGCCGGGGCAGGAGATCATCTACGCCGACGGGTTCTCTCCCAACACGCCGCAAGGCGCTTGCCCGAAGTGCCACGGCTTGGGCAGCGTGCACGAGGTCACCGAGCAATCGATGGTCCCGGATGACAGCTTGACCATCCGCGAGCGTGCCGTGGCAGCGTGGCCACCCGCTTGGCACGGAAAGAACCAGCGCGACATTCTGGTCACGCTCGGCTACGACATTGATATCCCCTGGCGTGACCTGCCACAAACGCAGCGCGACTGGATCCTGTTCTCCGACGACCAGCCGGTGGTGCCGGTCTACCGAGACCTGACGCCCACGCAAACCCAGGCGGCGCTCGCGCGTGGCGATATCCCCAGCTACAAGGGCACGTTCTCCAGCGCGCAGCGCTATGTGCTGCACACGTTTGCGAACACCCAGAGCGCGATGATCAAGAAGCGAATCGCGCGCTACATGGTCAGTGCCACATGCCCGCTATGCGACGGAAAACGCCTGCGGCGCGAAGCGTTGTCGGTGACCTTCGCCGGGCTGGATATCGGCGAGCTCTCGCAGTTGCCCTTGAAACAGTTGGCCGGTCTTCTGCAACCCGTCGCGGACGGGGTCGCGGTCGATGTGCCGCAGGCGCAGGCGCATCCGGAGCAGGCGGTAGTGGCGCAACGCATCGCGAGCGACTTGCTGGCGCGCATCGGCGTCATTATTGAACTTGGACTGGGCTATCTGACCTTGGGACGCACCACGCCGACCCTGTCACCGGGCGAGCTGCAACGGTTGCGGTTGGCTACCCAGATCCGCTCCAACCTGTTTGGCGTGGTGTATGTCCTCGATGAGCCTTCCGCCGGGCTTCATCCTGCGGACACCAAGGCGCTGTTGCGGGCGTTGGAGCAGCTGAAAGATGCAGGCAACTCCCTGTTTGTGGTTGAGCACGAGACTGACGTCATCCGCCGTGCGGACTGGGTGGTGGATATCGGTCCCGCGGCGGGCGAGCAGGGCGGGCGCGTGCTGTACAGCGGTCCGCTGGCGGGGCTGGCCGAGGTCGCCGAATCCCAAACCGCGCGCTACCTGTTTGACCGACCTTCCGACAATGTTGCCGGCGAGATAACAGCGGTTGAGCGCACACCGCGGACCCCTTCAGGCTGGCTGAAGTTGCAGGGTGTGAGCCGCAACAATCTGGATGACGTGGACGTCGCATTCCCGCTGGGGGTGTTCACCACGGTTACCGGCGTGTCCGGCTCGGGCAAGTCCAGCCTGGTCAGTCAGGCGCTGGTGGATATGTTGTCCGACCACCTCGGCCAATCCGCCGATGCCGATACCGACGATGCCGACCCGCTAGAGCCGGCTCCGACGGCCCGTGGCGGCCGAATCAGCGAGGGACTGGATCAGATCAAGCGTCTGGTAGTGGTCAACCAGAAGCCGATTGGCCGTACACCGCGATCGAACCTGGCCACCTACACCGGGCTGTTCGACCACGTGCGAAAGCTGTTTGCCGCCACCCCGGAGGCGCGTAGTCGCAAGTACGACGCGGGCCGGTTCTCCTTCAATGTGGCCAAGGGCCGCTGCGACACCTGCGAAGGGGAGGGCTTTGTCAGCATCGAGCTGCTGTTTATGCCCAGTGTTTACGCGCCTTGCCCCAGCTGCCATGGCGCCCGTTACAACGCCCAGACCCTGGAAGTGATGTACCACGGCCGCAACATCGCCGAAGTTCTTGCCATGACCGTTGATGCCGCCGCCGGATTTTTTGCCGATGACGTGGCGGTATTGCGGCCGTTGGACGTGCTGCGCGAAGTCGGTCTGGGTTATCTGCGTCTGGGGCAGCCGGCAACCGAGCTGTCAGGTGGCGAAGCACAGCGGATCAAGCTCGCCAGCGAGCTGCAACGCGCTCAGCGTCGCGGCACGCTGTATCTGTTGGACGAGCCCACCACGGGCCTGCATCCGGCCGACGTGGACATGCTGATGCGCCAATTGGACGGTTTGGTGGAGGCGGGCAGCACAGTCATCGTGGTTGAACATGAAATGCGCGTTGCGGCGGCCAGCGACTGGATCATCGATATCGGTCCCGGCGCCGGTGATGAGGGCGGCCGGGTCATCGCGCAGGGCACTCCGGCGGAAGTATCCCAATCGCCACAAAGCCGCACCGCACCGTTTCTGGCTGCGCAGCGGCAGGGTCACGCTGGGCTGGTAAGGGACTGAGGCGAGCCTCAGTCAGGCGCGCTGGCCGTCTCCAACAGGTCCTTGTCCTCATCACTCAGGACCAGACCAGTCGCTCGTATCAGCCCGTCGACCTGCGCCAATGAGGTGGCACTGGCAATCGGCGCGGTCACGCCATCGCGGCTTATTACCCAAGCCAGGGCGATCTCGGCCGGCTGGGCGTCGTGGGTTTCTGAAACACGGTCCAATGCATCCAGGATTCGCAATCCACGAGCATCCAGATATTTGGCTACGCCTTCGCCGCGTACGCTCTTGCCAAGGTCCTCGGTGGAGCGGTATTTGCCGGACAAAAAGCCCGATGCCAGGCTGTAGTAGGTGATCACACCTTGGCGCTCTGCAATGCACAGATCGCGCAAGTCGGACTCGAAGCCGGTGCGGTCGTAAAGGTTGTATTCGGGCTCCTGCACCGCGTAGCGCGGCAGCCGAAGCCGGTCTGACACAGCCAAAGCCTCGCGCAGTTGCGCCGCGTCCAGATTCGAGGCGCCGATCGCACGTACCTTGCCCTGAGCCAGGAGCTGCTCGTAGGCGCGCAGCGTCTCCTCGTAAGGTGTTTCAGGGTCCGGCCAATGGCTCAGGTACAGATCGATGTGATCGGTCTGCAGCCGGCGCAAGGAGTCCTCGGCGCGGGCAATGATGCTGTCGTGGCGCAGCCCGCGCTCATACGTGCCCAGCTTGGAGCCGACCTTGGTGATGATCACCACGCGGTCGCGTTGGCCACGCGCTTTCAGCCAGTTGCCGATGATCGTTTCTGACTCGCCACCCTTGTTGCCGGGGACCCAAGTGGAGTACGAGTCGGCCGTGTCGATCGCGTTCAAGCCGGATTCGGTGAAACGGTCGAGCAGCGCAAATGACTGCGGCTCGTCAACGGTCCAGCCGAAGACGTTACCGCCGAACACCAATGGAGCGATCTGCAGGCCAGTCGTACCAACCAGACGTTTGTTCATCGGGTGCTCCTGTATCGGAAATACAACGCGCCGGCGGCCCCGGCTCTAAGCCCGGAGCAGCTGTGGAACGAACTCCCGCAGTGCGGACTCCAGCAGGCTTCGGTCGAGATCAGGCTCACGGGTCTGGCGGACCTTCAGGCCTTCAAACAACAGTTGCAGCAACAGTGCGCGTTGGCGGGCGAGCGGCTCCGGCAAACCAGGCTTGCCCTCCCCATGATCCTCGCCAAGCCAGCGCACCAGTCCTGCCCGCAGAGCTTGGTCAAAGGCATCCAGCGAGGCGGCGATGCTGGGGTCGCGGGTCGCCTCAGCGGACATTTCGAGTAGCAATGCCGGGTTCATGCCGCAGGACGGATCTTCGCTACCCCGCTCAAAGCTGGCGATCAGCTCCTCGGTCATGTCCACGGTTCGATTGAGATCCATGTCCTTGAGCAGCATTTCCAGCCGTATCTCGACAATGGCCAGAATGATCTCGCTCTTGCCTGCGAAGTACCGGTAGATCAGGCCGGCACTCATCCCAGCCGTATCAGCAATGTTGGCCATGCTGGCGCCTTGAAATCCGTGCTCCACAAAGCATTTGTGGGCGGCAGCCAGGATGCGCTCTCGTTGGGCCTCCACACGCGCCTCCGACTTGTTGGTAGGCGCTGTAACCGGTGCTGTGGTCATAGCCCTTCTACCCAACCCCCACCCAGCACCTTGTAGAGGGTGACGCGGTTCGCCTGTTCGGCAAGCAGCGTGGCAATGGTCGATTGCTGCGCGGCATACAAGGTGCGCTGCGCATCAAGCAGGATCAGGTAGCTGTCGCGGCCTGCGTCGTAGCGCGCACGGGACAAGTCGTGCGCACGGGTGGCCGCTTCGAGTAGCGCCTCTTGTGCGACCCGCTGGTCGGCGAGGGTCTTGCTCAGCGCCAGCGCATCGGCGACCTCACGGAAGCCGACCTGGATGGACTTCTCGTACTGGGCCAGTGCGACGTCCCGATCCGCTTTTGCCACGCCCAGGTTTGCGCGCAGACGGCCACCCTGAAAGATCGGCAGGTTGAGCTGCGGCATGAACGACCACACACCGTTGCCCGACGCGAACAGACCGGACAGCTCATTGCTGGCAGAACCCACTGATCCGGTCAGACTGATTGACGGGAAGACTGCCGCACGCGCCGCACCGATATTGGCGTTGGCCGCCAGTAGCTGGTGCTCGGCAGCCATCACGTCGGGTCGGCGCAACAACACGCTGGAGGGCAATCCCGCAGGCAGGCCTGCCAGCCCGCTGACGCTTGGCTCGAAGGAGGCCGGCAACATTGTCGGATCGATCGTGGTGCCTACCAGCAGTGTCAGCGCGTTGGTGTCCTGCGCGACCTGACCGGCGAAGCGGGCGACGTCGGAGCGGGCGGTTTCGACCACCGTGCGCGCCTGGCTGACCTCGAGCGCCGACAGCGCGCCGAGCTCGAAGCGTTTCTGGGTGAGGTCATAGGACGCCTGATGGCTTTCCAGAGTCGCCTCGGAAATGCTCAGAAGCTCACGGTCGGCGGACAACGCCAACCATGTGTTTGCGACCTCGGAGACGAGCGCCAACTGTGCACCGCGGCGTGACTCCTCGGTGGCGAAATAACGCTGCAGTGCCGAGTGGCTGAGGCTGCGAACGCGGCCGAACAGGTCCAGCTCAAACTGAGCGATGCCCAGACCGGCGGTGTAGATATCGGTGATCGGCGCATCGCCGCCAGTGCGTTGCAAGGCACCACTGACGCCCAGCGAGGGCACGCGATCGGCACGCTGAACCCGGTACTGAGACCGGGCGCGCTCGACGTTGAGCACAGCCACGCGCAGGTCGCGGTTGTTGTCCAGCGACAACGCAATCAGCTGTTCCAGCCGTGGATCGACGAAGAAGTCGCGCCATCCCACATCGGCGACCGGCAGTCCGCCGGCATCGGCCTGAGCGCCTGAAGCCTCTGGCGTCGATGAGCGATCTACGCGGTCTGCGGAGGTTGTGGGCGGCAATGGCCACTCGGCGGCAATCGCGGGCGCCACGTCCGGTACCCGCGGCTCGAGCATCGCGCAGCCCGAAACAAACAGGCTGGTCGCCAGCGCAAGGGCGGTGATCATGGGCTTATGCATTCTTGTCATCTCCTGCCGCTAATGCTTCGGCAGCGGGTTTGCGCAGGTCACGGTCAAACAACAACTCGATGACCACGAAGAACAGCGGTACGAAGAACAGCCCAAGGAGCGCGCCCACGATCATTCCGCCAAGCACACCGGTACCGATGGCGCGTTGCGCGCCGGAGCCGGCGCCACTGGCAATGGCCAAGGGCAGCACGCCCATGCCGAATGCCAGCGAGGTCATCAGGATCGGGCGCAGGCGCTCCTGCACGGCCTTCATGGTGGCGCGGATCAGATCCATGCCTTCCTTTTCCATGTAGTCCTTGGCGAAGGTAATGATCATGATCGCGTTCTTACTGGTTAGACCGATCGTGGTGAGCATCGCCACCTGGAAGTAGACGTCGCGCTCCATGCCACGCATCGTTGATGCCAGTGCGGTGCCCAGAATGCCCAGCGGCGCGACCATGAGCACGGCCGTCGGGATGGTCCAGCTTTCATACAGCGCGGCCAGACACAGGAACACGATCAGCAATGAGAGCGTGTACAGAAGCGGTGTCTGTGCGCCGGCAGCGCGCTCCTGATACGAAAGCCCGGTCCATTCAATCTCAAAGCCCGTCGGCAGCTGCGCAGCCAGTGCCTCTACCCGGTCCATCGCCGCACCTGAGCTCTCGCCCGGCGCCGCCTCACCATTGATCTCCATGGCAGGTACGCCGTTGTAGCGCTCCAGACGGGGTGATCCGTAATCCCACCGAGACGTTCCAAAGGCGGGGAAGGGCACCATCGCGCCTGCGCTGTTGCGGACCGACCAGCGGTTGAAATCCTCCGGCACCATCCGGAACGGCGCGTCAGCCTGCACCATCACGCGTTTCACCCGGCCACGATCGATGAAGTCGTCGATGTATTGACCACCCCATGCGGCTGCCAAGGTTGCGTTGATGTTGGCGACCGACAGCCCAAGCGCCGCAGCCTTCTGCTGGTCGATGTCCAGCCGCAGCTGAGGCGCGTCCTCCTGGCCGTTGGGGCGGACGTTGGTCAGCATCTCGTCATCGGCCGCAGCGCCCAACAGCTGGTTGCGTGCGTTGAGAAGTGCGTCGTGACCAAGGCCGGCCGTGTCCTTCAGGTAGAACGTAAAACCGGACGCCCGACCGAGCTCGGAGATCGCAGGCGGTGCAAATGCAAAGGCAAAAGCATCCTGAATCCCTGACATACCCATCATCGCGCGCCCCGCGACTGCATTTGCGGACAGCTTCTCGGTCGTCCGGTCACTCCAGTCCTTGAGCTTGATGAAGGCCATGCCGTTGTTCTGGCCGCTGCCGCCGAAGCTGAAGCCCTGGACGCTGAACACCGAGTCGACCGCATCCTTCTCGCTTTCGAGGAAGTAGTTTTCGACCTTTTTGATCGACTCCATCGTCCGTTCCTGGGTCGCGCCAACCGGTGCCAGCACCTGTGCGAACAGCACGCCCTGATCTTCCTGCGGCAGGAAGGAACTGGGCAGGCGAAGGAACAGGAAGCCCATCAGCAGGACCATCAGACCGAAGATCGCCATGTAACGTTTGCGACGACTGACGATCGAGCGGACGCCCCGCTGGTATTTGCTGCTCCCGCTGTCGAAGTGGCGGTTGAACCAGCCGAAGAATCCGGTGGTCTTGCCATGCTCACCCCTGTTGATGGGTTTGAGCATCGTCGCGCATAGCGCGGGAGTCAGTACGATCGCGACCAGCACCGATAGCCCCATCGCGGAGACGATCGTGGCGGAGAACTGGCGGTAGATGACGCCAGTCGATCCGCCCAAAAATGCCATCGGCACAAACACCGCGGACAGCACCAGTCCGATGCCGACCAGCGCGCCAGTGATCTGGTTCATGGACTTGCGTGATGCTTCCAGTGGCGAGAGGCCTTCGTCGCTCATCAGGCGTTCGACGTTCTCGACCACCACGATCGCATCATCCACCAGCAATCCGATTGCCAGCACCATTGCGAACATCGTCAACATGTTGATCGAGAAGCCAAGCGCGGCGAGGATGCCGAAGGTGCCCAGCAACACCACCGGCACAGCGATGGTCGGAATCAGGGTCGCGCGGAAGTTCTGCAGGAACAGGTACATCACCAGGAAGACCAGCACGATTGCTTCCAACAGCGTGATGATTACGCCCTTGATGGCCACGCGAACGAATGGCGTGCTGTCAAACGGCGTCACCGCGACCAGACCGGGCGGGAAAAACGGCTTCATGTCCTCCAGTGCGTCCTGGATGCCTTGGGCGGTATCCAGCGCGTTGGCACCGGTGGCCAGTGAGACAGCCACACCTGTTGCGGTCTGGCCGTTGTAGCGGGTGATATTTTCGTAGCTTTCAGCGCCCATCTCGACCCGGGCAACGTCCGACAGGCGCAGGACCGATCCGTCCTCATTGCTGCGAAGCATGATGTCCGCGAACTGCTCAGGCGTCTGCAAACGGTCCTGCGCGGTGATGGTCGCGTTGATCTGCTGACCCTCAATGGCCGGCGTACCGCCCAGTGAACCCACCGCAATCTGGGCATTCTGTGCCTTGATTGCCGCGGTGATATCGGCTGGCGTCAACGCATAGGTGTCCAGCTTGTTGGGGTCAAGCCAGATACGCATCGCGTACTTCGCGCCGAACACCTGGATATTGCCTACGCCGGGGACCCGGCTGAGCGGGTCCACGACGTTTGCGCCGACATAGTCCGCAATGTCGTCCTTCTCCATGCTGCCGTCTTCGGACACAAAGCCGATGACCTGCAAGAAGCCGCTGGACGACTTGTTGACCCTGACGCCCTGGCGTTGGACTTCTTGAGGCATCAAGGGCATCGCGGACTGCAGTTTGTTCTGGACCTGTACCTGCGCGGTATCCGGGTCGGTGCCGTCCTTGAAGGTCAGGGTGACCGACGCGGTCCCGTTGGCCTCACTGGTGGACGAGAAGTAGAGCAGGCCGTCCAAGCCCTTCATGTTCTGCTCGATGATCTGGGTCACCGAGTCCTCCACCACCTTGGCCGAGGCGCCGGGGTAGTTGGTGTTGATAGAAATCGTAGGCGGCGCGATCGTCGGGTACTGGGAGATCGGCAGGGTGAAGATCGCCAGCGAGCCGGCGATCATGATGATGATCGCGATCACCCACGCAAAAATAGGGCGGTCGATAAAGAAATGGGCCATGGGGAGTGCTCCGCTTACTGCTTCGAGGCCGGCGCATCTTCCGCCGGCTCGGCTGCATCGGCAGGGTTCGACGGGTCAGCCGCGTCCGGTTTCGGTGCGCCCGGAGTCTGCTGCTGTGGCTGGCTGCCCGCTTCGGTTGCCTGCACCGGCGCGCCCGGCCCGATCTTCTGCAGACCTTCGACGATCACGCGATCGCCCGCGACCAAGCCTTCTTCGACCAGCCACTTGTCGCCGATGGTGCGGCTGACCTTGACCGGACGTACCTCAACCTGGTTCTGAGCGTTGGCCACCATGGCCGTTGCGTTGCCCTTCGGGTCGCGACTGATGCCCTGCTGGGGTACCAGAATGGCGTTCTGGCGCACACCGCCACCGATCAACGCGCGCACGTACATGCCCGGCAACAACAAGTGCTCGGGGTTTTGGACCTTGACCCGAAGTGCATAGCTGCCAGTCGTCGGATCGACGCTCACCTCGGAGAACTCCATCTCGCCCTTGTGCTCAAACTCGGTGCCGTCCTCGAGGAGGATCGTGACCGGCAGGCTGCGCCCGTCTTCCAGTGTGCCTGCGGCCAGACCCTTGCGAAGCTGCAGCAGCTCAGTGGCGGACTGGGTCAGGTCGACGTAGATCGGATTCAGCTGCTGGACCGTGGCCAATGCCTCGGGCTGATTTGCAGTCACCAGCGCCCCTTGGGTTACCGACGACTTGCCGATGCGGCCGCTGATGGGCGAGGTGATCTGTGCGTAGCCCAAGGTGACCTGAGCGCTCTGCACAGCGGCCTTGCCAGCAGCGACCTCGGCTTCAGCCTGGCGTAGCGCGGCAATGGAATTCTCGTTGTCCTGCTTGCTGACTGCATCAATCTTGGCCAGCTCAGACGTACGTTTCGCGGCAAGACTTGCGGCCGACAGGGTCGCATTGGCCCGAGCCAGCTGCGCCTGCGCTGTCGCGGCCGATGCCCGGTAGGACGCGTTATCCAGCTGGTAGAGCGGTGCTCCCGCCTTGACCATGCCGCCTTCCTCAAACAGACGCTTCGCCACGATCCCGGTCACTTGTGGTCGCACTTCGGCAATCTGGAAGGCATTGGTGCGGCCCGGCAACTCACGGGTCAAGGTGGTGGTTTCTGCCTCCAGCGTTACCACGGTGACCGGAGTCGCGGGTCGCTCCGTCGGTTCTTTTTCGCCACTGCAGGCGGCAAGGGCTACGGCAAGTGCCAGCGGCAGGAGAACCAGGTGACGTGGGGACCGGGACATGGATTTGGGCTCGAAAATGGGAAGAAAAAAAGAGCGTGTGGGCGCTCTAGGAGGTGAAGAATGAACGATCATTCTTTTTTTGTCAACGCCAACCCAGCAAAGACTGAACAGGCATGCCACTCGGCAATAGCCAATTGGCTCAGCGGTTTCGCCCCATGTTCAGTTCAGTTGCCAGTCGACAATGGCACTCACCACTTGAAGTACGCGTGATCAGGACGTGACGCGTGGTTTCGCCTAATCGGTCGTTGCAGCGGCCTTGAGGTCCGTCCGGATTAGGGTGAAAGTCGTCCGCCTGCGGCACGTCTGACCGCACTTTCGAGATCTGGAACATGGAAAATGCCTGCGCAGGCGCTCGACGGCCTTTGGGTCTGCCAATCAAATGTTGGTTGTTCGCGATTCTTGTCCCGGGAACCGTTCTGGCCGAGGTGCCGGTGCCAGTGCCGGTCGTGCCCGGCGGTCACGCATCCGCGCAGCCAGTCAACGCGGTGAAGTTGAAGCCGGTGATCGTGTCCGCAACCCGGGTCGCTGCCGATGCTCTGGTGGTGCCAGCAGCGATCGACGTGCTTGATACCAATGCGATCCATCGTGGACGCCCGGCCATCGACCTGTCGGAAACGCTGGGTCGAATTCCCGGCGTCGTCGCACGTGATCGTCAGAATCAGGCTCAGGATCTGCAGATCTCCATCCGGGGTTTTGGCGCGCGGGCGGCCTTCGGGGTGCGCGGAGTACGCCTCTATACGGACGGCATTCCAGCGACGATGCCGGACGGTCAGGGTCAGGTCTCGCACTTTTCGTTGGCGTCGGCTGAGCGCATTGAAGTTCTGCGCGGGCCATTCTCCGCCCTGTATGGCAACGCCTCGGGCGGGGTGATTTCATTGTTCACTGCGTCGGCGCCTTCCGAGCCGGTGATTGGGGCGGGGTTCTCCACGGGGGCATTTGGGCTGCAGCACACGTCGCTTTCATTCCAGACGCCATGGGGTGGAAGCGGCGATGGAAGCTTGGTCGGGGATGCGGCTGACGTACGCAGCGACGGTTACCGCGAACACAGCCGATCACGCCGGCGCAGCGCGCAGGCGGTGCTGAAAGGTAGCGTCGGGCAACGCACGGGCTACGCGGTGCTGGCCAATGGTCTGGATCTGGTTGCCGACGATCCGCAGGGACTCACTGTCGATCAGGTTCGTGGAGACCGCCGCGCGGCCAGTCAGGGTGCGCTGGCCTTCGATACCCGCAAGACGGTGAAACAGGGGCAACTGGGTGTGCGACTCGACCACGCGATCGGTGACGCACAGACCGTAACGGCGACCGTTCACTCCGGCAGCCGCCACACCACTCAGATGCTGTCAGTACCGGTCATCGTGCAGCGCAAGAATCCGATGCACGGGGGTGGGGCGATTGATCTCGATCGTGAGTACAGCGGGGTCGATCTGCGCTGGCAATGGTCGTCGCTGCTGCTTGATCAGCCGTTCTCGATCACGACCGGTGTCGAGTACCAGGTATCTGCGGAGCGGCGGCGGGGGTTCGAGAACTTTGTCGGCGATCGCATCGGGGTGGTCGGCAGATTGCGGCGTGATCAGCGCGACGAGGTAAGCGGTCGAGACGCGTACCTCCAAGCAGACTGGACCCCGGCCGAGCGCTGGCGGATCAACGTGGGTGCCCGACGCAGCCAAGTCCGTTTCAGGTCTAATGACCACTACATCACTGCCAACAATCCCGACGACAGCGGGTCGCTCGACTATTCGCGCACCTCGCCCGTCGTGGGTGCATTGTTCCGGGCGACGCCATGGCTGAGCCTCTATGCGAATGCGGGTGGCGGATTTGAAACGCCGACCCTTTCCGAGCTGGCGTATCGCAATGACGGACTCAGCGGACTGAACGACGCGCTGGCACCGGCCCGCAGCCGCAACTTTGAGGCCGGTGTCCGTGCAAGGCGAGAGGACTGGGAATGGTCGGGAGCCGTCTTCCAGAGCCGCACGCGCGACGAGTTGGTGGTGGTGGCCAACGAAGGAGGCCGCAGCGTATATGGCAACGCCGGAGTGTCGCGGCGGCGGGGCGCAGAGCTGGCCGGATCAGTGCGGCTCGCACCTCAGTGGCACTTGGCGGGCTCAACCACCTTTCTGGATGCGCGCTACCTGACCGACTTTGCGGTCTGCGCAACGCCGCCATGCGGTGATAAGGACCTGCTGGTTCAAGCAGGCCGAGGGATTCCCGGGCTGGCACGCCAGTCGGCGTGGTCGGAGCTGCGCTGGAGCCCGGGCGAGGCCACTGACGTAATGTTGGAAGCGCAGTTCAACAGTCGGGTGTTTGTTGATGACGCGAACAGCGCGGCGGCGCCCGGCTACTCGCGCTTCGATCTGGCCGCCGAGCGCCGGTGTGATGCAGGTGGGCTGCAGTGGCGCGGCTTTGCACGCCTAAACAACCTGTTTGATCGCGACATCATTGGCTCGGTCATCGTCAACGACGGCAACGGGCGCTACTACGAGCCGGCGCCTGGACGTCACTGGCAACTCGGGCTTTCCGCCAAACGCCGCTTCTGATTGAAACCATTGCCCATCGACTTCGCGTAGGCTCCGGGTTCTGATTTTCCCGGACCAGCGAAAGATGACAAATACCGCCGCAGGGGCAACCGCAAAGGCCCGGTTCCCGCGCCAGATCCCCTTCATCATCGGCAATGAAGGGTGTGAGCGTTTCAGCTTCTACGGCATGCGCAACATCCTGGTGCAGTTCCTGATCACCTCGACGTTGCTGCAGCACATCCTGGAAGGCACCGAGCGCGAACTGGCCGCCAAGGACCTGATGCACACCTTCATGATCGGTGTGTATTTCTTCCCGCTTCTGGGCGGCTACCTGTCAGACCGGTTCTTCGGCAAGTACAACACCGTCCTGTGGTTCAGCCTGATCTACTGCGCCGGCCACGCGTGTTTGGCGATGTTTGAGGACAGTCGGACCGGCTTCTTCACCGGTCTGGGACTGATCGCGCTGGGCGCCGGCGGCATCAAGCCGCTGGTCGCGTCCTTTGTTGGCGACCAGTTCGACCACACCAACAAACATCTGGCCAAGATCGTCTTCGACGGCTTCTACTGGATCATCAACTTCGGCTCACTGTTCGCCTCGCTGATGATGCCGTTGTTCCTGAAGCACTTCGGTCCCAGCGTCGCGTTCGGCATCCCCGGCGTGCTGATGTTTATCGCCACGTTCGTCTTCTGGCTAGGTCGCAAGCACTACGTGATCGTGCCGCCCGCGACCGTGGCTGACCCTGACTCGTTCTCGCGCGTGATCCGCACCGCGTTGCTGGCTCAGAAGCCGGGGCAGGGACGTATGGGGCTGTGGATGGCACTTGCCGGCTGCGTCGTCGCCGCGGGCGCATTTGCATTGATCCCGACACTCGGCTTCGTCATCTCGTTCTGCATTGCCTTGGTCGTGCTGCTGGTTGGTGTCGGCGGCGGCGCCTACATCCAGCTCGATCGAGCGCGGGGCGTGCATCCCAACATGGCGGTCGATGGCGTTCGCAGCGTGCTGCGCGTGCTGGTGATCTTTGCGCTGACCACGCCGTTCTTCTCGCTGTTTGATCAAAAGGCATCCACCTGGGTCATTCAGGGCAATGCGATGACCAAACCGGAGTGGTTCGTCTCATCGCAGATGCAGGCGCTGAACCCGGCGTTGGTGATGATCCTGATCCCGTTCAACAATCTGATCCTGTATCCAGCGCTACGCCGTTTTGGCTGGGAGCCGACCGCGCTGCGGCGGATGACCGTCGGTATCGCTTTCAGTGGTCTGGCGTGGATCGTTATCGGTGGCATCCAGGTGGCTATGGACAACGGCGACCCGATGTCGATTGTCTGGCAGGTGCTGCCGTATGCGCTGCTGACGTTTGGCGAAGTGCTGGTCTCGGCCACCGGGCTGGAGTTCGCCTACAGCCAGGCACCACTGGCGATGAAGGGGGTGGTGATGAGCTTCTGGAACCTGACGACCACCATCGGCAACCTGTGGGTGCTGTTGGCCAACGCTGCGGTCCGTAACGACGCAATCACCGGCAATATCGCGACCACCGGTTTGAGCACAGCGTCGTTCCAGATGTTCTTTTTTGCCGCCTTTGCATTGGTGGCCGCGCTGGTGTTCGGGTTATATGCCCGCAGCTATCGTGTCGTCGACAACTATCGGGCGGTTTGACCCATGATCACACTGGCCATTATCGCCATCACCGTGCTGGTGTCTTGGCAGGCATTCGGCAATCCGCGCCTTCTTGACCGGCTGATCCTGTGGCCGCCCGCGATTACCGGCGCGAAGCAGTACGACCGCCTGGTCACCCATGGGTTTATCCATGCCGACTGGCAACATCTGCTGTTCAACATGATCACACTGTTCTTCTTTGGCCGCTTCGCCGAGCAGCAGTTGATCAGTCCGATGATTGGCTCAGTCGGCTTTGCGCTGTTCTATCTGTCGGCCATCGTAATTGCGATCATGCCGACGTGGTTCCGGCACAAAAATGACCGCAACTACCGCAGTCTGGGTGCCTCCGGCGCCGTGTCGGCGGTGCTGTTCGCGTTTATTCTGGTCAAGCCGTGGTCATTGATTTTCGTTTTCTTTCTGCCAGTGCCGGCGATCCTCTACGGCGTGTTCTTCGTCGGATACTCGTACTGGATGGACCGCAGCGGCGGCGGACGCACCAACCACAGCGCGCATTTGTCGGGCGCGATCTATGGCGTGCTTTTCGTGCTGATGCTCAACCCGAGCATCGGCAGCCGCTTTCTACACGAGCTGATGAATCCATCGTTCGGCTGACGCAGGCTCAGGCATCCAGCGGCGCGGTGGCGTCGTCGCCGTACGTTTGCAGCAGGCGCTGGTAGACGATGGCGTCGATGGTTTCCAGCGCTACTTCATCAGACGCCGAGTCACGCGTCAGGTCGTAGAGCAGTGAGACCAGTTGATCGTCCTTGACGTCGGTGCTGCTCGGCGCCGGCTGATTGCTGGTGTAGTTCATCTGATGTGTCTCCGCGACCCGCGGCATGCGGGGGTGTATGGATGGACATGCATGATGTGTGCCATATGACTTGGCCATCGGGTGAACGGTATGCCGCGGGCCCGGTATGCCGTACTGCGTCACCTCCAAGCAAGAGTTGCCAAGCCTTGCCGGGAACGGTCGCACTCATGCCACCTGTATACCGACCGTAGTAAATTGGCTGGGTCACCGAAATCGAAGGAATCCCGAATGGTCGATTCAACGTCCGGCGCAAACGCGCATGAAAATCTCCAGGTGCGCCATGATTCCGCCGCGCGCCGGTTCACCGTCACTGCCGACGGTATTGACGGTGTGGTGGATTACCAAAATGACGGCGCCGTCATGGTGATCACCCATACAGTGGTGCCGCCGGAGATCGGTGGTCGAGGAATCGCCGGTCAACTGGTGAAAGCAGCTTTTGAGCACGCGAGAGCCCAGGACTGGAAGGTTCGGCCGGAGTGCAGCTACGCAGCGACTTGGGTAAAGCGTCATCCGGACTATCTATCGATCGTTGAGTGAGGGCAGGCTGGCGAGCCTTCATCACACATCGTTGAGCCCCGGACCGACTGGTATGGCGGGGCGCCGCGTGCTCTCTGTCAGTGCTTGGGGCAGCGCATGACGCGACACCCGCGCTCGCCATTGGCGGGCGCTTGTGCCAGCCTACGCGCCCCTGACCGTTACCAGCATCCATGCGCCTCAACAAAAATATCAGCGAAAGCGGCTTCTGTTCCCGACGGGAAGCGGATCGGCTGATTTCCGAAGGTCGCGTGACCGTCAACGGCATCCGCGCGCGGGTCGGCTCGGAAGTCGGTGAGGGCGACGAGGTGAAGGTCGACGGGCAAGCGTTGCGCGTCCGCACAGCGCCCAAGGGTCAGCGCAAGCATGTGTACATCATACTGAACAAGCCGGTTGGCGTTACTTGCACGACTGAGTCGGCAGTGGACGGCAACATCATCGACTTCATCGGTCACGAGCAGCGGATCTTTCCGATCGGCCGTCTCGACAAGGACTCTGAGGGGCTGATCCTGCTCACCAGCAATGGCGACATCGTCAATGAGATCCTGCGCGCCGAGAACAAGCTGGAAAAGGAATACCTCGTCGCGGTCAATCACGACGTGACGCCCGAGTTCCTGCGTGCAATGGCGAAGGGCGTGCCGATCCACGGTCAGACAACGCTTCCGTGCAAAACCTCCAAGATCGGCCGCGTCGGTTTCCGGATCGTCCTGGTGCAAGGCCTCAACCGGCAGGTCCGGATGATGGCGGCGTACTTCAATTTCCGGGTCAAGACACTGGTCCGGGTACGGATCGGGAACGTCAAGCTGGGACGGTTGAAGATCGGGCAATGGCGGAACCTGACGGATGCAGAACTGCAGGGATTGCTGCCGCAACGCACCGAATGGTGATTCTGCTTCCTGCGTGAAACGCTCGGCTGTGCTCTGTCCCCCTGCATACAGGCATCACATCGGCACCGCTAGGCTTTGCTGAAAATGATCAGGGGACAGCCCATGCGTCAATCAGCATTCGCAGTTGCCATTTCCTTGGCTCTGTTGGTCACGGCAGGGTGCAATCAATCTCCCCAAGCCCCCAAAGCGCAATCCGATGCAACGCTAAGCGCGCCAGAAGCGCTACCTGAGCCCGTGGTCGAAGACCAGCCCTTGGTGCTGGAAGATATCGTTGAGGCCACCTCCGATCACTTGGTAGGAATCAGTTATCAAGGCGACGCGACGCTGTATCCCGGACTGGCCAAGGCGCTCAAGTCGTACGCAGATGCGGCTCGCAGTGGAGTCATCGAAGCCGCGGCCTCGCGTCCAAAGGGCGCGGATGCCGGCAGCGATGCGCCTTACGATCTGTCTCTGAGTTTTGTCGAGCTGCTGGACACACCCGAGCTTGTGTCTTGGGCAGCCGATGGCAGCAGTTACACCGGTGGTGCTCACGGGATGCCACTGCTGGCTAGATTTTCGTGGTTGCCGAAACAGAAGAAGATGCTCACGGCGACCGATCTGATACCTGAAACCGCAGGTTGGGCGCCGGTGTCTGCATACGCCCGCGAGCAACTGCATACTCAACTCTCCCAGCGGATAGATGCCGACGATCCGTCCCCCGCAGAGCGCGCAAAGATGATGCGCAACGCGGGGCGGATGATCGACGACGGTACCGCCGCCAAGCCGGAGAACTTTGCCCAGTTCGAACCCGTGGCGGGCGTAGCTGGAAAGCTGCGAGGACTGCGCTTTGTATTTCCGCCGTACCAGGTGGGTCCGTACTCGGACGGCGTTCAGAGCGTTGAGCTACCTGCGAGTGTGCTGCTGCCACACACCGCACCCGAGTATCGCCACCTGTTTGAAGGTGGTGGTGACACCTGAGTTTGGCCATTGGCGGCTGGTCCGCCCGGTCCATTTTGCTTGAAAAAAAAGCCGCCGGGATTGCTCCCGACGGCTTTTTTGTAGCACTAGGACCGCTGATTACTGCTTGGTGCTGCCGCCATCAAGGCCGCGACGGACCAGCAGCGGCTTGATCTGCGGCTCGTGGCCGGAGAAGTCGCGGAACAGCTGCAATGCGTCCTTGCTACCGCCGCGCGACAACAGGGTCTCGCGGAAGCGATCACCGTTCTC
The DNA here is from genome assembly GCA_038242455.1 of Lysobacterales bacterium. Taxonomy (GTDB): domain Bacteria; phylum Pseudomonadota; class Gammaproteobacteria; order Xanthomonadales; family Xanthomonadaceae; genus Novilysobacter. The sequence continues at coordinate 83,200 of JBBSSB010000007.1, forward strand.
TCGGGTCAGACCACCATGGCTCTTGATGTACTCGACCGTGTTGGCGTCAAGCACCTCGGACCAGATGTAGGCGTAATACCCCGCCGCGTAGCCGCCCATGATGTGGCTGAAGTAAGGCGTACGGTAGCGCGGCGGCACTTCGGCGTAATCGGTGCCGTTGGCTTTCAGCGCCGCTGCTTCAAAGTCGATCACGCCGCTGGCGTCCGGGATCTTGCCGGCATCAGCCTGGTGCCAGCTCTGGTCGAGCATCGCCGAGCCGAGGTATTCGGTGGTGACAAAACCCTGGTTGAACTTGGAGGCCGCTGCCACCTTGTCCAGCAGCGCCTGCGGCATTGCCTCACCGTTCTCGTGGTGCTTGGCGTAGTTCGCCAGCACGCTGGGCCAGTCCGCCCACATCTCGTTGACCTGCGAGGGGAATTCGACGAAGTCACGCGGCACGCTGGTGCCGCTGAAGTACGGATACTTCACGTTCGAGAACATGCCGTGCAGCGCATGGCCGAACTCGTGGAACATCGTGGTGGTCTCGTCCCAGGTCATCAACGCCGGGCCGTTGGTCGGCTTGGTGATGTTGAGGTGGTTGGCGACGACCGGCAGATTGCCGGTCAGCGCCGACTGGTCCACGTACGAGTTCATCCACGCGCCGCCGCGCTTCGAGGGGCGGGCGAACGGGTCAAACACGAAGATTGCCAGCTGGCTGCCGTCGGCGTCGAACACGTCATAGGTGGTGACGTCGGGGTGGTAGACGGGCAGGTCGGTGCGCTGCTTGAACGTCAGGCCGTAAAGCTCGCCAGCCGCGTAGAACACGCCGTTCTCGAGCACGTTCTTCATTTCCAGGTACGGCTTGAGCTGCGACTCGTCGAAGTCGTACTTGTCGGCGCGAACCTTCTCGGTGTAATAAGCCCAGTCCCACGGCTGCAGCTCGAAGCTCGGCTCGCCCTTGGCAGCCTGCTCCTTGTCGATCATGGCCTGCAGTGCAGCGCCTTCGCTCTTTGCGTTGGCGACAGCCGGCGGCGCCAGCTTGCTCAGCATCGCGTTGACGGCTTCTGGCGTTTTGGCCGTCTCGTCAGCGAGGACGTACGCGGCGTAGGTCGGGTAGCCCAGCATTTTGGCCTTCTCGGCGCGAAGCTTCAGGATCGTCGACACCAGCTTGGTGTTGTCGAACTCATTGCCGCGGCTGCCGCGATTGATCGATGCCTTGAACAGACGCTCGCGAACGTCGCGGTTCTCAAGCTGCGTCTGCAGCGGCTGACCGGTCGTGTTGAGCAGCGCGATGACGTACTTGCCGTCCTGACCCGCTTCCTTCGCGGCATCCGCGGCAGCAGAGATCTGGTCTGCGGTCATCCCAGCCAGCTCGTCCTTGCTGTCGACCGTGATCGCCGAGGCGTTCACTTCGCCCAGAACGTTCTGGTTGAACGTGGTGCTGAGGTTGGCCAGTTCACTGTTGATCTCTTTCAGCCGGGTCTTGTCGGCCTCCGGCAGCTTGGCGCCGGAGCGCACGAGGTCGGTGTGGTAGCGCTCGACCAGACGTACGCCCTCGGCGTCCAATCCAAGCGTGTCACGCGAGTCGTACAGCGTCTGGATGCGCTCGAAGAGTTTCGGATTGAGCGAGATGGCGTCGCGGTGGGCGGCAAGCTTTGGGGCGTATTCCCCTTGGATCGCCTTGCGGGTGTCGTTGGTATCCGCTCCGACAAGCGCATAGAACACGCTGGCGGTGCGGCTGAGGATCTCGCCCGCATTCTCCAGCGCGATGATCGTGTTCTCGAAGGTCGGAGCCTCGCTGTTGTCGGCGATCGCACCGACTTCCTTCAGGTGATCCGCCATGCCGCGATCAAAGCCGGGGCCGAAATCGGCGTCGGTGATCTTGTCGAAAGGCGGATAGTGCAGCGGCAGGCTGCTCTCGGTGAAGAAGGGGTTGGTGCTGGATTCGTTCACGGCGTCGCCGTCCTGGGATGCGGACTGGCTGGTCTCAGCCGAAGTTGTGTCGTTCTGGTTGCAGGCAGCCAGACTGGTGGTCAGCGCCACGGCCAAGGCCAGCGCGAGAGGGTGCTTCATTGGACAGGAACCTCGTCGATAGGATCCTGAAGCCTAACTCATGCGCCCGGCGGCGACCCATGACAAAAGCCACGTCCTCGCTGTGCGGTCGCTGGCGCTATCCTTGGCGCCCGTTGGCCAGCGCCGTTTGGCCCGACCCCTACAAGAGCGACAAACCGAAGATGAAAGACCAGATCCCGCACTGGATGCAGCAATGGTTCGAGCTGGTGGTGCCAGCCGGCCAGATCGTTCTGATCCTGATTGCGGCGTGGCTGGTGCGAGCGCTAGGGCGGAGACTGATCGCCAGGGTCAGCGTGCGCTACAAGCTTGCGCCACAGGTGGTGGTCGGCGGCCGCCGTTTGCTGGGCTTCATGGTGACATTTGGCGCTGTGTTGCTTGTGCTTGAGCGGGTCGGGGTGTCCGGCACGGTTCTGTGGACCGCCTTCACCGGCTTTGCGGCAGTCGGTGCGGTCGCTTTTTTTGCGGCCTGGAGCGTGCTGTCCAATATTTTCTGCACCGCGCTCATCCTGACCACGCGGCCGTTTCGCCTCAACGACCACATCGAGGTGCTCGAAAACGGAGAGAAGCCCGGCCTCAAGGGTCAAGTGATCGACATCAACTTGATCTACACGACGCTGCAAGAATGCATCGACGGCAATGCGACGTCCGTGTTGCAGGTTCCGAACAACCTGTTTTTCCAACGTACTGTACGACGCCATCTGCATCCGTTTGGCAGTGCGAATCCGACCGCTGTCACAACCCAGGCCGCTTCAGTGGTGGCGCCGAGTGCGCCGTCTGATCCGATCAGCCGAGGTCCGGGCTGGCGATACGGCCTGCCCGACGCTTGATCAAGATCACGGTCGTGATGGGCGCTGCGGCGCACCCTAGGTGCCGGGAAAGGCATTTGACCGGAGAGCGGCATGAGCGAGTTCCACATAGACCTCGGTGCGGAGATGGTCGGGACCGCAGTTGAAAGCGACACGCTACAGCGGATTGAGGACACGATTTGCGATGTCGATCCCGCGGCAGTGATTGATTTCACGCCATCCACAGCGCGGTTGCGTGTCGCGGCAGCGTTGGATCGCGACCACCTTGCGTCACTGCTTGCCGATTCAGGTTGTCCGGTGACGGCGGATGCAATTGTGCAGTTGCCATCGATCTGTTGCGGTGGTTGCAGCGGCTGAAATTCAGCGGTGGCTGTCCGGTTCGCACTTGCTCAGATCGCGCTGGGTGAGGTACAGCCGCATGTCGAACTCCAGCTGGTGGTAGTCCGGCTCCATGTGGGTACACAGATGGTAGAACGCCTTGTCGTGGTCGGATTCGCGCATGTGGGCGAGCTCGTGCACGACGATCATCTTCAGAAATTCCGCCGGCGCGTCGCGGAACACGCCCGCGATGCGGATCTCGCGACTCGCCTTCAGCCGTCCACCCTGCACGCGGGACACTGACGTGTGGGTACCCAGTGCATGACGCACGGCTTGCAGCCGGTTATCGAAGACGACTTTGTCCAGCGGACCGGCCTTGCGCATGAACCGGTCCTTGATCGCCAGGGTGTACTCGTACAGCGCCCGATCATTGCGTACTTCATGCGCATTGCCGTAGCGCTCCTGTAACCATGGGCCGAGGCGGTCGCGACGGACCATCTCGCGCACCTGCGCAAGCACGCTCTCGTTGTAACCGGTCAGGTACTTCAGCTTCTCCATGCCGACACGATACGGCACCACAGGCGCTGTAATCTTGGGTATCAGCCCCTCATGACGGAACCACGATGAACCACCCCAAACCCGGTCCCTGCAACGACACGTTGGATCGCATCGTAGCCAAGGCCCGTCAGGACGCGGCCCAGCGAGCGACGGGGTATCGCGAGCGTGCTCTGAAGATGTACCCGTGGATCTGCGGGCGATGTGCACGGGACTTTACCCGGACCAACCTGTCCGAACTGACCGTGCACCATCGCAACCACGACCATGACTTCAACCCGCCAGACGGCAGCAACTGGGAGTTGTTGTGCCTTTACTGTCATGACAACGAGCACTCGCGTTACGTCGATTACACCGGCGGCAGTGCGCTGGACGCCGAAGACAAGCACGTCGCTGCCACCGGCAATCCGTTTGCGAACCTCAAGTCCCTGCTGAAGGGCGAATAGCACTCCCAGGCGACACCCTCTCTAAGAAGCCTTGTCCGGGAACTGCTTGGCGATCGCGGCCGCCAGCGCATCGGCGATCACATCCATGTGCGCTTGCATCGCCATCCAAGTCTCGGCTTCGCCGGCGGTCAGAAACTTTGCAATGTCCGCAGCGTTGGCGATCCCGGCGTCCATGGCACTTTGCACGCCAGTCTCATCGCCCTTCTGTGAGGCGTCGGTCATGTCTTTCACCGCACCCCAGTGGCCGCTGAGAAGATTCAACATCCCGGTGCGAGCGTCATCGCCGTAGAAGCTGGCCACGGCAGCTGAAATCGCCTTCGCATTTCTGACCACATCGTCCGCCGCTGCCTTGGCTTCCGTTTTGTTATCCGCTTTCACTGCAACCGCGTAAGCGCGGGTGTTGTCGATATGGCCACGCCACAGCGAGCGCGAGGTGCGCGGTGTTCATAACGATCTCCAAAGGAGGGCCGTGAGCAACCATTGCAAGCACGGTAACGCTCAGGTGACGCCTGCTGACGTCAAGCTCGCGTAACTCCTCGGGCCTGGCATCGTTTGGTTCCAGAAAACTCCCGCCGCAGCGCGCCTAGACACTGCCTTCAGGACACTCGGGTAGACTGGATTTTGTTGCAGAAACTAGGGTTTTTTCCCGCAGCGTCCTAGAAAATACCGAGGTGCCATGATGCATTCCCTTATCGACGATTTCGCTGAAAATCTTTTCCAGAATCCTGCTGGTCCGTGTATCTCGCTGTATCAGCCGACACATCGCAGCCATCCGGACAACGGCCAGGACCGCATCCGGTTTGGCAATCTGGTCAAGAAGATCGAGTCACAGTGGAAGGAGCGATACGCGGAGCACGATCCGGCACCTTTGCTGGAGCGCTTGCGCAAGCTGAGCGAAGAGCACAATTTCTGGAGGCACACGCTGGACGGGTTGGCGGTACTGGTATCCCCGCAGCTGTTTCGGGTGTACCGCTTGCAACGGCAGGTGCCCGAGTTGGTGAGTGTCGGTGACAGCTTCCATATCAAGCCACTGCTACGCATGGTGCAGTCCGCCGACCGCTACCAGGTGCTTGCGATAAACCGTCATAGCGCCAAGATGTTTGTCGGCAACCGCGATGCGCTGGATCCGTTCGATGCGGGCGAGGATTTCCCTGCAACACTGGAAGCAGTACTCGGCGAAGATCCGCTGCGCAGCCGTCCTGCCGCCTGGTCCCGCGGTGCGGCTGCGTCGACTGCCGGTGTGCGCGACGGTCAGATTGAGAAAAGCAGCCTGATTGATGCCGACACGGAGCAGTTCTTCCGCGCGGTCGACCGGGCGGTGGCCGAGCAGTTTTCGCGACCGGCACGTCTGCCGCTGATGCTGGCGGCACTGCCCGAACACCAGGCAATGTTCCGCAAGCTCAGTCACAACGCCTTCCTTTTGCCGCACGGTATCGATACCCACGCGGACGCCATGAGTATCGCGGAGCTGCGGGAACGCGCATGGCGGGTGATGGAGCCCAAGTATCTTGAGCGCCTGTCCGGTTTGATCGACATGTATCACGCCGCGCGAGCACGCTGGCTGGCCAATGACGACGTCGCCCAGGTGGCGCGTAGCGCAGTCTCCGGGCGCGTGTCCACGCTGCTGGTCGAGGCCGACCGCCAGGTCAATGGTCGAATGGACCCGAACAGCGGAGCGGTGGACTTCGCTGCTGACGGCGCCGCAGGGGAGGACTTGCTTGACGATATCGCCGAGACGGTGATCGCCAATGGTGGTCAGGTGGTGGTCGTACCCAAGCCACGCATGCCGAGCGAAACGGGACTGGCAGCGATTTACCGGTTCTAGTCTGATCCAGCCAGCGCGGGTGGTGTTGGCGGCAGTTCGACGTTGCGTCGGAACTCGAAGATCAGCCTCGTTTCGATATGGGCAACTTCGTGGCGCTCCGTGAACGCCGCCAATGCGAAGTCGCGCAGATGACCGCTGTCGCGTACGCCGACGTGGACGAGGAAGTCGTCCGCGCCGGCGACGTGATAGAAAGCCAGCACTTCGGGCAGCTGATGCAGGTGCGCGTTGAAGCTTTCCAGCAGCTCTCGTGAGTGCTTGGCCAGGCGGACCGAAACCATTGCCTGCAGTCCGATGCCAATCGCAACCGGTGCAATTTCCGCGTGATAGCCCTGCAGTACCCCAGATTCGCGGAGGCGACGCACACGTTCCAGAGCGGTGGATGGCGCAATTCCCGCACGCTCGGCAAGGTCCTTATTGGACAGCCGCGCGTTCTTCCGCAGTAACCGCAAGAGCTCGAAGTCGATTCGATCCAACATCACCGTTTCCGCTGTTTACGAAATATTGTTCGGAAGCGAGATTAGCAGGCGCATGACCTTCTAGGATGGGTAACCATTCCGAACGGAGCTTCGCATGCCACACCTCGACACCCTATCCGTCCACGCCGGCCGCGAAGACTTCGTCCAGCTGGGTGTGCATGCGCCGCCTATCGACCTGTCCACCACATATCCGGTCGTCGACCTGGATGCCGGGACCGCGAGCTTCGATGCTCTGGTGTCGGGGGATGCGACGGCAGCCAATCCGATCTACGCGCGGCTTCACAATCCCACCGTCGCACGGGTGGAGGGCGCGCTGGCGCAGCTGGAGGGAAGTGAAGCCTGCGTCGCATTCGGCTCGGGTATGGCTGGTCTGACCGCTTTACTGATGGCGGTGCGCCAGAAGGGCGCACACGTGCTGGTCGTTCGGCCCTTGTACGGTACCTCCGATCACTTGCTGGCCAGCGGCATGGCCGGGCTTGAGGCCGAGTTTGTCGACGCAGGGGACATTGCGGCGCGCATTCGCCCTGATACCGCGCTGGTGATGATTGAGACGCCGGCCAATCCGACGCTCGACCTGGTCGACATTTGCGCCGTAGTGGCGGCAGCCGGCCGTGTGCCGGTCGCAGTTGACTCGACCTTTGCGACACCGGTGCTGCAGAACCCCATGGCAATGGGCGCGACCTATGTGTTGCACAGCGCGACCAAATTCCTCGGGGGCCATGGCGACGTGATTGCCGGTGTGGTGTGTTGCAGCGAAGAGAACGCGAAGCCGTTGCGCCAGGTTCGCGCAGTAACCGGTGCACTGCTGCATCCGCTGGGTGCGTATTTGCTGCATCGCGGACTTGCGACGCTGTCGCTGCGGGTGGAGCGTGCTCAGCACAATGCCGGCGTGCTCGCAAAGCGGCTTGCCGAGCATCCTGCGGTCGCAAAGGTCTTCTATCCGGGCATGGGCACGGTTGCCAACGATCACTTGGTCGCTACCCAAATGCGCGGCCCTGGCGCTTTGCTTGCGTTTGAATTGCATGGTGGGCAGGCGGCTGCGGCGGCGGTGATGAAGTCCGTGCGCTTGCTGACCCCTGCGGTCAGTCTCGGCTCCGTGGACAGCTTGATCCAACACCCGGCCGGCCTTACCCATCGGGTGCTCGACGAGGCTACGCGTCAGGCCACCGGCATCACCGCGGGACTGCTGCGCCTGTCGGCGGGCATCGAGCATGCTGATGATCTATGGGCCGATCTCGAGCAGGCGCTCGCCAAGGTCGCCGCACATGTGGATGCACCGGTTGCCCGGAACCCGGCGATGGCCTGAGCGATGGGCGGGTCTCGCGGCGCGCACGGCGGAAGCCGGCGGCCGCGATGATCAACTGGGTGGGGTTTCGTAGTCGTCGTAGCGGCGCGCATAGGCTTCGCGAACCTGACGGCAATCACGACTCCCCATCTCGAATGCGCGGCACACCCCGGGCCGCTGCTCGTAAATGCTGCAATGCATGCGGGTCTGGTCCACCGCCACGCACCAGCCATCCTCGTCTTGACCCATCACCTCAAGACCTTCCGGGGTGTGGTCGATCATGTGCCGAGGTACCCCGCGGTCCTCGGGCATGACCAGAACGGTCTGGCGGCAACACACCGCATCACAGCGTTGGCAGGAAATCGAGGGATCGATCCCGTCCGGTGAGCCTTTTCCCGGCGTCACTGGACTGCCGCCGGCGCTGGGCGTCGAAAGTGCAACAGGCGGCCGCGGAACGGTGGGACGTCATCCTCGCCCAGCGGTCCCCGCGACTCGCGGACCTCAAATCCTTGCAGGGCCAGCGCGCGGCTGAACGCTGCGCTGTAACCCCTGCCCGGATCGCTGAACACCACCTCGGCCTCCGGCTTCGCATGCCGCGCCACGAGTGCCGCAAGCAGGTCCGCGTGCGTCCGCTCGTACAGCACGTCGGCGGCAATCAACAGATCGAATTGCCCGAGCGTCGGTAGCGGAACTCCCCAGCGCAACTTGCGGTAGGGCACGCTGGGCAGGGCGTTGAGCGCGGAGTTGTACGCCAGGAACGGCTCCGCGAGGGGATGTATGTCGCTGGCGATGACGTCCGCACCGCGACGCTGCAGCACCAGACTGGCCAAACCGAGACCACAGCCGATCTCAAGAATCCGCTTGCCCTCGATATCGAAAGTGCTCATTGCATTGGCCAGCAGTAAGCCGACCGGCCAGACCTGCCCGAACAGCGACCATTGCGCCGAGGAAATGCCAAGCCGTTCGGCGCGACCGTCAGGGTCGGCGAATTGTTGTTTGTCGCTGAGCGAGCGGATCTCGTAATCCAGTCCGCCCACCCGGATGCGCTGATGGCGCGTGAGGTAACCAGGCATTGAAACCCCCTGAGGAAGCGTCGCCGTGCTTCGGCGGAACGCGTGGAGGGAGCGGGCTTGCTGCCAGTAAGTGATCCGCTGAATCGGGACGTGAAGCAGGCCCCGGTTCATCCTACTCTGTAACAGGTTGTGTTCGGTGCACGTGTGGAGCGGGTAGGGCGAAATTCACCAAGTTCAAATTGCACGTTCTCATGGAATTCAAGGGGTTGGGCGCGCCTTGCGAAACGCTGGCCTATACTCTCGTCCCCTCATTCATCCAATGGACGGTCTGTTGATGCCTGCTATTCCTGCCTGTTCCCAGTGCGGTATGGGAAATACCTATCCCGACGGCGACCATTACGTGTGCGCGGATTGTGGTCATGAGTGGCCGACCAGTCCGGATGCGCAAGCGGGCAGTGCGCTCGTTGTGCGTGACGTCAACGGCAACGTCCTCAATGAAGGCGACACCGTCACAGTTATCAAGGACCTGAAGGTCAAGGGCTCATCGATCCCGCTCAAGCAGGGCACGGTGATCCGTAACATCCGTCTGGTCGAAGACGATGCCGAGAACATTGAAGGCAGCTCGGACAAGATCAAGGGCCTGGTGTTGAAGACCTGTTTCCTGAAAAAGGCCTGAGCAAGGGGCTGCCCGGTCGATCCCGGGCAGCCACCCACGATCGGAAAAGCGCGTTAGCATGTTGACCATGCGCATGAGTATCCCACCCGATTCCTCCCAGTCGTCGCCGGCCGGACACGCGTCCGAAGAGCTGGCCAATGCGTTGACCCACGGCTTGGGCGCAACGGCTGCGCTGGCCGGCGGTGCGGTTCTGATTACCTTGGCGGCGTTGCATGGCGATGCATGGCAACTGACCAGCGCCATAGTGTTCGGTGTGTGCCTGTTGCTGTTGTACATCGCCTCCACGCTTTACCACGCTGCCCGCCACCCGGTTCTCAAGTCGCGGCTCAAGGTGTTCGACCACTGTGCGATCTACCTGCTGATCGCCGGAACCTATACGCCTTTCACCCTGATCGGTCTGCGTGGGGCATGGGGCTGGTGGATGTTCGGGACCATCTGGACGTTGGCGCTGGCCGGTGTGGTATTCAAATTATTCTATACAGGCCGCTTCAAGCGCCTTTCTACGATGATCTATATCGCGATGGGCTGGCTGGTGATGGTCGCCGCGAAACCGATGTGGAGCGCGCTGGACGGCTGGACACTGGGTTGGCTGTTGGCCGGCGGTATCTGTTACACCGGCGGTACGGTGTTCTACCATCGGCCTTCGTTGAAATATTCGCATGCGATCTGGCACATGTTCGTTTTGGCAGGCAGCCTGTGCCATTACGTCGCGGTCATGGCGCACGTCGTCTGACTGCTGCGGCGATTCGCCGAACACCGGAGGTAAACGCATGTTGTGGGAAGGGCTGAGCGCGACCCGTGATCTTGGACGGGTGTATGACATTGCCTCCATCCTGATCCGCTATGGATTTGGCGACATGGTCGGACGCCTCGGCCTTGCGCCGGTATTGGCGAGGGCAGGGCGTGTTCTGCCACTTGGGCACATCGAAGAGCTGGTTGCGCTCCCAACGCCGGTGCGCGTGCGCCGCGCATTGGAGGAGATGGGGCCGAGCTTCGTCAAGCTGGGTCAGGTGCTGGCCACCCGTGTGGACCTGTTTGCACCGGAATGGATCGCCGAATTCGGCAAGCTGCAGAACCAGGCACCCGAGGTGCCCTACGAAGAGATTCGCCAGCAGTTGACCGAGGATCTTGGCGCATCGCCCGAAGATGTATTCGCGTGGCTGGATCGGGTCCCACTGGCCGCCGCATCAATTGCGCAGGTCCATCGCGCCCGGCTTCACGACGGCAGCGAAGTGGTGATCAAGGTACGCCGGCCCGGAATCCGCCGCGTGGTCGAGGCCGATATGCGCTTGCTGCAACGCGCCGCGGAGGTGGTCGAGGCGCACTTTGAAGAGCTGCAGCAATTTCAGCCCAGTGCGATGGTCCACCAGTTCAAGATCTCACTCGGTCGCGAGCTCGACCTTGCGGCCGAATGTCGCCACGCCGAGCGTATTGCGGCCAGTTTTGCCGAGTGCGACGACATCATCGTCCCGGCGGTGCACTGGCAGTACACCGGCACGCGGATGAATGTGCAGGACTTCATTGATGGCATTCCACTGTCGGATCTGGCGGCGGTCGATCGGGCGTGCTTGGACCGCAAACTGATCGCGCGGCGCGGCGCCAATGCCGTATTGAAAATGATGTTCCAGGACGGCTTTTTCCACGCCGATCCGCACCCGGGGAACGTGTTCGTTTTGCCCGGTAACCGGATTGCGCTGATCGACTACGGCATGGTTGGACGTCTGTCCGACTCACGGCGCGATCAGGTGATCGGTCTTCTCGACGCGCTGGTGATGCGGGACGCGGAGCGGGTCACTGACGTGCTGCTGGAATGGGCAAGCCAGCCGAGCGTGGACGAGTCGCAGATGGCCATGGACGTGGATGCGCTGGTTGATCAGTATCACGGCGTTGCACTGGGTCAGCTGAACCTGGCCACCATGCTTTTGGACGTGACCTCACTGCTGCGCTCCAACCACTTGGTGCTGCCGGCGGACTTGGCGCTGCTGATCAAGGTATTCGTCACCCTGGAGGGGCTGGGGCGCAATCTTGACCCTGATTTCGACATGGCCAGTGAAGCAGCACCCTTCCTGCGACAGGCAATGCTTGCACGCTATGCACCCGCCACGCTGTTGCGCGACGGTGCCCGCACTCTGGCTGAAACCGCAGGCATCCTGTCGGTCCTGCCTCGCGATATCAGACGGCTTCTGCGGTCGGCGCGTGCCGGCAATCTGAAGCTGCGTTTGGACGTCGATAATCTTGAGGATTTCGGCATCCAGGTGAACCATTCTGCGAACCGGCTGACGGTTGGGGTGGTGCTGGCTGCACTGATCGTCGGTTCGTCCATCGCGCTGACGGTGGACGGCGGGCCGAGGCTGCTGGGCTTGCCCGCTTTCGGTCTTCTCGGATTCCTTGGCGCCGCAATCTCAGGTGCGTGGCTGGTGGTGTCGATCTGGCGCAGTGGCGGCGGCAAGTAACCGTCAGGGCGCGGCGCTGAACGGATACTTGGCAAAGATCGAAGTAATTGCCTGGTCGGCCGATTCGGCCCGCTGCTGTGGGGTTTTCTGGGTGACGCGGCCAATCGCATCGCCGCTCCAGACCAGCCGGTTTCGGGCGGCATCCACCAAGTCCACGGTCAAGGTGCCTTCGGTGTATTGATTGACCCGCGTCTCGTCATACCAGACCGGGTACGCGTAGTAGGCACGGGCGCGGTAGCTGTAGAAGTACTGGATATCCGAACGTGGAATGTCGTAGACCTCGGTGCGCTCCCGGATTACCCCTTGGAAGTTGACCCGCAAGTCCGGCTTTTCCGCACTGAATCGATAGCCGTGGGCGTCCATTTCCCTGCGCACTGCGGTCTTTATCTGATCCGACAGGTACGAGCTATAGCCGGATTGCTCCATGGCGAGCGGCTCATAGAATCCGTAGGTACGGTACTGCGAGAAATCAGCGCTGGGGTCGAGGTCGGTCCGAACCCGAGGGCCGGTCGCGCAAGCGGCTACAAGCGCGATCAATGCCAATCCGGTCAGGACACGCAACCAACGGGACGAACGTGCTGGAGTTTTCATTGGCGTGGAGGATCCTTTTGGCCTGTCGTGAAGGTAGCAACGGAGGCAATTGCGCGGCGTGAAACCCCCAGCCCGCTACGGGACAGCCGCAGTCCATTCGGCGGTGTCGAATTTCTCGCGGGCCAGCACCAGCGCCTGTCCCACCTCGTCGGGTGTCAGGTGGTCATCGCTGAGGCCATGGTTGCGCCGGAAGGTATCGATCATGCGTTCGATCACCGCTGCGCGGGGCAGTCCGGTCTGACTGCGTAACGGGTCGACCCGTTTAGCCGCGCTGGCAGTGCCTTTGTCGGAGAGTTTTTCCCGCCCTATGCGCAGTACTTCCAGCATTTTGGTGGCGTCGATGTCATAGGCCATCGTGACGTGGTGCAGAACCGCGTTGCCTTTTCGCGACTGGGCTGCACCCGCGATCTTCCCGGCTGGCGAGGTGATGTCGTTCAATGGTTGATAGCTCGCCTGCACACCCAGGTCGGCCAGTGCCTCGATCACCCATCGATCCATCAACTCATAGGACTGCTGGAACGACAGGTCTTCAACCAGCGACAGCGGTGCGCAGATTGAGTACGTAATCGTATTGCCCGGTTCGATGAACATCGCGCCGCCGCCACTGATCCGGCGAACCACTTGGATACCGTGCCGGGCAGCCGCGTCAGCGTCCACTTCGTTGCGCAGTGATTGGAACCGGCCGATCACGACCGCCGGTTTGGTCCACTCCCACACCCGCAAAGTAGGCGCGCGCCGTCCGGCGGAAACTTCGTTGGTCAGCACTTCATCCAGAGCCATGTGCATGGCCGGCGACTGCGCTTCGGTGTGGATCAATTGCCAGTCGTGCTCCTTCCAATTGCTGCGGCTCATCGGATCACTCCATCGCCTGTTGCGCGCTTAACCGCGACGGCAACCCCCTCAGGGCTGATCCCGTACAGCGAGGTTCCATCGTCCAGTGCATTTCGCACGGCGGCGGCCCACGCGTCAGTGCCCGCATTCGCGGACATGCCACACAGTGCGTGGTTGATCACATCCAGGGCCGAGTCGGGCTCGAGGAAGAAGTCACCACTGACCTGCACCCCCGAGAGAACACCGTCGGAGACTTCCAGATCGACCACCACCAGCTTGCCGCCGGGTTCCTTGTACTCACCATGCATGGACGTCTATCCCCATTAGTGCGCCACCGCGATTGCAACCGATAGTGCCATCGTCGTCGGCTCGCGGATGTGCATCCATGATCTGGATCAGCTAGCGATGGTGCGCGGCATCGACGGCAATTGTCTGGTGGACAGACAAAACGCGTGAACGTCAGCGACAATCGGCGGTTCGTGCTTCCCGCTCATGCGGCTGGTGCTCACAACTTCTTTTCCGGATTCGATGTCATGACCGACCTGCGCGCCTCCGACCCCCCATCCACACCCGGCCCCGACGGCGGGCAGTCGCAGCGTCCGCGCGGAGTGATGGGTTTGCTGTTCGGCACCAGCCTGGTGACGCGGATCGTGATCGGCTTGATCCTCGGAACGCTGATCGGCGTTTTCGTGCCGTCTTTGGCGCTGTCATTCGGTTTGTTGGGCACGGTGTTCGTATCCGCGCTAAAGGCCGTCGCGCCTGTATTGGTGTTGGTGCTGGTGGCCGCGTCCATCGCCAACCATCGACACGGCCAGCAGACCCATATCCGACCGATTCTGGCGCTGTATCTGGTTGGCACGCTTGCCGCGGCTCTGGTCGCGGTCGTGGCCAGCTTTATGTTTCCGGTCACCTTGGTTCTGGACACGGCAGGCGCCAATGACCTGAGTCCGCCTGGCGGGATCGCCGAAGTGTTGCGCAACCTGCTGCTGCAGATCGTCGACAATCCCGTCCGTGCGCTGGAGAAGGGCAACTACATCGGCATCCTTGCTTGGGCGGTCGGGCTGGGCATTGCGCTTCGACACGCGGCCGACAGTACGCGCACTGCGGTGGCTGATCTGTCCGATGCCGTCACTTGGCTGGTACGTGCGGTAATCCAATTGGCGCCGATCGGAATCTTTGGCCTGGTCGCGGAAACGATTGCGCAAACGGGATTGTCGACGTTGCTCAACTACCTGAATCTGCTGATGGTGCTGTTGGGCTGCATGCTGTTTGTCGCGCTGGTTGCCAATCCGTTGATCGTCGCCTTCGTCACCCGCAGCAATCCGTACCCGCTGGTCCTGCGCTGCCTGCGCGAGAGCGGCATCACCGCCTTTTTCACCCGCAGCTCGGCTGCGAATATCCCGATCAACATGGAGTTGTGCCGCAAGATGGGTCTGCACAAAGAGACCTACGCGGTGTCGATTCCGATTGGAGCCACCATCAACATGGCCGGTGCGGCGATCACCATTACGGTCTTGACGCTGGCCGCGGTGCATACGCTGGCTATTCAGGTGGATCTGTCGACAGCGCTGCTGTTGAGCGTCGTCGCGGCGGTAGCTGCGTGTGGCGCGTCCGGAGTTCCCGGCGGTTCACTGCTGCTGATCCCGTTGGCCTGTGGGCTGTTCGGCATTTCCGATGATCTGGCCATGCGCGTTGTCGCGATCGGGTTCATCGTCGGCGTGGTGCAGGATTCAGCCGAGACCGCGCTTAATTCCTCTACCGACGTGCTGTTCACCGCTGCAGCCTGCCAGAGGGCAGAGTCCCGGTCAGGCCGCTGAGCGACCGTCAGGCCAGCATGGTGTAGCGCTGGTGCCGCGACAGCGCTTCTGGCAGTAGATGCGGAGTGTGGCTTCGCGTAGTTGTCGCGGCAGGCACGGTCTCGATGGTCCTGCACGGACGGACGGCCGCGCGCGCTGATCCAGACCAAGGGCCGCAGGGCATCGGCGATCCCCTGCATGCACGAAGCCGTGCCGGCATGCCGGCACGGCTTCGAACTTCACAGCATCTTTCAGGATCGGTCAATCCGGCCGTGACGGAGTCACCTTCCCGCCCGCGCGCGGCGTCGTGAGGCGATCGCGCGGCGTCGTAAGGCGATCGTTCGTCAGCGAATCGAGACGGGAGTTGGCGAACGTCCCCATGCAACCAGGCGGCCTGCATACCCACGGAGAGTTATCATCCTTTCGCTCGCAGAAGCAGGACGCTTTTGAAGAATCGAGCTTGCCCAAGGTCAGGGTGTTCTTGATCTGGACACCATCGACGTTGAGCATCGCCTGGCCCTTGATGGCGTTCCCTGGCGCGCACGCCCACACTTTTCCGTCGCTCGCGCAAGCGGCGGTGGGTTTGATCCGTGCGGTTTTGTACTCGGGAGACTGTACGTGCTCCTGAATGATCAAGTTCAGGTTCTGGTCCTTTGAAACGGGAATCGTGGATTTCACATCCGCTGCCGATCCGCTTGCCGCGAACGCCAGCAGCAGGATGCCCAGAAGCATGTTCATGGTGACTTTCTTCATTGCGAACTCCTTGTTAGTAATGTGGAATCAGGGTTGCACCCCGTATCCACGGACGGTTTCTTCAAACCTGAAAACTCGCGGTCAGACCGGCCCGATCCATGACGCATTCATGCCGTCGACTTTGTGGCACTACTTACCCATCCACCCGGAGGCGATCCAGCGGGTGGTGGCCGTACAAAGGTGAAATCAGGGGCCTGACCTTAGGGATGTACGCCCCCCGGCGCAGGAACCGGACAGCCGCTCTGCGGCTACTGCGCCAAGGAGCCCCCATCAACCGGGTAACCGGACGTAAGGATTTTCCCGGTGGCGGAACGCCCCGGGATGAGGATCTTGCCCGCCTAAAGCGCGAGGTATCGCGCGTCAGCAAGGAACGGGTTTTTTAAAAGACGCGGCAGGGTACTTCGCGAAGCACTGATGGCCGCTGAGGCCGGCTGTCAGGGCAGCATCGTGCCGGTATCGATGTAGCGCTGGTGCCACGACAGCGCTTCCGGCAGCAGGTGCGGGGTGTGCTTGGCATAGCTGTCGCGGCAGGCGCGGTCGAAATAATCCTGCAACATTGGTCGGAAGTCAGGATGCGCGCACTTGTCGATGATCACCTTGGCGCGCTGCTTGGGCGCCAATCCGCGCAGGTCGGCCAAACCCTGTTCGGTCACCACCACCATCGTGTCGTGCTCGGTGTGGTCCACGTGGCTGACCATCGGCACGATGCCGGAGATCTTGCCACCCTTGGCAGTGCTGGGCGCCATGAAGACTGACAGGTAACTGTTGCGGGCGAAATCGCCCGAGCCGCCGATCCCGTTCATGATCCGGCTGCCGGCAATATGGGTGGAATTGACGTTGCCGTAGATGTCGGCCTCGATCATGCCGTTCATGGCGATGCAGCCCAAACGGCGGATGATTTCAGGATGGTTGGAGATTTCCTGCGGACGCAGCACGATCCGCTTGGAATAGAAGTCGACGTTGGCGTTGAACTCCTCGATTCCGGCAGGGCTGAGCGAGAATGACGTCGCAGAAGCCATCCGCAGCACACCGTCCTTGATCAGCTGCAGCATCCCGTCCTGTATCACTTCGGTGTAGGCGGAAAGGCCGCTGTATCCCCCACTGGCCAAGCCTGCCAGTACCGCGTTGGCGATATTGCCGACGCCCGACTGCAGCGGTAACAACTTATCTGTCAGTCGACCACGTTTAATCTCGCCGCTGAAGAAATCGAGCAGGTGGCCGGCGATCTTTTGCGAGGCTTCATCGGGCGGGCTGAAGGCGGAGTTGCGGTCCGGGTCGTTGGTCTCCACCACCGCAATGACCTTGTCCGGGTCCAGCCGCAGCCATGGGTCACCGATGCGGTCGTCGGGATTGACCAGCGGTATTGGCTTGCGATGCGGCGGCAGGGCAGTGCCGTAATAGATGTCGTGCATGCCGGCCAAGGCCTCAGGCTGCCAGCGATTGACCTCCAGAATGATCTTGTCGGCCTGGTCCAGCCAGGTCTTGTTGTTGCCCACCGACGAGGAGGGGATCAGGCTGCCATCCTCGCGGATTCCAGCGACCTCCACGAGCGCAACATCGATCTTGCCGAAGAACCCGAACCACGCGTACTGGGCAACGTGACTGAGATGGATGTCGATGTATTCCAGATTGCCGGCGTTGATGCGGTCACGGACTGCCGGGTCGGACTGGTAGGGAAGGCGCAGTTCCATACCTTCGACGCGCGCAAGTGCACCATCCAATTCGGGCGCGGTTGATGCGCCGGTCAGCACCTTGATCTTGAACGGGTGGCCGGCCGCGGACGCAGCTTCCATGCGCGCAGCCAGTTCCTTTGGTACCGCTTTGGGGTAGCCGGCGCCGGTAAAGCCGCTCATGGCGACGGTCATGCCCGGCTGGATCAGCTCAGCGGCCTGTGCGGCGGACATGCGTTTGTCGCGCAGTCCTGGGTGGAGGATTCGTTCGGTCACGGTTGCCCTCGATTCGGTGAAGTCGGTTGATCTTAACGGTCAGCGGTGCGCGGGGAGATGACCGGGATTCCCGCAGCGACGTGATCGGTGAAGTATTCGATCGCGTCTACAAGCTGGCGTCGTACACCAGCCCGCCGTTGATAGATGTGCAGACCACGGTCGTGCCGCCGGGCGGGGCGACCATGGTCGAGTTCAAGGTGGACTACCCGGGCCGATACATCCTGGCGGATCTGGCCTTGGCGGCCTGCTTCCTTTTTGCCCGGACGCCTGACCAACGGCACGTTCCCTATCCGTGGGGACCGCTACGATGGTCATTCCGCTGCGCCTGTCCGGACGCAGCCAGCTGACGTGGAGCTCCTGCATGCGCAAGACCAGCCTTTCCCTGTTCGTCGCTGCCAGCCTCGCCCTTGGCGCAGCTTCGCTGGCCGGATGTCAGAACACCGCCGCGACCAGCCCAGACACGCAGACGGCCTCAACCGGGACGTTGGACGAGCGATTTTCGACCGTAGCCGAATCCCTGCTGATGCGGGGGCTGGAACGCAGCCCGGAATCATCGATCTACGCCGGCCGTTATGAAAACGCCGCGACCCTGACCATTCCCGACGCCGAGCGTCGTGCAGCCGATTTGGCATTTGCCAAAGCCGGACTTGCGGAGCTGGCTGCTTTCAATCCCGAGCAGTTGTCGGCGTCGGAGCGCATCGACCACATGCTGCTGAAGAACCGCTTCGAGTCGGCGATCTGGTACCAGGATACTTTCCGCGACTGGGCATGGAATCCTTCCCGCTACAACATCGCCGGTCCTATTGGCTTGCTGTTGAACACCCCATATGCGGACGAGAACGAGCGTCTGCGTACGGTCATGCAGCGCCTTGAGCACGTGCCCGAGTACTTCGTGGCGGCCCGCGCCAACATCGCCGAGCCAACGATGGAGCATGTCGAGCTGGCCATTGTGCAGAGCCAGGGTTCGCTCAGCGTGCTCGGTGAGTCGCTGCGCGAGCGCATTGCGGCTTCGGGACTGAGCGCCGAGGAGAAAGCCACCTTCAACGCCCGCATCGATGCCGCCCATAAGGAGATAACCGGTTGGAGTGACTGGCTGACAAGCGAGCAGGCCACACTTGCCGCCTCGGGCAAGTCGCGCTCGTTCCGCATCGGCGCCGAGCAGTACGAGGCCAAATTCGCCTACGACATCCAGTCGCACTTCAGCGCTGCTGAGCTTCACCAGCGCGCGGTGGACGAGAAGAACCGCCTGCATGAGCAGATGAATACGATCACCGTGGAGCTGTGGCCGAAGTATTTCTCTGGTACCGCGATGCCCGACGACCGGCTCGAGCGTATCGGCATGTTGATCGACAAGCTCTCGGAACAGCATGTTGCGCGCGACGAGTTTGTCGACGAGATCAAACGACAGATTCCTCTGTTGGCGGACTTCGTGCGCGAGCACGAACTGCTCGATCAGGACGCCAGCCGCCCGCTGGTGGTTCGCGAGACGCCCGAGTACATGCGCGGTGGCGGCGCCGGTGCATCGGTCAGCGCACCTGGCCCGTTCAATCCGACGGCCGACACGTACTACAACGTCAGCCCGCTGGATGCCTACAGTGACGAGCAGGCTGAGAGCTTCCTGCGCGAGTACAACCACTGGGTGCTGCAGGTTCTCAATATCCACGAGGCGATCCCCGGCCATTACACCCAGCTGCTGCATGCCAACAAGAGCCCGAGCATGGTCAAGAGTCTGATCGGCAACGGCGCGATGATTGAAGGCTGGGCGGTGTACGCCGAGCGCATGATGCTGGAAGCGGGGTGGGGCGATCAGGCGCCGGAGATGTGGCTGATGTACAGCAAGTGGAACCTGCGCGTGGTCACCAATGCGATCCTGGACTATCAGGTGCACGTCAAAGACATGTCCGAGGCGAGCGCTCTGGACCTGTTGCGCCGCGAGGCGTTCCAGGAGGAGACCGAGGCGGTCAACAAATGGCGACGCGTGCGCCTGTCGCAGGTGCAGCTGACCTCGTATTTCACCGGTTACGCCGAAATCTACGACTTCCGTGAGCAGCAGAAGAAGCGACTGGGCAAGGACTTCGACCTCAAGGCTTTCCACAACCGTTTCCTGAGCTACGGCAACGCGCCGGTGGCGGCGATCATGGAGTTGATGGCGGACTGACGCGTATCGATGGTGTCGCGGGTGGGCGACCTCCTACAATGCCCATCCATGACCCGGACAAAAAAACGCGACTTCAAGTGGCCTGTAATTCTCGCTACGTTTGCCGTGATCGCGATATTGCTCGCGATCACGTCGCGTCTGCCATCGCAGGAAGGTCGTCCGCCATCGGTGCAGCTGACCGACACCGCTGACACGCTGCTCGGGCGCGGGGTTGAACCGCTGGCGGCCGCGCACCCGGGTCGCTCGGGTGTGTTGCCGCTGTCCGACGGCGGCGACGCCTTTGCCGCCCGGGTAGCGCTCGCCGATGCGGCCGAGCGCAGTCTGGACGTGCAGTACTACATCTGGCACGGCGACATGTCCGGCACGCTGCTGTTTGAAGCACTGCACCGCGCCGCTGATCGCGGTGTGCGGGTTCGGCTGCTGCTGGACGACAACAACACCGCCGGTCTGGACCCGCTGCTGGCCACGCTGGACACCCACCCGATGATCGAGGTGCGGTTGTTCAATCCGTACCCGCACCGGCGTTGGCGCTGGCTGGGCTACCTCACTGACTTCTCGCGTCTGAACCGGCGGATGCACAACAAGTCGTTCACCGCCGATAGCCAAGCCACGGTGATGGGCGGTCGTAACGTGGGCGACGAGTACTTCGACGCGGGCGAGGGCGTGCTGTTCGTGGACCTTGACGTGATTGCCGTTGGCCCAGTGGTGGATGAGGTCTCGCGCGACTTTGACCGCTACTGGGCGAGTGACTCTTCTTACCAGCTAGCGGGTTTGGTGCCGGCTGTGTCTGACGATGCGCTGTCACAGCTGGAGGCCGCGGCCTCGCTGGTGGAGCGCGACCCCGCTGCGCGCGAATATGTCCGCGCGCTCGCCGAATCCGAGTATCGCGAGGCGTTGCGCGCCGGCGAGCTGGAGCTCGAATGGGTGCCAGTGCGCCTGCTCAGTGACGATCCTGCCAAAGGTCTGGGGCAAGCGCCGCGCGAAAGTCTGTTGTCAGAACGTCTGCGTGAGGTGGTGGGTTTGCCCGCCGCGGAACTGCAGATCGTTTCGCCCTACTTCGTCCCCACCGAGTGGGGCGTGGAGTACCTGGTCGGCTTGGCCAATCAGGGCGTCCGCATTTCGATATTGACAAATTCCTTGGAAGCAACTGACGTGGCCGCCGTTCACGCCGGTTACGCCAAGCGCCGAAAAGCCTTGTTGCAGGCCGGAATCACCCTTTACGAGATGAAGCGCGAGGCCAGCGCCGCGCCATTGACGCGGCGGAAACTCACCGGAAGCTCCGCCTCGAGCCTGCATGCCAAGACCTTTGCCGCTGATCGACAGCGTTCGTTCATCGGATCGTTCAATTTCGATCCGCGTTCGGCCAAGTTGAATACCGAGATGGGACTGGTGGTCGAGAGCCCGGCCCTTGCAGGTGGGATCGCCGACGCCTTTGTCGAGCTGGTTCCGGGCAACGCCTATCGGCTGCAGCAGGGCCCCGACGGCGAGCTGCAATGGGTGGAGGAGGGCGGCGGCGCGGGTGAGGCCAAGGTCCACGATGAGGAGCCTGGGACCGGATTCTGGCTGAATGCGGCGGTCAGCTTCATGTCGGTGCTACCGATAGAATGGATGCTGTGAGCAAGTCGACTACAGCACCGGGCAATCAGCCCGATATCCTTCCGCTCCCCACGCACATCAGCGTGGCGGATCCGTTGCCGCTGGAGCCTGAGCGTCCGTTGCCGATGGAGTGTTGCGACAGCGGATGCGACAGCTGTGTGCATGACGTCTACGCGGACGAGGTGAACCACTACCGCAAGCTTCTTTGCGCTTGGAAGGAGCGTAATCCGGAATCCGCACCTAGCTGAGGTCAGCCCAGTGTGACGTCACCCTTCACGATCTCATCCAAAGTGGCATCGCGAACCTCAGTCACCTCAAGGTCAAAGTGCAACGTTTTACCGGCAAGCTGGTGATTGCCGTCAACCGTTACACGTTCGCCCTCAACCCGGATCACGGTTGCCAGAAGCGAGCCCTCCGCGGTGTCAGTCAGGAACTTGGCGCCGGGCCGGACCGTTTCAACGCCTTCGAACGCGGACAGGGGTACCACCTGTACCAGTCTTTCGTGGCGTGGACCGTACGCTTCGGCTGGTGCGACCAAGGCCTTGAACTTGTCTCCGACCCGCTTGCCCAGCAGCGCCTTCTCCAGCCCGGGCATGAGTTTGCCGCTGCCATGTATGTACACCAACGGCTCGCTGGTACGCGACGAATGGACCAGGGTGCCGTCGTCGGTCCTGAGTTCGTACTGCACGGTGGCGACGCAACGATCGGTGATTTCCATCGGTGTCCTCGCGGGGTTCGCGTTGCAATGGCAAGACCGGAAGGCTAGGGGATACCAGACGCCGGCCGCAAGTGTGTGAGTCCGATTTCCGGCCATGCGGGTCCATGGCATCGCGTGGCATCCTGTTTGCCCGTTTACGGCACGAGTCCTGAATTGGCCCTCCACCACATCATCACCACGATCGATCTTGTCGGAACGTTCGCGTTTGCCATCAGCGGGGCGACCGTCGGCGTTCGTAACCGGCTCGACCTGTTCGGGGTACTGGTCCTATCGTTTGCCGCCGCCACTGCCGGCGGCATCACCCGTGACGTGGTGATTGGCGCTACGCCTCCGGTTGCGCTCGCCAATTGGCACTATCTGGCGGTCAGTTGTCTGGCGGGAATCATCACTTTCTACCGCTACGCCGACATCGAGCGGCTTAGAAACCCGGTGCGGGTGTTCGATGCGGCAGGACTCGCTTTGTTTGCGGTAATCGGTACGTTGAAAGCGCTGGACCACGGCCTCGGGCCAGTCGGTGCCGTCCTGCTGGGAATGCTCAGTGGAATCGGCGGTGGCATCGTCCGTGACGTGCTGGTCGCGCGTACGCCGGTAGTTTTCCAGTCCGACCTGTATGCGATCGCGGCGCTGCTTGGTGCGATCGTCGTAGTGGTCGGCGTTGCCCTGAAATTGCCGCAAGTGCCAGTAATGCTGCTTTCCGCGGCGGTGTGCTTCGGCCTGCGCTACATGGCGATCCGCTACAACTGGCATCTCCCGGTCGCACCCCATCGTGATCCCTGAGCGGAACTGCTATCGTCGCACGCGCGGCTATTCAGCCAAGTTCGGGATGGGCCAATGATCAAATCCACGGACACACGTGGCGTGGCAAAGCTGCTCTGCGCGGCCATTCTGGCGATGGCTGGCTCCGGCTGCGCAACCATGTCTGGCGTTGCCGACACCGGCTACGACCAGAGCATGGCCGCCGCCGAGTTGGCGATGCGTGGAGATGACGCCTTGGCTGCCGTGCAGGCATACCGCCGTGCTGCCGAGGCGGCACCCTCGGTGATGCTGCCGTGGCTGGAGATTGCCGAAATCCAGGCAGGCCTTGGCGACTGGCCACAAGCCGTGTCCGCGTCGCAGGAGGTATTGAACCGTGAACCCGACAACGCCGTCGCTCGCGATTTCTACCTGCGCGGCAGCCTCCAGCTCGCGATAGACGCGCTTGGCTATCTACCAGTCGACACCCTGACTGGTGATGATCCGAACCATGAGTTGGCCAGCGACCTGGCGGCGCGCCTTATCGACACACTCGGTGACGACGCGGTACCAGCCGATACCCGCGCCCGACTCGAGGCTGGGGCCGAAACCCGCCTGCGGCGCAGCGGCCCGCGGCCTGTTCCCTCGCGATCAACGCCCAAGGCCGTGGACAAATCGTCTGCCGATCCACTCGACGTTCTGGGCGGCGGCTGAGCCCGGAGCGCATCGGGGCGGTATCATCATCGAATGTCAAAACTGCTGCTCAACCTGCGCCTGGTCCTTGATGATGAAATCGAGGACGTTCGGGCGATGCTCGCCGACAACCGGATCGAGTATTACGAGACCAAACCAAGCCGATGGGGCATCTCATACGGTGGCATCTGGCTGTCCAACGATGACGATCTGCCAGAAGCGAAGCGGCTGATGGCGATCTATCAGGCCAAACGGCAAGCCGACGCCCGGGCGGAATACGAAGCAGGCCAGCGCGACGGTACCGGGGAAACCTTTGCCGATGTCTGTCGCCGCGAACCGTTGCGGGTGGCGCTGGCCGCTGCGGCGATCATCGTCCTGCTTGGTTTGGTTGCGCTGCCGGCGATACTGTTGCGGGGCTGATCTTCGGTTCCGGCCGGGGCCTCTGAAACCACGGCAGCATCAGCTGGATCAGTGGGCCGATAAAAAGCATGTAAAGCACCGTGCCCACGCCGAGCGTTCCACCCAACAGGTAGCCGCTCGCCAGCACGCTGCCTTCGATCAGCGTTCGCACCAGCCGCACTGAGCGGCCGCTGCGCTTGACCAGTCCGGTCATCAGGCCGTCGCGCGGCCCAGGGCCGAAATCCGCACCCAGGTAGGCGGCGGTGGCAGCGCCATTGAGGACGATGCCCCCGCCCAGCAGTGCCATCCGTGCGACAGGTCCTGCGTCTTCTACCAGTTGACCCAATGGCCCCACCAGCGCGTCGAAGCTCAGGCCGATAAGGATGGCGTTGCAGATGGTGCCAAAGCCGGGCTTTTGCCGGATCGGTATCCAGATCAGCAACACGGCAAAACTGACCGCTATCGCCACTTTGCCCATCGGCCAATCGCCTTGCAGCGAGATCCCCTGGTGCAGGACATCCCACGGCATCAGCCCGTAATGGGACTGCAGCATCATCGCCATCGACAGGCCATAGGCGACCAGCGCCAGAAACAGCTTCAACAGTCGGTAGGGCATGGTCGCGACAATAGGGCAGGGCAATGAAGTCTAGGGGTTCACGGGTTCCGCTGCCGGCGCCAGTGCGACCCATACCCGCAAACGGCTAACATCAGCGGTTCCCCCAACAGAGGTCTTGCCATGTCGATTTCCATGTACGCCGCGTCGGTTCCGGTCTTCAAGCAGATGCTGGGCAGCTTGGTTTCAATCCTTGAGAAGGCCGAAACCTACGCCGGCGAACGAAAGGTTGACCCTGCTGTGCTGCTGCAGACCCGTCTCTTCCCCGACATGCTGCCGCTGGTCCGCCAGATCCAGATCGCCTGCGATTTTGCCAGCGGCATCACTGCGCGTTTGGCGGGCGACGAAGTGCCGGCCTATGACGACAACGAGCAGAGCCTCACCCAGTTGATCGAGCGTCTGCAGCGCACCATTGCGTTCCTCGACAACGTCGATGCTGCGCGCTTCGAGGGCAGTGAAAAGCGCGAAATCCTGACCCGCCCGGGTACCCCGAAAGAGCGCCGCTTCAGTGGCCAGGACTATCTGCTGACCTACGGCTTGCCGCAGTTCTTCTTCCACGTGACCACCGCGTATGCGCTGTTGCGTCACAACGGCGTGGTGATCGGCAAGCGCGACTACATGGGCGCCTACTGATCCGCAGATAATGCACGGCATGGATATCCCGATTCTCAGCCCGTCTGACGCGCGTGTCCGCCAGCAGGCGGGTGCCGTGCTGGTGGACGTGCGAGAGGCCCACGAGCGCGCCGAAGGAATGGCTGAGGCCGCCGTCGGCATGTCCTGTGGCGACGTGCTGGCGGCGCCGCGTTCCCTGCTTCCCAACACGCATTCGGAGATCTTGCTGATCTGCGAAGTGGGCGCGCGCTCACTGGACGCCGCGCGAGTGCTCCTCGACGCCGGTTACACCCAAGTTGCTTCGGTGGATGGCGGCACGCGGCGCTGGCGTGCCGAAGGCCTGCCGATGACCACACCTGTGATCGATGCTGACGAGCGGGATTTCAACGAGCGCTACTCGCGCCATCTGTTGCTGCCCGAGATCGGGCTTGCCGGTCAGAAGCGGCTGGGTGCTGCGCGGGTTGCACTGATCGGCGCCGGTGGGCTGGGCTCGCCGGCCGCGTATTACCTGGCGGCGGCAGGTATTGGCCGCCTTGATCTGGCCGATGATGATGTCGTTGATCGCAGCAATCTGCAGCGCCAGATCCTGCACACTGAGGCGCGTATCGGCATGGCCAAAGTCGAGTCGGCCCAAGTGGCCCTGTCGGCGCTGAACCCGCGCATGGATATTCGCCCCTTTGCCCACCGGATCACCAGTGAGAATGTCGAGGCATTGATCGGCGATGCCGATGTCGTCCTGGACGGCGGCGATAACTTTGCGGTTCGCTATCTGCTTAACGATGCCTGCGTGAAGCTCGGCAAGCCGCTGGTCTATGGCGCGGTGCACCGCTTCGATGGCCAGGTAAGCGTGTTTGATGCGGGCCGCCAACGCGGCGTCGCGCCGTGTTACCGCTGCCTGTTTCCTGAGCCG
>JBBSSB010000008.1:0-108502 GCA_038242455.1 Lysobacterales bacterium
CGCCCAGCAGGGCGAGCATGTCGAGAAAGGCGTCTGTGGAGAAGCAGTCCAGGGTGAAGCGGAAGTCGTCGCAGACCGCTTCAGTGCCTTCAAAGCGCTCGACTACGAGCGCATTGGGCAGGGCGGTATCAAGCTCGATCAGGCGCTGCTCTTGCGACACGCGCGCGAGTGCTGCTGAGACGACAGACCGGATATCCGTATCCATAGGTTCCATCCACTTTGATGAGGTAAGGCTGTCCGCCCCGGCAATAACCGGAATCAGCGCTCCCAGATTAGCATTGACACCAGCGCTCCTCACAATTTCGCCCCGCCAGCTCGACTACCTTTCCCGCACGCGTCTGTCTATCGAGCCGAGGGTTGCATGCAGGGGATTTCTGAAATTCGTGCCTATGTGGCGCGCGTTGTGATTGCGCTGACGCTTGCCGGCTGCGCCTTGCTGCTGTGGCAGCTGTCGGATCTGGTCATGGTCGTTTTCGGAGCTGTCGTCGTGGCAGTGATGTTGCACACCTTGGTGTCGCTCACGATGAAATGGACGCCGATGTCGCAGGGGGTGGCGCTGACCGTCGTGCTGTTCATGCTGATAATCGTGTTTGCGTTGCTGATGTGGCTGTTCGGCGCGCAGCTCGCTGGCGAGATGGAGTCGCTGAAGGCAACCCTGCCGCAGGCGTGGGCCCAGTTCCAGACCTGGCTGGCGGACAGTCCGGCCGGACCGACCGTTCAACAGTTCACCGAACAGGGCCAATCGGGCGCGGGCAACCTCGCCTCCAAGCTGGGATCGTTCGCGATGTCGGCCTCGGGAAATCTGACCCAGCTCGTACTGATGGTGGCCGGCGGAATCTACCTGGCCGCCCAGCCCGGTCTGTACCGCGGGGGCGTGTTGAAGCTGTTTCCCGCCGATCGCCGCGCGTTGGTGGGCGATGCAATGGATGCCAGCGGCCATGCCCTGAAGGCCTGGCTGGTCGGTCAGATGCTGGCGATGGTCTTGGTCGGGCTATTGACCGGTTTGGGACTGTGGCTGCTGGGGGTGCCGGTCGCGCTCGGGCTCGGCATCATCACCGCGTTGCTCGATTTCGTGCCAATCGCCGGCCCGGTCATCGCGGCAATTCCTGCGGTGCTGCTTGGCTTTACCGTGAGCCCGGAGGTCGGGTTCGGTGCGTTGGCTCTGTTCATTGTCATCCAGCAGCTGGAAAGCCACATCCTGCAGCCACTGATCCAGCAGCGCGTCGTGGAGTTGCCGCCGGCGCTGCTGCTGATCTCGCTGTTCGCGATTGGCGCGCTGTTCGGCCTGCCCGGCGTGGTGTTGGCCGCACCGCTGACGGTGGTGATCTTCGTGCTGGTGAAGCGACTGTACGTTCGCGAGGCGTTGGAAACGGAAACTCACATCCCCGGCGAATAGCCGCCTTGGGGCGATGGCGCTCTCCAGCACCTATGCCCTTTGGCGGATGCAGGCGTGGCGTACTCCGGACAGGATGGAGGCACTTTTCCTGTCGAGGTGTGCGCAATGCGTGTAATCCAGCTGGCGGTACTTAGCTCGGCATTGTTGTTGGCGGGCGGTATCGCCCGCGCGGCTGTCGACGTGCCCAGCGTGGACGCGCGCGGGGTCAGCATCAGTGAGGCAAGCTATCCGGGCACCATCGAGCTGGACGTGGATGCCACCGACCTCAGCCAGCGCGTCTTCCACATCCGCCAAAAAGTGCCAGTCGCCGCCGGTCTGCAACGCTTTCACTATCCACAGTGGTTGCCGGGCAATCATGCGCCGACCGGCGCGATCGAGAAACTCGCCGGACTGGTGATCACCGGCAATGGCCAGCGACTGCACTGGGTGCGCGACCCGCTGGATGTCTACACCTTTCAGGTGCAGGTTCCCGACGGCGTGAGCACGCTGCAGATGGACTACCAGTTCCTCAGCCCGACCAGCAGCGCGCAGGGCCGCTCGGTGATGACGCCGAACATGCTCAACCTGCAATGGGACGCGATGGTGCTGTATCCGGCCGCTCATGCCGCCCACGCCATCACCTACAAGGCCAACGTCCGCTATCCGCAGGGTTGGCAGTCGGCCAGCGCGCTGACGGTCGCCAGCCGTGGCGACGATACCGTGCACTACGCGCCGACCAATCTGGAGATCCTGATCGACTCGCCGGTGTTTGCCGGACGCTACCAGCGCACCTTTGATCTGGCACCGGCTGGAACCCGCCCGGTCCGGCTGAACGTGTTCGCCGACCGCGCCAAGGATCTGGACGCGAAGCCCGAGCACATTGCGCAGCACCGCGCACTGGTCAGTCAGGCACGCAAGCTGTTCGGCGCCGAGCACTACGACCACTACGACTTTCTGTTTGCGGTGACCGACCAGTTGGGCGGCATCGGTCTGGAGCATCAGCGCTCCAGTGAGAACAGCGAGGACCGTGACTACTTCAGTGGCTGGGACGCGAAGATCGGCAGCAGCGATCTGCTCGGCCACGAGTACACCCACTCATGGGACGGCAAGTACCGTCGCCCGGCTGATCTGGCGACGCCGAACTACAACGTGCCAATGCAGGGCAGCCTGCTGTGGGTGTACGAAGGACAGACCCAGTACTGGGGCAACGTTCTGACCGCGCGCGCAGGTCTGCGGCCGATGGAAGCGTCGCGCGACGCGCTGGCGATCGTTGCAGCCACGTACGCCGATAACCGCTTGGGTCTGGAATGGCGCTCTCTGGCCGACACCACCAACGACCCGGTGATCGCGCGACGCAAACCTAAGCCTTACCGCGGCTACCAGATGAGTGAGGACTACTACCAGGGCGGACAGATGCTGTGGCTGGAAGCCGACGCGCGTATCCGCAAGCTCAGCGGTGGCAAGCGCCAACTGGATGATTTCGCCAAGACCTTCTTCGGCCAGAATGATGGTGAATGGCAGCGGCCGGCCCCGTACACCGTTGACGACGTGGTCGCGGCGCTGGAGCAGGTGCAGCCCACCGGCGACTGGGCGCAGTTCCTGCTCGACCGGGTGCAGCACCGGGCCGATTTGACCGGCGGGCTGGCGGCCAGCGGCTGGAAGCTGGTCTACAGCGACACGCCGTCGGCCTACTACAAGGCGCAGATGAAGGAGCGCGGTGCGAACTTCATCTACTCCCTGGGTCTCGCGGTAGACAAGGAGGGCAAGATCACCGAAGTGCGTTGGGACAGTCCGGCGTTTGCCGCCGGTGTCGGCAGCGGCATGCAGCTGATGGCGGTCAATGACATCCAATACAGCGCGACCGAGCTTGAAGACGCAGTGCGTGCCAACCACCAGCTCCCCCAACCGCGACCGTTGACGCTGCTGGTGAAAGACATGGACGTGTATCGCACGCTGCAGGTCGACTATCGCGGCGGCCTGCGTTACCCGCAGCTGGAGCGCATCGCGGGCACGACCGACTATCTGACGCCTATCCTGTCTGCACGGCCCTAGATCGGGAGGCGCAGGGTGCGACCCAGTGCGCGCAAGCGTGCCGGGTCCGGCAGGCCGATTCCACGCGGATCGCCTGCCGTATACAACGTCACATGGGGTGGGGGCACCGGCAGTTGGCGGCCAAGCAGGCGGCCGAGCGCCTGATGGAATGGCTGCATCGCCGGCAGGTCGATCAGCTCGATGATGGAGCGCTGCTGGGGTGCGTCTGCAGCGGCGGTATTCGCCTCGTGGGCGTGCCGTTCCAACAGCAGAATTGGTCCGCTGCGCGTGTACTGCCAGTCCTGCGCCGCAAAAGCCCTGTCCAACTGCTGGCGTAAATACCGTGGCTCAAGCACCGAGTGCAACTCGTGCCCCAATCGCGAGCCGATCAAGGTCACATGCAGCTCTGTCTTGGGCGCAAAGTCGATGCCGTCGACCTGGGCAACACGCGCTGGCGGAGCCCAGTGTCCGGGATCGATCGGCAGTATCAGCGTGTGCGGAAAACGCGCGATGTCCATGTCATCGATGATGCCCGAGACTGCGGGCATTACCGGACTTTCTACATTGCTCGTTCGGCCTCGATGCCCCGCATCGCGACGCCAGCGTTCTGTTGCGATCAATCTGGCGCCGGGTGCTGCAGTGCACAATAGGCGGCTGACTCCTGCTGGGTGCCGACCTTGGCTGACCCCAATCCCGCTACGCCAGCTCAATCCGCTGGCCAAAGCCGCTACGCGGTAATCGTGTTCGCGTTGGCGCTGGGCGGCTTCGCCATCGGCACCAGCGAGTTCGCGATGATGGGTCTGATGCCGAATTTGGTGCAGGCCTTCGGTGTCAGCGAGCCGCAGGTCGGCCACATGATCAGCGCCTACGCGTTGGGCGTAGTGGTCGGCGCGCCGGTTCTGGCGATCCTTGGTGCACGCCTGCCACGGCGGACCCTGCTGCTGGCGCTGATGGGTTTCTACGCGTTGGGCAACATTGCGACCGCGCTTGCACCGAGCTACCACGCGATGCTGGTGTTCCGCTTCATTGCCGGACTCCCGCACGGCGCCTATTTCGGCGTCGCGATGCTGGTCGCTGCTGACCTCGCCGGCCCGGAGCGGCGAGGTGTTGCTGTCAGTCAGGTGATGCTGGGGTTGTCGATTGCGATCCTGGTCGGCAATCCGCTGGCGACTTGGATGGGTCAGGCCTTGAGCTGGCGATACACCTTCGCGCTGGTTGCCGTAGTCGCGGTGGTGACGGTGGCGATGATCGCCCGCCATCTGCACTCGCAGCCCGCAGATCCGGACCAGTCGCCACTGCGCGAGTTGCGCGCCTTCAACACCTCCCAGGTCTGGCTGACGCTGCTGATTGGTGCGATCGGGTTCGCCGGCATGTTCTGTGTATTCAGCTACCTGACCGCCACGTTGGCCGAGGTCACCGGGGTCAGCGACGGCTGGATTCCGATTGCGTTGGCGGTATTCGGGGTTGGCTCGGTGGTTGGCAATCTGGCCGGCGGCTGGCTGGTGGGC
This sequence comes from Lysobacterales bacterium, assembly GCA_038242455.1. Classification (GTDB taxonomy): domain Bacteria; phylum Pseudomonadota; class Gammaproteobacteria; order Xanthomonadales; family Xanthomonadaceae; genus Novilysobacter. Next base: position 4,915 of record JBBSSB010000008.1, read on the forward strand.
CGCATGCAGTTCCGGGCCACGGCTGTGATTCTGGCGTGGTCGGCGCTGGTGTTGGTGATCTTTCCGCTGGCCGCGCACTCGCTGTGGAGCATCCTGCCGGCGGTGCTTGCGATCGGCACCATGGGCGCGCTTGGCCCGGCCCTGCAGACCCGGCTGATGGACGTCGCCGGTGAGGCCCAAACCCTTGCCGCTGCCTCCAATCACGCGGCCTTCAACGCCGCCAACGCTTTGGGACCGTGGCTGGGAGGGCTGGCGATCAGCGCCGGCCTGGGCTGGACCTCGACCGGTTATGTCGGCGCCGCAACGGCGATCGGTGGCCTGCTGATCTACGGTTGGGCGCGGTGGGACGAAGGGCGGATTCAGCGGGCAGCACGCTTTCGTTAGTAGCCAATGGAAGTCATCGGGGTCGCTGGCCAATGGTGGCCGAGCGCTTCATCCTTGAACGTATTGCCTGCAACCGGGCGTCAGGTTCGATTCCATGTCCGACAAGCCCTTCTCGCCCGCGTCCGAGCGTAACCGTGCATCGATCCTGGACGTGCTGCGTACGTGCTTCGCTGATCGTTCGCGGGTGCTGGAGATTGGTAGCGGCACGGGCCAGCATGCGGTGCACTTTGCTGTCGCCATGCCCCGACTGATCTGGCAATGCGCTGACCGCGGCGAGTACCTGCCCGGTATCCGGCAATGGCTCGACGATGCGGGACTGCCGAATACCCCGCCGCCGCTATCGCTGGACGTCGACGACGAACCGTGGGATGTGGGTGCTGCCGACCATCGCTACGATGCGGTATTCAGCGCCAATACGCTGCACATCATGGGTTGGCCGCAGGTGCAGGCGTTTTTTGCCGGGCTCGACCGGGTGCTGGCACCGTCCGCAGTAGTCGTTGTGTATGGGCCGTTCAATTACGCTGGGGCTTACACCAGCGACAGCAACCGCGAGTTTGATGGCTGGCTGAAGCGGCGTGATCCGGCATCGCGTATCCGCGACTTTGAGGCGGTGGACGCGTTAGCGAACTCGATTGGCCTGCGGCTGGTCGATGATGTCCAGATGCCCGCCAACAATCGGTGCGTGGTGTGGACGCGAGAATAACGAGCGACAGGTTCGCCAGGAGATTCATAGCGCCATGACTTACCGCGACATGTTGACCAAACGCGCCGGTGCGCTGAATTCATACTCGCGTCCTCGCCGCGCAATCAAGGCCGTAGTGCTTGCCACTGCCCTGATGCTTGCCGTTGGCAGCGCCGGCGCGCAGGACGCTGTCCCGCCCCCGGTAGCGCCTGATGCGGCTGCCGCATCCACCTCCACGGTTCGGCTGGAAGCGGGCGAATACCTATGGATGCCGGAGATGGCACCGGCGGGCCCGGTCGTGCTGGTAATCAGCCTGCCTGAGCAACTGCTGCACGTGTATCGCAACGGCGTGCGGATCGGGGTGTCGACGGTCAGCACCGGCAAGGCGGGGCATGAGACGCCGACCGGGGTGTTCTCGATCCTGCAAAAGCGCAAGGAGCACTACTCCAACCTCTACAACAATGCGGCGATGCCCTATATGCAGCGGCTGACCTGGGATGGCATTGCGCTGCATGCCGGCAACGTGCCGGGCTATCCGGCATCCCACGGCTGTGTGCGACTGCCGTACAAGTTCTCCCAGAAACTCTATGGCGTCACTGCCAACGGGATGACGGTGGTGGTCGCCAACGAGCAATCACATGCGCCGGCGGTCTCCAATCCTGGCTGGTTTGCGCCGGTCGATCCGGGTACCGGCGAAACCCGCGGTGGGCGCGTTGAGGTAGGCAGTGCGGGCGCGGGCGACTACAGCTGGAACCCCGAGCGGGCTCCGGAAGGTGCGCTCACGCTGGTGCTTAGTCTGGCTGACAATGAGCTGGTAGCGATGCGCAACGGCGTTGAGATCGGTCGCGCAACTGCCGTCACCCGAGGCAGTCCGGTTCCCGGCACCCACGTCTACGTATTGCTGGACGGCGAGGAATCCAGCCCAAGCCCGGTGGTGCCGGACCGGCCCAGGCGGCGGTGGATGGAAGTGGCCAGCATTGGCGGGCAAGACCCGGCGGGCGCGACCGTAGAGCGCGCCCTGGGCAATGGCGGCCTGAGACTTCCGCCGATGTTCGCAACCAATATCTATGAGGCCTTGGAACCCGGGTCGACCGTGGTGGTAACCAGTGAGTCCATCCGAGGTCGAACTCCGGCAGATCTGACGGTTATCCGCGCCGACGAGGATCCGGCAGCGCCGGCCCCCGCCGCGGATTGATCGCGGGCAGGCAGTGATTCCAGTGCGACTGCGATCGGTGCCGCGCTAGAGGATTGGCGCACCGGGTATGCCGCCGGTCACGATCCCGCCAAGACCGGCGTCGTCATTGCCTTTAGCGGTCGAGCTCACATTGAAGTGGCCCACCACCGTGTCGCGCCCCAATGGGGTGTCGCACCCGGGGCCATATCTATCCTCCCGCCAGTGGATGACATCGAACTGGAATGTCCCCGCGATCCGGCCCTGCTCGGCCGTCTCCAGCGTGAGCTTTCCCGGTGTGCAGACGACCGCGGGGCAGCTGCCCCGCGATGCGCTCGCAAAGGCTTTCTGCTGCTCCGCGCCGGTCATGGTGCAGATCTCCCAATCCCCCCGGCGGGGCTCGAGTGGATGCATCGTAGGCCTCCCCGCACGCATCGCCCGGAGCATGCCGGTCGGATGGACGCGGACCGAGAAAGCCGGGGCCTCACCGGTGGGGTAGAGGTCATCGTCGACGGCTGCGGACAAAATCTGCGCGCCGCCCTCGCGGCCTGCGAGCGTGGCTCCGAGGGTCATCTGGCACTCACCGTCACTGCTTTGTCCGACGAACGTCGCGCCAAGGGTCGTGGTCCGCTTGGCACGCGCGTCATCGGCAGCCTCCTCGAAGATGGGCGCAACCTCGGCGCGCGCCTTGGTCACCATCGCTTCCATCTGTTCCCGGAAGGCGGCGAACTCCTCGCGCGTCTTTTCTGCATTGCCGGATTTCTGGATACCGAGCTCAATATCATTCAGCCAGTTCTCGGTGTTGCGACTCGCTTGTGGCATTGACCGATCGAAGTTCTGCGCCCTCTCATCGGGCGTGACGAGGTCGAAGATCGCACGCGAACTTGAGTTGCCACGGCACGACCAGGGCCCAGGACCGCGGACGTCGAACCCGGGTGGAAGCTGACCGGCGACTCGGTCGATATCGCCCGCCGACGGGCCGTCCGACACATCGCTGCCGTAGAAGCCGTCGACCTCGACGCGAAGCGAGAACCCGGCGTCGCTCGTCTCGGAGGCTGTCTCGGCCACATTGCCGACGCGGACGAGATATTCGACGGTACCGTCGGCGGCGGGGGTGGCCAGGTTAGTTCGCTGCACGTCCGCGTACGGCGCCGTTGGATCAACCGGTCGTGGGGCGACCTTCTCGTCGACGATGAGATGGAGGTCGTCGCGGTCGGCTCCATCCAGGGCGTCAAGTGTGAAGCGGACGTTGTAGGGGTATGAGCTGACATTCTGTGGAAGTCGAACACGGACACGCCATGCGCGCGTCGCCAGCGGTCCGAGCGGCCCCCACGATTGCGAACTCGTTGTCTGATACAGATCCGGTGTCCCCAGCTCGACCTTCTCCAAGTGGCCGTAGAAACGGTCCTCCCTGAGGTACTGGGCCACGAACTGGGGGTAGAGGTCGTACAGGCCGCGGCGGTATGCCCGGATCGCTTTGTAGGAAGCCGCAGCCGCTTTCAGGCCGGCATCGACATTGGCGATCCCGCCGTCGTCCCACGGCTTGGTTCCGGTGAAGAGGTAGCGCGTGTAGGCGATTTTTTCTGCCTCGTTTCGCCCGATCATGTCGCCTAGCGAGTACCAGAAATACCAAGTGCCGTAGTCGCAGGCCCACGAAACTGTCTCGGCAGACGACACAGGGAGTCTGTCCTGGGAGATCTGGTGCTCGGGTGGAATCGAGCCCCTGTGCAGCGGTTGGTCGAAGTGGCGGACCCAGGCGGCCCGAGGCGATCCTTTGAACGGGTGTCCCCACGTCACGCCGTTCTTCCCCTCCAGCCAGCGGATCTGGACCATCGCAGCCGTTCCCTCCCCGAGCCAGTCGATGTTGGTGTCGCGGGGGCACTCGGGGAGCTCGGGCGGCTTGGTCTCGTTCCACGCGAGGAGCGAGGGACTCATGCTTTTCTGGATGCCGTGATAGAGCTCGTGGACGGCCGAGACCTCCATCAGTGTCCACAGCGGAGTGTTGGCGGTGAGGAAGCCGGGGTTCGACGTCAATCTCATCTCCCCGTCGCTGGCATGGTCCGAGCTGATCACGCTCGTATCGCTTCTGAGGAGGGCGAGATAGGCCTCACCAGGCCCCACATCGAGGTCGCGGTCTTCTGTCCACTGGAGCGGGGCGGGGAAGCCCAGGGAGTCGTACCAGATGCTCCCCTCCCGAAGCATTTTCCTATGCTTCTCAGCGATTTCCCCTCGATCACCTTTCGGCGAGAGGTTCTCGGTGACGAAATCGTCGAACATGCTGCCGCCGTTAATATTTGGCTCCCTCACTATCCACTCGGTCGTGGGCCACTGCGCGGAAGCGGGTGCGGCAAATGCTGCGGTGAACGCCAGCATCGCCAGCGGGAGAACTCGCGCGAAGCGGAGCGGGAAAACGGGCTCGATTTTCGCGTCCATGCGCTGTCCCATGTGTTTGCGAGAAGGTGCATTGACCGTATCACGCGGTAAAATCAATGGGTTCCGGGCCTAGCGGGCAATAGCAGCGGAGATCTCAGAGCAGACACTGGCTATTCAGACGCGGGATGGCGCTACCCAGTATCCTGCCCCTCATGTCAAGACTCCGTGTTTCTTTCTTGCTGGCCGCTGGTGTCGCAGTCGCCGTGTGTTCGGTCGGCTCACTACCGGTCGTCGCCAGTCCCGCCGTCGCGGCTCACGCGCCGCCATCGGCCAGTCATCCGGCTACTGCCCCCCTGTTGGAACGGTTGATGGTTGAGCCGCGTGCCACGGATGCACGGGGTCCATCATCACGTTTGCTGGCGACCCTGCGCGCCGTAGCCCCCGCGATCGATCCCGGTGTGCTTGCACTGGCACTGGAAGCGCGATCGTGTGCGCTCAATAACGGAACCGCTGCAGGAACGCGTCTGGCGGTGATCGACTACTCGTTGCCCTCCACGCAGAAGCGGATGTGGGTGTTCGATCTTCAGCAGCCTGGACTGCTGTACGCCGAGCACGTCGCCCATGGTCAGGGCAGCGGCGAGAACATGGCCAACAGCTTCAGCAATCGTGACGGAAGCCATCAGACCAGTCTTGGACTGTTCCGGACTGCTGAGACCTATATCGGTGGTAACGGCTATTCGCTGCGCATGGATGGGCTGGAGCCGGGCGTGAATGACAACGCCCGCGACCGGTTGATCGTCATCCATGGCGCGCCGTACGTGAATCCCGACAACGCCCAACGCATGGGCCGGCTGGGTCGCAGCTATGGCTGTCCCGCGCTGCGCCCGCAGGTGGCCCGTGAAGTGATCGATACGATCAAGGGCAACCAGCTGGTGTTTGCGTACTACCCGGATGACCCGTGGCTGTCAGGCTCACGCTACTTCGGCTGCAGTGGCCGCAGCGCCAACCAGATTCTGGCGGACGCGCGCGACCAGCCTGCACCGGGCGGAGCGGTAGCCAGCGCGGGTGTCGGCAAAAACGGAACGGCAGCCGCACGCTGAAGGTTCACCGCCCTTCGACCGGGTGGGCGCCACGATGTCTCCATTGAAGTTTATGGAGTGGCGTGATGAGAACCGACGGCCCCGTATTTGGTGAGAAATCACTGAGCAAACTAGCGGCGGTGTTTGACAGCCGAGCGCAGGCTGACAACGTCGCGGCGCGGCTGCGCGAGCAGTTCAAGCTCGATACCGCGCAGCTGCAGGTGATTTCCCCGGACGATCCCCACCCGGGCCGTAAGATCGAGCCGGAAAGCCGCGGTATCCGCCAGACGGCGATCAAAGCTCACATCACGTTTGGGCTGCTCGGGATCGTCGCCGGGCTGGTGATCTTCGCCATTCTGTGGGGCATGCATATCAGTGCCGTCCAGAGCTCCCCGCTGGCGGTTGTCGGTGTGCTGGTGTTTTTCGGCGCGGTGTTTGGGCTGTTTGCCGGCGGATTGATCACCCTGCGGCCGGATCAGGACCACGTGATCCAGAAGGTGCGCGACGCACTGGCCGAGGGGCGCTACGTGATCGTCGCGCACCCGCGTGACTACACCCAGCGCGAGGAGCTGTCCGCTGCGCTGAATCGCGTCTCCGCCGAGGTCGGCGGCAGCTTGTGATGGCGCCGCGCCGTCCAAAGAGTGCGAACCGTTCAGTTCTCGCGGTCACCTAGGCTCCGACCGCCAGCCTGGGTGTGTTGTCAGCTCGAGCGAACGAGGCAGGTCGGCCGAAGAAATAGCCTTGCCCAAAGCCGCAGCGCAAGTCCAACAGCATCTTTCGCTGCTCGGCTGTTTCGATGCCTTCCGCCACCACCGTCAGGTCCAGTGCACCCGCGAGTGCGATCACCGCCGAGACGACGGCAGCCGAGGGTCCTGGCTTGTCCATAGCCGCAAGAAAGGTGCGATCGATCTTGATGATCCGCAGCGGGAATGCATGCAAATAGCTCAATGAGGAATAGCCGGTGCCGAAGTCATCCAGCGCAATCTGGATACCTTGGTCGCGAAGCTTTTCGAGCAGAGCGCGTACCCGATCCGAGTTGTCCAGCAACGAGCCCTCAGTGACTTCAATGACCAGGCGCGACGCTGCCAAACCGGTGCGTGCCAACAAGTTCAGCAGGCGCTGCGCAAAGTCCTCTCTGTGCAAGTGACTGGGCGCGACATTGATCGTCAGATAGGTGTTGTCGTTGATCGTCGCGACATGGGTCATGCTGCGCTCGAAGATCTGCCAGTCCATTGATTCCAGCAGGCCGCTGTCCTCTGCCACTTGCAGGAAATCGCCCGGACCCAACACGCCGCGCTTGGGGTGGTTCCATCGCATCAAAGCTTCATGGCCCACGACGGTGGCATCATCCAGCCGCACGATTGGCTGCAGGTATGGCTCAAGCTGGTTGTTCTCGATCGCTTCCCGAAGCTCGGTCTCCAGAGCTAGCAGGTCAACCGCCACCTCTTGCAATGATTCATCAAACAGCTGCCAGCGTTTGCGGCCCAGTGCCTTGGCCCGATACAACGCGATGTCGGCGTCGCGCAGCAGCTCGTCGGCCCGGTGATAGCGGGAATCCGCGATTGCGATACCGATACTGGCGGACGGCTCCAGCACGCGGCCGGCGATCTTCATCGGTGCGGTGATCACCTCCAGCACGCGTTTTGCGACTGCGACCGGCGTCGAATGCGCAGCGGCGCCGTCTTTGCCGACGTGCTCCAGCAGGATGACGAACTCATCACCCGCCAATCTAGCCACCAAGTCGGGTTGGCGGACGCAGGATTGCAGACGAAGCCCGATCTCGCGCAAAAACTCGTCGCCGGCCAGATGTCCCAGGTTGTCATTGATGACCTTGAACCGGTCCACGTCCAGATACAGCAGCGCGCAGCGACGGTCCGGATTGATCGCCTGCTGGGAGAGCACGCTTTCGATACGCTCGTGCAACTGGCCGCGGTTGGGCAGCCCGGTCAACGCGTCGTGCATGACCTCGTGCTGAAGCTGCTGCTGCACCAGCTCCCTCTCCCGCATGAGCGTGCGCAATTCCAAGGTCCGCTCTGCCACTCGCTCCTCAAGCTGGGTGTAGGCCTTTTTTCGGAACTGTTTGTTGCGGCGGCGTTGCAGACTGTTGGCGATCTGCGAGGCAACGAAGCCAAGCAGTTCCTGCTGGGACGCGCCGTAGCTGACTCCCGGCTCGTAACTCTGCACCGCCACCAGACCGATGACATCCTCGCCCGCGAACAGCGGTACACCCAGCCAGCAATGCGACGGCCGCCCCTGCCCTGGACGAAACTCGAGTTCGCCCTGTCGCGCCAGATCGAGAGCCTGTGCATGGGTGGTAAGCAACGCGCGGCGAGTGCGCATTACATACTCGCTGAGGCCTCGCGCCAAAGGCCGATGGCTGGGCCGATCGTCGTGATACCGGTCAACCAAGTACGGGAACTCCAAGTGGGTCCGATCGGCAGAGACCAGTCCGATAAAGAAGTTGTCGGCGTTCAGCAACTGCCCCACGACATGATGGATGCCGGCGTAGAACGCGTTCTCGGTGATGTCGTCGTTCGCCAATTGGGCAATCTGGAACATTGCCGATTGCAGCTGCTCGGCGCGTTGGCGCTCGGCGATCTCCAGTTGCAGGTCGCAATTGACCTGCGCAAGCTCCGAGGTCCTCAGTTTGACGCTGCGCTCGAGAAGCTCGTTGCTGTGCTTGCGCTCCACCGCTGTCAGGATGTGACTGGCGACGAACTCAAGCAGCGCCTGGTCGGCCTCGCTGAATCCGATACCCGGCTCATAGCTCTGCACCACGATCGCGCCGTGCACCGTGCCATCGCGCACCATCGGTACGCCGAGCCAGTCGGCGCTGCTGGAGCCGACCAGGCGTAGCGGACCGTCCACCTGTCCGCAGATCGACTCACACGTGCCGCGTAACGCCCGGCCCTTACGCAATACGTACCAGGTCGCGGAATGTTCGATCTCGTCGCAGGGCAGTTCGTCAAACAGCGGCTCATCTTCCACATCGACGAAATAGAGCATCCGGATCGTGTCGTGGGTCGGGTCCAGCAACACAATGAAGAAGTTCTCGGCGTACATCAGCATGCCGACGATGTCGTGGATGCCGCGCAGCGCTTCGGACATGTCGCGATCCGATCCGGACAGCTGCGAGATCGCGAACAGCGCGCGCTGGATCTGCTCGGAATGTCCGAGGCGGACCACCTCGCGTTCAAGCTCGGCAAGGCGATGATGACGTTGCAGCAGTCGATCCGCGATCTTCACCAGCGGAGCCAGTTGGTGCGTGATCGCTACCGCGTGTTCGGTGCCGGATGTCCCAATCGACAATACGGCGGTGCTGGCCGGAAGGGGGATCGCCACACGGCGTCCAGCGGCACTGAATGACGCTGTTCCGCGTAGCAACGCGCTGTCAGCCAGTGCCTGCTCGTCGGTGTCGACCGACTGCTGATCCGAACCGCCCAGCTCCCAAAGGACCGTAGCCTGACTGACCCCAACCAGTGATCGGGCCGCGCACTCGACCGCCTCGATCACTTCGCGGGCGTTGGTTGCCTGCAGCAGCATTACCGGCCAGTCCACCGAGACGGATGGACGGTCGAGGTCGCAAGGTGTGGATCGGTCGTACATCCGCAGGTTCCGGGCCGGTAAAAGGTACCCGCTCACCTACGCTATCGGCATGCCGAAACAAAGCTTGAGACAGCGCTGTTAAGCCACCTGTACGATCCGCAACGGGTTGGCCCACTCCTTAAGCAACTCCGCCTCGCGCGTCTTGGCCTTGAGCAGGTGCTCGTCCTTGACGTGCCCGTAGCCGCGGATGTGCTCGGGAATGCCCGCGATCTCCGCCGCCAGAGCGACGTTGCCGCGGTCCAGTTGCGGCAGCAGCGCGTCGATGGTCTTGAAGTAGTCGACCATCAGCTGGCGCTCCTCGCGCCGCTCCGCGGTGTAGCCGAAGACATCCAGCTTGCCGCCACGCAAGGTACGCAACTTCGCCAGCCACTTGAACGCGGTGAACATCCACGGCCCGAACTCGCGTTTGATCAGCTGACCGTTGTCATCGCGCTTGGCAAACAACGGCGGGGCGAGGTGGAACTTGATCTTGTAGTCGCCATCAAACTGCTGCGCCACCTGGCGAAGGAACTCGCCGCTGGTGTAGAGCCGCGCAACCTCGTACTCGTCCTTGTAAGCCATCAGTTTGAACGCGTAGCGCGCGACGGCTTCGGTCAGGTCGGTACTGCCGCTGGCCTTGCCGGACTCGGCATCGCGTACGCGATTGACCAGGCTGATGTAATGACGCGCATACCCGGCGTTCTGATACTCCGTCAGGAAATCGACCCGGCGGCTGATCAGTTCGTCCAGCGAGCGCGACAGGCGTGAATCGTCCAGTGCAAGGAACGCGATCTTGTCGCCGGGATGAGTCTGCGGCACGTGACGCAGCTCATCCTCGTCGCGGCCGCCCAGCGGTGCTGACGGGCTGGCGAACTCGCTGCCTTCCCAGTCACCCGCGCCCAGCATCGGCAGATCGTGCACCGTCGCTTCCGCGGCAGTCGGAATATTGCGTACCAATCCGGCTGCGTCCGCGACCGCGTTGGGATCGATCACTGCCAACCGGCCCCAGGCAAAGGCAGTCTTGTTCATCTCGATCGCGGCGCCGTTGAGCTCCACCGCACGCATGATCGCGTCCAGCGAGATCGGCACCAGCCCGCGCTGCCAGGCGTAACCGAGCAGGAACAGATTGCTGCCGATCGCGTTGCCGAGCAGGGCGGTGGCGATCTGGGTTGCGTCGACCACAAAGGGCTTCTCGCCGCCCAGCGCCGACTGCACGGCGCTGATGATGTCTGTGGCCGGAAACTGGATGTCGGGGCGAGTGGTGAAGCTGCCCGGCATCTGCTCGTAGCTGTTGAGCACGACCTGGCTGCGGCCTCCGCGTATCTTGGACAGGGCCCAGTAGTCGTTGACCACTACCATGTCGCAGCCCAGCACCAGATCCGCTTCACCGGCGGCGATGCGCACGGCGTGGATCTCCGCAGGAGTCTTGGCAATACGAATGTGGGTGGTGACTGCACCGCCCTTTTGCGCCAGACCGGTCTGGTCGAGCACGCTGGAGCCCTTGCCCTCCAGATGGCCGGCCATACCCAGCAATGCGCCGATAGTGACCACGCCCGTACCGCCTACACCGGTGATCAGGATGTTCCACGGTCGGTCCAAGCCGGGCAGTACGGGCATGGGCAGGTTGGCGAGACGGTCCTTGGCGTTGCTCGCCGACTTCTTCTTCAGACCGCCACCCTCGATAGTGACAAAGCTGGGGCAAAAGCCGCTGACGCAGCTGTAGTCCTTGTTGCAGTTGGACTGGTCGATCTCGCGCTTGCGGCCGAACTCGGTTTCCTTCGGCAGCACCGCGACGCAGAACGACTTCTTGCCGCAATCACCACAGCCCTCGCAGACCAGCGAGTTGACCATCACACGCTTCTGCGGATCGACGACCTTGCCGCGCTTGCGGCGACGGCGCAGCTCGGTCGCGCAGGTCTGGTCATAGATCAGCACCGAGGTGCCCTTCACCTCGCGCAGCCGCTTTTGCACCGCGTCCAGCTCGGCGCGGTCGAAGAACTCGACATCGCTGGGGAAAAGATCGCGGCGGCGCCACTTACTGATGTCATCGGACACCACCACGATCGCGTGCACGCCTTCGCTGCGTACCTGGTGGGCGATCTGCGGCACGCTCAGCTGGCCGTCCACCGGCTGGCCGCCGGTCATTGCCACCGCGTCGTTGTAGAGGATCTTGTAGGTGATGTTTACCTCGGCCGCGACTGCCTGCCGGATCGCCAGCGTGCCGGAGTGGAAGTAGGTGCCGTCGCCGAGGTTCTGGAACACGTGCTCGGTATCGGTAAACGCCGCTTGCCCCGCCCAGGTGACGCCCTCGCCACCCATATGGGTATAGGTATCGGTGCTGCGGTTCATCCAGGTCACCATGTAATGGCAACCGATGCCGCCCAGCGCGCGTGAGCCTTCCGGCACGACCGTGGAGCTGTTGTGCGGGCAGCCTGCGCAGTAGTGCGGCACACGCGGGAACTGCGCCCGCGGCAGAGCCAGCTCGGCTTCCTTCTCCGCCATCCAGCGCATCACCTCGCGCATGCGCTCGTTGTCGTGGAACTTCTGGATCCGGCGGCCGATCACGCCGGCAATCGTGGCCGGGGTCAGCTCGCCGGTGCTGGGCAGGATCCAGTTGCCCTCCTCGTCGTATTTGCCGACGATCGAAGGACGCGCCGCGTCGCCCCAGTTGTACATCGCCTCCTTCATCTGGCTCTCGATGAAGGCGTGCTTCTCCTCCACCACCACGATGTCGGTAAGCCCTTCGGTAAAGCGCTTCAGCCCTACCGGCTCCAGCGGCCAGGTCATGCCGACCTTGTAGACGCGGATGCCAAGATCCTGGCAGGCGCGCTCGTCCAGACCGAGGTATTCCAGCGCGGTCAGCACATCCAGGTAGGACTTGCCGGTGGTGATGATGCCCAATCGCGGATTCGGCGAATCGATCACGATGCGGTCGATCGAATTGGCACGCGCGAACGCCTGAGCGGCCTTCACCGCGTAACGGTGCAGGCGCATTTCCTGATCCAGCGGCGGATCCGGCCAGCGGATGTTGAGACCGCCAACCGGCATCTCGAAGTCGTCCGGCATGGTGATCCGCTGCGCCAGCGGATTGACGTCCACCGAGGCCGAGGATTCGACCGTTTCCGCGATCGTCTTGAAGCCGACCCATCGGCCGGTATAGCGCGACATCGCCCAACCGATCGCGCCCATGTCGAGGATGTCCTGCACCCCGGCCGGGTTCAGGATCGGCATCATCGCGCTGGTGAATTCGCCTTCGCTGCCATGCGGCAGGGTCGAGCTGCGGCAGGCATGGTCATCGGCGGCCAGCGCCAACACCCCGCCCAGCGGGCTGGTACCGGCGGCATTGGCATGCTTGAGCACATCGCCGCTGCGGTCCACACCAGGGCCCTTGGCGTACCACATGCCAAACACGCCATCGACCTTGGCGCCTTCAAACAGGTTGGTCTGCTGGGTGCCCCAGACCATGGTGGCACCGAGGTCCTCGTTGAGCCCGGGACTGAACTTCACCCCGGCCTTGGCCAAGTGTTGCTTGGCCCGCCACAGCTCCAAATCAAAGCCGCCCAGCGGCGATCCGCGGTAGCCCGATATGAAACCGGCAGTATTCAGCCCAGCCGCCTGATCACGCAGGCGCTGCATCAATGGCAACCGCACCAATGCTTGCACACCCGACAGGTAGATCCGGCCATGCTCTCGGCCGTACTTGTGGTCCAGGCCGTAATCGGGGTCGGCGAGTGCGGACGTGTGGGCGGAAGCCGGCGAGGAAAGCTGGGCGGTACTGGTCATGCGTGGCTCCGACGCGGCGGCGGCCGCGAGGTGGCTGCGGGGATCTCGGAGGATCTCTCCGGGGGGGGAACAGATCAGGGGGAGGTGGAGCAGAGTGCGGGGATGCCTGCGGTGAAGCGGCAGCGCGCTCGGCACAGCCGCGGGAGTCTAACAGCGAACGCCATTGTTCCGCTGCTGCAGCGGGGTACAATAAGCTGGTAAATCAGGGGGAATACCTAATGTTGATTGTCAAGCGGCCGTTCGGCGGCCTGTTTTTTGGTACGACGCTGGCGGCCTGCCTGCTGGTTGCAGGAGCCGCGTCCGCGCAAACACGTCTGGTGCCGTCATCGGAGTTCTACTTCACCGACGAGACACGCACCACGCGCCCGGTTGTAGCGATCCAAGGTGAAGGCGACGCGCTCACCGAATCACTGCTGAAGGCGATCGGACGCAATCCGCGCGCGAAAGCGGAGACCGCTCAACTGGCGCATCTGGCGATGACCGGTGGCCGGCCACAGCTGGGAGTGGAGCTTTACGATCGCATCCTGCGTGAGATCAGCACCACCGATGTGTTGTATCGCCCGGTGCAGTGGAACTACGGCTGGGACCAGCTGCGGATCGGCAACGTTGAAGGCGCGCTGGCGTCCTGGGAAACGTTGATGAAGTCGCGCAGTGTGACCGCCGACTGGATGCCCCCGACGCTGGCATTGGCGTTGTGGCAGGCGGGGCGCAAAGACGAGGCGGTCGAGTGGTATGCCGCTGCGGTGCGGACGCATCCTGACCAGTGGCGCTACGGCGATCGCTTCGATGAGTTGCTGCCGGACTGGCAGCCCGCCGAGCGCGAAGCGCTCGCGCAGGTGTACGAGGCCTGGCAGGCTGCACCACCGGTTTGGCGTTGACCGGCGGGTCCTAGGCGCGGTCGATGCGGAAGATAAGGCTGGCTTGAAGCCACGCAAGTTCCACATCGCACGCTTCTCGTGCCGCACGCTTCGGGTGTTGTACGCTGCAATCTGACATGCAGCACGGGCTGCAATTCCCGGAGAAGCGATGAAGACGGTGCTGGTGGCCAGTTCCAAAGGCGGCGCGGGCAAGACCACGATCGCCACTCACCTCGCCGCAAACGCTGCGCTGCAGGGGCTCAACACAGTGCTGGTCGACGCCGATCCACAAGGGTCTTCAACCCGTTGGGCGCAACGGCGCGCGGAACTCGACAGTGCGGTGTTGCCGGTAGACGGCACCAAGCGTTCCAAATGGCAGCGATTGGTGCCAAGCGACACGGCACGCATCATCATCGACGCGCCGGCCGGTGCAATGGCTCGTGACCTGGAGTCATTCCTCGCCGTAGCCGACGCGGTGGTGGTGCCAGTGCAGCCCTCCTTTCTGGACATCGAGGCCAGCGTTCCCTTCCTGGACTCGCTGGCGGCTCACCCACGAGTGCGCAGCGGCGAGCTGCCCGTGGGGCTGATCGCCAATCGCTTGCGCCCCTGGACCAGCACCTCGCGCGAGACCGTCGCGCTGTTGGGCAAGTGGCCCTACCCAGTCGTTGCACGATTGCGCGATAGTCAGGCATATGTGGTTCTGGCCGGACTTGGTAAAAGCCTGTTCGACTACCACTCCGCGAACGTTCGCGATCACCAGTCCGACTGGCAGCCATTGCTGAAGTGGCTGGCCAAATGAGGAGATTCCGTTATGCGTGAACTGATTCTGCTGCGCCATGCCACTGCCGAACATGCGACTACCGGACAGGCCGACATCGACCGTCCCTTGTCCGCCGACGGACTGGCGGAGTCCGAAGCGGCCGGTAAGTGGCTGGCCGAGCGCAAGCTGGTACCCGACCGTGTGCTGTGCTCGCCCGCCCGACGCACCCGCGAAACCCTGGAAGGCGTACTCGGCGTCATCGGCTACGTCGAGCAACGCATCAACGACGGAATCTATGAGGCCCAACCCGGGGACCTGATAGCCCTTGCCGACAGTCATCCGGATGTTGAACGGCTGATGCTGGTGGGGCACAACCCTGGTTTGGAGTTGCTGGCAGCGCTGCTTTACAGCGGTCGCTCAGGCGACTATCGCGGCATGCCGCCCGGTAGCGTCGCGGTGTTGTCGATACCCGATGACGCACGGCTCGAACCGGGTTCGGCCCGGCTTGATGCCTTCTGGTGGCCGTGACCCTAAACTTTCTTCTCCGCCACTGGTGGTTGCTAATACTGCTGGTGCTGCCGATGGGTGTGCCGGCGCAGGGCGCTGCGGCCCCCGCGTCCGTGCCGGATACGTCCGACAATGCTTTCCGCGCGTTTGCGGACCGGGCCCGACAGCCCGGGGTTCGCTCCATCGACCTTGATCCTGCTCACACCGCCTTCGGGTTCGAATTGCGCACCCGCTGGGGTCAGCGCGTGCAGGGCCGGTTTCCCGTCTACGACGGCGTTGTGCTGGTGCTTCCGGATGGTCGGCGGCAGGTACGAATCAGGCTCTCCGCGGGAGCCGTTGAAGTCGACGGCTCGGAGCGCTATGCCGAGCTGGCGCGTGGCGAGACGTTCTTTGATGCCGCGCGCCATCCGGATATCGAGTTCGTGTCCGATCCGCAGGCCGATGTCCTGACTCACCAAGGTGGCCTCCTGCCCGGCCAGCTACGGCTGCGCGGCATTACGCGGCCGGAGACGTTTGTCATCGAGCCAGCATCCTGCGTGCGTGCTGGGGAGGATTGTGATGCGGTCGCAAACGGCAGCGTCGCGCGAAGCGACTACGATATTGCCGGTATGCGGATGGTTATTTCTGACAGGGTTCGTTTCACGATGCGGGTTCGGTTGCGCGAGCGGTTGCCATGAGCCGGAGGTTTTATCCTCCGAAATGCGGCTCGTCGGCATTTTCAGGTGTGATGGCACGGGTTGGTACCGCGTGGCTTGTTCTGTTGCTGGCAGCCTGCGCGACGCTCAGTCCCGAGCAGGCTGATCGTGCCTATGCGGTTGCCGTAGCTGCGCGCTCGGATGTGTCCACCTGTGATGCAACTGATGCCTGCGCGCAGCCATCGCCATTGCGACAACTGGCAGGAAAGGCGTTCGCGGAGTCGACCCCTGAGCACCCGCGCCACTACACCGTGATCCTCGACCAGGGCACCGATGCATTGCTTGCCAGGATCAACCTGATTCGCAGTGCAACCACGACCATCGACCTGCAGACGTACATTTACGTAGACGATGATTCTGGCCGGCTGGTGCTGGATGAACTGGTAGCCGCCGCACGGCGTGGTGTACGGGTTCGGCTGCTGATGGATCAACTGGCGGCCATCCAGAGCGTGGAGACGCTGGCCGCACTCACTGGTCTCCACCGCAACTTTGAATTCAAGCTCTACAACCCGGTAATGGGCCGCGCGCGGGTGACCTATCCGCAGTACGCGATTGCCGCCGCGTGCTGCTGGCGCCAGCTCAATCAGCGCATGCACACCAAGCTGTTGGTGATTGACGGAGCCACGGCCATCACCGGCGGACGGAACTACCAAGACGACTACTTTGATTGGAGCGCTCAGTACAACTACCGCGACCGTGATCTGTTCGTGGCCGGTCCGATTGCGCGCTCCATGGCGATCGATTTCCTGAGCTTCTGGAATGACCGGCGGGCGGTGTCACCGTCGCGATTGATCGACGTTGGCCGCCTCCTGCTTTCCGAGGGCGTGCCGCCGTTGCGCCCGCGCGAGTACCGTCTTCCCGCGCGCGCCGAGGCGATGCGCGACGATGCCAGCGATACCCTGTTGGTGCATCAGCGCCTGGCCAGCGAAGCACTCGCGGTGGGTCAGGTGGAGTACGTTTCCGACGGGCCCGGCAAGCATCACGTAGAGAGTCCATCGGAGCTCGCGACGGCATCGCAGTCGCTGGGGCTACTGATCGAGTCGGCCCACGATGAGGTGCTGCTGCAGACCCCCTATCTGGTCCTGTCGCGCCCCGCGCAGGAGATGTTTGAGCGCCTGCGTCAGCGTCCTGAATCGCCGCGGGTGGTGGTATCTACCAACTCGCTGGCTGCAACAGATGCGTTCTATGCGTATGCGCTGTCGTACAAGTACAAGCGACGTTACCTGCGCGACTTCGGCTTCAACATCTACGAGTACAAACCCTTCCCGGAGGACGCGCCCATCGACTTGGCGACAACCGGTGCCTTTCTGCCGGAGTACGTGGACGGGCCTTTGCCGTCGCCATCCCATACCTCGCCCAATCGCAGCAGTGCCCTGCGCTCGGCGCGCTATCGCAAGCCGCTGAAATCGGAATACGGTGCGACCCACTATCTACGCCGCCAGTCCAACGAGCCGGTGCCCCTTCGCCGCGCAGGGGTGCGGATGGGGATGCACGCCAAGTCGCTGGTGATCGACAGTCGGATCGGCGTCGTCGGTACCCACAACTTCGACCCGCGAGGCGACAACTACAACACCGAAAGTGCAGTTGTCGTGCACGACGCCGCCTTTGCGCGGCAGCTGGAAGCGAGCATCCGTCGCGACATCAATCCGGCCAACTCGTGGGTGATCGCGCCCCGTGACAAGGCGCCGGTGCTATCGGGGCTGGAGTATTCCATCGGCAAGATCTCCGAGTGGCTGCCCGTATTTGATCTGTGGCCGATGCGCTACGCGACCAGCTACGAGTTTGTGCCCGGTGAGGACTGTCCCGAACCGCTGCCCCCGGACGATCCCAAGTTCCGGCAGTGCTACCGGCCGGTTGGCGACTTCCCCGAGGTCAACCTCGCGCTGAAGGGTCTTCCGACCCGTTTGTTCACTGCGTTTGGTGCTGGCTTGGCGCCGATCCTCTGACGCAGGGCCCTGCTGGGCGACCCCGAAGCTCGATCCGCTGAATCCGCTCACTCACTGATCTTTTTCAAAGGCATGACTTTTGGCCTATGGTTTATGTGGCTAGGTGTATTACATTACCAACACACCAATTCACCAGCACAGGAAAACACCATGAACATCTCCCAGTCCAACACCACCGCCCTCCGCTCTGACGTCGCTGGCGACACTGACCGCTCAGCACCCCACAACGCCACCCACCACCCGGAGCGCGCGATGGGTACCGGTTACGGACGCAGCAGTGGGTATGCCAGCCGGGACAGCTACAGCGGTAGCCGCAGCTATGCCACCAACAAGGCCGCAGCCCGATTCAGGTTCAGCTGATCCCCTATTCATATTCGTTCGTGTCTGCTACCATGTGCCTCGTAA
Source organism: Lysobacterales bacterium (assembly GCA_038242455.1). Taxonomy (GTDB): domain Bacteria; phylum Pseudomonadota; class Gammaproteobacteria; order Xanthomonadales; family Xanthomonadaceae; genus Novilysobacter. The sequence continues at coordinate 23,142 of JBBSSB010000008.1, forward strand.
CTCATTGTAATGAATAAATAAAAGGAGAAAGAAGTGAATCGCCTGTCCAGCTTCGTCGCAAACGCTCCGGTCGCGAGCAGTTCCGTCGGACCGGTAACCCCCGTTGCAACCCATCTGCCGCTTGACCAGGGCAATGCAGTACTGGCCACCGCACCTGGCCGCAGCGACCTTCGTCGCCGCAGCAGCAGTTACGTTGGCAAGAGCTATCTCGGATCGTCGCGTCGCAGCTTCTCTGGCGCTCGCCAGTCAATGTTCCGCATCAGCTGAGTCGCCCTGACGTATCACTCGCAACAGCGCTACCCGTAACACCCGCAGCAGGCGCAGTCGCCCGGGCACCCGATACCAACCCGGGCCTGCGCCTCGATGGAAGCTCCACAGGGGCTCGGCTATCGTGTTGCGATGAACACTTCCCCCGATCCAAATAGCGACCACTCCAATAGCGACGGTCCCACCCAGGGACGGCCGCGGCGTCGATTGTTTCGCCGCGCCACGACGGTTGAGCAACTCAACGCACTTTCCGGCGATACCGCAATGGAGTCGCTGGGTATCGTCTTCACTGAAGTCGGTGAGGATTGCCTGAGCGCGACCATGCCGGTGGACAAACGCACGCTGCAGCCATACGGACTGCTCCATGGTGGCTCGTCGGTACTGCTCGCTGAGACTCTCGGCAGCACGGCCGGAAACCTGTGCGTGCCGGATGGCAGCGTCTGCGTCGGAGTGGAAATCAACGCCAACCATCTTCGCGGCGTCCGCGACGGCATCGTGACCGGTACCGCCACTGCGCTGCACGTAGGCGGACGTACCCAAGTCTGGGAAATCCGTATCCACGACGCGAAAGGCCGTCTCGCGTGTATCTCCCGGATTACGCTGGCGGTCGTGTCCAGTGTCCCGGTCCAGCCGCGCGATTGACCCGAGCGGATCGCCGACACGGGCATGCCGTTGAGCCAACGCACCCTGTATTGTTCGCGGTCATGAATGCGCCACAGACTTCTGTTGATGACACCGCGCAGACCAGCCCGCTGGCTCGTACCTTTCGCTATCTGTACCGGGTGCCGATGTTGCTGTGGCACCTGCTGATTGACTTGCCGGTCGTGCTGGTGCTGATCAGCCCCCTGTTCGGCTCGATCAAGGTCGGCGAGGACCGTTTGGACCACCGCGTGGTCCGGGCGTGGTCGGCGGGGCTGATGTGGGTGTTCGGGTTCCGGTTACGGCGGATTGGCACGCCCCTGCCAGGCGGCACGATGTTTGTTGCGAACCATGTCAGCTGGATCGACATTGTGGCGCTGCACAGTCAACAGATGATGGGTCTGGTCGCCAAGCGTGAAATCCGCAGCTGGCCACTGGTCGGTTGGCTTGCCAGTCGGGCCGAGACGATCTTCCATGCGCGCGGCAGCACAGAATCCATGGGCGGCGTACTGCAGGAAATGCTCTCCAGACTTCGCGCAGGTCGCTCCGTTGGCGTATTCCCCGAGGGTGGTACTCGCAGCGGTGCGGAAGTTGGACCATTTCACGCGCGGATTTTTCTGGCGGCGGTCGAGGCCGGAGCGGTGATCCAGCCGGTTGCGCTGCGCTACGGTGAGAACGGCAGCGCACAGCGGGTGGTCGCTTTTGCCCAAGGTGAACGCTTCGTCGGCAACTTCCTGCGTCTGCTGGGTGAACCACCTCGGCTGGCGGAAGTGCACTTCCTGGAGCCGATACTGCCCGCACAGGTAGAAGGGCGTCGTCGCATCGCCGAGACAGCCCGTGCGCGCATTATCGAGGCCATGGAAAGCTGAAGGAACCAGAGTGCTGACTGCTGCCGACTTCCAACCACCGCGCTGGCTGCGCAACGCGCACCTGCAGACCGTTCTGGGCTCCAGCGGCATGCGTCAGTGGATCGGCGAGCACCAGCTGACAGGCACCGGCGCGATCACCACCGCGCACCTGGTCGATGGGGGCAACGGTGTTCGCCTGCAGGGGCTGCACAGTGCAATGCCCGACGTTGAGCCGCGCGGACTGGCAGTGCTGCTGCACGGCTGGGAAGGCAGTGCCGACTCGAGCTACATGCGTCTGACCGCGGCATCGTTGCTGGGCCAGGGTTTCGAGGTATTCCGTCTCAACTTCCGCGATCACGGTGGCACCCATCACCTGAATTCCGGTCTGTTCCACTCCAACCGCATCGACGAGGTGGTCAATGCCACGCGCGACATTGCACGCCGGTTTCCGCTGCGTCCGCTGACCGTTGGCGGGTACTCGCTGGGTGGCAATTTCGCCCTGCGTCTGGCGCTGCGCGCGCCTGCCGCTGGCTTGTCGATCGCCCATGTCGCCGTGATCTGCCCGTTGTTGGACCCGTCACGGACCATGGACGCGATGGAGCAGGGCTTCCCCGCGTACATGCGCCATTTCGAGAACAAGTGGCGGCGCTCCCTGCTGCGCAAGCGTGAGTTGTTCCCGCAGCAGTACAATTTTGATGACGGCGTGTTGGGGCTGCGGATGCGCCCGTTGACGCGCTGGATGGTCGAGCGCAACACCGATTTCGACTCGCTGGAAAGCTACTTTGACGGCTACTCGCTGGCCGGCGGCCGTTTGGGCAGTCTGCAGGTCCCGACCAGCATCCTGATGGCTGCCGATGATCCGGTGATTCCGGTTGACGACTTTGCCAGTACTCCTATGGCACCCGGCGTGGACTTGGAGGTATCCCCGTGGGGTGGCCACTGCGGGTTCCTCCAGAACGGACGACTCGAAGGCTTCGGTGAGCAGTGGCTGGCCCAGCGGCTGGCTTCGGCGAGCTGACTGCGCTGGGGAACCGGGACCCCAGCGGGCGCGCCTCGCGCAGCGTCGATACAATGGCCGATTCGCCGAATCACGAGCAGCAGTCCATGTACGAAACGATCACCGACGCCCTGCGTCGCGGCGCCGCCGACGAAGCCCTCACCGCTGCCCGTGGCGCGGTTGCCGAGAACGCCTCCGATCCGGACGCGCAGCGCCTGCTCGCCTATGCCTTGCGCTTGGCCGGCGATCGTGACGCGGCATTGCTCGCGATTGATGAAGCGATCCAGTTGGCGCCGGAAAATGCGGACTTGCATCTGGATCGCGCCGGACTGCTGCTGCAGGAGCGCAAGCTCGACGAAGCGCAGGCGGCATTGGCCCGCAGCACGGGACTGGATCCCAACCAGTTCCCCGCCTATGTGTTGCAGGCGCAACTTGCGCTGGGGCGTGGTGATCTGGACGAGGCGCAGCGCCTGACCCGCACCGCGGCCCGCGTCGCGGACCAGCATCCCCAGATCGCCGCGTTGGAAGGCAGTATCGCGATGCGCCGCGGCGATGCCGATGGCGCATTGGCCACGCTGGCTGCTGCCGCCAACCGTTGGCCGGACGAGCCGATGCTGCGTCACGCGCTGGGTTTCGCGTATCTGGCGAAAGGACACTTCGCGTTTGCCGAACAGGCGTTCCGCGGTCTGCTGCGGGCGAGTCCGGAATCGATGCCGTTGCGCGCGTTGGTTGCTGATCTGCTGCGGCGGCAGGGTAGGCCCGGCGATGCGGCGGACGAAATCCTGCCATTGCTCGCCAACGAACCCGTTGCACCGGCGCTGCGTCGGATGGTGGCCGAGCTTGAGCTGGAAGCGGGTCGCAACGAATCGGCACGTGACCGCCTGCGCGAGCTGCTGCTCGCCAACCCGAATGACCGCCGCACCATCATTGCCCTCACTGAGGCGTGGCGCCGGCTGGACGCTGCCGATGAGGCACGTACGACGCTCGACTCCGTTCTGGAATCTGCGCCGACCAACGTTGACCTGTGGCGCGCGCGCCTGCTGTTTGAAGAGTTTGCGTCCGACGCCGCGCATGCGGTGATCGCGCGCTGGCAGCAACTGGTCCCCGACAGCATTCCCGCGCTGGAGGCACGCATCACGCTGCACGACGTGGCCGGTGAAACCGAGCAGGGCGACGCTTTGGCGGCGCGCATCACCGAGCTGGAGCCCGGCCATGCCAAGGCCGAAATGCGGGTCTTCGATGGCCTGCTTAGGAGCGATCCAGAGGCGGCGATTGCCCACGTTGAAGGTTTGCTCGCGCGCGCTCCTGACGACGCCGTGCGCAGCAATCTGCGGCAACTGCTGGGACGCTGCTTTGATGCGGCCGGTCAGCCTGCAGCGGCGGTGGCGACATGGGCCGAGTTGCACGCCGAAGTCGCGCCGCAGCGCCTGCCACTGCTGGAGCCCAGCATCGCGCGCGAGTGGCCGGCTGATGACACGGTCGAGGACACCCGCCATAGCGGCCTGTTGTTGTGGGGCGCGCCAGGCTCGTTGATCGAGCGCGTCGCGGGCACCCTGCATGCCGCCGGCGCACCTCTGTTTGCCGATCGGTTTGGACCGACGCCGCCCAACGACCTGTTCCAGCGCTATGCCACGGTTAATGCCCTGGCCAGCGGCGCTGCTGACCCGGCAGCGCTGGTTGCCGAGTGGCGCACGGCGCTGCCTTCGCGCGGCATCCAGCCCGAGCGCATTTGTGACTGGTTGTTGTGGTGGGACAACACGCTGTTGCTGGCGTTGCGCGAGCACATGCCGGAGGTGATGGTGCTGGTGGCGCTGCGTGACCCGCGCGACATGCTGCTTGACTGGATTGCGCTCGGAGCGCCGGCACCATTCGCACTGGAATCACCAGAATCCGGTGCGCGGTGGCTGGCCAAGGTGCTGGAGCAGGTCGCCGAACTCCACGAGCACCAACTGGTCCCGCATCGCCTGCTGCGGATGGATGGCATCGAGAACGACATGGCCGGCATCGCCCAGATGCTCGCCAACGAGCTGGAGATCAGTCTGCCGGCGGCCGCGCCGGGCCGGCTGGGTCCCGACCGTATGGCGGCAGGCAGGTGGCGCGAGTTTGTCGAGCCACTGGGCAGCGCTTTCGCCTTGCTGACACCAATCGCTGTGCGACTGGGTTACCCCGAGAACTGAGCCTGCTGGCGCGTGCGGGCATCTGGCAGACTGGGCAGATCGCACCACGGAGTCCACGCATGCGCATTTACAGCAACAGCTTCCAGCGTCATCAGTCCTTGCCGGTGGAGTTCGCCGCCGGCCAGCCCACTGCCGATGGATTTGGTTTCGCCCCCAACCGCAATCCGCACCTGGCGTGGGAGGATGCGCCGGTCGGTACCCGCTCATTCGCACTGCTGTGCGTCGATCCGGACGTGCCGACCGTAGCGGAGATGGTGGGCAAGGAAGGCGTGCTGATCCCGGTCGAGCAGCCGCGCACCGAGTTCATCCACTGGGTGATGGTTGATATTCCGGCGACGGTGCACGACATCGCCGCCGGCGCATGCAGCGATGGCATGGTGGCGCATGGGAAGCAGGTGCCTGATGGTCCGGACGGCGCGCGTCAGGGCTTGAACGACTACACCGGCTGGTTTGCCAATGACCCGGATATGGCGGGTGACTGGTACGGCTACGACGGTCCGTTTCCGCCGCCCAACGACCTGCGCATGCATCGCTATTTCTTCCGCGTGTTCGCGCTGGATCTAGAGCGCCTGCCACTGCCCGATCGCTTCACCGCGTCCGACGCACTGGCGGCGATGCATGGCCACGTGCTGGCTGAAGCGGCGACCTACGCGACCTACAGCCTGCACCCGGACCTGTAACGCGGCGCCTCAGCCGCCGGCCGGCAGCCAAAGCAGCAGCGCAGCACCCAGCACAATCCGGTAGATCGCAAACGGGGTGTAGCTGTGTTGCTTGATGTAGCCGAGCAGCCAGCGCACCGCGATGAAACCGGTTGCGCTGGCGGCTACAAAGGCCAGACCCAGCTGCCCCCATGCCTCACCGCCGGTATCCACGCCGCTGCCCTTGAGGAAGTACTCCAGCACAGCGTAACCACTGGCGGCGAACATGGTCGGGATGCCGACCAGGAACACGAACTCGGTGGCTGCCGACCGTTGCCCGGTGCCGGCCAGCATCGCCATGAAGATGGCCGCGCCCGAGCGAGAAGTGCCCGGAAAAATTCCCGCCGTTACCTGCGCCAGTCCCACCAGGATCGCGACGGTCCAGGTAATCCGGGCCGATGGCGGACGACCGGCCGCGACGCGTTCGGCGAAGATCATCCACACCCCGCCCAGAATCAGCGCGATGGCGATCGGCGAGACCGTTTCCGGCAGCTCCCAGCCCATCAACCGCACCGGCAGACCCACCAATGCGGTCACCAGAAATGCGGCGCCGATCTTGGCCAGATAGAGCTGGTTCTCGCGCTCGCGCAGTCCCGTCGCCAATGACCACAGACGCTCGCGGAAGACCAGCGTGATGGCGAGAATCGCGCCGGCCTGAATGACGATGTTGAACAGGTCCGAACGCGCACCCAGCCAATGCTGCGCGATCAGCAGATGGCCGGTGCTGGAGACCGGCAGGAATTCGGTAAGGCCTTCGAGGATGCCGAGCAGCAGCGCGGCGAGGGTATCGGACATGGGGGCAACCAAATGCGGGGCGAAAGCGCGCTCGATCGTGCAATGCGCGTAGGGCTGACGAGGATAACGGCAACTGCGGGCATTCGTGGACCGACGCGCCGCGTGTGGACCGAGACCGGCACACCGCAGCAGCGCACCGTCTTGGTGCGCGCGTCACATCGCGAGCGCTAAGGTGGTGCGGAAAATCACCACCGTCGAACGCAGAATGTCGGGAAATCAGGTGTTTGCAGCGGATTCAGAACTGGCACGAAGCTTGCGACGCGTACTTATATTCTCCACCCACTCCAGGAACCCGGAATGTCCATCGAGAACGTCGAGAAACTGATCCAGAGCCACAAGATCGAGTTTGTCGATCTGCGCTTCAGCGACATGCGCGGCGTGCAGCACCACATCACCTTCCCGAAATCGATCGTCGATGACACGTTGTTTGAAGAGGGCAAGATGTTCGACGCCTCCTCCATGGGCGGCTGGAAGGGTATCCATGACTCGGACATGGTCCTGCTGCCCGACCCTGACAGCGCCTTCGTGGATCCGTTCACCGCCGACCCGACTCTGGTGCTGACCTGCGACATCCTCGAGCCGACGACGATGCAGGCTTACAACCGCGACCCGCGCGGTATCGCCAAGCGCGCCGAGGCGTTCCTGAAATCCAGCGGCATCGCCGAGCAGGCGTTCTTCGGTCCTGAGCCGGAGTTCTTCATTTTTGATTCGGTCCGCTACGCCAACGACATGGGCCACACCTTCTTCCATGTTGATTCAGAAGAGGCGGCGTGGAACTCCGGTCGCGAGTATGCCGGCGGCAACACCGGCTACCGGCCTGGCGTGAAGGGCGGCTACTTCCCGGTCGCGCCGCTGGATTCGCTGCACGATATCCGCGCGCAGATGTGCAAGATGCTGGAGGCGGTCGGCATCGAGGTTGAGGTCCACCACCACGAGGTCGCCAACGCCGGCCAGTGCGAGATCGGCACCAAATTCAGCACGTTGACCCGCAAGGCCGACGAGTTGCAGACGATGAAGTACGTGATCAAGAACGTCGCCCATCGGCACGGCAAGACGGCGACCTTCATGCCCAAGCCGCTGGTAGGCGACAACGGCAGCGGTATGCACGTCCACCAGAGTCTGGCCAAGGCTGGCGTAAACCTGTTCACCGGGGACGGTTACGGCGGCCTGAGCCAGATGGCACTGTGGTACATCGGCGGCATCTTCAAGCACGCGCGTGCAATCAACGCCTTCAGCAACTCCACCACCAATAGCTACAAGCGTCTGGTACCGGGCTTCGAGGCGCCGGTGATGCTGGCCTACTCGGCCTCCAACCGTTCGGCCAGCTGCCGAATCCCCTACGTCGCCAACCCCAAGGCACGGCGGGTGGAGATGCGCTTCCCTGATCCGATGAACTCCGGCTACCTGATCTTCTCGGCGCTGATGATGGCCGGACTGGACGGCATCAAGAACCAGATCGACCCCGGCCCGCCCAGCGACAAGGACCTGTACGACCTGCCGCCGGAGGAGGAGAAGAACATCCCGACCGTGTGTCACAGCCTCGATCAGGCATTGGACGCACTGGACGCGGACCGCGACTTCCTCAAGGCCGGCGGGGTGTTCAGCGACGACTTCATCGATGCCTACATCCGGTTGAAGATGAAAGAGGTCACCGCATTCCGCGCCGCGACCCACCCGCTGGAATATCAGATGTACTACGCGATCTGATCAGGCGACGCCGGGCAGCAACAGTTCGGCAGAGTTCGCGCGGTGGGTCGCGCCAACCGCATCGACCACCCGCGCACAGGCGTGGCGGGTGGCTTCCAATAGCGGCTGGCCCGCCAGCAGCTGGACGTTGAGCACCGCGCTGAACAGATCGCCGGTGCCTTTAGGGGCAGCGTTGATGCGGTCATGCTCGACGATCTCGGCAATGTCTCGACTGACCACCGCCACTCGCATCCGCGCATCCGCCCACGAATCGGGCGCCGCGCTGGTCACCGTCACCCACTGTGTGTGACCCACCAGAAGGGTGCGTGCGGCGGCAATCGTCTGATCGATGGTGTCGGTGGGATGGCCGGTGAGCCGCTCCAGCTCGAATCCATTCGGCGTCAGTCCGTGCGCCATCGGCAGCAGGTGCTGCTGGTAGACCGGCAACATCGCGGGATCGACATACACGCCGGTGTCGTGATCGCCGATCACCGGGTCGATCTGCACGTGCAGCTGTGCATGGCGCTGGTGCATCCTGGCAATCCAGTCAGCCAACGCCAGCGCCTGTTCAGCGCCGCCCAGATAGCCGACCAGTACCGAGCGCAGTCCGGTCAGCGCCTGTCGCGCGTCCAGATCATCCAGATAGCCGGTGAACCAGTCAGTCGGCACAGCCCCGCCGTGAATGCTGGGGTAGTGCGGTGTGTTGCTCAACAGCACGGTGGGGACTGCAGCGACGGTCAGGCCGGCCGCCTGCAACGTGGGCACGGCGACGTTGTTGCCGACCCGTCCGTAGATCACCTGCGACTGCACTGACACGACATCGATGGGAAGCGGGACGAGCAGAGTTGACGGCAGTATCAAGGGATCTGCGGGTCCACTCACGCGCCCGAGTCCGTTGGCCAGTAATGGCTGTCCGGCAATGCGCGTGCGCCGAAGATCGCCTGTCCGACGCGGACCACGGTCGCGCCTTCTTCGATTGCAGTTTCGAAATCGCCTGACATGCCCATCGACAACTGCTCCATCTCGACGCCGGCCGGCGCATCCTCGCGCAGCCGATCGCGCAACTCGCGCATCAAGACAAAGCACGCGCGTACCCGGGTTGCATCGGCCGACAGCGCCGCGAGGGTCATCAGGCCGCGTACCCGCAGGCTGCTGAAGGCCGGCACCTCACGCACAAATGCCGCGACGTCCTCCGGCGCCAAGCCGTACTTGCTCGCCTCACCGGACGAATTCACCTGCACAAACACGTCCAGCGACCGACCTTCCGACTGGAGGCGGCCGTCCAGTGCCTTGGCCAAGCGCAGACTGTCGAGCGCTTGGAATTCGCTGGCGAAGCGCGCCACAAGTTTTGCCTTGTTGGTTTGCAGGTGGCCGATCACGGACCAGCGCAGGTCGGTCAGGTCGGACATCGCCTCCCATTTGGAATACGCCTCCTGCACCTTGTTCTCGCCGAGGAAGTCGCATCCCGCTTCGTGCACCAGACGGATGCGGGCCTCATCGATCGTCTTGCTCACCGGCAGCAGGCGTACCTCGCATGGATTCCGATCGGCCCGCTGGCATGCCGCTTTGATGCGCGCATGGACCGCATCCAGGTTGTGCCGGAAATCCGCGAGTGTGGTGGCCGGCGGGTAGGTCGCGGCGGCGACGGGAGTGTTGGGCTGGACGTCCAATAGGGCCTCGGTGAGCAAGTCGAAGTGAGGGGGCAGCGCAGATGATCACCAGTTCTGCGCACGTTTGAATGCGGGGACGAGTGAGCGCGGTGCTTCGTACTGACTGGGTCCGATTGTAGCGCCGCTTACGCGCAGGCCCAGACCCCGGATGCACTACGATGGTGCAATGCCCGCCACGCTCCCCGAGCTTTCCACGCTGACCACTCCGCTGGCATGGACTGACGCCAGCACGGCAATCCGCGGCTGCAATCAAGCCTTCGTGCGCTGGTTGGGGGTCGGTGAGCGCCGCCTGCTGGGATGGCCGCTGGCCGCGTTGGAGTCCGAAAGTGGCCGGCTGGCACCGGCGTTGGCGCGCATCAACAGTAGTGATGGTGCGCCGCTGCATTTGCGGCGGCTGTGCTTGCGATTCCCGGATGGCGGGCACGCGCACTTTGCTGACCTGTGGTTGAGCGCCCGCGAAGGTGGCGGCACGCTGGTGGAAGTGCATCCTGTGGACGAGTTTCCCGGTGACGATCCGGCCCTGCTGTTGCCCTCGGCGCTGGCGGCATCTCTGAAAGGACTGGCACATGAGCTGCGCAATCCGCTGGCGGGGTTGAAGGGCGCCGCCCAGTTGCTGGGTCGCCGTACCGAGGATCCGACCTCGCGCGAGTTGGTCGCGCTGATCGAAGACGAGGTCGGTCGCCTCACGGGTCTGGTCGATCATCTGCTCAGCCCACAACCACCGCGCCCGCACGCGCCGCTGAACATCCATTCGGTTCTGGAGCGGGTGTTGCGCTTGGCCGAAAGCGACGCCGGTTGGGCGGTTCGTCTGGAGCGAGACTACGATCCCAGCCTACCGGAGTTCAATGGCGATGCCGACCGGGTGACCCAGGCTGCGTGGAACCTGGTGCGCAATGCGATCGAAGCCGGTGCCGGTACCGTCGCGTTGCGTACCCGGATAGAGCACGGACTGCGGATCGGCGAACAGTCGCATGCGGTCGCGCTACGGCTGGAGGTTCGAGATGACGGTCGGGGCGTGCCGGAGGAACTTGCCGCCAACCTGTTCCTTCCCTTGGTTTCGGGGCGGGCGCAGGGCACTGGGTTGGGGCTGGCGTTGGCGCAGCAGGTGGCCCGCGAGCACCGCGGTTCGCTGGCATTTCGCTCGCGTCCCGGGGCAACCGTATTTACGCTGCTGCTGCCGATGGTGATGACCCCGGCCACGCGCGGACCGGAAGTGCAGCATGACTGACACGACGCCGACCATCCGATCAGGACCGGTCTGGGTGGTCGATGACGACCGCAGCGTGCGTTTCGTCCTCGCGACTGCTCTGCGTGACGCCGGCTACCACGTGGTCGAGTTCGAGGGCGGGGACACAGCGTGGGTCGCGCTGAATGACTCGTCCCGCGGGGCCGCGTCAGTACCTGCATTGTTGTTCACCGATATCCGCATGCCCGGTGATGACGGACTGGTCCTGCTGGACCGTCTGCGTCAGCGCCTGCCCAGCGTGCCAGTGGTGGTGATGAGCGCTTACACCGACGTCAGCAGCACCGCCGGTGCGTTCCGTGGTGGCGCGCAGGAATTCCTCTCCAAGCCGTTTGATCTCGATGATGCAATCGGGCTCGCCGAGCGGCTGCTTGGAAACAGCGGTGGCGGTGCGGCCAGCGCGGTAGCGACGGTGGATCCGCACGTTGATGCGCCCCGACTCGTCGGAAACGCGCCGCCGATGCGCGAGCTATTTCGGGCGATCGGGCGATTCGCCCAGACACCGCTGACGGTGCTGATCACCGGCGAAACCGGCACGGGCAAGGAGCTGGTTGCGCAGGCACTGCACCGCGAGTCACCGCGCGCCGCAAAACCCTTCGTCGCGCTGAACACCGCTGCGATCCCGGCCGAACTGTTGGAGTCGGAACTGTTTGGCCACGAGGCTGGCGCGTTCACCGGCGCCACTCGTCGCCAGCTCGGCCGTTTTGAGCAGGCGCACCGCGGCACGCTGTTCCTGGACGAAATTGGCGACATGCCGGCGAGCCTGCAGACGCGGTTGCTGCGAGTGCTGGCCGAAGGCGAATTCTTCCGTGTTGGGGGACGCGAACTGGTGCGCGTCGATGTCCGTCTGGTGGCAGCAACCCACCAGGACTTGGATGCGCGCGTCGCGAACGGATTGTTCCGTGCCGATCTGTTGCACCGGCTCGACGTGTTGCGCCTGCACCTGCCACCGTTGCGGGACCGCGGTGGCGACGTGGCGCGGCTGGCGGAAGGCTTCCTGGCCACTGCCGGGCGCCGCTTTGATGCCGCACCCAAGCGGCTTGCACCGGGCGCAACTGCAGGGCTTCTAGCGCATAGGTGGCCGGGGAATGTCCGCGAACTGGAAAACCTTTGCTGGCGATTGGCGGCACTGGTACCCGTCGACACGATCAGCCGCGCCGACGTCGAGCGCGCCCTCGGTCCGCGTGCAGTGGCCGACGGCGTCAACGGCTCGCGTGTCCGCACGCGCGACTGGAGTGATCTGCTCGCCGACTGGACGTGCGCCGAGCTTGAGGGGGGGGCTGGGGACATTCATGCCCGGGCCGTCGAGCGTTTGGACCAAGCCCTTCTGCACGCCGCGCTGGCGCACACCGGTGGCCAACGGGCCGCCGCCGCCGCGGCACTGGGCATCGGACGCAATACACTGACTCGCAAGCTTGCCGAGAAGGATCGCCCGCGCTGATGCTGATGCGCCGCTTCACCGCCATACAACTTCGGCCGCGCTACCGTGCGGCTGCGATACACGCCTAGCGGTGCCAGTCCGGCTCTCACTGGCTGAAGTTCCGTGATGCCTAAACTCAGGAGAATTCCGATGAAAGCCTCCGTATTCAACGCTGCCAGTGCGACCGTGCTGGCGCTCGCACTGGCCGCGTGCAGCAGTACCCCTGATCACTCGAGCCGCAGCAAACATGCCGCACCGGTCAAAGCACCCATGTCGACCACATCCACCGTGCAGCGTGCGCATGTGAACTTGGCGTCGGCCTCGGGCAGTCTTGTCAGCGGCCGATTGGTGCTTGTCCCGATGGCCGGTGGCCTGCATCTCACCGGTGAGATCGGCGGTCTCAAGCCCGGCGGGAGTCATGCGATCCACATTCATGAAAAGGGCGACTGCAGCGCGGCGGATGCCAGCAGCGCGGGCGGCCACTTCAACCCGACCGGCGAGATGCACGGCCGCAGCAGCACCAGCGTCCACCATGCCGGCGACATGGACAACATCGTCGCCAACGCGAAGGGCGTGGCCCGCATCGATGTGCATGCCACCGGCCCGGTGCTTGGCGGCGGCGCGCCTAATGATGCGATCGGTCGCGCAGTGATCGTGCATGCCGCGGCGGACGATTACACCAGCCAGCCGGCCGGTGCTGCCGGCGCGCGCGTAGCCTGCGGAATCATCCAGCAGGGATGAGGGTACCGATGCCACTGCCGCCGACAACGACGGAACTGCACGGATGCGAATAGACGTCCGCGAGGCGACCGTCGCCGATGCGCCATTGCTGGCCCAATGGGCCGCGGCGATGGCGCTGGAAACGGAAGCCAAGGTGCTTGCGCCAGACACCATCCTCGCAGGGGTGCGCGCGGGCATCGACGATCCGGCCAAGGCGCGCTATTTCATCGCTGTTGGCACCGCGATCGTCGGCGGTGGCGAGACCTTCGCCGCGCCGGTGGGCACCCTGATGCTGACCGGCGAATGGAGCGATTGGCGCAATGGCGACTGGTTGTGGATTCAGAGTGTCTACGTTGAACCGGGCTACCGCCGTCGCGGGGTACTGTCCGCCCTGTATCGACATGTCGAACAGCTGGCGAAGCACACCGAAGGTGTTGTCGGCTTACGCCTGTACGTGGAGCGCGACAACACCGTCGCCCAGAGCACCTATGGGGCACTCGGTATGTCGGATGCCGGCTACCGGATCTACGAAAGCCAGTTCAGCGACTGAGGCTGCGGCGCGCGTCTGGCGTGCGCCCGATCCCAATCAGCTCAGCGCCGCCCGGCAGTCGTCGCCATGGTCGCAGTGCACAAACTGCACCCGCACGCCGTGGGCGCCGAGGACCGCACCCATCTGCCGCTGCCGCGCCTGGAAGTGCTGGAAATGGCGCTGACGGCGTTCGCGTCCCGCGTCGTCGGTGATCGGGCCATCAGGCGCGTAGTTCGCCTCCCACGCCGCGGGTGACATCAGGGCAGTGCGTACCTCGCCGTCAACATAGTGCGCCAGCGGCTCGGGCGGCTGGTCCAACCACGCTTGCTCGTCTGGGCGCAATAACGCGGTTTCCAGCAGCGGCCACAAGGCGCCAAGACCCGCGTGCTCGTACTGCATCGAGGTCATCGCTGCCAAGTCGTGCACGGTCAGGTAGCGCGCGTGTTCGACCTGCAGTCCGAAGGCTGCTTGCGCGGCGAGAGCGGTGTCGGCCGCAGCCATGCCGCGCTCGATCAAATCAAGTTCAAACGCATCGCCGACCCGCGCCACCACATCGCCCGGGCCGGTCAACACGAAGGGCACCAGCCGCAGGGGTCCGCCGAGAAAGTCCGCTGACGGGGCAAGCGTGCCCGGCAACACAGAGTCGCTGGCACCAAAGGCAATGATGCGTCCGTCGTCACGATCAAGCCCACCGCGCGGCGCGCGCGCCGCCAGCTCGTCGAGTTCCCGGTGCAGCGGCCAACCGGGCCGGAGCAGCTCGACCGGATCGTAGTGCGCACCTACGGTGATCAGCTCCAGACGCGACGCTTCAGGCGCGAAGTCGGCAAGGTCCCGGGCGATCAGGTGAGCCAGTGCGCCCACATCGGCTTGGGCGAGACGGTCGCGGTCGACCGGCGCCTCGCCGACGACTTCGATGGCAAACGCACCCAACACATGCAGTTCGGGAGCTGCATCGGCGCGGGTATCTGGATTATTGGCTGGGTTCATTGCATCCCTGGCGAGTGGAACAATTCTGAACGGTGTGGCGCGCCAAACTGGCTTGGATACGCAGGCGTTTGGTCGCGCGAGAGGGCGGCGTTACACTGCCAGCATTATGCCCGCAAGTGATCGCGGACCCTGCAATCCCCGCGCTGGCCGGACCGCAGCGCGACTCCGACGAGGTGACTCCGATGCGCCCAACCCGTCCCGTTGCCGTGCTTGGCGGTGTCCGGATTCCCTTCTGCCGCCAGAACACGGCCTACGCGGATGTCGGCAACCTCGGAATGTCGGTGCGCACCCTCGGCGCGCTGGTGGAGAAATATGGCCTGCACGGCCAGCAACTCGGCGAGGTGGCCATGGGTGCGGTGATCAAGCACTCCAGTGACTGGAATCTTGGGCGCGAGGCGGCGATGTCTTCGGGCCTGTCGCCACTGACGCCGGGACTGACCATGCAGCGCGCCTGCGGCACCTCGCTGGACACCATCGTTACGGTCGCCAACAAGATTGCCGTGGGCCAGATCGAAGCCGGTATCGGCGGTGGCTCCGACACCACCTCCGATGTGCCGATCGTGTACGGCAGTCAGCTGCGTCGTCGGCTGCTTGCCGCCGCAGCGGCCAAGAACACCCGCGGCAAGCTGGCGGCGTTCAAGGGATTCTCGATGCGCGAGCTCAAGCCCGATTTCCCAGGCGTGGCTGAGCCGCGCACCGGCAAGTCGATGGGTGAACATTGCGAGGAGATGGCCAAGCAATGGAACATCTCGCGCGACTCGCAGGACGAGTGGGCGTTGTCATCCCACCACAAGCTCGCTGCCGCGTATGAGCGTGGTTTCTTTGACGATCTGGTGGTCAGCTTCCGTGGTGTCTCCCGCGACAACAACATGCGCCCCGACAGCTCGCTGGAAAAGCTTGCGACGCTGAAGCCGGCGTTCGACCGTACCTCGGGCCGCGGCACCCTGACTGCCGGCAACTCCACTCCGCTGACCGATGGTGCTGCTGCCTGTCTCCTGGCGTCGCCGGAGTGGGCCGCGGCGCACGGCCATGAGCCGCTTTGCTACCTGCGCGACTCGCAGTCCGCCGCTGTCGACTTCACCCACGGTGAAGGCCTGCTGATGGCGCCGACGATCGCCGTCCCGGAGATGCTCGCCCGCAACGGACTGAGCTTGCAGGATTTCGATTTCTACGAGATCCACGAGGCGTTTGCCGCTCAGGTGCTATGCACCCTGCGTGCGTGGGAAAGTGAGGAGTACTGCAAAAACCGTCTCGGTCTGGATGCGCCGCTTGGCCGGATTGATCCGGCCAAGATCAATCCCAACGGCTCGTCACTGGCGACCGGTCACCCGTTTGCAGCCACCGGCGCACGCATCGTCGCCACGGCGGCCAAGGAATTGCAGCAACGGGGTGGCGGACGCTGTCTGGTGTCGATCTGCACGGCCGGCGGTATGGGCGTGGTGGCGATCCTGGAGCGCTGACCATCGGCCCCGTCGGCTGCGTTATTCGCGCAGCCGCGGCATTCCGTGTTCGTCGCGCTCTTCGATAACTGCCATGTCGTGGATCTGCTGACGCATGTCGCGCCCCGGCATGTCTATCACCGGCTCGCCGCGGCTGGCGTGCAGGGCATTGGCGTAGGCCATACGGCCGCGCGCCTCGTCACCGGACTGGGCAAAGCCATCGCCCAGTTCCTCCCACGCATCGCTGCCGGCACCTTGGGCAATCGCACGGTGCAGGTACGCCTCGGCCTGCGGCCACTGGCCCTGCAGGCGGCAGATCCGCGCCAGTGCCAGCAACAGCCCCGGGCTGGCCGGGTGCGCCTGCAACCAACGCTCGGCATGTTGGCGTCGGTGCTCCAGCTGACCGATGGGAAGGCGGCCGTATAACGCGGCCAGCGAGTCATCCCAGCGCTCATCCAGTGCCCGCTCCACGCTTTTGGCAGCGGCATCTTCCCAACGCAGCGCTGCCGCACGTTCGGCGTAAGCGGTCACAGCGGCCGGGTCACTGCGGAACGCCTTGGGCAGCGACTCCCAACGGTCGGCAAGAATGTTCGCGTCGCCGGCTTCGATCAGTGCCGCAGTGGCCCACTGCGACTCAAGCGCATCCAGCTGGCTTGCGGGCATGACCTTCTGTTGCCGCATTGCGCCAAGCAGGCCGTACGCCTCGCCCACGTCGCCGGAAGCGGCGAGGGCGCCGGCGCGGAGCAACAATCCGCGCGGCGGCAAAGGCTGTATTTCGGGTATCTCCAGCAACGCCAGCGCATCGGCCGATCGGCCGTCAGCCAAAGCCAGTTCGGCCGCGATCACCGCCCGGGTGACCGGGTGTGACGCGGTCAGCGAGTCCAGATGGCTTTGTGCCAGCGCGACATCACCGCTGGCCGCAGCAGCGCGTGCGGCGCCCGCGTGTGCAAGCTGAGCAACACCATAGCGGACGGCGAACGGTTGCCGCGCCGCGTCGTCCAGCAGCTTTCCAGCACGGCTCCAATGGCCGAGTTCCAGAGCACCCAGTCCCTCCACCAGCTTCCCGCGTGCCGCTCGACGGCGACGGCGCCGCAGGGTGACGATCGGCAGGCTGAGCATCTTCCACACCAGCCACAGCCCCAGCCATATACCGAGACCCATCAGGATCGCCGCAGCCAACGTGGTGGTGTAGCGCGTGCCGCGGAAGTCCAGCATCAGCGCACCGGGGTCCTGGACCAGCAACTGGGCGGCAAGTGCGCCAACCAATGCCAGTACGATCCAGAACAACAGGTTGCGGAACAGGTTCATTGCGGCGACTCCAGACGGTCTGCGCGTAATTGGCGCAGTTGGTTCAATGTGGTGCCAAAGGCCGGAAGTGAGAGTGAAAGCGGCATCGCCGCGATCTCCTGCAAGTCCGCGCGCGACGCTGCCGCTGTGTCTGCCGAGGAGGACAGCCGTCCCAGCCACGTCTCAGCTCGCGCCAACGCGGCGCGATACGCATCCGTGTCGCGGCGCTCGGCCGCTGCACGGGCCAGGGTGACCTCCAGTTGCAGGCCAATCTGGGCGTCAACGCGTTGGGCAGCGTCCAGCGTGGAGGGCTGATCAAGCGTGCGGACTTCGACGATGCCGATGAAGGCGCGTTTCCACCACGGCTGCTCCAACGGATCCGCAACCGGCTCGGCCGCTGGCCGTGTGCCGACCGCCTTCGCCCACTCGTCCAGTCGCGCCAATACCAGCGTGCGCGGATCCGCTGCAACCGCATCCAGCGCGCCACGTTCCTGACCAAGGGTCTGGCGAAGGTTGATATAGGACGGGTCTTCAATCGCATCCAGCACCCCGGCCGCGAGTGAATAGCTGCGACGCGCGCCATCCAGGTCGCCAGCAATTTGCAGGCGCTGCTGTCCGAGGCTGAGCAGCACCTCCGCCTCGTCCAAGCGCAGGGCCTGTGCACCATGTCGGCCGGGGTCGCTGTAGCGGGCGAAGCTGTCTTCGATCAGGGCCGCACGCTCGGCCAGCCCAAGCAGTTCTTCGCGCAGGATGCGATTGGTCGAGGCCGCATCCTGCAGACGCTTGGCCTGTACACCCTGATCGCCCCGTAAGGTTGCAAGCCTCTCATCCAGAGTGTCCAGGCGAGTCGCCATGACGTTGGACTGGGCGAGATCGCTGGCCTGATGAAGACGCCACCAGTACACCCCATAGCCGACGCCACCGAGGACCAGCAACAGGGCCATCAGCCAAGGCCAGGCGGGCCGGTGGCGGGACGTGGGGACGGGCGGGGTGCTGGACACGATGGGGACACGCTTGTAAGGGGAGCTCAATGCTACCGGACCGCTGATCGCGCTGGCGTCACGCCATCAGTTGAGCGGCGGTTTCAATCATGTCGCGGGGGCGCGCACTGCGCGCCGCCAGGCAGGGCGAAAAACCGGCCTCGCGAGCCAGCGCCGCAAGTCGTTCACTCGCGGCGACCACCGGCAGCGTGCGCAAACGCGCGATAACTACGGTGGGCAGCGTTTCGAGCACCAGAGCCAGCGCTTCGCCACTGGAGACGGCGAGTACCGCGGGCGCGTGCAAGGTCTGCACAGCAGCCAGCGCCCGAGCAGGGGGCAGGACCGGCATTCGGCGGTAGACGTCAGCGCGGATAACGCGTGCGCCGCGCGCCTCCAGTGCGGGCGGAAGGGTGCCGCGGCCCCCGGGCGCCGTCACCAGTCCGAGGCTGGTGCCGTGCAGCTGCTGCAGACCAGGCAGCGCCAACAGGCCTTCGCTGTCCATACGCAAGGGTGCCGCGACGTCGGGAATCCCCACGCGACGCAGAGCATTCGCGGTCCCGGAGCCGACGGCAAACCAGTACTGGCCGGGTGTTGCCCTAAGCGTCACCAGGGCAGCGGCAGCGCGCGCCGCTGCCGGACTGGTGAACATCACCCGGTCTGCAGACAGTGCGCGCTCCAGCTCCGCACGGCTGTCGGGCGTGTCGATGGTCTCCAGTTTCCATGGCGCCAGTGCCAGCAAGCCAGCACCTCTCTGCGCAGCCGCCCGGCGCAGCGTCTGGTTGCCGCCGCGTGGCCGCAGCGAGATCACGTACCATGCGGGGGCTGACTGCTGCGAGGTCATCGCAACAGCTTGGCATGCACTGCCACGGACTGCATGCAGCGCTTGCACTCCGGGCACCCTCCATACACGCCGCCCGACCCGGCTCATCCAGGGTTTCCATGCCGCTCACACCGCCCTACAGCGAGGCTCTGCAGCGCCTCGAAAAGAAACTCCACTCGATGCCCCCCGTGTTGGCTATGGCCCCGCGGATTGAGGGATTCGACGGCCAGAAACTTGTCATGAGCGCGCCGCTGGCCATGCATATCAACGACAAGGGCTGCGCATTCGGCGGCAGTATGGTGTCGTTGATGACGCTGGCGTCTTGGGCGTTGGCGTCGCTCCAGGTAGAGGCTGCCGGCGTCGATGCGGGCATTTACGTCGCCGACAGCCAGGTGCGCTACCTGCACCCGGTGTTCGAGGACTTGCGCATCACCGCCGAACTTGCGCCCTCGGGTGGCTGGGACGCCTTTATTGCGACCCTGCGCCAGCGCCGGCGCGCGCGCACCAGTCTGGTCGCGCGTCTGATCCTGGCCGACGGCCGTGTCGCGACCGACTTCAGCGCCCGCTACGTCGCCATTGCGCGCTGACCGACCCAATTTGCTGCGTCCGATCTGCTGCGCCCGCTACGATGGGCCGGCGCCCACCATCCGGAGAACCAACATCGTGCATTGGCCTACATTTGCTCCATTCCGTTCTGCATCCGCCGGCCTACGCCTGTTCGGTTCGCTGGCGCTCGTGTTATCCGCGTTGATGATGCTTGCCGGCTGTGGCAGCGCAAGCACCACCGCCACGGCACTGGATAGCGCGCAATACACCTGGTCTGGCGCGATCCGCTGGGGCGACTTCGGCGGTGCGCGAAACCTGGTTGACCCGGCTGTGCGCGACGCCAACCCGATGACCCAGCTGCAGATGGATCGCTACGATCAGGTCCAGGTCTCCTCCTACCGTGACGTTGGTGGGGCCAGCGACACCAAGTCCGGCAGGGCGATGCGGAACATCGAGATCGGCGTGATCAACCGTCACACCATGGCCGAGCGCACCGTGCGCTATCTGGAACAGTGGCGCTGGGACGAAGAAGCCAAAGCGTGGTGGCTGGTCAGTGATCTGCCCGACCTGTGGGCTGGCCAATGACCCCGGTTTTGCACCTGTCCCGCCACTGGGCGACAATCCCCGCCCCCAAGCCCCGTGCGTGACTCCGTGACTTTTGACGAACTGCTGGCCTTTGCCCAGCGCCATCCCCTCCTCGCGCTTGCGCTGGTCGGCATCACCGTTGCGCTGGCGTACACCGAGGTCGCGCGCCTGATGCGCGGCTTTGCTGGACTGCGTCCCGCCGAGCTGGTGGTGCTGATGAACCGTGACAATGCTCTGGTGATCGATCTGTCGCCGAGCGGCGATTTCGAGAAAGGCCATATCGCCGGGAGCAAGTCGGTCCAGGCAAGCCAGTTTGATCCGGAAAGCAAGCAGCTGGCAGCGGCGAAGGCCTTGCCAGTGGTCGTTGTCTGCCGCACGGGCATGAATGCCGGCGGCGCCGCCAAACGCTTGAAGAAAGCCGGATTCGAGAAGGTCTATCTGCTCGAAGGTGGCATCCAGGCGTGGCGCCAGGCCGACCTTCCGCTGGTAAAGGGTCGCCGCGGCTGATTGCTTCGCCGCAGCTTCTGCCCCCTTGCTTCGCGGTGCGATGCCCCCAGTCTTGAGCCGGGCGCATGTTTGCCGCGTACCATAATCGCCACTTTTCCGCCTTTACGCTGGAGTAACTCTGATGTCCGAAGAAAACCTCAACGGTGCAGCCGCGCCGGCCGAAGCCGCTACTGGCCCGTCCTTCACGGTCGAGAAGATCTACGCCAAGGACGTTTCATTTGAAGTGCCCGGCGGCCCTGAGGCCTTCAACGAGCAGGCACAGCCCCAGCTGCAGATGAATCTCAGCCAAAGCGTGCAGCAGGTCAACGAGGGCCTGTACGAAGTCATTCTGGGCATCACCCTGACCTGCAATGCGGATGACAAGCCGATGTATCTGGCTGAAGTGAAGCAGGCCGGCGTGTTCGGCATGAGCGGTTTCGAGCCGGCGCAGCTGGACGCGATGCTCGGTATCCACTGCCCGAACATCCTGTATCCGTATTCACGCGCACTCATCAGTCACCTGATCCAGTCCGGTGGCTTCCCGCCGTTCTTCCTGCAGCCAATCAACTTTGAAGCCCTGTACAGCGAGAGCCTGCGCCAGCGCGCGGCCAAGCAGGACGAAGGCGCGACCGACGGGCTCGACGGCGTCGAGACTGCCGGCAACGCTTGATTGATCCGGAATGAGTAGCACTTTGGAATCCTCCGCGTTGCGCGTGTCCGTTCTGGGCGCGGGCTCCTGGGGTACGGCCTTGGCTGCTCTGATCGCGCGTCACGGCCACCACGCGACACTGTGGGGCCGTGACGCCGACGCCGTGGCTGCAATCGACCGCGACAAGCAGAATGTGCGCTACCTGCCGGGGATCGTGCTTCCCCCGAGCTTGCGTGCCACCCCCGATATGGTCGCTGCGCTCAAGGACGCGGATCTGGTCCTGGTTGTGGTGCCGTCGCATGCGTTCGCGGACACACTGCGCGCCTTGGCACCGCATCGGCCCGCGCATGCGGGTGTTGCGTGGGCGAGCAAGGGCTTTGAGCCGGGTAGCGGGCGCTTCCTGCACGAGGTCGCTGCCGAGGTGCTGGGCGACCAGGTACCACTGGCGGTGGTCACCGGGCCGTCGTTTGCCAAGGAAGTTGCTGTGGGTCTGCCCACGGCGCTGACGGTGCACTCGGCGAATCCCGCTTTTGCCCAGATCGTCGCCGGGATCCTGCACGGTCCGAGTTTCCGTGCCTATACCGGCGATGACATGCTCGGTGCGGAGCTCGGCGGCGCCATGAAGAACGTTCTGGCGGTGGCCACTGGGGTGGCCGACGGCATGCAGCTGGGGTTGAATGCCCGAGCTGGCCTGATCACCCGTGGGTTGAGTGAAATGCTGCGGCTCAATCGCGCGTTGGGGGGCCGTCCGGAAACCCTGATGGGCTTGGCGGGGCTGGGCGATCTGGTCCTGACCAGCACCGGTGACCTGTCACGCAACCGTCGTCTGGGATTGGCGCTGGGGCGTGGTCAGTCGATCGAGGACGCGGTGCGCGAGATCGGTCAGGTGGTCGAATCGGTACAGACCGCTGACGAAGTCATGCGTCTGGCGAAACGCCACGACGTTGAGCTGCCGATTGCGGAGGCGGTCTACGCGGTAGTGCACGGCGAGATCAGTCCTGCCGAAGGCTTGCGTCAATTGATGGCGCGCGAGCAGAAGGCCGAGTACCCGGGTCCAATGTTCAGCTGACTGTTTCCGTTTATGCGGCAAAGAAAAAGCCCGGCGGGAGCCGGGCTTTTTGATCGTAACGTGAAGCTTGGTGACACTCAGAACGTGATGCGCGGACCGATGAACCACTGGGTGTCGCCGTCGACGAACTTCACGTCACCGGTCAGGCCCCACATCGGGTTGAACTTCACCTGCGCACCGAGACGACCGTAGAACTCGCCGTCAAACTTGTTGCCGTCTTCATAGCCGGCCATCGCATAGCCTTCGAAATTCGACGCCATTTCACCACGCACGCCAACTTCGACGCTGTAGCCGTTGACGCTGTTGTTGAACTCGTCTTCGAAGCGGTCGTAAGCGAGGCGGGTCACCAGGTCAAGTGCCGGGGAGATCTCGTGGTTGTAACCCACACCCACGCGCATCTGGTCGATCTCAACGCCGCGGTAGCGGATCGGGCCAACGTAAAATGCGTCGGTCTTCTGTTTTGCGAACTCGCCAAACACGTGGAAGTTTTTGTCGATGGCGCCGGAGCCACGGATCGCGAAACCGTCCGCATTGTTGCGGCCTGCGTCGGTGGCCATGTAGCCGCCTTCGACGTAGTTGTAGGAAATGTTATCGGCTGCGGACGCGGCAAACGGGACAGCGGCGATCAGGGTCAGGGCAAGCAGGGACTTTTTCATGGGTCTTGGCCTCTTTAAAAGGGGTGTTGCGTTCGGGCCGAGGCCACCTCAAACCAAGGCGACATCCCAGCCGGACCCCGGCAGTATCCGCATGGGTATGGAATACCGACTGAATCAGCGGTTGCCGTATTCATATACGACAGGCTCTGTTCATGTGTCTCGGACTAACTGCGCTGCGGTTGATCCTTGTCATCTTGTTGAGCGCCTGTCCCGGGGAAACTGGATTCCCGAAAATACGATCGTCTACCAGGAGCCCGCTATGGCAGTCCGCTTCCCGTCCGTTTCCGCAAGCATTCTTGATGCCGTCGGCGACACGCCGCTGGTTGAGGTGGAGGGAATCTTTGCCAAGCTAGAGTTCCTCAATCCGTCCGGCTCCATCAAGGCGCGCATCGCCAAGTACATGATCGAGAAGGCGGAAGAGGAAGGGCTGCTGAATCCGGGCGACACCATCGTGGAGGCCACCAGTGGCAATACCGGCAATGCGCTGGCGATGGTCGCGGCAGTGAAGGGGTACCGGATGCTGGTGGTAATGCCCGAAGGCCTGTCCAGCGAGCGGGTGGCGATATCCCGGGCGTACGGCGCTGAGGTGATTTTCTGCGGCGACTTCCACGTCAATTCCGCGCTGGAGAAGGCGCGTGAGTTGGGAGAGCAACCGGGCCACTTCTGCCCAAGCCAGTTCGAATCGGAATGGAACGTGGAAGAGAATCGGGTGATTCTCGGCCCCGAGATTCTTGCCCAGCTTCCCGAAGGTGTGGTGCCTGACGCGCTGGTTGCGGGTGTCGGCACCGGCGGCACGCTGATCGGTGTCGGTCAGGCGTTCCGCGAGGTCAACCCGAACGTGCGCCTGTTCGCCATGGAACCTTCAGAGTCCTGCACCCTGCTCTGCGGTGAAGTTGCACTGCACAAGATTGAAGGCATCTCGGACGGATTCGTGCCCGGGATCTTCCAGCGTCACGAGGCGTTGGTGGATGAGGTCACCAGCGTGGCCAGCGCTGACGCGGTGGCCGCGATGCGTCATCTGGCCAGCAGCTACGGCTTGTTCTGCGGCCCCAGCTCGGGCGCGCACCTGCTCGCGGCCAAGCGCGTACGCGAACAGCATCCGGAGCTGAAGACCGTGGTGACGTTGTTCTGCGACAAGGGGGAGAAGTACCTGCAGGAGTACTTCATGCGGGACAACAGCGAGCTCGCGGAGCCGACCCCCTTCATCTGAGACCCCCCGGCACCGCGCTAGGCTCAGTTGGCCGATAGTTACCGGAGTGTCAACCATGGCTTGGACCTTCCACACCTATAGCGAGGCCGGCGCGTTTGACGACGCCGTTGCTGCCGCCCTGCACGCTGCCTGTAGGGCGGGGCTGGAAGGGCGTGGAGTAGCGATGCTGGCTCTGGCAGGCGGACAGACTCCATGGCCGGTCTACCGGCGCTTGGCGAGCGCACCCTTGCGTTGGCAGAACATCACCGTGGTGCCGACCGATGACCGCTGCGTGCCGGCGGGTTCACCGGCCTCCAACCTGCACGGCCTTGCTGACGCGTTCGCCGCGGCAGCAGGCGTGCAATTGGCATCGCTGACGGTTCCGGATGGCGATCCGGATGCCTCCCTGGTGCATGCCCGCGCATGGCTTGCAGAACATCAGCAACGATTCGACGCCGTGGTCCTGGGAATGGGCGACGACGGACACACCGCTTCGTTGTTTCCCGGCGCGTCGGAACTGGCCACAGGATTCGATCCGATATTCGATGCCTGTCGGATCGATCCCGACCCATTGCCCCCGGAGGCGCCTTACCCCCGCATCAGCCTGACCGTCCCCCGCCTGCTGCGTGCAGAGGCGGTGCATTTGCTCATCACCGGTGACCGCAAGCGTGCCGTGCTTGACGAGGCGATTGCCGCGAACGATCCGCAGCGCCACCCGATCATGGCGGTGCTTGGCGCGCCACAGACAAACGTCCAGATCCACTGGAGCCCGTGACTCAGGTTGTTGCGGGAAAGAGCTGGCCCGCGTCGCCCGCGAAGTCATGCTGCCGCCAACCCTCGAACACCATCACGGCGATGGCGTTGGACAGATTGAGACTGCGGTTGTCCGGCTGCATCGGCAGGCGCAGTCGCTGATCTGGTGGGAGTCCCGCCAGCACCGTATCTGGCAGTCCGCGCGTTTCGCAGCCGAACAGGAACACGTCGCCACTTCGATAGGCCGGCTGGTCGTAGCGCACGTTGCCGCGCTTCGTCAGCGCAAACACCCGTGGCACCAGACCTTGCGCCCGCGCAATGGCGGCGAGCGCAACGTCCAAGTCGTCATGCACCTGTAGCGACGCGTACTCGTGGTAGTCCAAGCCGGCCCGTCGCAACTGACGGTCCTCCAATGTGAAGCCGAGCGGGCGCACCAGATGAAGCCGGGCGCCGGTGTTGGCGCACAGACGGATCGCATTGCCGGTATTTGGGGGTATCTCGGGCTGATAAAGGATGACGTCAAACATGTCGCAATTATGCCGCCGGGTGGCGCCACGTAGCGGCAGTCGGCGACATTTCCAGTGATTTGCACTGGACATAACACCGGGGGCGTGACTTGTGACCGGTGCCCACAGCTGCAGTGACCGTTAGGATTGTCGGTATTCGTCCAAGCCGGGCGAACCCGCACAAGGAGTGACCAATGTCCGCATCGTCCCGCGCTGCCGCCCGCAACCTGTCCAATGGTCCCGGTTCCGGCGACGCCCCCCGTCATGGCCTGCTCAAGCATGGCGCCTTGGCCATGGGGCTCGCGATCGCGATGGGCGGCATGGGTCTGCTGCCGGCGCCAGCGCAGGCCCGCCCGGTTGCGGCGGCCGCTCCGGTGGACATCGCGTACGAGGAGTTCACCCTGCCCAATGGCTTGCGCGTGGTGGTTCACACCGATCGCAAGGCGCCGATCGTTGCGGTCAATGTCTGGTACCACGTCGGCAGCAAGGATGAGCCGAAGGGCCGCACCGGCTTTGCCCACCTGTTTGAGCACCTGATGTTCAACGGTTCGGAAAATCACCGCGGCGAGTATTTCGACCCGTTCGAGATGGTCGGCGCGACCAACATGAACGGCACCACCAATAGCGACCGCACCAACTACTTCCAGAACGTTCCGACCACCGCGCTGGATACTGCGCTGTGGATGGAGTCCGACCGCATGGGGCATCTGCTGGGTGCGATTGATCAGGCGACGCTGGACGAGCAGCGCGGTGTGGTCCAGAACGAAAAGCGTCAAGGTGAGAACCAGCCCTACGGTCAGGCCTGGACCAAACTGGGCCAGTCGTTGTATCCGGTCGACCATCCGTATCACCACAGCGTGATCGGCTCGATGGCGGACCTGGATGCGGCATCGCTGGACGACGTGAAGAACTGGTTCCGGGCCTGGTACGGCCCCAACAATGCCGTGCTGGTTCTGGCCGGTGACATCGACGTTGCGACCGCAAAACAGAAGGTAACCGAGTACTTCGGTGACATTCCTGCCGGGCCGGACATGGCCCAGCCATCGGTGGAAGTTGCGAAGCGCGCAGCTGACACCCGTGAGGTGATGGAAGACCGCGTGCCGCAGCCGCGCATCTATCGGGCCTGGAACGTCGCCCAGTTCGGGACCGCGGATGCCGATCTGCTGGATCTTCTGGGTAACATCCTGGGCGGCAGTGCTACCTCACGCCTTGAGCGTCGACTGGTTCATCAGGACAAGCTGGTGGACGGGATCAGCGCGTTCCTGAGCGACTCCCAGCTGGGATCGAACTTCGTACTCATTGCCAACGTCAAGGCAGACGTCGACGTTGCGCGGGTCGAGAAGGCCATCGATGAAGAGCTGGCCAAGTTGTTGGCAGAAGGACCGACCGCCGAGGAGCTGACCCAGTCCAAAACCGTGTTCCGGGCCGGTTTCATCCGCGGGGTGGAGCGAATCGGCGGGTTTGGCGGCAAGGCCGACGTGCTGGCCCAGTGCGAGGTGTTCGCCGGTGACCCGGGCTGCTTCCGTCCGAGCATGACCAATGTCTCTTCTGCCACGGCGAGCCAGCTGCAGGCGGTCGGGCGTGAGTGGCTGGGTACTGGTTCGCACACTTTGGTTGTGGCTCCCGGCGAGCGCACTGCGATGGCCGAGGATGCGGCGGTCGAGCCAGCACCGTTGACCCTGCCGGCGGTTGATTCGCGCTACAGCGTGCTCCCGTCCACGGTCGATCGAAGTACAGGCGTCCCGCTGCCGAGCGACTTCCCCGACCTGAAGTTCCCCGAACTGCAGCGCGCGACACTCAAGAACGGCACCAAAGTGATCCTCGCCGAGCGCCACGACATCCCGGTGGTGCAGTTCTCCCTGATGTTCGACGGCGGCTTCAAGGTTGACCCGACCAATAAGCTCGGCAGTTCCAGCTTCACCATGGGCATGCTCAACGAGGGTGCTGGCGACTACGACGCGTTGGGTTTTGCAGCGCGCGCGGAAGCGCTTGGCGCGAGTATGGGCGCCGGCGCGTCGCTGGACGGCGCCAGTGCATCGTTGTCGGCGCTGAAGGAGAATCTCGATCCGTCGCTGGAGCTGTTCAGCCAGATGCTGCGCCGGCCGCGTTTCGACCCGGCCGAGATTGATCGCGTTCGCGCCACCTGGATTGCCGGCATCAAGCAGGAGAAGGCGAGGCCGAATGCCGCCGCACTGCGCGTGTTGCCGCCGCTGCTGTATGGCGCGGGGCATCCGTACGCGATGCCGCTCAGCGGGTCTGGCACCGAGGATTCCATTGCTGCCCTCACTCGCGATGACCTGGTTGGCTATCACCAGACATGGGTGCGCCCGGAAACCGCCACGATGGTGGTGGTCGGCGACACCACGCTGAAGGAGCTTGTGCCGGTACTGAACCGCCATCTGGGTAACTGGAAGGGCACCGGCGACCCGGCGGCATCGGTCGCGGTACCGGAGGTCGCACTGCCGACTGCACCGCGGGTATTCCTGATCGACCAACCCGGGGCTGTGCAGGCGAATATCTATGTTGGTGAACTGGTCCCGTCGACCAAGTCCGATGACGCGACCGAGTTTGGCTTCGCCAACACCGTCCTGGGTGGCCAGTTCAGCGCGCGGTTGAATATGAATCTGCGTGAGGACAAGCACTGGGCGTACGGGTCCTACAGCTTTGCCAGTAACGCGATCGGACAGCGCCCATGGATGGCCTACGCCGCGGTGCAGATCGACAAGACCGCCGAGTCGGTGGCCGAGATCAAGCGCGAGATCGGCGAGTACACCACCGGGACGAAGCCGCCGACCTCGGACGAGGTTGAGAAGGTCAAGGCCAATGAAATCCGCAGCCTGCCGGGTGCCTACGAGACTGCCAGCTCGGTGTTAAGCACGATCACCGGCATCGTCCGCTACGACCGACCGGATGACTACGTGTTCCAGCACAAGGCCGAGATCGACGCATTGACCCCAGCGGTGGTCGCCACGGCCGCTGCAACCATCAAGCCGTCCGCATTGACGTGGGTGGTGGTCGGAGATCTCAGTCAGATCGAAGCGCCGGTACGCGCGCTCGATCTTGGAAAGGTGCAGGTGCTGGATGAGGACGGCAAGCCGGTGGACTCCGCTCGCGCGTCCGCCGCAGTAGCCGACACTGCGGCCAAGACAGCGGCCAAGACAGCGGCCAAGACAGCGGCCAAGACAGCGGCCAAGGCAGCGGCTGAGCCCCCCGCCAAGAAGGAATAAGGCCGAGCATCCGGCGTGTCGGGGGTGCAGCTCCCGATACGCCCGCTGCAGCTCGAGCAAGTTGGTTTGCTTGGCGCGGGGTATCACGCACGCCCGGCGGTTACGCTCGATTCACTGCCCCGGGCCGATAACATCTATGTCCGTTGCGACGCGCGCCTGCCAGCTGGTCGGCGCCGATCAACACCTGCCTTAGGAGCCTTCATGATCCGCTTGTCCACCGTTGCCCTTGTTTTGGTCCTTGTTCTCGCCAGTGGTTGCACATGGGTGAAGATGACCCCCGGCGCCAGCGCGGTCCGGGTGATCGGTGCTGGCGGGCCGCCAGCCGGCTGCACCAAGCAGGGCGAAATCGCCGTTTCGGTGAAGGACAGCGTTGCCTTCTACGAGCGCAACAATCTGCGCGTTCGCGAGGAACTCGAAACGCTTGCCCGCAACGAAGCCCCAGGTCTGCAGGCAGACACCATCCAGCCGCTGGGCGATCCTGCCGGTGGCGAGCAACGCTTTACCGCCTATCGGTGCGGCAATGTGATCCCGGTTTCCGGGTCGGCGGTGCCAGTCGCGCCGAAGAGCGAAACCCAGACCTATCCCGTCGGCGGTTAACGGATTCTGTGCGCCGCGTTGATGCAGGGGCGGCTGCAAAGCGTTAACCTGTCGTGATACCTGCCTTTTTTGGTTTGCCGCCCATGCAGTTCCAACATGTCGCCATCGCCGGTCTGGCCCATATCGACGCGCCACGCCGGTTGAGCTCGGTAGAGATCAACCTCCGGCTCAAGCCGACCCTGGATCGTCTGGGCATCCGCACCGACGTGCTCGGTGACATCGCCGGCATCCACGCCCGTCACTTGTGGGATGGCGACATGCTCGCCTCCGATGCGGCAACGCTCGCTGCGGTCAAGGCGCTCGCGGATGCCGGCATCGACCCGGACCGGGTCGGCTTGCTGGTCAACACGTCGGTCAGCCGGGATTACCTGGAGCCTTCGACAGCGTCGATCGTCTGCGGCAATCTGGGTATGCCCGATACCTGCCAGAACTTCGACGTTGCCAACGCCTGTCTGGCCTTCATCAACGGCATGGACATCGCAAGCCGCATGATCGAATGCGGCGAGATCGACTACGCGTTGATCGTTGACGGTGAGACCGCTGACTTGGCGTATGAGAAGACGCTTGAGCGCATGACCCGTGATGACTGCACCGAAGCGGACTTCCGCAACGAGCTGGCCACGCTGACATTGGGTTCCGGCGCGGCGGCAATGGTTATGGCACGCGCCGAACTCGCTCCGGGCGCACCGCGTTACAAGGGCGGTGTCACCCGTGCAGCCACGGAATGGAACAAGCTGTGCCGTGGCAATCTTGATGGCATGGTTACCGATACCCGTCTGCTGTTGATTGAAGGCGTCAAGCTTGCGCAGAAGACGTTCTCGATCGCCCGCCAGACCATGGGCTGGGTGGCCGACGAGCTCGACGAATTCGTTATCCACCAGGTCAGCAAAGTGCACACCGCCGCCTTCACCAAGGCAATGGGCATTGATCCCAAAAAGGTCCTGACGATCTTCGGCGAGCACGGCAACGTTGGCCCGGCATCGGTGCCGATTGTGCTCAGCAAGCTGCGCGAAATGGGGCGGTTGAAGAAGGGACACCGGGTGGCCCTGCTCGGAATCGGCTCGGGCTTGAACTGCTCGATGGCCGAGGTCGTCTGGTAACAACGCCGCGGTAGCGCGGATGCTTGATCCATCCGCGACGATTCAGCGTGGTATCAAACGCTTGAAGTGCGCTCAGTCAGCTGGGCAGGCCGGATCACGACCGGCGTATACCGCGCAGATATCCTGACGGCACTTTAGCCCCTTCGCGGTGTTGGCCGGTGGGCACTCGCGCAGGTTGGACTGGATCTGCTGTGACCGCGACTGCGGCACAGTAGCCGACGCGGTCTTGCTGCGTCGTGTGGCTGGCTTGGCTTCCTTGGCCTCCATCTTCTCGATCAATGAATCCAAGCCGCTTCCAGACTCATTGCCCTTGGTCTGGATGTTCTCGAGCAGCGCGGACATCAGGTCGGAATCACCCTGATTCGGGCGCGCGCTTGCTCGGGCCGCCGGGGCGGCGCGGGCCGATACTGAGGCCGACGCCGCGCCTGCGCGCTTGTTGACTGGCCCTGTCACTGGCGAAGCAAATGGATTGTCCGCTTTGCTTTGGCTGGCATCGGAGCCCGCAGACGGCGTTACGGCCGTCGCCGAGTCGGCCGTCGCAAACGGCGATATCAGCGGGTCGCCTTGAGGTCCAAACGTTTCGCCGCCATCGGCAAACGCACCCACTTCATAGAACGACGACGACTCGTCAATGATGGTGGCCGCGCCGTTGTTCGCATCCGGTATTGCTTCCAGTGGCGCCGCGTCGACCGTCGCCGAGGCAATCGGCATCACGTTCCGCGACGGCTCACTACGGCCCGCTTGCCACCACCAAAGAAGTCCAAGCACGCCGATGCCGGCGGCGGATAGAATCAAGGTTCGTTGCAGCGGCGTGGACCGCGCAGTCAAGGTCGTGGGCTTGCCACCGTCCATGTCTGATAGGATCCGCGCCGGCGACGGGCTGGAGGCCGCCGGGGTAGGTTCGCCGCTTGCTGCGCCGGCCATCAGGCTGGGGCGGCGGGGTTTGGCATCTTGCCGATCCACGTGGACTCCTTTCCAGGTCAGTCAGTCAGTCCGGCTGGTTCCGGTCCGGCGCAGGCCGGGTAGTGCGCGGCCATTCTGCGATGGGGCAGCACTGGCGTCAATTCGAAGTGCCGGCAGCTGGCCGGGGGACCAACATGGATGGTGGGACATGCTTGCGCTAGGGGTGGTCGTATTTTTCTCGCTGACGGTGCTTATCGCTTGGCTGGCGGTGTTTCCGTCGGCGCGCGACGGGGTGTTCGCGGCCGCTGACCGTTGGCGTGTGCGGGCGGGGGGTGTGGCTTCCCGTTGGCGCGGACGCATGGGATCGCGCGCTTCGGACTCCTCGCAGGCACTGCAGGGTGGCGCCGGCCGCCTGTTCGGCTCCTTGCACCGACGTCGCTGGCTGTTGACTGCTACGGCTGCGGTCCTGTTGATTCCGCCACTGCTGATCCTGCAGACACGGCGGCAGCTGTCATGGGATGACTTTGGTGGTGGCGACGGATTCTCGGCCGATAGCCACGTGGTGGCATTGCTGCGCGGCGAGCGTCTGGCGCCGCCACCCGACCTGCCTCCAGCGGTGTTTCTGGCGGCCGAGGCGTCGCAGATGCGCGGTGCGGCGTCGTTGGCGCCGGAAGCGATCTCCACTGCAGACCGCAAATGGATGCACATCGCACCGGATTTTCAGCAGCGCGTGCTCGCGATCTACCGGGTAATGCGTGAAGTGCACGGCTACGAAATGGTTCTCGTCGAGGGCTATCGCAGTCCGGAGCGTCAGGCAGCGTTGGCCGCCAAAGGCAAGTCAGTGACGCTTGCCGGCGCAGGCCAGAGCTGCCACCAGTACGGCCTCGCGGTGGATAGCGCGCTGTATCGCGACGGCAAACTGCAGTGGAACATGGAGGACGACTGGACCCGCCGCGGCTACTTCCTGTATGGCCAGCTTGCGGTCGAGGCGGGATTGGAGTGGGGCGGAAACTGGCGCAGCATCAAGGACTACGTCCATCTGGAGATGAAGTCCGACTGCCGGCAGGCGCGTCGCGAGGCAGGGCGTTGACGCCCGACCCAACTGGACGGAAAAGGTGAAAACCGGTACCTGCACCTGCTATCTTGGCGCGCGGCTCAGGAAAGCCGAAGGCCCGAATGGGCAAAGCCAGGGAGCAGGGCCGTATTGTTACCCTTCACTATTGCCAGCAAGTGGATCGACCACGGCGCCATTATGGCTGGCCGTTAGCAGGGGGCGGGAACGCAGTGCGAGCGGGTAAGGGGCAATGAGTACGGGCGCGGTGATCCGCGGTCTCTTCGGCTGCGCGCTCGCGTTCGTGGCGGTATGGCTGATCGCGATCCTTTACTGGAGCTCAACCGGCGCAGCGCCGACCACGGGGCAGATTTTTGGCTATCTGTTGATCGTGCCGCTATTGCTGATCGGCGGGTTTCTCCTGATACGGATGCTGATCCGGCGCCGCAAGGCTGGCGATGGCACGCAGTCCCCGGCAGCCGCTGACGGAAGCACAGTCGCGACAATGGCAGATGCCGCGCAGGACCGAGTGCTGTACGTGCTTGCGACCGCGGTACTCACCCGCGCCGGGAACAGCGGCGATGCCATCGCTCAGTCGCTGGCGCAGCCGGATCGACCATCGCTGCACCCGATACTGCGCGACCAGATGGGTCTGCCGGTATTTGCGGCGCCCGTTGACGACATTGATCTTGAGCTGGTTCGCGCCTCGATGGCCGGATTCCTGCCGCGTTCGCCAGGACTTGTGGATGCGCAGTTGCGCGCACTCGCGCTGTTGGAGCCGGTTGCCGAGGAACTGCTATATGCGGCGCTGCCGCCGCCGGTGGAGCCCTCTGAAGCGCCGCTTGCGGATTCCGGGACGCTGCACCCCCACGCAATGCACCACTCGCGGTCGTCGCGCGCTGCGGCCCCGGCCGCTTTAGCTCCCTTGCTCAGTATCCGGCTGCTGTTGCCCGCCACTTGGCCCGATCCGGTGCGTCGTGCATGCGTGGGCTGGCTAAGCGATAAAGCCGCTGCGATCGGTTTTGCTGGCGACTCCTTCAGTGTCGGAATCGAGCCGGTAACGGGCGCGGCTGATGCGTGGCGCGTGATCGACCGTGTCTGCCATGCAGAGAGCCGGGACGGCACGCACGAGTCGGGTGACCACCTGTTGCTGGCTGCTTACAGCCTTGTGGACGAAATGGCCGTGGACCGACTGGATGCAACCCGCGCGTTGTTGGTCAGTGGAAATCCGGAAGGGTTGATCCCCGGCGAAGCAGCGGCCGGCGTGCTGCTCTCGGCAACGCCGCAGCCACACGATGCAGAAACGCCCGCGCTGCGTCTGCATGGAATCGTGCATGGCCCGGCTGGACAGGGACGCAGCGCCGGGCATTCTCTGGGCGAATTGATGGAGCACACGCTCGGTATCGCCGAGGTGCAACCCAAACAGGTCGGCGCAGTGTTCAGCGATGCGGACCATCGCCCCAGCCGATCGATCGAGATTGCCGTTGCGATCACTGCGTGCTTGCCCGAGATTGACCCGTTTGAACAGGGCCGGCATCTCGGCATCGCCTGCGGTGAGACCGGTGCTGCGGCGACGCTCGCAGTGCTGAGTGCTGCCGCAGCGCAGGCCAGGGCCGACAATGCGCCGGTAATGGTGGCGTCGGTGGCCGATCGCGAAGTGCGTTATGCCGCACTCGTGTCACCCGTGCCAAACCCCGAATTATCTGCCGCGACCGCGGCGGAAACCGCTTGATGAAGATGGATGCGTAGATGAGAAGCTTCTGGATCAACCTCCGCTACTGGCTGATGGATTACCGCGTGCTTGCCGCGCTGGCCATCGGTATCGCCGCTGCAGTGGCCTATTTCGGAATGGACAACCTGATGGCCGCCGGCGGGTGGCTGGTGGTGCTGCTCATCGTCTCGCTGGTCGCCTGGGTGGTGTTCGTCATTGTCCGCAAGGTTCGCCGGGCGCGTGCCGCCAAGCGGCTGGACAACATGGTCGCGGAACACGCAGACACAGCCGTCAGTGCTGCCAAGCCCGCGGCCCGTGCGGACGCCGAGGTGCTGCGTGAGCGCATGGCCGAAGCGGTCAAGGCGATCAAGACCTCGCGTCTGGGCCAGATGAAGGGCAACGCGGCGCTGTACGAGTTGCCGTGGTACGTGATCATTGGTAATCCGGCGGCCGGCAAGAGCACCGCGATCCTGAACTCTGGCCTGCGTTTCCCGTTTGAGGACAACCGCAGCAACGTCATCCACGGCCTCGGCGGCACGCGCAACTGTGACTGGTACTTCACCACTGAAGGCATCGTGCTGGACACCGCCGGGCGCTACACCGTCAGCGCCGAGGATCGTCTGGAGTGGCTCACCTTCCTCGACCTGTTGAAGAAGAACCGTCCGCGCGCGCCGATCAACGGCATCATCATTGCTGCCTCGATCGCCGAGCTGTCCGGCAGCAAGCCCGAATTCGCGATTGACCTGGCCAAGAACCTGCGCCAGCGCGTGCAGGAGCTGACCGAACGGCTGGAAGTCCACGCGCCGGTCTACGTCGTGTTCACCAAGGCCGACCTGATCAGT
Source organism: Lysobacterales bacterium (assembly GCA_038242455.1). Taxonomy (GTDB): domain Bacteria; phylum Pseudomonadota; class Gammaproteobacteria; order Xanthomonadales; family Xanthomonadaceae; genus Novilysobacter. Next base: position 58,214 of record JBBSSB010000008.1, read on the forward strand.
GGCTTCAGCGAGTTCTTCCACAGCATGGACCCGTCCGAGCGTGAGAACGCCTGGGGTGCCACGTTGCCGTACGCCCTCGACAAGCAGGGCACGGGGAGTGCCGAGGTCAACGCGCTGGAGTCGTTTGACGAGCATTTCGACATCCTCGCCGACGGATTGCGCGAGATGGGTCTCTCGCAAATGGCGATGGCGCGCGGACGACACGTCAGCCCCGGCCTGCTGGCGATGCCGATGGAGTTTGCCGGTATCAAGCCTGCGTTGCGGACCTTCATCGCTGCGCTGTTTGAAGAAAACCCCTACCAGTTCAAGCCGATCTTCCGTGGCTTCTATTTCACCAGTGCGCTGCAGGAAGGCGTCACCGTCCAGCCAGCGTCTGATCGTGTGGCGCGCCAGTTCGAACTGACTGGCAACGCGCCGTTGGGCGAAACGGTACCGCCGGCTGACAGCAGTCACTTCCTGCTCGGCCTGTTCCGCAAAGTGATTTTTGCCGACCGCCAGCTGGTCCGGCAGTACTCCAACCCCGGCCGCACCCGCGTCCGCTATGCGGCGTTCGCCGGTGCGGTCGCTGCCATGGCCATCGTGCTGGCGGGCTGGACCTGGTCCTACAGCAGTAACCAGCAACTGGTTGCTGATGCGACCGCGGATCTGGACAAGGCCATCGCGGTGCAGGCAGAAAAGGTTGATCTGCAGTCGCGGATCGAGGCCTTGCTGGTCCTTCAGGATCGACTGGAACAACTGCAGCGCCATCGTGACGACCATCCGATGAGCCTCGGCCTGGGCCTCTACCAGGGCGCGGCCGTCGAGGCGAAGTTGCGCGAAGAGTACTTCCACGGCATGCGTCAGCTGATGCTGGTGCCGGTCGCGAGCAAGCTGGAAACCTACCTGGGCCAGGTAGTCGCGCGGCGCTCGGAACTGAAGCCGCCGTCACTCGCCAGTACCGATGCGGGCAGCGCGGGCCAGGCGGCGGATGACGCGGACAGTGCCGACAGCAAGTTGTACGCGGATGCGGTCGCGACCGACTCCCAGGATGCCTACAACGCGCTCAAGACCTATCTGATGCTCGGCAACCACGAGCGTGTCGAGTCGACCCACCTCAGCGATCAGTTGACCCGCTTCTGGCGTGGCTGGCTGGAAGCAAACCGCGGCGCGATGACCCGCGAGGAGCTGCTGCGCGCCGCCGGCCGCCTGATGACCTTCCATGTGCAGCAGTCGGCCGATCCCGGCTGGCCGCAGCTGGAACTGAAGTACAGCCTGGTCGACGACAGCCGAGAAGCGCTGCGTCAGGTCATGAAGGGCACTCCGGCGCGTGACCGTGTCTACGCCGACATCAAGGCGCGTGCCGCGACCCGCTTCAGCCCGGTCACGGTGGCCAGTCTGCTGGGTGACAAGCAGTCCGGCGGCGTGGTTACCGGCAGTCATCAGATCCCCGGTACGTTCACCCGCAAGGCGTGGGAGGACTACATCCAGGGAGCGATCAAGGACGCTTCGAACACCGAGCTGAGCAGCACCGACTGGGTGCTGGAAGCGACGGTGCAGAACGACCTGACTCTGGCCGGCAGTCCGCAACACATCGCCAAGGAACTGGCGACGATGTACAAGACCGAATATGCGCGGGAGTGGAGCAAGTTCCTGCAGGGCGTCAGCGTTTCGCGCTTCGACAACTTCGAAGAGGCGGTCAACCAGATGAACCGTCTCGGCGATCCGATCAACTCGCCGTTGCGGGTGTTGCTGGAAGCGGTCAACCGCGAAACGGTGTGGGATAACCCGGCCGCCGCGAATGCGACCGCGGGCGCCGTCAAGGGTGGCATCGCCAGCTGGTTCAACCGCGTGATCATGCGCCGCAACCCGACCTCGATACCGGTGGCAGTCAATTCGGATACCGGTGAGAAGGCGACCGCGCAGGCTGGACCAATCGGACAGAAGTTCGCCGGTCTCGCGCAACTGCTGGTCGACCGCGACGGTGGTACGGCACTGCTGCCGCAGTACTTCGAGGCGCTCGGCAAGGTGCGCAGCCGCTTCAACCAGATCAAGACCCAAGGCGACCCGGGTCCGGGCGCACGGAAGTTGATGCAGGAGACGCTGGATGGCGGCTCCGAGCTCGACCTGGCCCTCAAACTGGTCGATGAGCAGATGCTCAATGGCCTCGCCGAAGACCAGCGCAACACCTTGCGTCCTCTGTTGCTGCGCCCGTTGGTGCAGGCGTTCGCCGCACTGGTTCGCCCCACCGAAGGTGAGCTCAACCAGACGTGGACCGCGCAGGTGCTGCGCCCGTTTGACGAGGGCATCGGCCAGCGGTATCCGTACTCGCCGAATGCGACCGTTGAGGCGGCCAAGACCGACATCGACCAGATCTTCGGGCCGCAGGGTGCGATCGCCAAGTTCGGCGAGTCGGCGCTGGGATCGCTGGTGATCCGGCGCGGCACAGTGCTGACACCGCGTCAGTGGGCTGATATCGGCATCAACCTGCGTCCTGAGCTGGTTGCCGGTTACGGTCGTTGGGTCGGTGCAACCGCTGCGGGCGATGGCCCCTCGACCGTATTCCAGGTGCTGCCGATGGCGGCGCAAGGGCGCGAGTACACGCTCTCGATCGACGGCCAGCAGATGCGCTATCGCAATACGCCGCCGCAGTGGCACACCTTCCAGTTGCCTGGTCAGGGCGTGCCGGGCGTGCAGATCAGCGCGGTCACCGGTGATGGGCGAACCGTGGAGGTGTTCAACGCAACGGGTGACAACGCCACGTCGGCGATGTTCGACGCGGCGGCACAACAAACTGCTCTGGGTAAGCAGCATTTCCGGCTCGCCTGGAGCCGTGATGGCGCAACGGTCGAGGTTGAGCTGCGGATTGTCAGTACCGTTCAGGCCAACGCCGGCGCCAATGATTCGCTCGGCCTGAAGCTGCCGCCGGTGGTGGCCGGTGCCGTGGCTGCGACAGCACCCGCGCCAGTTCCTGCCACCGGTACGCCGGCCGCACCTGCGGGTGCCCAGTAATGGTGGCCGTGGAGTCAACGCATCCGGTCAGCTATTTCGGCAAGTTGCCCAGCCGGGGTGACTTTGTGCGTACGCCGGAAAGCCATCAGCTGATGATGCTGCTGGATCGTTGGGCCGGGCAGGGATTGGAGCTGCTGGCCAACGATCCCAGCTGGAAGCAGCTCTATGATCAAGCCCCGCCGCTGCACTTCGCGTTTCTGGGCTCGCGCAGCCGTCTGGCCATTGGTGGGCATTACCTGCCCAGCCGAGACAGCTCGCATCGCCGCTTCCCCTTTCTAGCCGCGACCCGCTTCGAGGTTGCCCAGCCGCTGGCCTTCATCGGCCGCAGTTCGCTGGCGCTCTCACGCCTGTGGTCCAGTCTGGCGCGCAGTGGTCAGCAGGTCGTCAGTGCCGAAGACCCGGCGGAGGCGTTGCGCTCGCTCGCCGATGGGCGGGTGGCGATCAATACCGATCCGAAGGTCTACGACGCCGCGTTCGAAGACTTCATCGAGTTGCAGGACATCGGTTCGCTGCAGGCATTGCTGCGTCAGTCCGGTTACCCGCAACTGCAGCTGCGCTTGCTGCTGCCCGCGCTGGGGATGCTGATGCAGCCCGTGCTGGCTGGCGGCACGGCGCAGGTCGACAAGGGCCTGTCCCTGCCACTGCCGGATGACGCGTTGTACCGACCTTTGGTGGCGGCGTTCTGGCTGGATCTGCTGTCTGGCTTTCTCAGTCGCGGTGATTTTGAGCTGACCCTTTTGGTCTGCAATGCTGCCAGTCCAGCGGCGCCCGGTCCGCGTTTGCTGATTGGCTTCAATGGCGCCGACGGCCGACTATTGCAGGCGGCGTTGGACCGGCAGGTCGGTGAAGAGCAGTTGATCGCGATCCATGAGGCCGATTGGGTTGAGGATCACATTGCCGGCGATTACGCCCTAAACCGCTTGGTCAGTTTTATCGACCGCGACGATCTGTCGCTGCGGGCCGCCCGCAAGGCGTTCAACGAGACATTCCTTGGAACCTGACATGCGCGTACACCTTTCACTTGCGGTCGTCACTCCGCTGCTGTCGTTGCTGCTCGCACTGGGTCTGGCGTTGTCGCCGACACTGGTGATGGCGCAAGACACCGGCAGCTCCGTAGCCGCCGGGAAGAAGCCGGTCATTGCCACCGGAACCGTCCCGGACGAGGCCACTCGTTCGTTGATCCTGCAGCGTCTGCGCGAGTTGTACGGCGCCCAGCGCGTGGTCGACCGCATTGAGGTCGATTCGGTGATTGCACCGCCCAACTGGGGAGAACGCGTCGCTGCCATGCTCGGGCCGGATCTTCCGTCGGTATCGGAAGGCTCGCTGGATATCAATGGCAACAGCGTTCACATCAGCGGCAAAGTGTCTAGCGAAGCTGCACGCCAGCAGGTTGCCAGCGCGATTGCGAACAGTGCGGGGCCGACCTATGTGCTGAAGAACTCCCTGGTCGGTGGTGGCGGCAACAAGCAGGCGCTGCTCGACGATACATTGGGCAACCGGATCATCGAGTTCCAAAGCGGCAGCGCTACGTTGACCGACAGCGGTCGCGCGATCCTGGATGAGATGGCAGTCGCATTGGCCGCCGTCGGCGATCAACAGGTTCAGGTAATTGGCCATACCGACAGTGTCGGTTCGCGCGCGGCCAATATCAGTCTCAGTCTGCAGCGGGCGATTGCCGTAAAGACCTATCTGGAGCAGCTCGGCGTGAGTGCTGACAACCTCGGCGTACAGGGCTTTGGTCCCGACCGCCCGGTCGGTGATAACGCCAGCGACGAAGGTCGCGCGCGCAACCGCCGGATCGAATTCAAGATCCTGTAACGATCCACCGCCGGTGCCATATCAGCACTGGCGGACTAGACTGTGTCGATGAATATCCGACCCTATCTCGAACATCGTCCCCAGCTCGGCGAGCGCGTCTACGTCGATCCTGCCGCCACCGTGATCGGTGCGGTGACCCTTGAGGACGATGTCTCGATTTGGCCGGGCTGCGTGGTCCGCGGTGACGTCAACTCGATCCTGATTGGCGCGCGGACCAACGTGCAGGACGGCACGATCATCCATGTCACCCACGAAGGACCCTTCACGCGCCCGGGCGGTTTCCCGACGGTGATCGCCAACGACGTCACCATTGGTCACGGAGCGATCATCCACGCCTGCCAGCTGGAGGAGTTCTGTCTGGTGGGGATGGGTGCGATCGTGCTGGATGGTGCGACGGTGTCGCGCTTCGGATTCGTGGGTGCCGGCGCGGTGGTCTCGCCCGGCAAGACGGTTGGCGAGGGGGAACTCTGGCTCGGCAATCCGGCGCGCTTTGTGCGCAAGCTCGGTGATCGTGAGTTGGAGCAGCTGAGCTACAGCCCGCAGCACTACATGCGCCTTAAGGATAGTTACTTGGGCGGCTGACGCGAATGCTCCAAGCGCCTTATCCGTGCGAAGGCTGGGCGTTCTGTCGACGCTCGAAACTTGGGGCTTCAGGTGATTGCACAACCACACTTTCAGTCATCCGTTATGCTTATCCGGACTATCCACACAGAGAGCCTGGAGATGACCGATAACTGGTTGCCGTCGCTGATTACCGCCACCCCGCAAGAAGGCTTTGAGCTTGCAATTACCATGAGCCGTCGCGGGGTCAAGTACACGCAGCCGGATGGTGAGAAACTCAAAGAGCTGCGCCCCGAGTATGCGAGTTCGGCGGATGGACTGACGGCAGCCTCACAGGTTATTGCCTTGAATTTCCAGACGGTTGCCGCCGCAAACAACTATTGGCGTAACTGAGCCGAAATGGTTGAACCGGTGCGATTCGCGGGTCGGATCATCGACTGGAACGATGAGAAGGGGTTCGGCTTCGTGGTGCCCAGCGGTGGGGGTGAGCGTGCATTCGTGCATGTCAGTGAGTTTCGCCGCACATCACGCCGGCCCGTTGACGGCGATCTCATCTCATACCGGACCAACAAGGACACGCGCGGCCGGCTGCAGGCGCGCGAGATCCGGCACGCCGGTGAGCGAATCCCGGAGCGGCGACAACCCTCCCGGGTGCCGCGTATGGCGATAGGTTTCGTTGCGCTGGTCGGTGTGGTCGGGATGGCGGCGATCGGTACCGTCCCCCTGTTGGTGGCGTGCGTTTACGGTGTGCTTAGTGGGTTGTCCTACCTCATGTACTGGTGGGACAAGTCCGCGGCGCAGCAGCGTGGTCAGCGCACACCGGAGAACAGTCTGCACGTGGTGGACCTTCTGGGTGGGTGGCCCGGTGCCCTGATCGCGCAACAACAGTACCGGCACAAAACCATCAAGCAGCCATTCCAGTCGATATTCTGGATAACGGTTTTGCTGAACCTGATTGGTGCTGGCTGGTTGACCCGGTCCGGAATTGCGTCCGAACTGTCGAAGGTAATCATCGGCTGAAGCAGTGAGTTGCTATCCGCGGCGATCGGGTTCGATCTTGGCATTGCAGTCGCTGCTCAGATGGTGCGTACCGGCGGTTAAGTGGTTATGAATCTGCTGGCCCACGGCCGGCCATCAACCGGTCTTTGGCTGCTTGTCGGTTCTGGCTCATCATGATCACGGGAGCCTGTATCGCGGCCAGCATCGAGAGTATGAGGTTGAGGAAAATGTAGGGGTAGGGGTCGAACGCGGTTTTACCGAGGATGGCGCTGTTCATCAGCACCCATGCGATCAGCGCGATTCCGAAGAGGATAATGAAGCGCCACGAGCCCCCAAACTCGGCTACCTGATCCGCTAGCCTGTTCCCGAAACTAGCGTGTGCGTCGAATATCCGATTGGGATCGACGGTGGCGACTTGGTGGCGTGCGGCAAGCGCCAGCACCTTGTGTGCGGTCGCGTCCAGTTCGTTTGCTTGGCGTCCGAACCAGCGGTAGGCCGAGCCGAGGTAGTCGAGTGGGTGGTACATGGGTCTACTCTCCGGAGTAACGAAGGCGGGATTGAACGATGGACTCAGCAGACACCCCAGCCAAGAAGCAACCAAACTGTGAGTCGATCATCCCAGCGCCGCCCATGCGGCTTATCACACGCACCGATACTGGCGTGTTGTTGGTGATCGTGGCTGGCGTGGTGGTGTTGATCCTCGCCAGCGTTCTTCTCGGCGATCAAATCAAGATCCATATCGCATCGATCCAAGCGTGGATCGATGCGCTGGGCCCGTCGGGCATCATCGTCTTCGTCGCGCTACTGATCGTGGGGACATCGTTGCTTCTGCCTGGTTCGATATTTGGCGTGGCTGCAGGTGTCCTGTTCGGCCTGGCGTGGGGAATGGTGATCGCGGTGACGGCAAACGTGCTTGCGGCGACGTTTCAGTATGCGCTCTCGCGTTGGTGGTTCCGTCAACGTGTGCAGCGTGCCGTCGACCGCAGACCGTCGTTTGTGGCGATCCAGCGCGCGGTGATGAAAGACCAGCTCTGGCTGCAGTTTCTACTGCGGCTGACACCGCTCAACCCTGCGAGCATCAGCTACCTGCTTGGGGCAACGGGGGTTCGCTTTTCCACGTTTGCGATCGCTTGCGCCGGCTTGCTGCCGCACGTGTGCCTGGAAGTCTATCTGGGCCATGCCGGGGAGCATCTGGTGGAGGCGAGCGCGACGTCCGACCAAGCGCTGAGCGGGGAGAGGCTGCTACTTATCGCAGGCCTTGTGCTCGGCGTTGTGGCGATCATCGTCATCTCGGCAATCGCGCGCAAGGCGGTTCTTCGCACGGTTGCGGACGACGAAAGCGCGTAGCTTCTCCAGCATCCTTTCTAAACGCGGTGAGTGTCCATGAGGCATAGCGAGAGACACAGAACCCAGCGGACCGGCTGGCTCCGCGCAGCGGTGCTCGGGGCCAACGATGGCATCGTGTCCACCGCGAGCCTCGTGCTGGGTGTGGCGGCGTCAGGCGCAGGTACAAAGGCCATAGGCATCGCTGGGGTTGCCGGTCTTGTGGCAGGCGCGATGTCGATGGCCGCCGGTGAGTATGTGTCCGTCAGTTCGCAGGCAGATACCGAGCGCGCAGATCTGAATCGGGAAAGCAAAGAGTTGGCCGCCAATATCGATCAGGAGCGCGAAGAGCTCGTATCGATCTACATTCAGCGGGGTCTGGACCGTCTCCTGGCATCGAGTGTTGCCGATCAACTCATGGCGCACGATGCGCTGGGCGCGCACGCCCGGGACGAGCTGGGGATCTCAGAGACGTTGGCCGCGAGACCGGTCCAGGCGGCATTTGCCTCAGCAGGCGCATTTGCTGCAGGCGCGGCCCTACCGCTGGTGGTCGCGCTGATGGCGCCCCAAGTTGCGCTGATGTGGAGTGTTGCCGGGGCCTCTCTGGTCTTCCTAGCGATTTTGGGGTTGGCAGCAGCGCGAGCTGGCGGCGCGCCAGTGCTTCCTTCGGTATTGCGTGTCGCGTTTTGGGGCGCGTTGGCGATGGGCTCGACGGCCGTTATCGGCGCCGCAATCGGGACAGTTGTCTGAGGGAAGATCAGGAACAACGTGGTGTCAGCCTTGGCGCAGTTTGACGTGAATCGGGAGGCATGCGATGAATGAGGGCAACAGAAATGCGCTCGCCAAAGTACCTCAAGTTACTTTGGGCTTTTGGCTTATAAAGATTCTCGCCACCACGCTTGGAGAAACTGGCGGCGACGCGGTTTCAATGTCGATGAATCTTGGTTATCTGGTGGGTACTGCAATCTTCATGGCGCTGTTCGTGACTGCCGTTGTTTTGCAGATACGAGCCGAGAAATTCCGTCCGTTTCTCTACTGGGCAACGATCATTGCGTCCACTACGGTGGGGACGACCTTGGCCGATTTTGTGGATCGCTCATTGGGTATTGGCTACCAAGGTGGCAGCCTTGTCCTGCTGGTGTTGCTCGCCACATCACTCATTGTTTGGTTCAAAACATTGGGCTCGATTGATGTCGGCTCGGTGAATACACCCAAGTCGGAAGGATTCTACTGGCTGACGATCATGTTTTCGCAAACTTTGGGTACGGCGTTGGGCGATTGGACGGCGGACAGCGCAGGGCTGGGATATACGGGCGCAGCACTGATATTTTCCGGGATGCTTCTATTGGTCGCTTTAGGCTACTTCTTTACGAAGATTTCGCACACGATGCTGTTCTGGGCCGCCTTCGTTTTGACAAGGCCGCTTGGCGCGGTCGTTGGCGACTACCTCGACAAGCCGGTTGCAAACGGTGGACTGGAGTTCAGCCGCTATACCGCCACTGGAGTTCTGTTGACCGCCATCGTGATATTGATCCTGGTGATACCTCAGCGTGCAGCCGCGAAAGGGCACTGACGACCGCGGGTCATCAGTTCATAACCGATCGTCTTAGGTGTCGAGGTCAGCCAGCAGTAGTGGGCGGTGCAACGCTACTTGGCGTCTTTGAAGACCTTATCCAAGCTCTGCTCGAACTGGTGGTAGCCGATGCGGTCGTACAGTTCTTCGCGCGTCTGCATGCTGTCGATCACGCTCTTCTGGTGACCATCGCGGCGGATGGCGGTGTATACGGCCTCGGCGGCCTTGTTCATTGCCCGGAACGCGGACAACGGAAACAGCTGCATGGCGACCCCGACGGAGGCCAGCTCGTCACGGGTGAACAGCGGGGTCTGCCCGAACTCGGTGATGTTGGCCAGAACCGGCACCTTCAACGCATCAATGAAGCGCTGGTAGGTCGGCAGGTCGTACGCCGCTTCGGCGAAGATGCCGTCGGCGCCGGCTTCCGCGAACGCGATCGAGCGCTCGATCGCCTCGTCCACGCCGTGCGACGCGATCGCGTCGGTGCGGGCGATCACGAAGAAGTCCGGATCGGTTTTGGCATCCACCGCCGCCTTGATACGGTCAACCATCTCGCCCTTGGAGACGACTTCCTTGCCGGGACGATGGCCGCAGCGTTTGGCCCCGACCTGGTCTTCGATGTGGCACGCGGCGCCGCCGGCCTTGATCAGCGACTTGACGGCGCGTGCGATATTGAACGCGCTCGGACCAAAGCCGGTGTCGATGTCGACCAACAGCGGCAGGTCGCAGACATCGGTGATCCGGCGCACGTCGATCAGCACGTCGTCCAAGGTGTTGATGCCGAGGTCTGGCATACCCAGAGAGCCAGCCGCGACACCGCCGCCGGACAGGTAGATGGCGCGATAGCCGGCGCGCTTGGCGAGCAGCGCATGGTTGGCGTTGATCGTACCGATGATCTGCAGCGGCTTCTCGTCGGTCAAGGCTTGGCGGAAACGTGCGCCGGGGCTGGTCACTGCGGTCATGAGGGTCTCGTTATCGAAGGTGTCCGTCGCAGCCGGTCAGCGGCTGCGCGGGCTACATCTGGGCGTAGTTCGGGCCGTCGCCGCCCAGCGGGGCAACCCAGACAATGTTCTGGGTCGGGTCCTTGATGTCGCAGGTCTTGCAGTGCACGCAGTTGGCAAAGTTGATCTGCAGCCGCTCCGCCCCGGGCTCGCCGACAAACTCGTAAACGCCGGCCGGGCAATACCGCGCTTCCGGCCCGGCGTACTCCGCCAGATTGACGGTCACCGGAATGGTCGGGTCCTTCAACGTCAAGTGGGCCGGCTGGCTCTCGTCGTGGTGGGTGCTGCTGAGGAACACCGAGCTGAGGCGGTCGAAGGTCAGTACGCCGTCGGGCTTGGGGTAGTCGATCTTCTCGCGCTGGTCGGCCGGGTCCAGACACTCGTGGTCGGCCTTGGAGTGATGCAGGGTCCACGGCGGATTGCGAATGCCCAACTTGGGCAGCAGCCACTGCTCGATGCCGGTCATCAAGGTGGCCAGCATGCGGCCCTTCTTGAACCACTGTTTGAAGTTCTTCGACTGTTTGAGCTCATCGTGCAACCAGCTGGCTTCGAAGGCGGCCGGATAGGCTTCCAGCTCGTCTTGCGAGCGGCCGGCGGCCAATGCGTCGAATGCGGCCTGCGCAGCCTGCATGCCGGTCTTGATCGCGGCGTGGCTGCCCTTGATCCGGCTGCCATTGAGATAGCCGGCCTCGCAGCCGACCAGTGCGCCGCCCGGAAAAATCGTCTTCGGCAGCGACATCAGACCGCCGGCGGTGATGGTGCGCGCGCCGTAGGAAATGCGCTTGCCGCCTTCCAGATGCTTGCGGATGGACGGGTGGGTCTTGAAGCGCTGGAACTCCTGGAACGGGCTCAGCCACGGGTTGGTGTAGTCCAGTCCAACCACGAAGCCGACCGCGACCTTGTTGTCGTCGGCGTGGTAGACGAAGGAGCCGCCGTAGGTGTCCGAATCCAGCGGCCAGCCGGCGGTGTGCACCACCAAGCCCGGTTCGTGTTTGGAGGGATCAACCTGCCACAGCTCCTTGATGCCCAGGCCGTACGCTTGCGGGTCGCAGTCCTTGTCCAGCGCAAAGCGGGCGATCAGCTCGCGGCCCAGCTGGCCACGCGAGCCCTCGGCAAAGATCGTGTACTTGGCATGCAGCTCCATACCGCGCTGGAACTGGTCGCCCGGCTCGCGGTTCTTGTCCAGCCCCATGTCGCCGGTGGCAACGCCAATCACCGCACCGGCGTCGTTGTAGAGCACTTCGGCGGCAGCGAAGCCGGGGAAGATTTCCACCCCAAGCGCCTCGGCCTGGGTGGCCAGCCAGCGGGTGAACTCGCCCAAGCTGATGACGTAGTTGCCATGATTGTCGAAGCATTCGGGCAGCAACGCGGCCGGGGTCGCCTTGGCGCCCGTCTCGGTAAGAAACAGGAATTCGTCGCGGGTCACCGGCTGGCGCAGCGGCGCGCCGCGCTCCTTCCAGTCTGGGAACAACTCGTCCAGTGCGCGGGTGTCCATGATCGCGCCGGAAAGGATATGCGCGCCGGGCTCGGAGCCTTTCTCAAGCACGCACACGGTGACCTCGCTGCCTTTGCTGGCGGCGAGCTGGCGCAGGTGGATCGCGGTGGCCAGTCCGGCCGGGCCGGCGCCGACCACGACGATGTCGTACTCCATCGATTCGCGGGGGCCGTAGGTGGCGAGCAGGTCTTCCGGGGTCATGGCTGTTCCATTGCTGTTGATGTGCCATTAGGCACGTGCAGAAGTGGCTTGCGGAGCGGGGTTGCAAGTGCGGGACACCGCCATTATCCCGGTTGCCCCGTAAAGACGCGAAAAAGGCGGTTTAACGGCACCGAGTCACTGTCGCCCGTTTGATGCGAAAATCCCGGGATGATCAACAACGACGTATTACGCAGCATCCGCTACATGCTCGATCTCAGTGACGGCATGGTGGTGGACCTGGCGAAGCTCGCCGACCCCGATTTCCCGCTGGACAAGGCGGAGGTGCCTGCGCTGCTCAAGCGCGAGGACGAAGAAGGGTTCGTCGCTTGCACCGACCGCGTGCTGGCCCATGTGCTGGACGGGCTGGTGCTGCACTACCGTGGCCGTGATGAGAGCCGTCCACCGCGCCCGGTTGAAAAGCGGGTCACCAACAACGTGGTGCTGAAGAAGCTGCGTGTCGCCTTCGAGCTGAAGGATGTCGACATGCACGAGATCTTTGCCCAATCCGGATTCCCTATCTCCAAGCCGGAGATGACCGCGCTGTTCCGGCAGCCGGATCACAAGCACTTCCGACTGTGCGGCGACCAGTTGCTGCGTAATTTCCTGAAGGGTCTGACGCTTCGGGGCCGTGGCGCCGACTGATTGACCTTACGAGGTAACCCGCTGGTTCGGACGGGCGGGCCGGTCTCATGGCGTGGCACTTCGTCCGCGGCGGTGGTTGCCGATTGCGACGAGCATTCGGTGCTGGTCACGTCATACGCTTGGTAAGCGAGCTGGCAGCTTCTTCTGTGGGCTCATCCATGGCCACCACTTTCAGTGGCACCTCGCCGACGGCCAATGCCTTTTCAATGGTCAGCTCGGTGCCACTGTCGGCCAGAATCGAGCGCAGTCGGATGAACTCGCCGCACCAGATTGTCTCGATGTCCCGGTCCCGCCCACGGTCGTTGCTGTTGGACAGTGATACCGGGCGCACCTGCAGCTTGCCACCGATCGCGTTGCCACCGACTTCGACCCCATAGCCGGGCGTCGCCGGCTTGCGCAGCACGATCCTACCCGCGTCAGCCCACGCGGTCTGCATGCCTTCGCGGACCTCGTAGCCGAGGCTGGTCAGTCCCTCCAACACCACGCGGCGGCGGTCGCTTGCCGCGCGTTGTTGGCGCTCGGTCGCAATCGCATCGCTGCACCGCTGTTCCAGTTGTACGATCTGCTGCAGCTCCGTTGCGGGGTTTGCAAGACAGGCAGCGACTTGCTCACCCAACTCGCTGGGCACGCCCGGAAGCAGCGCTTCCAGTTCATTCGCCAGATCCTCCAGCCGCGACACGGCGGCCCGTCGTGCCTGGCAGTTCGACGCGGCCTGTGAGATGTCCAGCAGCAGGCTGTCGAGCAACATGTCCCGGTGGTCCAGCCGTGAATCGGACTGGATAGCTTCAAGACGGTGCAGGAACGGCTCGGCAACCTTCGCGCCATAAAGGGTCTGCAGCCGCGCGATCTGGTGGTCCATCCGGTCCAGTCCGGTTCCATCCGCGCCGTGGTCTTTGGTGACCCATGCCGTCGGCTGCTCGGTCTGCAGCACTTGGGCAAGTTCGCGCTGGCTGTCACTCAAGGATTCCGCCGTGCGGTCCTCGGCCAGAGATGCGAACCCTCTGGCGAGGATGGTGTGTGTGTCATTCACCGTGTCGCCCGCGCTGATCGCTTTGACTGCTTCGATCAGCGTTGCGTCCGCGGACTCGGCGTGCAGCGCCTGCAGCAACACCGCGGCGTTCTCCCGCAGGCGCCGTTGCGATTGACGCTTGCTTGCCGCCTTGGCGACGGCGTTTTCCTCGCGCTGTTCCAGATCGCGCTTCAGGAATGCGATCTCGGGGGGAATCGCCGCGTGGAGCTCGCGGAACCGGTCATCGTGCAGCAGCTCGCGGATGCGCTCGTGTCGGGCGAGCGTCGCGGCCAGGTCCGCGTTATCCAGCGCGCCCAAGTGTTCGATCTGCATCTGCCAGCGCAGCCGGGCGCGCTCAAGGCGCCGCAGCGCTGCTTCACAGTCCGCCAGGATCTCCTCGCGTGTGGCTACGTGTACAACTTTTGGCCCGCTCATGATGATGCTCCTACGGAGGTGGCAGCTTCGATCGCTTGTTTGAGCGCCAGACGCTCCGCGTCCGCGTTCGCATACCAGCCATTCGAGGAGACGCGGTGGATATGCGGAACGGAGCGTGCGAGTACTTTTCGGCGCCAGATCTCGCGCGCCCGTGCACGCTGCAACATCGGGTGGCGCGGGCTGTCGCACTCGATCCCGATCGCGTACAACCCGGTGTCCGGATCTTCGATCGCGAAGTCCAGCCCGAAGGTATCGCCCTCATCGGCGGGTACCGGGTTCCAGCCCAGCGTCCGGATGTAGTCCGCCACGGCGCTGGCAAAGCCATCCGCGACCGGCTCGGCCTGAGTGTCGACCGGTTGATAGTCCGTCTGCAGGCGGTGCAGTAGCGCGCGGCTGCTGGAGAATTCGCCTGATGACAGCGAGCGGGCGTACTCGAGGTAGCCCTGCAGGTAGTCGCGTGGCGTCTCCGGCGCGCGCTGCGTGCCGAGCATGTCGGAGATATCGGCAATCGGCATCGAGGTGACCATGACCACCTTTTTGCGTGCCCGGGTCACGGCGACGTTCAGCCGGCGCTCGCCACCGGACTGTCCCAACACGCCGAAGTTCCTGCGGAAGCTGCCCTGGCTGTTGCGCCCGAACGTGGTGGAGAAAACGATGACATCACGCTCGTCACCCTGCACGTTCTCGACATTCTTCACGAACACCGACATGTCCTCGCCCGATTCGCTGCGTGACTGCTCTTCGACATAAGCCATCCGGAAGCTGTCGTCTTCCTCGGCCCGCAGTTCCATGCGCTCCTCGATCAGGTCCGCCTGCTTGCGGTTGAAGGTCACCACGCCGATGGAAGGCCGCTGCTGCATCGGCGCGCGCCACACCTGGGCGAGGTATTCGATGACCCGGTCGGCCTCCTGCTCGTTGCTCTGCTCCTGATAGATCCCGTTGACCTGGATCAACTCAAGCGGCTTGGCTGCGCGCACCGTCTCCAGCGGATGACGCACCGGCACGCTGAGGCGATTGCCGTAGAAGGACGCATTGGAAAATCCGATCAGCTCCCGGTACTCCGAGCGATAGTGGATTTCCAGCGTGGTGGACGGCAGTACGCCGCGTGCCAGTTGCAGCAGGTCCGGGCAATCCTTGATTTCGCGCCGGTTCCACGTCTCCTCGAACTGCTCATGCGCCTCCTCGCCGGAATCTTCATCGGGCGCCTCGCCGTCGAAGATCTCGGCTTCGTCGCTCTCGACCCGGCTGGAGAAAAACGCGGTCGGCGGCATCTGCTTCTCGTCGCCACTGACGATGACGGTCCGGCCCCGGAACAGCGTCGGCAGTGCGAACTCCACCGGCATCTGCGATGCCTCGTCATAGATGACCGCGTCGAACATCGCCGAGCGCAGTGGCAGCACCCGGCTGGCGACGTCGGGGTTCATCAGCCAGATCGGGCGCAGGTGCATCAGGCCGATGTCGGCTCCGAGCTCCATGAACTCGCGCAGTCGACGTGAGCGCCGGCCGGTCAATCGGGTCAGGTCCTCCCACTGCCTGCGGCTGCCCAGTCGCTTGTGGTCGATATCCTTGCCCAGCATCTGCCGGTTGAGTTGGCGCATCTGCGTGTCGGCTTGCGCGAGGCTGCTGACTTTCGCTGCCACCTCGTCCTGCGCCAGCAGCAGCTCAGGATGGGTGAGCTCAAAGCGCTGCTTCCAGCCCAGCCGGACCTCACGGTTGATGAGGCGGCGTACCGCGGCCTCCAGTTGCTCGGCGGGCAACTTGTCCAGAGCCGTTTGCTCCTCACGCAGCAGCGCAAAGAAGTCCAGGTCAGCCGGGGCCAGATGGGCGGCTCTGGCGCGGAACTGTTGATAGGCGGCCAGCCACGGCAGCGCTGCCTGAAGTCCGTCCAGCGTCGCGCGGTTGCTGTGACCGTCCTCAATGGCCTGGCGCAGTGGCTGGGTCAGGTCGTCTGCGGTCCAGTCGGCCAGACGCTGCAGGTGCTCCAGGCTGCGCTGCCGCGCGCTTTGATGCAGCAGCGCGGCTTCCGTCTCCGTCAGCAAGTCGACCAGCGACTGGCGTCTGCCTTGTAGTACCGCAGCCTCCAGTGGCGCGCGGCGAGGCGCTGCATGGATCAAGGCGGCAAGGGATGTCGCTTCGCGCAACGTCGCAAGGGTATTGGCAACCAGCCCGCTCAGCGCCGGGCCGGCGTCATTGGCAGGCGCCGGCAGATCCAGCACCCGCTGCAGGCGGGCAAACCCGGTTCGCAACGGGCGCCACGCTTGCTCCAATCGCGCGGCAGACAGCAGCGTCTTCATCGCCTGCACGTCGCGGTAGCCACTCCAGTGCTTATCGAGGAACGCATGCACATTGCGTCGTCGGAAGAAGGTCAGCGGGCTGTGGGTTGCCCACCACGAGCTCGCATCCAGAACACTCTGGACGTGCGTGGTCAGCCGACCAAGGGCCGGTGAATCCAGCGCGCTCAGTGCGGGCGAGAGGCTTGGCGCATAGTGCCCGACGTCGCACCGCTGTAGCTCGCCCTCGATCTGCTCAAGCGCAGACACGATGTTCGCGCCGTGTGCTTCGGCGTCAGCTGGACTGCCACGAAACAGCGGCAACCATTTTGCCAGCCGCTCGCGCAGCTCATCGCTCAAGCCCAGCAGGACGCGCGCCGGGCCCTGCAGCCAGTCGATGTAGGGCGCCGGCTCGCTGATCTCAAAAGCGGCCGGATGGGCGGCCAGTGTTTCAAGTCGCGCGCTCTCGGCTTCGTCAAAGCGCTGCAGCGTGTCCTGAAAAGATCGCAGGGTTGCCGGGTCGCTGGAAAACAGTTTCAAGCGGGCCAGCGGGCTTGCCTCGAAGCGCGCGGGCAGCCACAGCCGAACCAGTGGCGCGCAGGTCTCCTCAAGACGGGTCAGCTCGGCGATATCCAGGCCGGCGAGTCGTTGGCGCAGCGCGGGGAAGTCCAACGGCGGATCGCCCTGCTCAAGCCCGATCAGCTCACCGATCAGTTGGCGATAGCTGACGCCCGACTGCTCGTCGCGCTGGTGCAGGCTGGAATGACGCCCGTCCAGCTCGCCTTCCAGCGCCTCGATGCGGGCGGCGAGGCGTTCGCGCTCGCGTTGCCAGGAGTCGCGCTCTGGGCCCTGGGAGAACAGCGTTTCCAGTTGCTCCCGCACGCTGCGGATCACCGGCTCGCGGTCGCGGTTGACGTCGTTGAGCATCACGATCCGGTTGCCCAGTCCCTCGGCCACCAGCCGCTTGTGAACGACCTCCAACGCGGCATATTTCTGGCAGACGATCAGCAGACTCTTTTGCCTGCCAATCGCGTCGGCCACCATATTGACGATGGTCTGGCTTTTGCCGGTGCCCGGCGGCCCCTCGATCAGCAACCCCGGGGACTGTCTGGCCTGCAATACGGCGGACTCCTGAGAAGGATCACTGGGCGCGGTGAAGAATCGTTGCAGCTCGGGCGGCGCGGCAACCGGGACGGGCTCCTGCACCGCGTTAAGACGCAGCGCGGTCTCGAGGCCACTACCGCTGGGAGACAGCGCCTTGAGTTGGCGCAGGTCCTCGCCAATGGCCTGACCCATGAAGGTGACATGGAAAAGCGTCGCCGCGCATGCCAGCTCATCGTGGCCGGCAACCACCTCGGTAGTCAGTGTAGGCAGGCGCTCGATGGATCGCGCGCGCGCACTGGCCAGCAGTCCAAACGCGTCCATTACGTCGGCGGCTTTCAAGGCGGAGCGGCCCAGCAACTCATCCGCCACCCGACGCCATTGCTTGCAGGCATCGACGCCGACCAGGACTTCCAGGACCGGATTCAGGCGCACTTCCTCACGGTCGTGGTCGAAGGCCAGCGATGTCTGGCCGCGCCCGCCAGATTCCATTTGCAGCCGGACCGGCCACAACAACAGCGGTGCGATCCGGGTCTTGGTGGTGCCGCGGGTCTCGCGCGTCAACAGAAACGGAAAACCCAGATACAGTCCATCGATACCGGTATCGCGTTTGTACAGCGTGCTTTGCCGGTGCAGACGTTGCAGCCGGCTTTGCAGTGCCGGGTCGGCAGCGAACATCTCCGGGTCCAGCAGGGTGGGCCGGGACTGACGCTGGAGCAGGGCGTCCAGCAGGGTGGAAGCCGGTCGGCGCTCGGTATCCAGGTCATTCATGTCGATCCGGGCAGAGGTCTTGCCGATGCCCATCCTGACCAGCGGACCACGCATGACGGTGGTCGCGATCTTCTTCTCGAAGAACTCCAGCAGCTGCGAGATGTATTGTTGTTTCTGCGGTTCGATCCAGCTTTCACGGGGCACCGCCAACAGCGCAAGCGCCTGGGCCAGCGGCATTCTGCGCTCCAGCCGGAACTGCTCAGCCCAGCCATCCACCAGATCCAGCCCGCACCGTGCGAATCCGGCGATGCGCTCGTCAACACTCTGGTAAAGCTCGCGGCGGCCACGGCGCAGCTGCTCGCGCGCCGTCTCGACATCGAACCGCGTTGCACCGGCTTTCTTCGCAAGCTTGCGGGTCTCGTCCAGGATCGAGTCCACCGAGCGGAACTGGCTGATGGCGGCGCTGAGCAGGACAATCAGGTCCTCCTCGGCGATCAGTCGGCGCTCGGACAGCGACCGCACTCCCGGGTGGTCACTGTCTGGCAACAGCCGTTCGCGCTCCTGCCATTGCGCCGCCAACTTCGCGCGCGATGTCGACAGCAGGTAGATCCGCAACTGCTGTTCTTCGAGCGCGATGTCCTGATGGCGTGCGCGCTGGCGGACCTGCTCGGCGCGCTGCTTCAGCCGCGACAGCCAGCTATCCGTGCCCAGTGTCTCCAAAAGGTCCGGGGCAGGACCGCAGATCAGCTGATAGCCCTCCAGGGGATGCTCAAGCAACCAGCCGGGGCTGACGATCTGGCCGCGCTGGATCAGCGGAATGTCCGGATTCAGCAGCTTCAGCGCCAACATCAGACGGCCGTCGTCCTCCAGCTCCGCGTGTTGAGCGACCTGACGCAATCCAGACAGGGTTCGTGGCGGCAGCCCGATCTGCTCGGCCCAGGTGACCATCGCGCCGCGCAGAAGATGGTCCAACGCCTGCGTCCAGTGCTGCTCCTCGGCGGCGGCAAGGGCAAACAGGCTCGGCTTGCGGAAGCGTCGCGAGCCAAGTTCGATGGTCGCGCCGTGGTCATCGTCGGTTTCGGGGCGTGCCGCTGCCGGTGCGCTGACAGGCTCGCCGCGCAGCCATGCCTCAACCTGCGGCCACTGCCAACGCTGGTGGCGATCACGGGCGAGCAAGCCTCGCAGCAGCAAGTCCAGTTGCGGATCCAGGTCGTCCGGCAACAACACCCCGTGGGCCAACACATGGATCAGATAGGCATTGGGATTGATGCCCTCGAAACACGCGCCCTGGGTGATCTGCTCCAGCAGAACCATGCCCAGACTCCACCAGTCGGATGCCGCTGCCACACCGCCGGCGATCGCCTCAGGTGCCATGTAGCGACTGATCTCAAG
Source organism: Lysobacterales bacterium (assembly GCA_038242455.1). Lineage (GTDB taxonomy): Bacteria > Pseudomonadota > Gammaproteobacteria > Xanthomonadales > Xanthomonadaceae > Novilysobacter. The sequence continues at coordinate 77,733 of JBBSSB010000008.1, forward strand.
CGGGGACACGATATCGAGGTCGAACTCCGACAGGCGCGCCGAGCCGAAGCCGCTGATCACCAGATCCAGTGGCTCCCGGCTGCGCACCAACAGCGTGCCGGGGCGAAGGTCGCGGTGGCGCAGTCCGGCTTCGCTGAAGGCATGTAGGGCCCGACCCAGCTCGGCGACCACATGGCGCACGGCGGCCAGATCGTTGACGACGATTCCCAGGCCCGCCAGCGTGCCACCGGTCAGCTCCTCGGCGACCTCATACGCACGGTCGTCCCAGCGGCCCGTGGCGATGATCTCGGGGACGTGCTGCCGTGGCAGTCCGCGCACTACGCTGTAGACGGCGGGGTCGGGCTCGGCACCGGCGAGATACAGGGTCAGTACCGCCTGCCGGCCGCCTTCGTGCTGGGCCAGATAGCGCTCGCGCATGCCGTCGGTTCGGCTTATCTCGCGCAGCAGGTGCCAGCCATCGACCAGCGTCTCCGCCTCGTCTTCTGCGGCGCCCGGTTCCGCGCTGCACTCCAGACACATCAGGTCGCCCGGTTGCATCGGGTGACCGTTGGTGCAGAGCAGCTCACTGCTCACGGATTCGGGTGGGGCCTCATTCTGGAGCGCGTCGCGCGTGACGACCGCTTGTGGCTGCCAGCCGGATTCGTGAATCGTCTCCCCGGCCAGATCCCAGTTGCACACGCGATCCTGCACCGTGCCTTCGCAGAAAATCTCGAACAGCTCGCGCTCGGTCCGGCAATTGGGGCAAAAACGCATCATGGACGGGGCTTTCCAGATTTGGCACGGAGTGCGATATCGGCGGTCACCTGCGCCTGATGGCCCTGCTCATGCAGCAAGTCGCGCAGGCGCAACAGGTCATCGCGACGCGGAATGCCCGCCATCCAGACGCTGCCATCGTCATCCAGCATCAGGTCCAGGGCATGGTCATCGGCCTGCAACGGACGCTCAAAATCCGCGAAGCGTGCCCGTCCGAGTTCGGTCAACAGGCTCAGGCGCTGGTTATCGCTGCCACGCAGGGCCTTGGATTGCGGCTGTTCGCGTTGGAAGGGATCGGACATAAGCGCATCAATCAGGCCATCGGTCATGCGTAGCGGCATGCCCAGCGCTTCCAGCGAATAACCGCTGTACACCAGAATGTCGATATCACTGCGCTGGCGCAGCGCGACCAGAAGCGCGACCAGTGCCTCGGGTTGCTCAAACGGCTCGCCGCCGGAGATGGTTATCCCGTCGGCCTGCTCAAGCCACGGTTGTACCTGAGCAAGCAATTGATCGATGCCGACGCCACGCCCGCCAGGTCCCCAGGTGTCAGCGGAAATGCAGCCCGGGCAGCGGATGCTGCAGCCTTGGAACCAGATGCCCAGCCGACGCCCGGGGCCGAGCGTCGTTACCGGGAAGTGGACCCGCGATAGCAACAGCGCGACGCTCAAAGTCGTACCAGCCGCAGTCCCGCCCGCGAAATTTCGGGCACCTCGAAGCGGTCTCCCGGCAGCCCATCCTGATCGAACAACTCCCGCGCCAGCGGATTGATCAGGTACGCCTCCAACTGGTTGCGGATGCCCCGCCCACCATTGGACAGATCGCCCAGACACAGCTCTCGCAGCGCAGTCTTCGCGGATGCCGCCATCGCCACGTGCAGTTGTTGCTGATCAAGATCGCCCAGGGTGGCACTGACCATCTGCTCGAAGATCTCCTCCGCCACGTTCGGCCGGATGAAGTCGAAGACGATGACGTTCTCGCCGATCCGGTTGAGGATTTCCGGGCGGTTGAGCACCAACTTGAAGTGATGCTCAATTTCGCTGCCGACCTTGCGCTGCACCGTTTCGTAGGGATCATCGATGGACACGTTGGCGACCCGCGCGCCGGTTTCGTCCTGGCGATAGATGCCCAGGTTGGACGTGAAAACGATCAGCGCCTCGGAGAAGTACACCCGGTCGCCACGGCCGGACGTCAGCACGCCGTCATCGAGGATCTGCAGGAACTTGTCGAGGATGCGCGGGTGGGCCTTCTCGATCTCGTCGAACAGCACCACGCTGAAGGGCTTCTCGCGGATCGCGTTGGTCAGCTCGCCGCCGACGTCATAGCCGACGTAGCCGGGCGGAGCACCGATCAGGCGCTGGTCGGAATGCTCGGCACTGAACTCCGACATGTCGAAACGGATATACGCGCTCTCATCACCAAACAGCAGGCTGGTGACGGTCTTCGCCAGCTCGGTCTTGCCCACGCCGGTGGGCCCGGCCAGAAACGCGACACCACGCGGCCGATTGCCCTTACGGCTGACCCCGACCCCGGTCATCGCACGCTTCACCAGATCCAGCATGTGGGTGACCGCGTGGGTCTGGCCTTTGACCCGGCGCCGGATAAATGTCTCTGCTTCGCGGATCTTCTGCCGATCGATCTTGAGCCAAGGATCCTCGGTGACGCCGACCTTGTAGCGGCGCACGGCGTCGGCGATCCGCTGGATGGCGACGCCTTCAATACGTGCCAGTTGCGCAATTGCGTTGAGATCAAGCAGCAACAGGCCTTCGGTGCTTTCGACAAACGCCTGGACGGCCTGATCAAACACCTCACTGGACGCGTCCCGGGCCCCGTCCAGACCGCGCAACAAGCTCGCCGCCACGGCGCGTCGCGCCGCAAGATCGGGGCTGGCTATGGGGATATGCCGCAGCCGCGGGTTATCCACCAGCAGCCAGTCGGGCAGATCGCCCTCTTTGGCGACGACCCACAGCACGGTATTGAAGAACGGCTTCCGGTCCTCGCCGGCGGGGCGGGCCCGAGCGTGATGCGACAGCACCAATGCTTGCGTGAACAGCTTCTGTTCGGCAGCAGTGAGGTTGTCGTTGCGAACCACCAGACGCGACGCGAAGTCGACGATCAGGGCGATCGGCTCACCCGCGTGGTTAATCAATCGTGGCAGCGTGCTGGCGACCAGATCGGCGCCCGCCATTGCGGCGCCATCGACCGGGGTAAGCCCCAGTGAGCGCAACAGGTGCTCGCCAGCGACCAGGTCGGCGCCAGACCGTGGCAGCACCCGGAACCCGACCAGCGGATCCCACACCAGCACGTCTTCGTAACCTGCCTGCAGCAACACGTCGCGCAGGCACAGGGTGAAGGTTTGTGGCGTGACCACTCCCGGTGCCACTTCACTGGCCTGAAGGTCACTGACGTTGCCGGACAGGACGAACTGGCTCTTCAGTGGGAGGAAGCGCAGGAGATCCCGCAGCCATCGAGGTTTCTTGAAAGGCGCTGACGATGGCACTGCAATTCTCTTGCCGGCTGGACTGAGGTCCTAGAATAGCTTCAATGCGAAACGCACGACGATGGGCAGCGCTTATAGCGCCTTGCACGGAACCGCAAAGTCGACGTGATAGTGCTCGTCATGGCGAACCCACGCCTGTCCCTTCATGAAAGTGATGTTTTGCTTGATGAAGTCGCCGTAGGCCGTGCCATAAAGCTTGGGAATGTATTCGGGCGTCAGAATGACCCGCGCCAAGCCAACACCCTGCTTCGCGGCGGCAGCGTGCAGCGCGTGTAGATGCGCTGCAATCGCCTCGAAGTCGATGGTCAGGTCCTCAAGGCGGCCGTCCGCATCGAACTCAAGTCCATAACCAAATGTGTTGCCCGGGGTGGAGGGCAGGGCAACCGACTCATCCTCGGCATTGCGGACCGGAACCATGAAGTCCACGGCGAGGCCGTTATGGTGCGTGCGGTGTGGCTTGATCGGGCAGCCCTCGGTCCAGCCCGACTCGCCATAGACAAAGATCGTCTGCGGATGGGTTTTGCCCAGGCTGGCGTAGGCCTCGCCGATGACCTGCGCCACACGTCCGTGGACGTAAGTGCGCCCAAGCGTCACCCCGAGCTTGGCGTAAGGCTGGAAGTTGTCGCCGCTGGCCGGGATCTGCACGCCGCCTTCCAGTCGACCATTGCTGGGGGTTCCGAAGCACATGCTGTCGGCGGCAATGGATGGCAACGGCAGGCAGCAAAGAGCGAGTACGAGCACACGCCAACACATACGATTCACCAGCTGCTTCCCGATACCCGATAGGTCATGGAGCATGCCACTCAGCCGCTCCGATAGGGTCCGCGGCCCGGCAGGGCCCACAGCAGACCACGGCTGACGGCTGCGGGATAGACAGTGAGATGATCCTCATCAGGAAGCACGATGCTATCGATCGTAAAACCCTCATAGCCACGCTTCTGCAGTCGCTTCTCGAATCTCTGCATATCCCCAGCAAGATCCACGCTGGTGAAGTGGCGTGGAGTCGGTCCTGGTCCCTCGTACTCGCCGGCATACATCATGACGCGGGCGTTCAGCGACGAATGACTCCGCGAGTACTCGGATTCAATGTTGATGATGGATCGTTGGTCAAACCACAACGACGGGCTGCTCAGGATATACGCGCTGAACATCTGCGGCTTGGTGAGCAATATGTAGCTGCCGAGTAGTCCGCCATACGAATGCCCGATAAATACTTTCCGGTCCATATCGGCGTCGTACTCGGTCGAAATGAATTCGAACACGTCCGACTCCAGATAGTCCCGGTAAGCCGCGGCTTCGCCATAGACCGCGCTGCTGTAGCCCGGTGGTCTCAATGCTCCGCCACGAGTGGGATCGGTCGGCGTGTAATCGCGATTGCGGCTGGTATTGGACGATACGGCCGGATCGGGTGGCAGTCCCACAAGGATGAATTCTTCGATGTTCTGACCGTTGCGCCCAAGCAGATTCCGGATGCTGCGAACCAGCGGGAAAGAGTAGACGGCGTCGGTCACGAAGACGACCGGGTAGCCATCTCCTCCCGTCCGATAGGTAATCGGTGTACTCACCCAGACCTCGTAAGGTCGGCCTGAGTCCCTTGCGGGTAGGTAGTGCGCGGCAGTACCCGGAAGTGCCACCGGGAGCGCCGCGGCCAGTACGGCCGCCGGCTCTTCTACCGGTGCACTAGTCTCCGGCGGATCTATCGGTGGCGGGGTGTTGGTCCCCGAGCATCCGCCGCACATGGCGGCAAAAAAAACTATGGCGACGATGTGGTTGAGTGCCTTGATCAATCTTCCATGTCCCAAATGCGCTCTCGTAAGTGCTGTTCGATCCGCGTTGATGGCGCCAATGTCAGGTGACTTCGCGCTTCGTGAGCCACCACGCGCTCAACACAAACAGTCCGGCCCCCATTGTGAGTCCGATCAGCAGTGCGCTGGCTCGCGCCGTCTCCGTGGCTGCATTGGTCGACACCAGCGGATACGTCCAAGGCCACCACATCCAGTACTCGCTGCTGCCGATCTGGGTCCCGGCAAACGTGGCCACCACGCCGATCGCCAGCGGCGGGACTACGGATGTTAGACGCCAGCTCAGTGCGTGATGTATCACCAGCAGCGGCAGGGCTGCCACCGGGGCCGCCCACAGCATCTGGGTAGGCTCGATATTGAATGCACCGGCCATGGGGTAATCGAACTGGCCCAGCAATGCGATCGTCAGCGTTGTCGACAGCAGCAACACCAAGTGCGCTGTCAGCAAAAGGAGGATCGCAACGATCGCTTTTGCGGCATACAGCTCACTACGCCGAATCGGGAGGCTCAGCATCAAGCGCCACGTGTGGTTCCGATGCTCGTTACCGTTAATCAGGGCAGTCGAAAGCGCAACAAACAACGGCAGCATGAACCAGGACCACATCGCCGAGACGCTCATCCAGACAATTCCCCATCGTTCTGGAGTCATTTCTGACGGCGGGGTATTGCGAAGGGTGACCAGGAACATCAGAAATACGACCGCCATCGGACACGCCAATGTCATCAGCAGGACCAGTGAGCGACGGATCTTCAGGAGTTCGATTCCACACAGACGAATGATCATGACGGGCTGCCTTCGTTGCGCCCCGACTGCAGAAACCATTGCTCCAGACTTGGTTTGCGAAGTGCCGATTGATACAGGATCACGCCGGCTTCGATCAGGCGCGCATGCAGCACGCCGGCTTGATCCCTGTCCACGCCAGATACCAGCACGTGGCTGGAACCGTCGGCGACGGCCGTGTATCCCATGGACGTGAGCGCGACCACGCCCTTCGAGGAATCACATACATCAAGTGCAAGAACGCCCGTGAGCTCGCGTTGCCATTCGCGAACCGAGGTCTGAAAACGGATCGATCCCTCGTGCAGCACGGCCAAGTGGGTAGCTGTTTTCTCCACCTCATCCAGATTGTGGCTGGCAAAAAAGATCGTGCAGTTGGCTATTGCCGGCAGTGACGAAAGCAGGCCACGTATCTGCTGGATCCCATCCGGATCCAGCCCGTTGGTGGGCTCGTCCAGCAACAACAGCCGGGGGCTGCCGAGCAAGGCGTGAGCCAGAGCCAGTCGCTGCTTCATGCCAAGCGAATAATGCTCAATCCGCTGGCGTCGATCGCAACGCAACTCCACCAGCTCCAGGACCCGACCAATGTCCGTGCGAGCCAGCTGCTTCAAGCTCACTGCAATGGAAAGAAACTCGACGCCGGTCAGGTTCGGGTAGCTACTGGGTGCCTCGATCAGGCACCCCATCTGAGCGAGGGCCTTGCGTGGATCGCGCTGGATGTCATGCCCCAGAACGCGGATCCTCCCGGCGTCGGCACGCGCCAAGCCGGCGATCAACCGGATCGTGGTCGACTTGCCGTGGCCGTTGTTGCCGAGGAAGGCAAATACGCTGTTTTCGGGAACCTGAAGTTCCACCTGGCGGAGTATCTGCCGTGCGCCGTAGTACTTGTCGACGCCCTCCAGTGTGATTGCTTCTGCCATTGCAACTCCATTGCTATGCAGGTTTGACAAGCTGACAGCCTGCCCGAGCCTGATTGGACATGGATTCGGTCGAAAGCGGATGTGCAATCGGTCACTGTCACCGTTGCGCGGAAGGTGTGCGGCGTCATTGAGCGCTTGTCTCGCCCGGAATTGCTGCCCGCTCAGTTGCATTTGGCGTAGGACGATTCCCGGCATTGGGTGGGGCCGTAGTCGCGCCCGATGTGAAGCCCATATCTTTGATCGCAGGCTCAACCCCCGCGGGTGATTGCACAGCCTGTGAAGGCTCAGCCGCGTCGTCAATACGTGCTGACAAGGCTTCATCCACGTTGGCAGCTTCAACCATGCCAACGTACTTGAAGCCCCGCGATAGCAGATTGTCTTCCCGCCATGAATTGCCGTTCGCTCCAAAGACAAACGCCACGATAAGCCCAACAATATTGATCAATCGGTCAACTTCGGTGCCACCCATTTGCAGGAATTCAGGTGCAAGGGCCAACGCAACTGACGCAGCTATCACGCAGAAGCCAATTACCCAGAGGTGTTTCACCAGCGCCCAAATAGAAGTAAACAGGAAAGCCGGCCAGGACCAGCCCTGCTTTACGGCTTCCTTCGCCCTAAATGGGCCTTTGTATATTTTGTACCGCTTCATCTAGATCTTCCTATCGATATCTTTCGAGTGCTGGTGGTGGTCGAGCACGATGTGACGTCCGTTGAGGAACGCGGGGGTCCATATTCTAATTCCCGGTGCCGCTGGGACTGTCAGCCGGAGGTTCTTTCGCCAGTCGGTCAACGCGGTACGCGCACGTCAGACTATTCCGCCTAAATAAGCCGCCTTATGTGCTCGGCAAGCAGGAGTCGCCACTCATTGGGGAGTCCATCGCCCTGCGTCCGATACCAGCTCCGAAGCTCAAGTGGCGATCGCACTTCTTTGAGGATGGTGTGCGATTTGGCTAGAAATTCCTCGAACGGCGGTACGCGGTGCGTCAACAGCAACTGGCTGTCAGTGGTCTCAAAATCGCGGTAGATCCCGACGAGCCACTCCAGATGGGGCACGCATTCCGCGAAGTTGCCAGCTTGTTGCAGTGCGTACAGGAAGCCGGTGCGCAACTCGACGGGTCGCAGGGCCGGCTGAGCCTGGTTCAACTCGTCCGCCGTATTGAACCAGACCTTGCCGCGCTCAAGCTCGCCGGCCATCACGGAGGTACACGCCAGTTGTAGGGCGTTGAACGGGGTTCGCTCGACCTCGTACAGGGTCTGGTAGCGCACAAATGCCTCGTTCCAACGCTCAAGTCGCTCCAAGCACAAGGCCGCCACACGGTTGGCGTCACTGCGCACATGGATGTCCGCGTGCTGGCAATGATCCAGGGCGATCGCCAACGCGGCGGTGTACTCCCCGGACTCCAATGCAGCGGCGGCTGCTTCCAGTTCGACTGCTGTCGGCAAGTCCGTCTCCGGCACGGAAGCTTCGTTGCTGGAGTCGTTCGTGACGCTGATCGTCTCGACGGCGGAAGCTTGGGCGCGGAGCGCTTGGTAGTCGCTGTTCTGGACGTTTGCGAAAAAACTTAGGGGATCTACGCGTTCGGTTTTGCCATCCGTGTCGTCATCGGTCCCTCGACGATTTTCGATCCACGCGAGCTGGATCCAGCGTGCGGTCGGATCTGACTCGACCTGACATCCGACGATGCGGATGCTGCGCCAGTGTGTCGTAAGTTCGGGTATAGCCGCGTCCGACGCCGGTTTCAGTGCCAGTAGTGCCCCGATACCGCTCATTCGAATGCGCTCAACCAGTACCAACGAATTCTCGCCGTCCCAGTGCTTATCTAGAATGAAATCATGAGACGCCCAGCGTTGCGCGGTCTCGCTGTACGGCGCTTTGGCCACTCCCTGCGAGCAGACAATTGCGATGAATCCGAGGACCACGCATTCCAACGCCATGTCGAGCAGCGCCAGAACGTGTGCGACGTACTGCCAAAGTGAGGTACCTGATTCGAGGCTCGCGAATCTGCCGCCCAAGGCGACCCACCACCACGGCAGCAACACGACTCCCGTCCAGATTGCCGCAACCCAGCGATTGAAGCGCTGCGACCGGCTTTCAGCACCGCGGAACAATATCGGCATGGCCACGGCAATGACGATCAGTAGCACCAGATCGCATAGCACGATGGAAATGAATCCACCGGCGCGGCTGCGGGCCCACAGATACAACCCGCCGATTAGCAGTGCTGAGAGCGTGCCCCAAACGGTGGTGACCGTAACGGCACGCGCGCCGATCCGCCCGGACGGCTCGTAGGCGCGTAGTACGTCGCTGAGTTCACTCATTGCCGAGTTCCATCTCGTCTACCGTTGGATCTGGCCAGTCAGAGCCTGCACAGATAGGAGACGGGAGAGATGGTGCCCTGGAGGGATTCACAATGAGGCGTATAGATATTGTCCTGTAAGGGGATCCCTAATTCGAAAGTTTCGGATGCCCCCAGAAATGCCCCCAAAAAGCTCCGGTCCCCGTTGGACCGCATTGTACTGTGGTAGATGCTACTCGCCTGCCGTGGACGACGCATCTGGCCTGCAGCGGTAGTTCGGGCGGACGAGAGCGGTTGGAGCTGAAAGACGGTGTTCTCGCGCAGCGACGGAGGCTCTTCCTGCAAGCCGGCTCGTTTACGGGGCGGGCTCGACGCGAGAGGATCGCTCGGCACCCCTCATAGAGGAGTGCCGAGTTGCCCCCATCACGCTTCGCCGAGGCGCTCATTGATCCGTGACAGTTGCCGGCGTTTGACCAGCGCATAGATGACGGGAATCACCACCAGGGTGAGCACCGTCGAGGACGCCATGCCTGCGACCATTGGGGCGGCGATCCGTCGGGTCACCTCGGAGCCCGCGCCCGTGCTCCACATGAGCCGCAGCAGTCCGGCGGTAATGGCGACGACGGTCATCATTTTCGGCCGCACACGATCCACCGCGCCGGAGACGATCGCGTCCTGCAGGTCGACCAGACTTACGGGGCGTCCTTCCGCCCGCCGTACTTTTGCCACTTTCTCCAAAGCCTGATCCAGATAGATCAGCATGATCACGCGCGTCTCCGCTGCCACGCCAGCCAGGGCAATGAAGCCCACCGCCACCGCAACGCTCAGGTTGTAGTCCAAGGCCCACATCAGCCAGACACCACCGACCAGCGCGAACGCTAGCGACAGCATCACGATCAAGGATTCGGTAACCCGGCGGAAGTTCAGATAGAGCAGCCGGAAGATCAGTATCAAGGTCTGCGGCACGACGACCTTCATTTTTGCGGCGGCGCGTTGCATGTATTCGTACTGGCCGCTCCACGTGGCGTAGTAGCCAGGTGGAAAGTCGACCGCCTCCGCCACGGCCGCCTGCGCCAGGCGGACTTACTCGCCCAAGTCGCTGTTGCGGGTGTCCACATACACGTAGGCGGACAGAAACGAGTTCTCGGTGCGGATCTCGGTCGCGCCTTCGTTGATCGACAGCGTCGCCAACTCGCCCAGCGTAATCTGCGCCCCGTCGGGCGTGGCTACCAGCGCTTCACTGGCGATCCTCTGCGGACCATCGCGCAATTCGCGCGGGTAGCGCACGATCACTCCGAACCGTTCGCGTCCCTCGATCGTGGTCGTTAGCAGCTCGCCAACGAGCGTGGTCGAGATCACATCCTGCACGTCGCCCACGGTGAGCCCATAGCGTGCCAGTTGGCGCACGTCGGGTTGGATGTCCAGGTAGTAGCGCAGGTCAACGCTCTTGCAGCAAGGGCTCAACCAGACGCGGTCCAGCGCTTCGCACATTGCCTACCGCGCGATCAACCGGATGCCACTCCAACCCGGGGGCTGAAGCCGCGATCGCAATGGCCGCTGCCTGTTCGGCTGTCCCGTGGATCCATTCGGAGAGCAGGTCGGCGGGCAGCATCAATGGCATGCGGTCATGCAGGTGGGCAATCAGCGGATCAGCGTCGCGGGTCACGATGCTGTAGGTCAGCAAATCGCCACGCTGCTCCCACAAACCCGCGAAAAACAGGACTGAAGCATCGCGGGCGTGGATAAAGTAAGGCGGCTTGACCGCGCCTTCCTTGCGCCACTCGTAGTAGCCCGAGCTGGGCACGATGCCCCGACGTTGATTCCAGGCAGAGCGGAAGGCCGGTTTGGACGCTGCGGTTTCGCAGCGTGCGTTGATCGTGCTGTACGCCAGACGGGTGTCCTTCGCCCACGACGGTAGTAATCCCCAGCGCATCGGCGTCGCGATGGCGTCCGAGTCGTCTGCCACCAGGACCCAACCCGTCTGCGTCGGCGCGCGGTTGTAGTTCGGCTCGGGGTCGGCCACCGGCGCGGACACTGTCAGACCCCCGGAGAATTCGTGGATCTCGCGCCACGTGAAGAACTGGCTATCGCGTCCGCACATCGTGTCAGCTTACTCCGCAGCGGCCTACCCGCATAACGACAATCAGCGGTACGACGGCAGGCGCTTTTCTCGACATCGCGTCCACGCCGCCGCTGCAAAAGTTGACGTACATCTGCAAGCAGGAGTCGCCGTGGACAAGGAGCTGGTACCGCTGGAATGGGGTCGCGTGTTGCTCGGCCCGCATCCGCCGATGTTCCTTGCCGAGATCGCGGTCCGCATCGCGATGCTTCTGGTACTTCTCTTGCTGGTGGTCCACATTCTTGGCAAGCGGGGACAGCAGAACCTCAGCCCCATGCAACAGTTGCTGATGGTCGCACTGGGTTCTGCTGCGGGCGACGTGATGCTCTATCCCGAGGTGTCCATCGCGTACGCGGCGATGGTGCTGGTCGGCGTCACGGGTCTGACCATCGGTATCGAGAAATCCGCAAGCCATTCCCGGGCGATCCGCGACTACCTCGAATCGCGTCCCTGTGTGCTGGTCCAGGACGGACAAATCGACATGGCTGCACTCAAGCGCGAGCGTACGACGACGCGCGAGTTGTACGCGATCCTGCGGAGCAACCGCGCGGTGGCGCTGGCGCAGGTGGAGCTGGCCATCCTTGAGGTAACCGGTGAGGTCACCGTAGTACTAAACGATACCAAGCCCGAAAAGCGCGACTTGATCGACTATCTGCGTTCACCAAGCAGGGGCAATCCGCCCTCGCTACCTTCATCTGTTGATTCGACCTAGCCCGACCGTCCGGTCGACCGGCAAAGCCACCTCACCGCTGCTTCACCGCGAAGTTGCCAATTTCAACCAGTAACGCCCCTTCACCGCTGAACATTCAGCGCATCACGGAGACGACCATGGCAGCCGACATCCTCAAGACCCTGAAAGACGAGCACGATCATGTTCGCGACCTGTTCAAGAAGATGGAAGAGACCACTGAGCGCGCGGAGAAGACCCGCCCGCAGTTGCTGGAACAGATCAAGGACGCATTGCTTCCGCACGCTGCCTGGGAAGAGCAATTCTTCTACCCCGAGTTCAAGAAGCGTGCCGACCGTGACGGGCTGAAATCGCACGCGGAAGCCATCTCCGAGCATCGCGCGGTGGAGCTGCGCGTCTTGCCCGATCTGCAGGCCGCGTCGCCTACCACGACCGAGTTCGCCGGTCGGGCCAAGGTGCTCGGCGAGTTCGTTGACCACCACGCGACAGAAGAAGAAGGCACGATGTTTAAAATGGCGCGGAAAATGTTCAGCACGGAGGAACGCGCGCAGATGGATGCCCAGTACAAGGAGTGGAAGGCGTCTCCGGCGGCCACAAAGGCGGTCGCGAAGGTGCTGAAGGATGGCGAGGAAGCCAACAAGTCAAACCCGCCGCCTGCCAGTTGAACGGGGAGGGCACGGGCGGGTCATCGACCGCCCGGTTTTTTTGTGGAACTTACCAACCATCTCCCGCCGCGGTGGAATGACACATGGATCTTAAAAGCGGCTATCCGTTCTGGGCGATCAAGAACGGGCTGATGCACGCGTTTCAACCACTGCAGGCGGATGCCAACTGTGACGTCGCCATCATCGGTGGCGGAATCAGTGGCGCGTTGATTGCCGACACTCTATCCAGCGCCGGCCACGACGTCGTGGTGCTCGAACAGCGCGACATCGGCTGGGGTAGTACATCGGCCAGCACCGCTCTGCTGCAATTCGAGATCGATATCCATCTCACTGACCTGGCGAAGAAGTTGGGCGAAGACGACGCGGTGCTGGCGTACCGGGCATGCGTGGAAGCCCTTGCCATGCTGGAAGATCGTGCCCGGTCGCTAGAAGACACCGGCTTCGAAACGCGTGACAGCCTCTACTACGCCAGTCGACAACGTGACTATGCGCCGTTGTTGGAGGAATTCGAACTGCGCAGGCAGCATGGCTTCGACGTCACCTGGTTGGATGGGGCCGAGGTCAATGAGCGCTACGGATTGCCTGCGCCGGCGGCGATACTCAACCGACCCGCCGCGAGCGTGGACCCCTACCGGCTGACCTATCGACTGCTTACGCGCCTGCAGGCGCAGGGGGTCGGCGTACACGACCGTACGACGGTTGAGAAGATCCACAGCCGCCCCAGTTCGGTGGAGCTCGAATTGGCCGATGGCACCCGCCTGCACGCCAAGCATGTGGTCATCGCCTGCGGTTACGAAGGTCAGCGCTTCCTGCCAGTTCGTGTCGCGACCAACCACAGCAGCTACGCGTTTGTAACCGATCCGGTCAGCCGCGACGACCTGGGCCCGCTCACCAATACGATGATGTGGGAGACCGCCCGTCCCTACCTTTATATGCGCACCACCGACGACGATCGTCTACTTGTGGGCGGAGAGGATGACCGGCTGGACATACCAAGCCGCCGCGACGCGCGAGTCGAGCGCAAGGCACGATCACTGGCCAGGAAAGCGCAGAAACTATTTCCCCACATCAACGTGGCACCGACATTTTCGTGGGCGGGTACCTTTGCCGAGACGGCCGATGGACTGCCCTACTTCGGCCCACACCCGGCGACGGGTCCGCGACTGCATTTCGCCATGGCGTATGGCGGCAATGGGATCACGTATTCCATGCTGGGTGCAGGACTGCTGCGGGCGTTGATCGAGAATCGCCCGCATCGATTGAATCCGTTGTTTACGTTCGACCGCCGCTCTCGTGCCCGGAATCTGCGTTCGAAGAGCGCTGAGTAGTATGTGCAATCACACTCAATGTTCCATCAGCCTCAATTACCACGGACTGGATCTTTTCCAGATTACTGAATCCGTGCTTCCTGATCGCTTGCATGACCTCGTCCTCAGCCACCCGTTCCGAGTGCATGGCGGATGTGAGAAACGCTCCCCCATAAACCAGCAGGCGCGGTTCGCTTGCCAGCAATCTACGCACCCCGCTGAAGCGCGACCCAAGCCAACTGAAAAGGTATTGCCACGAGACCAGCAGGATCAGAGCCGTAGCACCCTCGGCCAGAGATACGGTTTTGCTGAGCATGACCGACGCCAGGATGGAACCGAGCGCAATCGTCACCACAAAGTCGAAGGCGTTGATCTTGCTGAGCGTTCGCTTGCCGTATCCCCGAAGGACGAATATCAGTGACAGGTACGCGCAGCTTCCTACGACGATGATGTGAAATACGTCGGACCAGCCAGAAAAAAGATTCACAGTACGACTCCCGTACATTTTCGAAGAAGATTTCCACTCTGCCAGCGTCGGGGCGGGGCACAGATGCCACCAGTCCGATACGCGTTGATCACCCCGCCGCATATAGAGTGGCATCGCTCAGCTTCAGGAGTTTCGGCATGGATCTAGGCTGGGACACTTTTCAGCCTTACGTGGCTCTGATGGCGGCTTTGGTGCTGTCATTCCCTGTTGCCTGGAACCGTGAGCGCCACAGTGACCTGATTGGTGTACGAACCTTTCCACTGGTAGCCGTCGGCGCGTGCGCGTACATGCTGCTCGGACTGTATTTCATTGACGGTGTCGCGCCGGACGCCAAGGCGCGGCTTCTGCAAGGGCTGATGACAGGCATTGGTTTCGTTGGTGGGGGTGCGATCCTTAAAAACGATAACACCGTATCCGGCACCGCATCTGCATCCAGCATTTGGATCGTAGGTGCCATCGGTGCCGCCACGGCTATGGGCGCATGGGGCTTTGCCGTTGTGCTTGCCGCCATCAACTGGTTGATGTTTCGGGTTTTCATGAGAAGAAAGCGTGAGTCGGACTGCAGCGAAGACCGCTGAAGCGGCCGCGCGCTCTTCACGCGCGCCATCGCGGTGGGGGAATCTGCTATCGGCGAGTCAGCGATGCTCCGACGGGGAGTCGCCAGTGCGGCAGGAAATACCTTCAATCTGCAGCGTCAGATGATGCAAATCGAAGCGCTCTTCCAGCATCCGAGCCAAACGCATCCGCAGTGCGTCAACGTCGAGGGTCGGATCTTCGACGACCACATGCGCGGTCAGCGAGGACTTGGCGCTGCTCAATGCCCAGACATGCAGTTCGTGGAGTTCCGCTACACCGGACTGCGCCAACATCGCGGCGCGGACCTCCTCCGTGTCGATGCCTTTCGGCGCGGACTCCATCACCACGTTGCCAGCTTCGCGCAGAAGGATCCAGGTCCGCGGCAACACCCACAGCCCCATCAGCACGGCAATAATCGGATCGACGATGTGAAAACCGGTGGCCATTATGATCAGCGCGCCGAAGATCACGCCGACTGAGCCAAGCATGTCGGCCCACACCTCCAGGTAGGCACCCTTGACGTTCAGGCTCTCGCCGCTGCCCGCCTTGAGCAGCCGCATCGAGATCAGGTTAATCACTAGGCCCAGTGAGGCTACGATGAGCATGCCCGTCGACCCTACCGATGGCGGCTCGCCGAAACGTTTTACTGCCTCGAACATGATGTAACCGGCAACTAGGAACAGCATGCCGCCGTTGACCATCGCGCCGAGAGCTTCCATGCGGACGTAGCCGTAGGTCCGTTTGGCGTCTGGAGGTCGCCGGCTCAAGCGCACGGCCACCAGCGCGATCGTCAGCGCGATCACGTCGGTCGCCATGTGAGCCGCGTCCGACAACAGGGCCAGGCTGTTCGTCAGCAGGCCGCCAACCACCTCGGCAATCAGGAAAAGGGTTGTTAGACCAAGTGCCCACCACAGGGGCTTCTCGTGTCTGATCTCTCCACCTGCGTGGTCGTGTACTGCCCCCATCATTTGTCTCCAGTTAGTTAGATGTCGCGATGCAGCCAACGGTAAAGCGCCGGCAGCACCAACAACGTGAGCAGCGTGGAGGACACGATGCCGCCGATCACCACCGTCGCTAGTGGCCGCTGGACCTCCGAGCCAGTGCCGACATTGAACGCCATCGGTAGGAAGCCCAGTGACGCAACCAGTGCGGTCATCAGCACCGGACGCAGCCGGCCTAACGCACCGTCGACGATGGCGTTCTCCAGCGGAGCCCCGTGTTCGCGCAGGTTCCGTATGAAGGCGATCATGACCAGGCCGTTGAGCACCGCCACCCCTGATAGCGCGATAAAGCCGACCCCGGCGGTGATCGACAACGGAATGCCTCGCACCGCCAGCGCGAATACCCCCCCGGTCAATGCCAACGGGACGCCACTGAACACGATCGCGGCCTCCTTGACCGAGCCGAAGGCCATGAACAACAGACCGAAGATCAACAACAGCGTCAGTGGCACTACGACGGCGAGCCGCCGGCTGGCGGACATCAGTTGCTCGAACGTACCGCCGTAGTCGACCCAATATCCGTCCGGAATTTCGACCTGCTGCTCGATGCGCTGCTGCAGGTCACTGACGAAACCGCCCAAGTCGCGATCACGCACATTGGCGGTAACCACCACCCGGCGTTTGCCGTTCTCACGATTGATCTGGTTCGGCCCCAGCAGCGTCTGGATGCTGGCCACCTCACGTAAAGGGATGGTCTGCGGGGCGGCATTCGACCAGAACGGATCGCGGTTGGACTCGTCGGCATTGAGATTGCCGCCCAAGGGGATCGGCAAGTCCGCGAGCGCCGCTGCATCCGCGCGTATCCGCTCCGGCAGGCGCACCACGATGTCGAAACGGCGGTCGCCTTCGTACAGTTCGCTTGCGACCTGCCCTCCAACCGCGGTGGCGATGGTCTGCTGTACGACGCTTGGATTCAGGCCGTAACGTGCCAAAGCCTCCCGGTCGGGCACCACCGTCAACAATGGAAGTCCGGCGACCTGCTCGGTCGTGACGTCGTCCGCGCCGGCGACCTGCCGGGTCACCGCCTCGATCTGCCCGGCCACCTGAAGCAGCGTGTCCAGGTCATCGCCGAACACTTTGATCGCCACATCCGCACGCACCCCGGAGATCAACTCGTTGAAACGCATCTCGATGGGCTGGGTGAACTCGTAGTTGTTGCCCGGGATGGCCGAGACCACCGCTTCGATCTCCGCGATCAACGCGTCCTTGGTCTTGCGCGGATCGGGCCACGCCTTGCGCGGCTTCATCATCAAGAACGTGTCGGCAACGTTGGGCGGCATTGGATCGGTGGCGACTTCGGCGGTGCCGATCTTGCTGAACACCCGTTCGACTTCCGGGATCTGCATCACCCGCTTCTCCAGCGCGATCTGCATCTTCACTGCCTGTTCGATGCCGGTGCCGGGAATGCGCATCGCATGCATCGCGATGTCACCCTCGTCGAGACTGGGAATGAACTCGCTTCCCAGCCTGCTTGCCATCAGGCCACTGACAGCGACCAGTACAACGGCGCCGCCCAGCACCCAGGTCCGACGGCGTAGCGACCACGCCAACAAAGGCGCATAGCGGCGCTTGCTCCACTGCATCACCCGGTTCTCTTGTTCGTCAACCCGACCGCTCAGGAAGATCGCGATCGATGCCGGCACGAACGTCAGCGACAGCAACATCGCGCCGGTCAGCGCCAGCACCACGGTCGCCGCCATCGGATGGAACATCTTTCCTTCGATACCGGTGAGGGCGAAGATCGGCAGGTACACCGCAGCGATGATGAACAACCCGAACAGACTCGGCCGGATCACCTCCACGGTGGCAGTCGCTGTCAGATCCGTGCGCTCCTCGTCGGTCATGACCCGGCCGAGCCGGTGCTGCAACTCGCCAAAGCGGCGCAGGCAGTTCTCGATGATGATCACCGCGCCATCCACGATCAGGCCGAAATCCAGCGCGCCCAGACTCATCAGATTGCCGGACACCCCGCCGCGCACCATGCCGAATACCGCGAATAGCATCGCCAAGGGAATCACGGCCGCCGTTATGAGCGCCGCGCGAAAGTTGCCCAACAACAGGAACAGCACCGCGATTACCAGCAGGGCACCTTCCACCAGATTCTTAGAGATGGTCTTCATGGTGCGATCGACCAGCTCGGTTCGGTCATACACGGCCGTTGCCGCAACACCTGCGGGCAGGCTGGCGTTGGCTAATTCAAGCCGGGCGGCGGCCGCTTGCGCAACTTGACGGCTGTTGCCGCCGACCAGCATCACCACCGTGCCCAACACAACTTCCTCGCCGCTCTGGGTTGCCGCGCCGGTTCGCAGCTCCGGTCCCTCACCGACCTGGGCCACATCGCTGACCCGGATCGGCACGCCATCGCGCCGGTCCAGCACGATGTTGAGGATCTCGTCCAGTCCACCGACCTGGCCAGGTACACGCACCAGATATTGCTGGCCGTTGCGCTCGATGTAGCCGGCGCCCATGTTCTGGTTGTTGGCCGCGACCGCGTCGACGACATCCTGCAGCGTGAAGCCAAACGTGACCAGCCTGGATGGATCCGGCGTGATGTGGATCTGCCGCGCGTATCCGCCGATCGTGTCGACCTCTGTGACCCCGGGTGTGTTGCGCATCTGCGGACGGACTACCCAGTCCTGCAAGGTACGCAGGTCGGTCGCGGTGTACGGCGTGCCATCAGTCTTGCGTGCTTCGGGCGTCGCGTCGACGGTGTACATGAAGATCTCGCCCAGGCCGGTCGAGATCGGCCCCATCTCCGGCTCCAGTCCTGCGGGAATCTGCGCGCGGATCTGTTGCAAGCGCTGCGCGACCTGCTCGCGGGCGAAGTAGATGTCGGTACCGTCCTCAAACACCACCGTGACCTGCGACAAGCCGTAGCGAGACAGCGAACGGGTGTATTCCAGTTGCGGCAGGCCGGCCAGCGCGGTCTCGATGGGATAGGTGACCCGCTGCTCGGACTCCAGCGGCGAGTAGCCCGGTGCGTTGGTGTTGATCTGCACCTGCACGTTGGTGATGTCGGGCGTGGCATCAACCGGCAGCCGGGAAGCGCTCCAGATGCCGACGACAATCAACGCCAAGGTCGCCACCATCATCAGCCAGCGACGGTGTATGGCGAAACGAACGATGCGTTCCAGCAGTCCGGGGACCTGATCGCGGGAAAGATCAGTGGGCATGCTCTGCCCCTGCCTTTTCGATGTCGGCCTTGATCAGATAACTCTCCTGGACGACAACCTGCTCGCCCTCGTGCAGACCCGACAGGACTTCCACCCGCTTGACATCGCGCTTTCCGAGTTGGACCGGCTGCGCGCGGTACGTGTCGTCAACGCGGACGAACACCACGTCGTTCCCGTCCATGGTCTGTAGCGCGGCCAGCGGCACCATAAGCTCCACCGGCTGTTGCTCGACCGTGATCCTTGCCTTCACCGCGGAACCGGGTCGCCAAAGGCCGTCGCTGTTGTCGATCGTGGCGCGGGCAATGGTGCTCTGGCTGGCCGTCGCCATGCCCGGCAACACGCGTTCCAGCACAGCTTCCACCGTGCGGTCATCGCTCATGCGAGTGATCTTGACCGGCACGCCAGGCTGGATGTGCTGGGTGTCGGCGCCGAAGATGTGCAGATCAACCCACAGTTGCGACAGATCGGCGATCTCGAACAACGCCATTCCTTCGCTGGCCGAGCTGCCAACCGAGGCATTGCGCGCGGTGACTACACCTGAGATCGGTGTCGCGACGCTGTAGGTGCTCAAGCTGAGATTGCTCTCGATCGTCGCCAGCGTCTGCCCGGCCCGGACCTGATCGCCGACGTTGGCGCGCAGCGATCGCAGCGGACCCGGGAAACGGGCCGTCACTTTGGCGACGCGTCCGTCGATCGGTGTCAGCAGGCCTTGCACCTCGTGCTCGTCGGCGATTACGCCGGGACCGACCGCTTGCACCGCGATACCAGACTCCTCCGCGATGGCGGCGGGGATCACCGTGCTGGCCTCATGTTCGTCGCTCTTGGATTCTGCTTCGGTGTGAGCGGTGGAGGATTCCGCTGCGTGCTCGTCCGCTTCCTGGCTACAGGCGGCCAACGACGCTGCCAGCGCCAGCGCGCTGATGAGATGGATAACCTTCACAGTGTTGCTCCTTGTACACGCGGCGACACCCCGTCGGCGACGAACGCCTGGCCGGTCAGTCGCTGAATTTCAATCAGTGCGCGCTGGGCATCGAGCGCGGATTCGAGTTGTTGCTGGCGCGTGCCGGTGCTTTCGGCCTGCAGGGTCGCCCACTCCAGGTAGCTCGCCGCGCCTGCGCGGTAAGCCTCACGTGTGGCGGATTCGGCTTTGCCCAAACGAGGCAACACCTCATCGCGCAAGCGCTGCACCTCGAGCTGGGCGACGCGGTAGCGGCCATGGGCTTCGGCCAATGTCGAGTACAGCGACATGCCCTTGGCTTCCCTTTCAATCTCCAGACTCACCAACTCTGCGTGCGCGGCGCGGATACCGGGCTGCGCGCGACGGGTGCTGCCAAGCGGAATCGATACGCTGCCCACAAGACCAACCTCGCCAGTGTCCTGAAACCGACGTACCCCGACCTGCCAGTCCAAGTCCGGCTTCGCCTCGCTGCGGGCAAGTTGCATGCGTGCCTCGACAATGCGGCGCTCGTCGACGAACTGCGTCAGCTCCGGAGTGCGCGCCAGCCATTCGGTGAGCACGGCCAGGTCCGCGACCTCGGGTAGCGCCAATGGATCACCGCCTGCCACCTCGAATGTGGGACTGCGCTCGTTCCACAGCGCGGCAAGATGCTGACGCGAAGCCATCGCCCGTTGCTGGGCCCGGGCGAGATCAAGTTCACTCCTGGCCAGCGCCGCTTGCGCCGCCAGCACCACCGACTCGGGCGACGCACCCGCCTGCAGACGTTTGCGGGCTTCGGCGACGCTGCGCTTCCGCTGCTCGATATCCAACTCGGCGATTGAGCCCTGACGATTGGCAGCGATGACCGCAAGGTAGCGACGGGCCACCTCGGCCAGCAAGTCCAGCCGTTGCGCCTCGCGCTGCACGGCCAATGCATCCATGCGACTTTGCACCAGCGTGCGGCGCGCATCCAGCTTGCCGCCACGCTCCAGTACTGAGGCCAGATTGAGCGTGACTTCGGCACTCTGCATACCACTGGCGCGGCCGGTACCGAACGCATTTTCGATGCTGGCGCCAGCGACCAACGGGGGACGCCGTGACACGTTGCCTAGCTCGGCCGTTAGTACTTCGCTACGGCTGCCAAACAGACGCAGGCTCGGATGGATGATGGCGACACGACTGAAGGCGTCGTCCAGAGTCAGGAGGTCGACGGCGTGCGCGCGAAAACTCGCGGCACACACGACGACGAGCACGGCGATAGCCGCGAGTCGCAAACGCATGGGGATTGCTCCGGATTACTCGAAATGACAGGTGTCGGCACAGGCCGACGGCGCGGTCACACGAAAATAGGAGGCTTGAAGGGCGACACCAGGCGTGTCTGCGTCGGAAACGCTGACTTCGCGCTCGGCAGATGGACTGCCAGTGGCACGCCGATGATCGTATTAGGAGAGGGTAGCAAAGCGGCCGTTGCCACGCAGCAGTGCGCGAAATGCAACATCAAGTGCAGTACTTCAGCAACGTCCTGATCGAGGTCGTCGACTCCCCCGGCGACCGTGCCAGCATGAAGCGCGTGGGTGTGCGCGCCAGACGGATCGTGCGCAAGTTCGTGCATCTCACCGGCGGCTGCCATTACGGGTTGCACCAGCAAGCTAAGCGCAAACAGGGTCACAGCGAGAACACGCAGTGCGGGCAACCAGTGGGAACGGAAACGAGCCATCGGCGAACAGGTTAGCGGAATGCATGTAGGTAATACTATTCCGCGATCTTAGAGCGCTCCTTCATCAAGTTCTCCCCCCGCCACTCGGGAGTAGCCGCTCTTCACCTGAAGAGTTTTGCGCCAACTTCGTTGGCGCGCTAGTCCATGACGCAAACTAGTCAGGATTTGGTGAGACGATCGACCACAGCTCCTCCAAACCGCATCCGGCGTCGTTGGGTGCACGGCTTGGCGGCCGCAGGGTTCTGAGTGCTGGGCATAGTCACGCTCCCGGCCATGGGCTTTCTTCTGATCGTGTAGCCCATCGAAGCGCGGCAATCTAATCGTGCAGCATCGCCGTCCACTTGCCTTCCCCGGTCATGTAATCCCCACGGCGGGCCTGATGCGGCAGTGCCAAGCTGCTGCGACCTTCACTCATTCAACGCTACGCTCGTGCAATGTGCGGAAGAGACACCCAGTTCTATACGTGGCGGCAGATCCATGACTTCTCCGGAGGTTTGAGCGTGGCCGCCCCAGAAGTAGATCCCGATCCCAACTACAACCGCGCACCCACCCAGTCCGGCTGGGTGCTGGTAGATGACGAGGCCGGCGGCGCAATCGCAACTCAGATGCGCTGGGGTTTACTGCCACCCTGGGCTAAGGACGAAAAGCTGGCCTACAGCACGATCAACGCCCGCGCTGAGACCGCCTCAACGAAGCCCGCATTCCGTTCCGCTTGGAAGGAACGTCGAGGATTGATCCCGAGTTCGGGGTATTACGAGTGGCTGAAGGTTGGCTCGACCAAGCAGCCGTACTTCATTCATGCCGCAGACGCCCCAGTCGTGTTCTTCGCCGGCTTGTGGGAGCAGCGCGGCGATCTCCTGACTTACAGCATTGTCACCCGGGAGGCTGATCCGTCAATCGTCTTCCTTCACGACCGCATGCCGCTGATGCTCCCCACAGACATGCTTTCCGACTGGCTGCAGGGAACGCCTCAGCAAGCGAGTGAGGTCGTCTTGGCTGCTCCAGAGCCAAACCTGAGTTGGCACAAAGTCGGTAGGGCTGTGGGTAATGTGCGCAACACTGGCGAGCAGCTGATCCAAGAGGTCGTCAGCTGAATCTCGTTGTTGGGATCAGGCTTACGTTGTCTTGACGGGTGCATCCTCGGCGCTTTGGCGTGCGAGAGGCTTATGGTTTTTCACGGGCGCCTTAGCGCTTTCCTCGAATATGCTCGCATGCTCTACACGCAGGCAGAGTGTAAAAGCGCTGCCTAGCAAGTGTTTGACGATCAATTTGGATGCTGCCTTAAGGTTTCTTACGATCAAGTGCGGGGCCTAACGGTTCGGTTCCAGGACAAGCGTTGGCTCCCGAGACAGAGGTTCGTACGGCTTGCCGCGCGCTAGGCGTTGCGCGCACTGCCTGTCGTTCTCACGAGGTCAGACAACGGCCGGTGGAGGGTGACGCAAGCGCCATGCTCATCGTCATCGAAGATCAATCGCCAGTTAATTCGCGCAGCCAGCCGGTTGGCGATCTCCAAACCAAGACCGAAGCCCGGCACGCTGTCGTCGGCATGTGAGTTGGTAATGACGAGTAAGTCGGTATCAGCTTGGACGGCGATGGTGCCAGCGCCCCCGTGTTGAATCGCGTTGAGCAGGAGGTTCGCCAGCAGTGCTTCGATCACGTCGCGCGATCCCTTCCACTCCGGGGTCGCCTCGATCGTCAGGACAATCGTCTGTCCACGCACACTAGCCAAGGGTTGCATCTCCTCTACCAACTCCGTGAGGCATTCCAGGGCGTGCGTTACTTCCATGGCCCCATCGGGCGCTTCGGTAGACAGCCATAGAATCGCGTTGCTGGCGCGTGTCAAGCGCTGGATAGCTCTCCGCAGTCGTGCCCACGCCGCTCCGTGATTTGGGGTTTGTTCCAGAATCGCCAAGCTGGTGCAAGCGGACTGCAGTGGCGTGCGCAGTTCGTGACCGAGAAAAGTCAGCGTTTCCCGCTCACGATGCACTGCCATCAGTTGTTCACGCCACAAGCTGGCATGCAGTCGCAGCAGATGCTCGAGCTCGTATACCGGCTCCTGCCGGGCCAGCGCATCGAGACTGTCCGGATCCGGGCTGGCCAGCACCTTTCGGATCAACGCTTCTGTCCTACGCAGCGTGCCCGCGACAAACAACCGAGCTAGCGTATACGCGCACACCAGCAGCACGATCAGCAAGCCCAGCGCATATGCCAATCCGCGCGAGACGCCAGGGTTGACTGTCAACTCGTCGGTCACGTCGTAAATAAGCACAAACGGCTTGCCAGAGGCGCTGCGTGTGGACATCGCATGCACGTAGCGCCCGTCGGTGCGCCGGAACTCGATGATTCCGCCTAACCGCGTGCGCTGCAAACGTGCACGAACGTCCTGGGGTGCGTCTGCCGAGTAGACGACCTCAAATTGCTCCGGCAACGACATCGGCGGTGTGGACGGATTGGTCACGGTCATCGCGACCGCGTGCATGCGCCGGTTGATGAAACTGTCTTCCAGCACAAACAGCAGCAAAAAAGTTCCGGCAATGAATAGCACCGACAGCGCCACAGTGAATGACATCCATTGCCGCGCCAGTGCATGACTCAGGCTATGCCGTCGCATCTGCGTCTCCCACGAAGCAGTAGCCCACGCCGCGCATCGTCTTAATCAGAGGCTGTCCGAACTGACGCAGGAACGCCTGCCGCAATTGGTAGACATGCATGCGAAGCGGGTCGCTTTGGGGAGGCTCGCCGGCCCACAAGAGTGTGCATAGTTCATCGCGCGACACACAGGCCGGACTGGCTTCCATCAGGCGACGCATCAACGTAAATCCCGCTGCATGCAAAGCCAGTCCATTACCCCCGCGCTGCAAACGGTAGCCGTGCAGATCCAAGATGTAGCCGGCCACTTGCAACTGCGCTCCGCCGCCTGCCGGCACGTGCGCGGCAATCGCGCGCACGCGCGCAAGCAATTCCGCTGCCGCAAAGGGTTTGACCATGTAGTCAACGGCGCCAAGAGCGAAGGCGTGGAGCTTGTCGTCGAGTGCACCCCGAGCAGTCAGGAAAAGTACGGGTGAGCGCAGTCCGGCTTCGGACTTTAGCCAACCGAACAAGGTCAAACCATCTTGATCCGGAAGATTGACGTCCAGTATCACGACATCGAACGCTCTCTCGCGCAGGCGCCCCTTGGCTTGGGCAGCGGTATAGGCAAAATCGACCGCCACGTTGTGCAGGCCAAGGTAGTCTCCGATGCCTGCTGCGACATCGGTATCGTCCTCCACAAGTAACAAGTTCAAAGTGCGTTTGCTTGCCTGCATGCGTGCTTCCCGTTTGAAGGTCAACCGACGCTGCGGATGTGGCAGTAGACAACGGAGGCGATAGTGTAATGGCGGGAACACAGTCATCTCCGGCCCATCGATCTGGCCCGCACTCATGTCGCCGCGTGTTCAGTCGTGTGCAAGCGCCTGTAGACGATATGCCTCCCCTAGTCGACCGCCCATCCCGGCCACCAAAGCGTGCATCAGCAGCAGACGTTTGTCGGCGCGGGGGCGAGTTGCTTTCGCCAACTGCGCGGTTGTCCGCCCTTCACGGTGATAGGTATCGATGACCTGCATCGCCAGCTCTTCGCCGGTGTGCTCGCGCGGCACTGGCGTATGACCCAGTGCGACCACCATCGCTTCAGCGACCGACCACGTCGACCAAGGATTCTGCCCAGTGATAAGACGGTCATCCACGACCAGATTTTCGACGTACATCGGTGCTTCGTCGAAGACCACGCTCTTCTCGCGCATTCGGTCCTGTAGAAGATAGGGAAACAGCGCATGGGCATCCTTGACCAAGAACAGTTCTTCGGCATTTGTGAAACCGGTAGCCCGACGGCCACGTAAAAGCGGCGTTCCATCGTCGAGCACCACCTCAAGTAGGGCGGCAGGGCCGTGACAGACTGCACCGATGACGCCATTGCTTTGGTACACGTCGCGAACGAGTTTTTGGATTGTCGGGTCGTTGGGAAAGTCGAACATCGCTCCCTTGCCGCCCACGAAATACACCGCGGCATACCGAGAGGGATCCACATCTTTGATCGGCACGCTGCTGGTCAGCTTCGTGCGGGCTTGGGGATCGTTGAGGAACGCGTAATCCGCAGCGACCATATCGTCATCGGTGCGCATCGGTGGCTCGCCACCACTCGGGCTGGCGATGTCCACCTGATAGCCGTTGGCGAGGAAAACGTAGTAGGCGCGCGACAGTTCAGTCAACTCAAAACCCGCGCGTTTATCGATGCCTGGGAACGTTGCCGTGCTGCTGACGACAGCCAAAACTCTGCCGCGCGTCGCAGGCACTCTGGCACGCATGAAGTCGAGGCTCGCCACGGTACTGCCCGGATCCGCCAATGGCTGGCTGTCGAGATTCAGGCTGCGCAGGTAGAAGAAGCCGCCGATTGCGAAAGCAATCATCAGCCCCAGGCAGCCAATGCCGGCCCGTTTGATCCATCGCATCATGCTTCGCTCTCCAAGGTTTCGCTGGTCGCTTCGAAGACTAGGAGACTGCAGCTCAGATGTAGAACCAGGATCAGTTGTTCTGCCGAGTCGGAGTGGGCCGAATTGACCGGTGCGGCGAACGCGACACGTCTGAAGCCACCACTGGACCGGTGCCCATCTTGCAGTTACGGCGAGCCACGGATCTATAGCCCGTAGCATTCAGTGAGGTCAACTTGAGGTACCGAACGTCCGCAAAGCAAACCAACGACGACAAGCATTGGGTCAGATCGAGCTATTGCGACGTCGGCTTCGGGTCGTTTCCGCACAATGATTGCAGGCGGCAACCTTCCCTTTAGACATGCTGACCGGATGCCTAACGGGGCACCCAAGAAAGCGAATTACATTGCACTATCCACCCTCGAGCCACGCCTCAGGCTCCTGCTTTGCCCGACTGTTGTGACGGCACATACTCATGTCTGACAACACCACAGTTCGGTGTCGAGAAGAAAACCAGCGCCATCGAAGATCATCTCATTTACTTCTACCAACTTCGGGAAAGCGCGTGCTAATCTCCGCGCTCGAAGGGGAGTAGCTCCCAAACGCTGTACCCGTCAATACGAGCTTCGGCTCCGGCGCAGCGGCATACCCATCAGGGTGTGTGAGCAAGACCTTCGCGAGTCACTGCACGATTCCCGGCCACGGCCGGTGTCGCGTAGTGGCGACCGACTGCTTGCTGGCACTTCGCCAGCAGGTCGGCTACGCGAAGGACATCTCCGATGGAAGCACTAGCCAATCCCGAACTGTGGGTCGCGCTCGCGACCTTGACTGCGCTCGAACTCGTTCTCGGGATCGACAACATCATCTTCATCTCGATCCTGGCGGGGCGGCTTCCGGTTCACCAACGCGACCGTGCGCGGAAAGTAGGCATCCTGCTGGCTGCGGTCACGCGGCTTCTACTGCTGTTTGCGATCGCGTGGATCGTCGGGCTGACCGCACCCTTGTTTAGCCTTCTGGGGCACGGGTTCTCATGGCGCGACCTGATCCTGATCGGCGGCGGTCTATTCCTGATCGGAAAAGCCACCCACGAGATCCACCAGAAAGTCGAAGGCCCGCCGCCCGCCACGGTTGCGGCCGCCGCAGCCACGTCGTTCGCGGCAGTCCTTGCCCAGATCATGGTTCTGGATATCGTGTTCTCACTGGACTCGATCATCACCGCCGTCGGCATGGTCGACGAGCGTTGGGTGATGGTCACTGCGATCCTGATATCGATCGTCTTCATGCTGGCGTTTGCACGCGCGATCAGTGAGTTTGTCGAGCGCCACCCGACGGTCAAGGTGTTGGCGCTGAGCTTCCTGTTGATGATCGGTCTGGTGCTGATCGCCGACGGCTTCGGCGTGCATATCCCAAAGGGCTACGTGTATGCCGCGATGGCGTTCTCGGTCTTCGTTGAGTTCATCAACTTGTGGATCCGCCGCAGGGCCGCCACCACTCGCGTGTCTCCTCATACGGGTGAAGGGTGATCTTGAGCATGTCGGCTGCGTATGTGGGCGCGATCACCGCTGACTAGCAATGTATATCGAGAGATGCATTTCCCGGGGCGCGTTTGATCAAAAGTCCGAGTGAAACCGGGTAGGAATGCGGTTTGGGATTGAGCGATGGGTCACTCAGTTTCTTGGCGAGATCTAGGGTGTGGCATAAGAATCGTATAGACCACCATAAGCAGTGAGGCTGCCAGCGCGACATCGAGTGACCGCTGAAGCAATCCCCTCCAGGGCGCCAATTCGGGCTGGAGCATGGCGAGAAACACCACGGGAAACGCAATGCCAGTGAGGAGCATGAAGGCGCGCCGTGCCTTGAAAGATTTGAATCCCGAAGACAACGATAATAATGCAACGCTGACGCCCATTCCAAAGTAGGACAGCACTGCTAAAACATTGTGTGCGACTTGACTGGGTGAACCCTCTATCGGGCATCCCGCATCGCAGGGAGCTATTGCGCCAAGAAGGAATGAGGCTGGAATAGACCACAAGAGCCAAAATCCTAATCGGCTTGCGCCAGAAACTCGCGTGAGCGGCGCGGCGACAAGAATGAAACAAGACAACAGAGCAGTCGTTGCGAAAAACCCCGCGTATGTGAGAGTGTTTGCCCAAGCCGTTCCGGTTGCGTTGTATTCGCTCACGAAGTTGGACAGTTGTGAATATCCCGGTTTCACTGCAGCTCCAATGAAATAGAAGCCGGTCACGTAGAAAATGCAGATAGCTAGAAGCAGGCGAGTGATCTGAACTCTTCTCATCGGTTCAAGGGATCCTTAGTGTGGCCTCGGAGAGGAATTAAGCCGGCCCGAAATGCAATGGGGCGGCAGTTTGTACCACTGGAGCCTGGACCCAGCATGAGGGTGAGCCTTCGCTTTGCGACGGAGATCGGAATGTATTTACGTCTGAGTTTTCCCGCCAGGACGTATGTGTGGCTGGAGCGAGTTGTTAGGGCCCAGAATACGCCATGCGCAGACGCAAAGTACCCCATACACGATCCACTCACCTACGCGTTGTAACGCACCGCGAAATTCGAACATAGATCCATCCACCATCAGTCCAAACAGTGTTAGCCACATTAGCGAAAGACAAACCCAAGAGGCTCGATGCGCGACGGAGGTGTTCGGTGTAAATGATAGAAAAAAGAGTCCAAGCGTAGTTGATAGAAACGTAATTACACCAAGCAAGTTGTGGAGAATTTGGCTCGGACTACCTTCCGTGGGACAGCCAATATCGCACGGCGCAATCGCGGAACCGATGTAGGCGATGGGCTCGGCTAAGAGCATCCAGTAGCCCAGCCGACTGATTCCGTGGACGGGAGCTTTGCGTTCGGTGGCAATGAGTAAAATGCTAGCAAAGACACCGAACGGCACGAAGCCAATCCAGCCTATTGTCCTTGCGTATGGTGTGCCGGTCGCGTTCAGTTCGCTGATGAATTGGTTGATGTGCGAATAGTCAGGTTTTACTGCCCCACCTCCAAAAAGCATGAAGAGATAGCTCAGAACAACGGCAATAACGGGCCAGCGGTTACTCATGCATGTGATCCGCTATACCGTAACGAAGCCGAGCCGAGCCGCGGCGTGCTGGGCGGGTATCGATGGGAATTCGACTTCGACTCTGTCCGTAGATGGGACTTCGCGAGTTCGGCTTGAATTATAGATTAGGTTCGTCATTCACTCGCCTTGAGAAATTGCGCGAATACCTCGGGCCCAGTCATCTTGTGTGTCTTATTTTCTAGCGCATAGAAAGCGGGTTTCTCATCAATGAAGATCTCACTGGTGAGTGCGAACTGCTCTTCCTGAAATATCCCGGCCGGTAGGACGTACTCGTCGTTGGGCAGAAGGTGATAGAAGAGGTGTGTCCCGCATTTTGAGCAAAAACCGCGTTCCGCCCAATCAGATGATCTGTAGGTACTGGGTTTTCCCCCAATGAATTCGACTTCTGAGCCGCAATGGAGAGCGAACATGGGTCCGCCAGACCAGCGTCGGCAATTAGAGCAGTGGCAAAGCCCTACTTCGCTCTGATTCTCAGCAACAACTTCGATAGCACCGCACAAGCAAGTTCCTTTCATTTGCCGCTCCATCGCTGATTTATGCAGCATTCAACACCGAAATGAAGCCGGGCCCCGAAGCGGCTTCGGCCTGCACGATCTGTTAGGCATCGCTCTATTGCGGTTTACCCTCGCATGCACGCCACTCAGGTGGAGGGCATTCTCTACAAATTAGTGGGTTTTCGTTTGGTGCATCCATGCACGCTCCTCCGCAAGCCATGACAAGCTTACCGGTACGATTATTGTAGTAGTCCATTGACCCATTTAGCTCTGGGCTGCACGCAATCATGACCAGATCGCCACACGCGAGCGGAGCGCTGCAAGAATGATGAAATGGATCCAATCTCTTAATAGACGATGGGTAATGTTTCTGAATGTTCGGATGCAGCGATGAGGTGTCGTTCGAGCACGCTGAAAGCATGGCAATCAGAAGAGCGGCCTCAATTCGCATCACGACTCCTCACGAGGTCTAACACCTAAGTTAAGCCGAACTACGTAGGGGATCCAAACACATGGCACGCATTTTGTGCCATGTGCTTGGTGGAACGAAGCGGTTTCGGCATGAACCCATTGTTAGGTCTCTTGCGAGGGCCAGGTGACTTGGAACTCCAGCTCCTGCTGGTCACCGCTGCGCTCGTGCTCCACATTGAAAGCTGCGCTTGCGGGGATGCTCAGGCGCTCGCCGGCCACTTGGATTGTGAAAGCCCTTTCTGCGTCAATTGCGTCAGCTAGGCGACGTAGCTTTTCTACGAACTGCCCACGGCTATACGTCTTGGTTAAATCCCGATCTGTCATGGCTTACCTCTATTTCCAGTGAGTTTTCTCAAAGGCCTAACACCTGAGCTAAGCCGCGAAGCGTCCGGGACTTCCTTCGATAAAGTGGACACCTGATGGTTAGGCGCATTCTCGTTCAAACTCGGCGGGTGATTTGTATCCCAGTGCCGAGTGTAGTCGCCGATTGTTGTAGAAGTCGATGTAGCTGTGAAGCGCTTGCCGCAGCGC
>JBBSSB010000009.1:0-98784 GCA_038242455.1 Lysobacterales bacterium
ACCACGTCGGCGTTGACCGCTGCGTCAGGGTCCAACCGGCTTCTACGCACCAGGTCCCGTTCGACCACCTTGCCCACATCGCCCAGCAACAGCGCGCTGCCATGCTTCCCGATGATCTGGAGCACGCAACTGGCGTCGTTACCGAGGTAGGGAAAGTATGGCGGTGGGTGCAGGAACCGGAACGACACACCGTCCCAGGTCCACTGCTCCCCAGCGACGCATGGCAGGGTCTCGGCTACCCCTGAATCTTCCGGCGCGTTCGAAATCCCAATCGCGACCCGCGTGCGCACCGCATCGAATCCACCGGAATGGTCATTGTCGCGATGACTCACCACCGCACGATCCAGATGACCCACGCCCAAGGCACGCAGGGCCGGAATCACTACCCTCTCGCCGCTATCGAACCCATCCGGCGTCGAGGGCCCCATGTCGTACAGCAGCGAATGACTGGCAGTACGCACGAGCACCGACGCGCCCTGCCCGACATCAAGCACAAGGATCTCGACCTCACCGGTCTCAGGCAGGTCGCGCAAAGGCCACAACAGCGGCAACCACAGCAACAACGCCAATGGCCGCCCCGGCAAACCACGCGGGAGCAAAAGCCAGAATGCACCGACGCCCGCCAGTGGCAACGCAAACCAACGCGACTCGCGCAGCCACCACAGTGCGAGGTCGCTGCCTGCGGTGGTCTCAAACAGAGGCCAACTAAGCTGGAAGCACCACGCAGCGGCATCCCACGCCCAGCCTCCCCAGCCCGCATGGAGCAGCTCCAGCGCTGTACCAGCCAGCGACAGCGGCACCACAACCAACGTCCACCAGGGAACCGCAACCAGATTGGCAAGCGGCCCGACCACGGATGCCTGATCGAACAGCACTGCAGTGAGCGGCAGCAAGCCAACCGTGGCGACACCCTGAGCTGACACCAGATCATGCAACGGTCGCCCGCCCGCTTCCGGCAAGCACCAAACGAGCCAGACGACGCCAAAGAAGCTCAACCAGAACCCAGCAGTGAGCGCAGACAGTGGATCCACCAGCAGCACCGCGATCATCGCCAACGCGAGCACTTCCAATGTGGTCACACGTCGTCGCCACAGGCGCACGCCGGCCACGACCGCGACCATCAATACTGTCCGCACCGTGGGCAACGAGAATCCCGCCACGGCGGCATACAGCATGGCTCCAACAAGACCACCCATAGCGGCAGCTACCGGGCGCGGCAGCCTCCGACCCAAGCTCGGCAACAGCCACCAAAAACCGGTAACCGCCAATGCGAAAAAGCCGGCAACCAAGCCTACATGCATGCCGGAAATCGCCACCAAATGACTCAGGCCATTGGCGCGCAGAACATGCCAATCCTGATCATCGAGACCGCGCGTGTCGCCCAGAGCGAACGCGGCGATGAAGCGCGCCGACTTCGGCGGCACGGCGTCGGCAATACGGCGAGCCATCGCGCCACGCCACGCGTTGATACCCCACCCATCGGCTGTAAGCGTGGCTGTGGAGGGATCGCGCACGTACCCAGCCGCCGTCACCCGACCCGCGAACGCATGCTTCTCACTGTCAAACCCACCCGGATTGCGCAAACCGCGCGGTGCCCGCAAGCGCAAGGTCATCTGCCACTGCTGGCCAGCCTGCAGTTGTTCGCGACCACTACTGCGGCCGCTACGGGTGTCGTACCAAGACAGCCGCAGCAAACGGCCGCGTAGCGGCTCGGCCTGATCGTCGTCGCCATCCACGCGCAGCGCGAAAGCGGTCCTTCGGGGCTGGTGTGCGGGCAATTCGACGATGCGCCCACGCACCTCGACATCGCGCTTTTCCCAATCGGCCGGAAGCGTGATGGACAGTGCATGAGTGGCGTGCAGGCCCGCCAGCGCAAATCCGAGCAGGCAGGCTCCGAGCCAACGCAGCCGCCGAGCTCGCCACCACGTGGGCAGCCCAATGACGGCAGCGATCCACAACATCCACATTGGCGCCAGCGACGGCAACCAAAGCGCTGAAGAAACACCTGCCAGCAGTCCCGCCGCCACCGGCACGCCAAATGGAGCCGGCCGGGATCCCTGTCCTATCGTCTCGTTTTCAACGATGGCGCGAGAGACATCGATGGTGGATCTTGACAGCGGCGTCCTTGCCGCATTGCTCATGGCTTTCGCCTCTTCCTTGAGAGATGTTACCGGAGCCGCTTTTCCCTAGGCGGCCCGCCTTTGTCACATGTCCCGGTTCGACAACTCCCGCAACTTGCCCTGATGCAGCTCCAGCACGCGGTCCAGGCGTCGTGCCAACCGCCGATCATGGGTCACCAGGACCAGACTGGTTTGCTGTTCTCGGTTCAGCTCAAGCATCTGGTCAAACACGTTGGCAGCGGTCTTCTCGTCCAGATTTCCGGTGGGCTCATCGCCCAGTACGCACGCCGGCCGGTTAACCAGAGCTCGCGCGACAGCGGCGCGCTGGCGCTCGCCACCGGACAGCTCGCCTGGCTTGTGCTCAAGACGATGTCCCAACCCGACCGACTCCAGCAGCTCCTTGGCACGAGCTCGCGCCGCAGGCACTCCAGAGCCACCCAGCATGACCGGCAGCATCACGTTTTCGAGCGCCGTGAACTCCGGCAGCAGGTGGTGAAACTGGTAAACAAATCCCAGCGCGCGGTTACGCAGCTTTCCGCGTGCGGTGTCGGACAGCTCACTCATCCAGTGCCCGTCTACATAGACATCGCCCGCCGTCGGCGTATCAAGCCCACCCAACAGATGCAGCAAGGTGCTTTTGCCGGCACCGGAGGCGCCAACGATCGCGACTGTCTCGCCCCGATGAACCTCGAGCCCCAGGCCATCGAAGACAGGCGTTCGCATCTTGCCCTCGGCGTAGACCATGCCGAGGTTGGTGCACCCCAGTACGACGTTCGCATCAGGGCGCCAGGTGGAGTCAACGGGCCAGATGGTCTCACTCATAACGCAGCGCCTCCGCCGGCGGTGTCCGTGCGGCGCGCCACGCCGGATAGATGGTCGCCAGGAACGCCATCACCAGTGCGACGATCGTGATCGCGATGATGTCCTCGGACTTCAGATCGGTGGGCAGACCAGTGATGTAGTAAACATCCTCGGGCAGCAGGCTGACCCCGAATACACTCTCAATCGCGAAAAGAATATTTTCCAGGTTCAACGTCAAAACGATTCCGCTGACTACCCCGAGTACCGTACCAATCACGCCGATCAGGCTGCCCTGCACCATGAACACCGCCATCACGCTGACCGGCGACAGTCCGAGGGTTCGCAGGATGGCAATGTCAGCCTGTTTATCGGTGACCAGCATCACTTGCGAGGACACCAGATTGAACGCGCCCATTGCGATGATCAGCGACAACAGGATCGCCATCAGGGTCTTTTCCATCTTCAGGGCGCGGACCATGTTCGCGTTGTCGGTGGTCCAGTCGGTGACCTGCATGCCGCCTAGCCGAGTCGCCAGTTCACGTGCGACTTCCCAGGCCTGGTTCATGTCATGCATGCGCAAGCGGACGCCGGTGACTCCATCGCCTAGCCGCATCAACCGCTGCATGTCGGACATGCTGGTGAACGCCATGCTGCGGTCGTACTCGTTGTAGCCAACTTCGAAGATCCCGCTGACCGTGAAGCGCTTGACCCGCGGCATGGCACCCACTGGCGTGCTGTTGAACTCGGCAATCGTCATGACGACCTTGTCGCCGACATTGACACCAAGCCAAGCCGCAAGTTCGCGACCGAGCACGATGTTGAACTCGCCCGGCTGCAACGATTCAAGCGTGCCTGACACCATCTTGTCGCCAAGCACTGAAACCGTCCGCTCGTCGTTCGGCACCACGCCACGCACCATCGCGGGCTGCTGGCGCGGACCGTTCAACAGCGCTTCTTTCTCCACATAGGGCGCCGCCCCGGCTACACGGGGGTCGGACAGTGCAAGGTCAACCGCCTGCTGCCAATCCTCCAGCGGTTTGCCCGAGGCGCTGACCGTCGCGTGCGCGGCCATCTGCAGCATGCGATCGCGGATCTCCTGCTGGAAGCCGCTCATCACTGCAAGCGTCGTGATCAGAGCAGCCACCCCCAGCGCAATGCCGAGAATCGATGCCATGGAAATGAAGGATATAAAGCCATTGCGGCGTTTCGCGCGAAGATAGCGCAGGCCGATGGCGACAGGGATTGGCTTGAACATAGCCCGCTATGGTGCCACCGAACGGGGCGCGCGCGCAGTGTTTTGCGTCGGCAAAGCCAGTCGCAGTTCACGCCGCGCCACCACAGCCAGCGTGTCCGGCCACCACACCAGCCGCCGCACCTGCCCGGATCCGTCAACCCAACGGGCAAATGTAAGCGGCCCACGCCAGAAAACACAGAACGACTCAACGGGTTCGCCATCAACGTCGACGGTCGAGCCGTCCAGTTCGATGGCGACAGCCGCTTTAAGCGATTCCTGTCGTGCCAGTAGAACGCCATATAGCATGGCGATTGCTGCACCGGGCCACGCTAGGAATTGCGGCAAACCGGACAGGAGCAGCGACAACGCCCCGCAGATACCCAGCGCCACAAGGACTCCGATCAGCCAGGCTGACGGCTGCCAATCAAGCTGGCAACTGGCGGATTCCTTCCACGAAGGCGGCGAGTTCGGCATCGGGCGGCACCTTTTGACCCATGAACCAATGCCAGAGCTTATCGTCCTCGCAGTCAAGCAGGCGTAGGAAAACCGCCCGTTCTTTCGCCCCGGCTTGCCGCCATTTGCGGTCGAGATACCGGCCAAACAACTGGTCCAGCTCACGCATCCCGCGCCGGCACTTCCAGCGCAGGCGCCGCAGTTCCACCTCGTCTTCGGCATTCAGTTCCATACCCACTCCACAAAAAAAGGGGCGTGCATCCGGCACACCCCTTGTCACGCGTTGACCATCGCTGGATCAGGCGCGTCGGGCCACCATCAATTTCTTGATCTCGGCAATCGCCCGCGCGGGATTCAGGCCCTTCGGGCAGGTACGCGTGCAGTTGAGGATCGTGTGGCAGCGGTAAAGCTTGAAGGGATCCTCAAGATCGTCCAATCGCGCACCGGTGTCTTCATCGCGGCTGTCGACGATCCAGCGGTACGCCTGCAGCAGAACCGCCGGACCGAGGTAGCGGTCACCATTCCACCAGTGACTCGGGCAACCGGCCGTGCAGCAACCGCAAAGAATGCATTCGTACAGCCCGTCGAGCTTCTTGCGATCCTCAGGCGACTGCAGACGCTCGCGATCGCTTGGCGCAGGGCTCGCGGTGCGAATCCACGGTTTGATCGAGGCGTACTGGGCGTAGAAATGGGTCAGGTCTGGCACCAGGTCCTTGACCACTTCCATCGCCGGCAGCGGGTAGATCGGCACATCGCCGCTGCTGCAATCTTCGATTGCCTTCGTGCACGCGAGCGTATTGGTGCCATCGATGTTCATCGCGCATGAACCGCAGATGCCCTCACGGCAAGAGCGACGGAACGTCAGCGTCGGATCGATCTCGTTTTTGATCTTGATCAGCGCGTCCAGAACCATGGGGCCGCAGGTCGCCATGTCCACCTCATAGGTGTCCAGGCGAGGATTCTGATCGTCGTCCGGGTTCCAGCGGTACACACGGAACGTGCGCGGCTGCTTGGCACCCGGCGTTTCGTAGTGGCGACCCTTCTGGATCTTCGAATTTTTTGGAAGGTTGAAATCGGCCATCTGGATATCCGCCTTGAGGGCCGGGAGTCAGCCGGCGCCGCGGGCCGATGTATGGCCCGCAAAATGATTGGTGAAAACGAAGTCAGTAGACCCGCTTTGTCGGCGGAACTACTTTAACGTCGTCGGTCAGCGTGTACATGTGGACCGGGCGGTAGTCGATCTTCGTGTTGCCAGCGTCGTCTACCCAGCACAAGGAATGCTTTTGCCAATTGGCGTCATCGCGATCCGGGAAGTCGTCACGGGCATGCGCGCCGCGCGATTCGGTGCGATTTTCAGCACACACGATGGTCGCCAGCGCTTGGCCCAACAAGTTGGACAGCTCGAAGGTCTCGACCAGGTCAGAGTTCCAGATAAGTGAGCGATCGCTGACCTTGACGTCCTCAAACGACGCCCGGATCTCGCGGATACGACTGACGCCTTCCGCAAGCGTGTCCTCGGTACGAAACACGGCCGCATCGGCCTGCATCGCGCGCTGCATCTGATCACGGATGACCGCGGTCGGGGTACCACCCTTTGCGTTGCGCAGCTTGTCCAGATGCGCCAGCGACGCATCGCACGCATCCGACGGCAGGTCAGGATGCGCGGCGCCTGGTGTAAGTGTCTCGGCACAGCGGTTCGCGACTGCACGGCCAAATACCACCAGATCAAGCAGCGAGTTGGATCCCAGACGGTTCGCGCCGTGCACCGACACACAGGCCGCCTCACCGATCGCATACAGGCCCGGCACAACGGAATCAGGATCACCATTCTTCAACTGCACGACTTCGCCGTGGTAGTTGGTCGGCACGCCGCCCATGTTGTAGTGCACGGTCGGAATCACCGGAATCGGCTGTTTCTCGACATCCACGTTCGCAAAGATGCGCGCCGACTCGGCGATACCCGGCAGCTTCTCGTGGATCACTTCCGGACCCAGGTGGGTAAGGTCGAGCAGCATGTGGTCCTTGTGCTCGCCCACACCGCGACCTTCGCGGATTTCCATCGTCATAGCGCGGCTCACCACGTCGCGGGATGCAAGATCCTTCGCCGACGGCGCGTAACGCTCCATGAAGCGCTCGCCATCGGCGTTACGCAGAATGCCGCCTTCGCCACGAACACCCTCGGTGATCAGGCAGCCGGCGCCATAGATACCGGTCGGGTGGAACTGTACGAACTCCATGTCCTGCAACGCCAGCCCGGCGCGCAAAGCCATGCCACCACCGTCGCCGGTGCAGGTATGCGCCGAGGTCGCCGAGAAATAGGCGCGGCCGTAGCCACCCGTCGCCAACACGGTGCCCTGGGAGCGGAACAGATGCAGCGTGCCCTCCGCCAGATCCAGCGCAAGAACGCCGCGGCAAACGCCATCGGCATCCATGATCAGGTCGAGCGCAAAGTACTCGATGAAGAATTCGGCGTGATGGGCCAGCGACTGCTGGTACAGCGTGTGCAGAATCGCGTGACCGGTGCGGTCCGCGGCTGCACACGTGCGCTGCGCCGGCGGACCCTCACCAAACTTGGTGGTCATACCGCCGAACGGACGCTGGTAGATCTTGCCTTCAGCGGTGCGTGAGAACGGCACGCCCTGATGCTCCAACTCGATGATTGCCGGGATCGCCTCGCGGCACATGTACTCGATCGCGTCCTGGTCGCCCAGCCAGTCGGAGCCCTTGATGGTGTCGTAGTAGTGATAGCGCCAATCATCCTCGCCCATGTTGCCCAGCGCTGCGGCAATGCCGCCCTGGGCAGCAACGGTGTGCGAACGGGTCGGGAAGACCTTGGTTATGCAGGCGGTCTTGAGACCCTTCTGGGCCAGACCGAAGGTCGCACGTAGCCCGGCGCCACCGGCACCGACGACGACCATGTCGAATTTGTGTTCCTGAATCTTGTAAGCCGGCACGATCAGCCCCCGAGCGCGATGCGAATGACCGCGAACACGCTGGCAAGCGCCGCGAGAACGCAGATAAAGATGACCGCCAACTGCGCGATAACCGCGAGCAACGGAGTGTGCACGTAGTCCTCGATGACCACTTGCAGGCCAAGCTTGGCGTGCCAGAAGGAAGCAATCAGGAACGCCACCAGAAGCACGGCATTTACCGGCGAAGCCACCGCTGCCCGGACGCTTGCATAGTTGCCGCCAACCAGCGACAGCAACAGATACACCACGTAGAGGGACAGAAACACCAACGCGACGGCGGTGATGCGCTGGGCAACGAACGCCGCAGTGCCGTCCTTCGCCGAGCCCAGACCGCGGGCGCGCTTGAGTGGATTGCGCAGATCGCTCTGCAGACCGCTGTTACTCATGCTCCACCCCACTGCTGCATGGCCGCGAACCAGATCAGCGCGGTCAAGACCAGGCTGAGGATAATCGTGGTCCAGCTGCTACGAATGAAATCCGGAATCTCGAACCCCCAGCCGGCATCCTGAATCACGTGACGGATGCCGTTGGCCAAGTGGTAGGCAAACGCCCAGCTCCAGCCGAACAGGACCACGAAACCGGGAATGGATCGGGCGCAGTCGCTGAAACTGGCCCATTGCGCAGGACCCGCGGCCAAAGCCCACAGCCCCCAGACAAACAGCAGGCTGCCAGCGACCAGAACAATGCCGGTGGCGCGATGGATGATCGAGGTGACCATCTGGACTTGCCAGCGGTAGACCTGGATGTGCGGTGATATGGGACGTTGGCGACTGGCCATGGCGCTCTCTGGGCTGGGCGGCGAGGCCGCGTGGCAGGATGTGGCTGAAATGTGACGGGACGTAGCTAAACGTCAGAAATCGATGCAGCGACCGTTCTTCTCCCAATCTCCGTATCGGGTCGGATCCGGACCGTCGCGGCCACCATGTTCGGGGACCGTGGAGGGCTGCTCGGCCGCTTCCGAAGTGGAGTCAACCGGCGTCTCTGGCAGCGCAGCCGGGTCGGTATCGGAGGGGGTTTGGCCTATCATCACAGTGTCCAAGCTTAGGCCCCGCCCCCATGTCTGACAAGTCATCCACCAGCGTTGGCCCGATATTTGCGTTACCCGGCTACGCCGTGATCACCTTTCAGGGCCGCGACGCGATCGCGTTTGCGCAAGCCCAATTCATGAACGACGTCGCGGCGCTAGCCGACGGCTGTTGGCATTGGAGTGGCTGGCTGACACCGAAGGGACGGGTGATTGCGCTGTTTGCACTGATGCGCATCGATGCGGAGACCCTGTCGCTGGTACTGCCCGACGGGGATCCTTCAAATCTGGTTGAGCGGCTGCGCGGCTTTCTGTTTCGCAGCAAGCTGTCGATCAGCATGCGCGAGGACCTGAAGGTGGGCGCAAGGTTCGCCGCAGCTATGAGTGCGAGTGGAACCGGCCTGGCTGTCAGTGACGATGGACGGATTGAACTCGACATCGGCGATGCGGAGGCCCCGCGCAGCCTCCTGATCGGCAAAGATCTGGAAGCCGTCGCAGATGAAGATGCGCTTGCCCGCTGGCGCATGGCAGATCTGGAGCACGGCTTACCCCGCCTCGTCACAGAACAGCGCGAACAATGGACGCCCCAGCAATTATCACTGGAGCGCCTGAACGCATTCAGCGTAAAGAAGGGGTGTTATCCCGGCCAAGAGATCGTGGCTAGGACGCACTTCCTCGGTAAAGCCAAGCGCGCACTTGTGTTGTTTGAGTCGTCTGCTCCGATCAATGTCGGGAGTGACGTCACCGGGGACGGCACATCCTTGGGGCGGATTGTCGCCTCGGCTGACGCTGACCAGCGTCATGTCGCGCTAGCGGTGCTGCCACTGGAGCGAGCGGATGCGGCGCTGGCAGTCAATGGAGTAACGGTGAGCGAGAGGTCATTGAAGGACGGGCTGGCGCGCTGATACTTCAGCGCACCATGATCGGCATTCATCCGCTGCTGTCAGGTTTACGATTTTGCCAAGCGGTCCGCAGCAGTGACGATGTCTTCCTCTCCGGGGATCACCAGGAACGCTGCGCCCGCCAGCGGCGTATAGGTATCCACTCCGACCACACGCTGTAGCGGAACGGCACCCAGACCGCCTTCAGCAATGGCGGTAATGACGCCCTCGCCCACGCCAGCGCTGTGGCGGCCCTCATCCACGATGATGATCCGCGTTGCGTTCCGGGCCTGCTCGACGATCCAGGCGTCGTTGAGCGGGACCAGCCAGCGCAGATCCACTACCCGAGTGCGCCAGCCATGTGTCTGCTGGATTTGGCGGGCGGCACGCAGGCTCATTGGCACGCCGTTGCCGTACGTGATGATCACCAAGTCGTCCGGTCCGCGTCCGGCAGCATCACCCTCGGCCGCATAGACCCTGCCCTCGCCCAGCGTCATCGCGTCGCCCGGCGCCGGATAGGCGGTCAGCCAGCCGCCATCGCCGGCCTCGTGCAGATCCTTGGTCATGTATAGGGCGATCGGCTCCAGGAACACGCTGACCCGACCGTCGACTTTCGCCAAGGCAGTCAGAGTCCGCATCATGGTCACCGCATCATCGCCACGCGACGGACAGCCGACTACGAGCCCGGGAATGTCGCGCAATGCGGTGATCGAGTTGTCATTGTGGAAGTGGCCGCCGAATCCGCGCTGGTAGCCCAGCCCGGCGATACGCACCACCATCGGGTTGGCGTACTGGTTATTGCTGAAGAACTGCAAGCTCGCCGCCTCGCCCCGGATCTGGTCGCAGGCGTTGTGGAAATAGGCGAGATACTGGATCTCTGGAATCGGCAACATCCCGACGTTCGCAAAGCCCTGAGCCATGCCCAGAATCATCGTCTCGTCGAGCAGCGTGTTGAACACACGACGCCCCCCGAAGGCTTTCTGCAGACCCTTGGTGACGGTGTAGACACCACCCTTCAGAGCCACGTCTTCGCCAAACAGGATGGCCTCCGGATATTTGGCGAAGGTCTCGTGCAAGACCTGATTGATCTGGATCGCGAGGTGCCGCGGCGGCAGGTTCTCCGGTAGTTTCGCCTCGCCACCGAATACCTCGAGACGGCGCTCCGCGAAGTCGTCTCGGCATGCCTCGGCCATCACCTTGTCCGGCGAGTACGGCGCCAGCGGCGCAATCACATCGGCGAGCGAGTCCAACTTCGGCCGGCGATCAGCCTCCTCTGCGGCGGCGAAACAGCGCTTGCGCATGCGCTCGTACAACGCCAACACGTCGTCTTTGGACATCAGACCGGATTCGAGCGCGATCGCCGCGGAGCGCAACAGCGGATCGGTCGCCTCCACCGCGCACAACTCTTCCAGCGAGCGCCACTCGATCTCGAAATCGGTACCGGCGTGGCCCATGATCCGGGTCGTGCGGAGATGCAAAAACGTCGGCCGGCGGGTGCGGCGGCAGTGATCCACCGCACGCTGGACGTCGGCGTAGCCATTGGCCAGGTCCAGCCCGTCAGCGGCAAAGTAGTCCAGGTCAGGGCGCTGCGAGAAGTTGCGCGCGATCCAGCCCGAAGGGGTCTTCACCGAGATGCCGATGCCATTGTCCTCACACACAAACAGCGCCGGGGCCGGCAGCTTCTGGTACGCGGTCCACGCCGCTGCGTTGAATGCGGTCTGCGCGGTGGCGTGATTGCTGGACGCGTCGCCGAAGGAGCAGATCGTGATGCTGTCATCGGGAATCGGCAGCTCGTGCCCGAGGCGCCTGCCCGCTTCGATCGCGATCGCGGTGCCCAGCGCTTTGGGCAAGTGCGAGGCGATGGTCGAGGTCTGCGGCAGCACCCATAACGGCTTGCTCCCCCAGACCTTGTGGCGACCGCCACTGGCCGGGTCATCCTTGCTGGCAGCGAAGCTCAGCGCCGAGTCCATCGCTGGATCCATGCCTGGCAACTTACGAAAGCGCTCGGCCATGAAGCCGCCGCTGCGGTAGTGCAGAAACGCCGGATCGGTATGCCTCGTGGCGCGCGCCACCATGGCATTGCCTTCATGACCGGATGAGCCAATCGTATAGAAAACCTTGTTTTGCACGCGCAGCACGCGCGCCATCAGGTCCAGATGGCGACTGACCAGTTGCGACTCAAACAACTCCAGGAAGCCCTTGGCATCCAGCGCACTGCCGTCCAGTACCGGCGCATCCGCGTCAGGTGCCGCGCCAGCTTGTCCATCCCAGGCCTGGACGAACTCGGTGAAGTTGACGTCGCAGATCTCGGCACGGTTGAGGCCGCGCATCCGCGCTGGAATCGGGGTTGCTGTGGACATTGTTAAAGCTCCGCCTCCGCGGATCGGCGAGAGGCTGAAAAAGGGGAAGGAGGGGAATATTCGGTATCAAATGGATAGGGGAATCGGTACGAAGACGCCTGTATCAGGGAGCCGATTGCGCCTTGTGACTGCGCCAGTGTTCACGGGTCTGCCCCCAGATCTGAACCGGCGTCGGCTCGTACGGAGCCGGCAGTTGCCCCATCCGCAGCAAACTCGAACCCAAGCGCTGGGCCAGCCGCTGTGACGCATGGTTCTCCGGGTCGATCGAATGGATCACCTCGGGCCAATCGAGCTGCTCGAACGCCCATTCAGTCGCCGCCGTAGCCGCCTCGACGGCGTAGCCATGACCCCACGAAGCCCGGCGGAATGACCAGCCGATTTCAGGACCCGGCCATCCGACCGGATGCCAGGGACCGGTCTGCCCCAGCCATTCGCCACTGTGCTTATCAAGCACAGAGAACATGGCGAAGCCCTGCAACGCCCATGCACCGGGCATCTGCAGGAACTTTCGCCACGCTGCTGCACGTGGCATGTGGCCGCCGATATAGCGTGCGGCCTCCTCGTCGCCGAACAGTTCTGCCACGCCCTCAAAGTCCTCAATCTGCGTCGGACGCAGAATCAGGCGTGTGGTTTCCAGAGTTGGGCCGAGCGGCGACACAAGGGTCATGACCGGATCCAGTTTGCCTTGGCGAAGACTCTAGAACGCGTTGATACCGGTCAGCTCGCGCCCCACCACGAGTTGGTGCACGGTTTCAGTGCCCTCGTAGGTGATCACCGACTCCAGGTTCAGTGCGTGTCGAATGGCGCAATGCTCGGTGGTGATCCCGGCGCCGCCCAACAGGTCACGGCACTGACGCGCGATGTCGATCGCCATCCGGCAGTTGTTCCACTTCGCCAGGCTGACCTGGGTGTGCGCCATCGTGCCGGCGTCCTTCATCCGGCCCAGCTGGATGACCAACAACTGCGCCATCGTGATCCGTCGCGCCATGTCCGCCATCTTCATCTGGGCACTCTGCGTCGCCGCCACCGGACGATCAAACAGGATGCGTTCCTTGGTGTACCCCAGCACTTCGTCCAGACACGCAATCGCCGCGCCGATCGGGCCCCAAGTGATGCCGTAGCGCGCTTGGGTCAAGCAGCCCAGCGGGCCCTTCAGGCCTTTCACGTTGGGCAGCCGATTGGCATCAGGCACGCGCACGTTGTCGAAGAACAGCGAGCTGGTCACCGATGCGCGCAGGCTCATC
Organism: Lysobacterales bacterium; assembly: GCA_038242455.1. GTDB lineage: Bacteria > Pseudomonadota > Gammaproteobacteria > Xanthomonadales > Xanthomonadaceae > Novilysobacter. The sequence goes on from JBBSSB010000009.1 coordinate 13,090, forward strand.
TTCTTCTTGATCTCCTGAGCGGCGAACCCGGGCATGTCTTTCTCAACAATGAAGCCCTGAATGCCGTCATCGGTCTGCGCCCAGACGATCGCGATGTGGGCCAGGTTGCCATTGGTGATCCACATCTTGCTGCCGTTGATCACCCAGTCGCTGCCATCCTTGCGCGCGTGGGTCTTCATGTTGGCCGGATCCGAACCACCGTGGGGTTCGGTCAAACCGAAGCAGCCGATCGTCTCGCCGCGCGCCATGGACGGCAGCCAACGCTGTTTCTGCTCCTCACTTCCGTACGCGAAGATCGGGTACATGCACAGCGAGGACTGGACCGAGACGAAGCTGCGGATGCCCGAGTCGCCGCGCTCCAGCTCCTGGCAGATCAACCCGTAGGAAACCGAGTTCAGCCCGCCACCGCCGTATTCCTCAGGCAGCGAGGAACCCAACAGACCGAGATCGGCGATCTCGCTGACAAGCTCGTGCGGGAAGCGGCCCTGATCGAACGCATCGCCAATGATCGGAATCACACGCTCGTCGGTGAACCGCGCCACCGTGTCCTGCACGGCTCGTTCCTCCTCGGTGAGCAGGGAGCGGGTGTCGAACAGGTCGTAGGGATTCAGGGCCATTGGCGAACTCGTGCGGGAAAACGCCCATTGTAAGCAGCACGCCGGCCGATGGGCACCCGCCCATCGACAAGCGTGCTTTGAATTGCGAAGTACCGGTCAGCCGCGCGGAGCGCTCGCAACCGATACCGCTTGCACCACCACCTCGCCATCAATGACCGGCAAACGATCACCCGGCCGGTCGTTTAGCCGCACCATGCGCTCCTGACCGCGGTAGCGATACGTGACGTCATAGCCGACGACATCATCCTTGCTGCCAAGCGAGATGCGCTCGCTTGGCTTGCTGACCATGCGCTTGCTACCTGTGGTGCCGTCCGGATTACGAAATGACACGTCGTAACCGATGACATGGCTGGAGTGCGAACTGTCGGCGACGGTGCGACAGCGCCGATCGATGCGCTCCACTACCCTGCCACCAACATGGTTGCGGTCGATACGGTTGCCAACAAAGCCACCTGCAACAGCACCGGCAGCGGTGTTCGCCTTGCGCCCATTGCCCTTGCCGATCTGGTTGCCCAGTACGCCACCAATGACTGCCCCGGCAACCGTACCGCCAACGTTGCCGTCGCGTTCTGGCAGGCGCTCCTGAACCACCACGTCCTCGCAGACCTGACGGGGAGTGGAAACGGTACTGGTCTCACGCACCGGATCTACGCCAGTCACCGTTGCGTACATCGCCTCCTTCTGTGTCACCTCGTCGATGCCAACGACATCCGCGTAGTCCAACCCGGTCGCCGCGGCCCCGACTGGCGCGATGAGGCCATCGGCAGCATGGTCACCCGCCGAGTCGAACGCATTGACGTTGCGGTCTACCGGCGCCAGATCAGAGGCGGTGATGCCTTGGGATGCGGGGCGGTCGAAAGAGTTGTAGGCGGCAACTGCGACACCGCCCACCAGCAAGGCAGCCACTGCAACAGCAAGCATGTTCCGGTTCATTTTCCACCTCATCCCTGCGGGACAGCCCCGCGATGTCGACTGCGGCCATTCCACCACTGCCCAGCTGAACCACACCGCACTTAAGGTCACAAACTGCCACATTGCGTCTACACCGTTCACGCATGGCAGTTGCGATACTGATAGCCGATGCTTCCGTCCACCGAGGAACCTGATGGCCAACCCACTGCTGCTGCCCCTGCTCGCCTGGGCCCGAAAGTTGCGTTTCCCTACGCTGTTCAAAATTACCGCCGGGTTATTCGTTCTATCGGTACTGGTCCCGGACCCGCTGCCGTTCGTTGATGAGATCCTGCTCGGCCTGGGAACTCTGATGCTTGCTCAGTGGAAGCAGCGCGGCGCCGTGATCGACGCCCCACCCAAGCCACGTCGCTGACGCTTCATGCTGGTCGATACCCACTGCCACCTTGATGCGCCGGAGTTCGATGCCGACCGGGATGCGGTGATCCAACGCGCACGTGCCGCCGGGGTCGCCCGCCAGGTTGTGCCCGCAACCATCGCCGCCGGCTGGCCCGGATTGCGCGATGTATGCGCCGCCAGCAAGGGCCTGTATCCGGCCTACGGCCTGCACCCAATGTTCCTGCAGGCACACCGTCGCGAGCACATTGGCGACCTCAAGCAGTGGCTGGAGTGCGAGAGCCCGGTCGCCGTGGGCGAGTGTGGACTGGACTTCTTCATTCCTGATCCTGACCACGAAGAGCAGGCTTGGTATTTCGACGCCCAGCTCAAACTTGCGCGTGACTTCGATCTTCCGGTGATCGTTCACGCACGGCGCTCCGTGGATGAGGTGATCGCCGCCATCCGGCGGGTGGGCAATCTAAGTGGCGTTGTGCACAGCTTTTCCGGCAGTCAGCAGCAAGCCGAAATCCTATGGAAGCAAGGCTTCATGCTGGGGCTGGGTGGCCCGGTGACGTATGAGCGCGCCCAACGCCTTCGAAAAATGGCCGCCAGCATGCCCGTGGAATGGCTGCTGTTGGAAACCGATGCGCCAGACCAGCCCGATGCCGGGCACCGCGGGCAGCGCAACGAGCCGGCGCGAATTATCCACGTGCTGGAGACCATCGCCCACCTGCGGGATGTTGATCCGGTGCAACTTGCCGCCGCAACCTCATCCAACGCGCAGCGCCTTTTCAAGCTTCCGGACCCACCCCACGTCTGATACCGGCGACACTCGTGGTCATGCACAATCAAGCACACCAAGGGGAGCCAGCATGCAATCAGTTGAAGGCAAAATTGTCCTGATAACCGGTGCAGCGATGGGGATGGGCAGACTGTATGCAGAACGCGCCATCGCCGAGCGCGCCGCAGCCGTGGTGCTATGGGATCTGGATGGCCAAGCACTCGCAACAACGCGGGACGAGATCCGAAAATCCGGCACCGATGTGCATGCCTTTGTCGTCGATGTCTCCTCGCTATCGGATATCACCACCGCCGCAGCACGGGTACGGGCAGAGATCGGGGATCCGGATGTCGTGATCAACAACGCCGGCATCGTGCGCAGCAAGCTGTTCTGGGAGCACGACCACACACGTGACATCGCAGCGCTCATGGACATCAACGTGCTGGCACTGATGCACATTGCACGCGAGTTTCTGCCGGCGATGATCGCCAGACCAGCACCGGCGCGCATACTGAACGTGGCCTCGGCATCGGGCATGCTCGCCGTTCCCCGGATGAGCGTATACGCAGCATCCAAATGGGCCGTTATCGGTTGGAGCGATTCGTTGCGGCTTGAGTTGCTGCGTGCAGGCCACGGGCACGTCCGTGTTACCACGCTGATTCCGAGCTACATCAAGACCGGCATGTTTGCCGGTGCGCGCCCCCCACTGCTGACACCACTAATGGAGCCGGATGATGTCGTCAACCGTGCCTGGCGGGCCATGAAGCTCGGCAAGCCTCGGTTGATGCTTCCGTGGACTGTGTGGCTGAGCGGCGCGCTGCGAGGCCTGCTACCGCAGCCATTGTGGGATGTGCTCGCGGAGCGGGTCTTCCACGTGTACTCCTCGATGGACCACTTCACCGGTCGCGGGCCCAAATCCCGCCCATAAAAAAAGCGGGCCGAAGCCCGCTTTTTTCAATTCGAACGATGACGCCGCTGAGAATTACTCAGCCGGCGTGCCCTCGCCTTCGTCCACTGCCTTCATCGACAGGCGGATACGGCCCTGCTTGTCGACTTCCAGCACCTTGACCTTGACCACGTCGCCTTCCTTGAGCACGTCGCTGACCTTCTCGACGCGATCGTTGGAGATCTGCGACACGTGGACCAGACCGTCCTTTCCGGGAGAGATCGTCACGAACGCACCGAAGTCCATGATCTTGGCGACCTTGCCTTCGTAGATGCGGCCCGGCTCGACGTCGGACGTGATCTGCTCGATACGGTCCTTGGCAGCCTGACCGGCAACCGCATTGACCGAGGCAATGGTGATCGTGCCGTCGTCCTGGATGTCGATCTGGGTGCCGGTTTCCTTGGTGATCGCCTGAATCACCGAACCGCCCTTGCCGATCACTTCGCGGATCTTGTCGGGGTGGATCTTGATGGTGATCAGTCGCGGCGCAAACTCGCTCAGCTCGCCACGCGGGCTGGACATCGCGCTGGCCATTTCGCCAAGGATATACAGGCGACCGGTCTTGGCCTGAGCCAGCGCCGCCTTCATGATCTCCTCGGTGATGCCCTGGATCTTGATGTCCATCTGCAGCGCGGAGATGCCTTCGCTGGTACCGGCCACCTTGAAGTCCATGTCGCCCAGGTGATCTTCGTCACCCAGGATGTCGGACAGCACAACGTAGTCGCCGCCTTCCTTGACCAGACCCATCGCGATACCCGCGACCGGTGACTTGATCGGCACGCCCGCATCCATCAACGCCAGCGAACTGCCGCAGACCGAGGCCATTGATGAGGAACCGTTGGACTCGGTGATCTCCGAGACAACACGGATGGTGTACGGGAACGCTTCCATGGTCGGCATCACTGCCAGCACGCCGCGCTTGGCGAGACGACCGTGACCGATTTCGCGACGCTTCGGACCCATCATGCGGCCCGCTTCGCCTACCGAGTAGGGAGGGAAGTTGTAGTGGAACAGGAAGTGGTCCTTGTACTCGCCACCGACGGCGTCGATGACCTGGCCATCGCGCGCGGTGCCGAGGGTGACCGCAACGATCGCCTGCGTCTCACCACGGGTGAACAGCGCCGAGCCATGGACGCGCGGCAGGATGCTGACCTTGGAGCTGATCCCGCGCACATCGGCAGGAGCACGGCCGTCGATGCGGACCTTGGTGCTGAGGACTGTGCCACGCAGGGTGCTGTATTCCAGCGCCGAGAACTGCTTGGAGACGTCGCCATTGGTCCAGCCATGGGCTTCGATCTGATCGGCCATCGAGGCGATGACGTCCTTCTTCAGCGCCGAGATAGCGTCCTTGCGCTCCAACTTGTCGCGCACAGCAAACGCCTGAGTCAGACGATCGCCCAGCGCGGTCTTCAGCGCAGCAACCAGTGACTCGTCGGCGGCCGGGGCAGCCCAAGTCCACTTCGGCTTGCCGGCTTCGGCAACCAGCTCGTTGATCGCATCGATCGCGACCTGCATCTGCTGGTGGCCAAACATCACGGCGCCCAGCATCACGTCTTCAGACAGCACGTCGGCCTCGGACTCAACCATCAATACCGCGTCCTTGGTACCGGCGACAATCAGTTCGAGCTTGGAGTCCAGCAGCTCGCTGACGCTCGGGTTCAGGATGTACTCACCGTCCTTGTAGCCGACCTTGGCGGCGGCGATCGGGCCGTCAAACGGCGCGCCAGACAGAGCCAGCGCGGCGGAGGCACCGATCAGAGCCGGGATGTCGCCGTCAATTTCCGGGTTCAGCGACATCACCGTGGCGATGATCTGCACTTCGTTACGGAAGCCATCCGGGAACAGCGGGCGGATCGGGCGGTCGATGAGGCGGGAGATCAGTGTCTCCTTCTCGGTCTGACGGCCTTCACGCTTGAAGAAGCCACCGGGGATGCGGCCGCCGGCGTAGAACTTTTCCTGATAGTCGACGGTCAGGGGGAAGAAATCCTGACCCTCGCGCGCAGTCTTGTTGGCGACGGCGCTGACCAGCAGCACGGTGTCCTCAACGCGGACGATAACGGCGCCGCCTGCCTGGCGGGCGATCTCACCGGTTTCCAGGGTGACCTGGTGTTTGCCGTACTGGAAGGTCTTGGTAATTTTTGACACGTTGGATTCCTATCGATGCGGGTGCGATCCGGTCATGGCCCTTGCCTTGCCCGGTCGGTCGCCGGCTCGCGACCTGGTACTGACTCTCGCGCGGTCTTTACGACCGTGGAAATGCATCGCGGCGCCCGAAAGCGCCGCGATGGAAAACGGTTTAGCGACGCAGACCGAGCTTCGCGATCAATGCCTTGTAGCGCGCTGCATCCTTGCGGTGCAGATAGTCCAGCAGCTTGCGACGGCTGTTGACCATCATCAGCAGGCCGCGACGGCTGTGATGATCCTGCTTGTGCTCCTTGAAGTGGCCCTGGAGCATTTCAATGCGGGCGGTCAGCAGGGCGACCTGGACTTCCGGCGAACCGGTGTCGTTCTCACCGCGCTTGTTTTCTTCAATAACTTTCTGGGTATCAATGGACATGATGCTGCCTCGTAGACGCGCGACCCGCAGAACGCTGCCGATACCGGAAAACCGGCACAGGCGCACCGCATGGTCCGCCGCTGGATGGTTAGAAATAGTGGAACGTGGATTTGCTTGTGAAAGCCCGCGAATTGTAGCCCCCTGCCCCGATGACAACAAGGCAAAGAGCCCGCACTCATCCCTAAACAGGCGTCGCCCATGCAAACAGGCGTTGCGGGTGCAACAATCCCGCGCTGTCCGTGCGCCCGATGCCGAGTACTCGCCCCTCATGCTCGTGAACGGCGACCGTCCCGCCGCCATCCGGCAGGGTGGCCGGTCTGACCGGTTGCCCGTGTCCGAGTGAACGCGCCTGTTCGGCGTCGATGTCCACCCTCGGAAAAGCCTGAAGCCCCGCCTCGATAGGCAAAAGGACCGAACTCAAGGCCGCGTCGCCGTCAGCGGCGAGCGCCTCCAGCTCATCAAGCGTGAACATCTGCGGGCTGCGGAACGGGTCCACCCAGGTGCGCCGGAGCTGTGAGACATGCGCGCCGCAGCCGAGGGATTCCCCGAGATCGCGGACCAGACTACGGATATAGGTACCCGAGCCGCAGTCCACGCCCAGCTGCAGGCCGGCAGCATCGCGCTCAAGCAATTCGAGGCGATGGACCACGACGTCACGCACCGGAGCTTCTATCGCTTCGCCGCGTCGCGCCTTGGCATAGAGCGGCTCCCCACCCTGCTTGAGCGCAGAATAGATCGGCGCTTGCTGTCGGATCGCACCGCGCAATGGCGCCAGCGCCAACTCGATGCACGCGTCAGCCAGCGCCGGAACGCTACGTTCGCGCAGGATCGTGCCATCGGAGTCGTCGGTGTCTGTGGTCGCGCCGAGCACGGCAGTAGCCAGATAGGCCTTATCGGCGCCCAGCAGTAACCCGGCGATCTTGGTCGCCTCACCAAAACAGATGGGCAAAAGTCCGGTCGCCAGAGGATCGAGGCTGCCGGTATGGCCGGCCTTGCGGGCTCGAAAGATGTGGCGCGCCCGCTGCATAGCCTGGTTGGAGCTCAGGCCCGAGGGCTTGTCCAGCAGCAACAGGCCATCGAGGTCGCGGAACCGGGTACGGGGACGTTTGATCATTCTTCTATCAAGCCAGGCCCGCTCGGACGTGCTACTCCTGCGGGTTTTCGTCTTCCAATGGTGCCGGAGGATTCTCGCGCAGCAATGTTTCTATACGCTCACCGCGATCCACGGAATCGTCGTAATGGAAGTGCAGCTCGGGTACGTGCCGCAGTTGCATGGCACGTCCAAGCTCGTAGCGCAGTGGCTTGACGAGCTCCTTCAAGCCCTTCATTGCCTCCTGCGCACGCTCCGGCTGCAACGCCGTCACAAATACCTTGGCATGTGCGAGGTCACGAGTGATCTCGACATCGGACACGCTGATCGACGGCAGTCCGTGCTCACGCACCGCCGAGTGCACCAACGTGCCCAGCTCACGACGGAGCTGGGCGGATACGCGGTCGGAGCGATGGAAAGTCTTCATGCCATCACAGCGTGCGCTGCACTTCAATGCGCTCGAAGCACTCGATCACGTCGCCCGCCTGGACGTCGTTGTACTGCTTCACGCCGATGCCGCACTCGGTGTTGACGCGCACCTCGTCGACGTTCTCCTTGAAGCGGCGCAGGGATTCCAGCTCGCCCTCGAAGATGACCACGCTGTCGCGCAGGACGCGAATCGGCTTGGTACGCCTGACGACGCCCTCCACGACCATACAGCCGGCGACGGCACCAAACTTGGAGCTGCGGAAGACGTCGCGGACCTCGGCGTTGCCAATGATCTCCTCGCGGATCTCCACGCCCAGGATGCCGGAAGCAACCTGCTTAACCTGATCTATGACGTCATAGATGATCGAGAAGTAGCGCAGATCCACGCCATTGGTCTCGATGACCTTGCGCGCAGAAGCGTCGGCGCGCACGTTGAAGCCGATGATGGTCGCCTTGGAGGTCGACGCCAGCTGGGCGTCGGACTCGTTGATACCGCCCACACCGGAGCTGATCACATTGATGCGGATCTCGTTGGTGGACAACGCGGTCAGCGCCTCGCGCAGTGCCTGCACGGAACCCTGCACGTCCGCCTTGATGATCAGCGGAAGGCTCAGCTGATCGCCCTGGCCGAGCTGCGCCATGATGTCTTCCATCCGGTTCCCACTCTGGGCAACCAGACGCGAGTCGCGACGCTGGGCGTCACGCTGCTCGGCGACATCCTTGGCAAGACGCTCATCTTCCACAACAACGAAGTCGTCACCCGCGTCGGGCACACCTGACAGACCGAGCACCTGCACCGGGATCGACGGGCCGGCGGAATCCACCTGCGCACCGGTCTCGTCGAACAGCGCCCGAACGCGGCCGTACTGCACGCCGCAGACCAGGTAGTCACCCTTCTTGAGCGCGCCCTGCTGTACCAGCACGGTCGCAACCGGGCCACGACCCTTGTCGAGTGCGGACTCGATGACCACGCCATTGGCGCGACCCTCGGCAACCGCCTTCAACTCAAGCACTTCGGCCTGGAGCGTGATGGCATCCAGCAACCCGTCGATGTTCAGACCGGTCTTGGCCGACAGCTCGACAAATTGGGTGTCGCCACCGAACTCTTCCGCGACGACTTCGTGAGTCAGCAACTCATTCTTGACACGCAGCGGATCAGCTGCGGGCTTGTCCATCTTGTTGACCGCGACAATCAGCGGCACGCCAGCGGACTTTGCGAGCTTGACCGCTTCGACCGTCTGCGGCTTCACGCCGTCGTCGGCCGCCACCACCAGAACGATGATGTCGGTGAGCTTGGCACCACGTGAGCGCATCGAGGAGAACGCCGCATGTCCCGGGGTATCAAGGAAGCTGATAACGCCGTTGTCGGTTTCGACGTGGTACGCACCGATGTGCTGGGTAATTCCGCCAGCCTCGCTCGGGGCGATCTTGGCGCGGCGGATGTAGTCCAGCAGTGACGTCTTGCCATGGTCGACGTGACCCATGATGGTGACGACCGGCGGACGGGAAACCTTGTCGCCATCGACAATTTCGACGTGCGCCAACAGCACGTTCTCGACATTGTTGGCGTCGGCGCGGACTACGTTATGGCCCAGCTCCTCAGTCACCAGCGCTGCCGTATCGTGATCGATGCTCTGGGTGATGGTCGCCATGACGCCCATCTTGAACAGGGCCTTGACCACTTCACCGCCCTTGAGCGACATCTTCTGCGCCAGCTCGGCAACCGTGATCGTCTCGCCGATCGCAACGTCCCGAATGATCGGAGCGGTAGGCCGCTCGAACCCGGTTCCGGTCCGGCTCTGGTCGCTATTGCGACGCGGCTTGGCACGACCACGCGTGGTCGTGGTACGACGCGCCCGATCGGATGGGCTCAGCTGCATCTGGCCGGCAAAGCGCTTGCCGCCACGGTCGTCGTCGCGGCCCGCCGGTGCTGCGGCGCCACGCGCCTTACCGCGCGGAGCGGCGGGGCGATCTTCGCCACGTGCCGGCGGCTTCGGATGACCATGGCCATGCGAGGCGGCCGCGGCAGGCGTTGCTGCTGCAGGCTCAGCTTTCGCAACGGGCGGCGCAGCAGCGGCCTTGGCCTCTTCGATCTTGCGAAGCGCAGCCTCTTCGGCATCGCGCTTGGCCTGGGCAATTCCCTCGGCGCGAAGGCGATCACTCTCGGCAAGCGCTTTCTGCTCGGCCAGATTGCGCTGGCGCGACGCCTCAAGCTTGCGAAGAATTTCTTCACGCTCGTCAGTCGGATCGATCACGCTCGCATCGGGCCGCACTACGGTGACCTTCTTGCGCACCACGACATCGACCGTCGACCGGCTCTTACCGCCGCCGACCGTCAGTTCCTGCTTGCGGCTTCGGTTCAGAGTGATCTTCTTCGGCGCATCACCCGCGGCTTCGGGCGCTTCCGCCTTGCCATGGGTGCGCCGGAGAAACCCGAGCAACTTGACCTTCTCGGTGCTGGTGACCGTCTGGTCCGGGCCACTGAATGGCATCCCGGCCTCGGCCAACTGCTCCAGCAACTTCTCGACCGGCGTATTCACCAGTTGGGCCAACTTGCGGATGGTGGTTTCCTGCGACATTCGGTTTCCGTGTCCTGTGGCACGGACCTGTGCCCGTGCGTAATGATGCATTGTAGCGGCTGGGCTGCTTGCGCCCGGTCAGCGACCTTGCCGCGCTATTCGAACCAGTGCTTGCGCGCTTCCATGATCAGCGCTGCCGCACGGGCCTCGTCGACGCCTTCAATATCGGTCAGCTCGTCGGTGGCAAGGTCGGCCAGATCGTCACGGGTGACGACGCCGCGCGCCGCCAGCGCAAGAGCCAGATCTTCGTCCATACCTTCCAGGGTGAGCAGGTCCTGAGACCCGTCGTCTCCCACCGCCTCTTCTTCGGCGAGCGCTTCGTTCAGCAGCGCATCGCGGGCACGGGCACGGAGCTCCTCGACGATGTCCTCGTCAAAACCCTCCACTGCCAGCAACTCGCCCACGGGAACGTAAGCAATCTCCTCGACGGTGTTGAAGCCTTCGGTAACGAGGATGGAAGCAATCTCCTCATCGACCTCCAACTTGTCCTGGAACAGCTGACGCGCGGTGCTCTGCTCGCCTTCTGATTTCTCAGTGACCTGATCCTGGGTCATCACGTTCAGCTGCCAACCTGCGAGGCGGCTCGCCAAACGAACGTTCTGTCCGCCCTTGCCGATCGCCTGGGCGAGCCGGTCTTCGGCTACGGCCAAGTCCATCGAGTGCTTGTCTTCGTCGACGATGATCGACTGGACCTCGGCGGGCGCCATCGCGTTGATCACGAACTGGGCCGGATTGTCCGACCACAGAACGATATCCACGCGCTCACCATTGAGCTCATTGGTGACCGCCTGCACGCGCGAGCCACGCATTCCGATGCACGCGCCGATCGGATCAGTGCGATTGTCGTGTGCGAGGACGGCAATCTTGGCGCGGTCACCCGGATCACGCGCGCAACCCATGATCGAGACCAGGCCTTGGCCGACCTCGGGAACTTCAATCTTGAATAGCTCCATCATGAATTCCGGCGCGGCGCGGCTGATGAACAGCTGCGGGCCACGGGGCTCGGGACGAACGTCGTACAGGTAGCCACGGACACGGTCTCCAGCGCGCAACACGTCGCGTGGGATGCCCTTGTCCTTGGGAATAATCGCCTCGGCATTACCGCCCAGGTCGACATAGATATTGCCGCGCTCGACACGCTTGACGATACCGGTGACCAATTCGCCAACGCGATCCTTCCAGGCATCAATCACCTGGGTCCGCTCAGCCTCACGGACGCGCTGGACGATCACCTGCTTGGCTGCCTGCGCGGCGATACGACCGAACTCCGGGTTGTCGATCTGCTCGTCGATGTAGTCGCCTACCTCAACGCCCTCGACTTCGTCGACAGCATCCATAAGGCGGAGCTGGCGATCGGGAGATTCCATGACCACGTCGTCGGCGACCACTTCCATGCGGCGGAAAGTTTCGTAGCTGCCATCTTCGGGGTTGATCTTGACCCGGACCAATACGTCTTCGTCGGCGTAGCGCTTCTTCGCCGCAGATGCCAGCGCGGCCTCGATTGCCTCAAGGATCACGGACTCCGGCACGCCCTTTTCATGGGCAACCGCGTCCACGACCAGCAACAGTTCCTTGCTCATCTCGTCACTCCGCCGAGGTCGGCTTCGCCGCCGGCTTGTTGATTGGTTTTTTGGTTGGATTCTTCTCCGGATCCGACTTGGCACCCGGCTTGGAACCCGGCTTCACCGGCGCGAGACCCAGCGCAGCCCAATCAGGGACCAAGCGCGCTTTGTCGATATTGTCTGCCGCAACCAGAAATTCGGTGTCTTCCACACGGAACAATACGCCGTCCTCGTCTACACGGGTGATAACACCGGTGAGCCGGCGGCGGCCGTCCTGCGGAAGGCGCAACGTGACCTTGGCGGTCTCGCCGAGAAAGCGGGTGTAGTGCTGCAAGGTAAACAGGGGTCGATCAAGCCCGGGCGATGACACCTCAAGGGTGTAGTTGCCGGCGATCGGGTCTTCGACGTCTAGCTGGGCCGACACCTCGCGACTGACCGCTTGACAGTCATCAATGGACACTGAGCGCGGCAAACCGTCGTCATCAACACCGGACGCGTCCCCAAGCTCGGCGGCAGGCACATCGATATACAGGCGCACAAGGGCACTGCCTGGCGCAGGTAGGTATTCAATGCCGAGCAACTCGACGCCCAACGAAGCGACCGTCGGTGCGAGCATCCGGCTGATTTCGGTTGCCTTGTCCGTCACGCGTTGCTGACTCCTGAATTGGCGACTGGCACGTAAAAATTCCGAACCGTTCCAGCAAAAACAACAAAGGACCCAACGGGCCCCTTGTCCATACATCTGGATGTCGGTGCGACGCTAGAGCAGATCGCGTCACCAAGCCCAGGCTTCGATCGTATCGTACAGCCCCGCTATTCGGGACTGCCGCGGATCGCCGTTGTTCCGGTGATCCTGATCAGAAGCTGGTAGCGGGGGCAGGATTTGAACCTGCGACCTTCGGGTTATGAGCCCGACGAGCTGCCAGACTGCTCCACCCCGCATCAGGCCGCCCATTGTATCGGCGGACTTTGAACTTCGCAAGCCCCCATGTGGGTTTACTTGCTCGACGGGACATGCCCGCCGGTGTTGCGCGAGAACCGGTGAACTGGTCCTCATCCCCTCTCGGGCCGAGCATCATAACCGCTCTGCGCCCAAATGGGAACAACAATCTTTGCTGGATAATCATCAGCCTTCAATGGGAAGGCCAACCTGAGTGAAAGCAGCCCGCTCAGAGTCCGAACGAACGCTGGCACCACTCCATGATCGGGCTCCAGACGAAGCCGAGCGCGAGCAACAGCATCGCATTGACACCAAACACAATGCGCAGCGGCCGATCGTTCGACGGCGGCGGCATATCGCCCACCGGATCGTCGAAGTACATCACCTTGACCACGCGCAGGTAGTAGAAGGCGCCTATTACCGCGAACACGATACCGACGATTGCCAGCCACAGCATTCCGCCCTGAATCGCTGCCTGGAGTACCGCAAGCTTGGCCCAGAAGCCGATAAACGGAGGAACGCCAGCAAGTGAGAACATCACCAGCAGGATCATTCCCGCCATCCACGGATTACGCGCGTTCAACCCCTTGTAGTCGTTGATCTCGTCCGCCTCGAAGCCACGGCTGGACATCACCACGATGGCACCGAACGCCGCAGTGGCCATCAGCGCGTAGCTGATCGCATAGAACATCGCGGCTGCGAAGCCGCCTGCGCCAGCGCCAGCAAATCCGATGAGCAGGAAGCCCACATGCGAGATGGTGGAGTACGCCAGCATCCGCTTCAGGTTCACCTGCATCATCGCGCCGAGATTACCAATCGCAAGCGACAGGACCGCCAGCACCGCCAACATGATCCGCCAATGCTCGTCCAGCGGACCCATCCCCTGCTCCAGCAGGCGATAGGTCATACCGAACGCAGCCAGCTTGGGCGCGGAGCCGATGAACAGGCTGATCGGCGTCGGCGCACCGTGGTACACGTCCGGCAGCCACATGTGGAAAGGCGCAGCGCCGAACTTGAACGCAATACCGGCCACCACAAACACCACACCGGTCACCAGCATCGTGGGGGATTCGGTGGCGTGGGAGGCCATGGCAATTGTCGAGATGTCGAGCGCGCCTGTGGCGCCGTAGATAAGCGACAGCCCATACAACAACAGACCTGATGCGAGCGAGCCCAAGACGAAGTACTTGATGCCTGCTTCTGACGCCATCGAGTTGTCACGATCGATCGACACCAGCGCGTAGGAACACAACGCGAGCATCTCAAGACCGATGTAGATCATCACCAGGTTGCCGGCGGAGACCAGCAACATCATCCCGAGCGTCGCGAACAGCATCAGGACGGACATCTCGCCCTTGTAGATGCCGCGCTCACGCATGAACGGCCACAGGTAGACCATCGACACTGCCGAGGCGAGCCCGATGCCGATCTTCAGCACATCAGCCATGGTGTCGCGGGTGAACATGCCGTTGAACACGACCCCGTCCCCACCGACCTTGCTCGCCAGCATCGCGACGACGGCCAGCAACAGCACCATCGACAGCACATGAATAACGGCGCGGCGTTTGTCGGTCAGGAACAGGTCGAGCATCAGCAGCGCGAAGGCGCCACAGACCAGGACCAGCTCTGGCAGCAGGGGCAGCAACTCGGCGGCGGAACGTACGTGAATCATTGGCTATCTCTGATTGGTCAGGCGCGGGTCGCGCCAATGGCCGACTGGACTGGGTTACAGCTTGGATGCGGCGATCTGCATCACCAGATTGGCGATGCTGGGTTCCATCATGTCGGTGAGCGGCTTGGGCCACACGCCCAGAAGCAGCGTGCCGAAGGCAAAAACGCCCAACACGAAATACTCGCGGCCATTCAGGTCTTTCATCGCCGCCACCTTGTCATTTGCCACCGGTCCCCACAGCACGCGTTTGACCAGCCAGAGGCTATAGCCAGCGCTGATGATCAGGTTCAGCGCAACCAGCACCGCGATCAAGGGATCCTTCTGGAAGCTGGCAAGGATGACCATGAACTCGCCGACGAACGCCGAGGTACCCGGCAGACCGGAGTTGGCCATCGCAAACAACACGTAGAAGAACGCGAACACCGGCATGACGTTGGCGACGCCGCCGTAGTCGGCGATCCGCCGCGTGTGCATCCTGTCGTAGAGCACACCGATGCTGATGAACAGCGCGGCGGATATGAAGCCGTGACTGACCATCTGCACCATGGCGCCCTGCAGACCCAGCCGCGCGGCGTCCATATTTCCGTCGCGAACCAGCGCGAATGCGATGAACGTACCCAGCGTTACGAAGCCCATGTGCGCGACCGACGAGTAAGCGATCAACCGCTTCATATCAGACTGCGCGAGCGCGACCATGCCCACATAGACGATTGCGATCAGGCTCAGCGCGATCAGCAACCACGCCCACTCGGCACCTGCATCCGGCACGATCGGCAGCGCAAAGCGCAGGAAGCCGTAGCCACCGATCTTCAACATGATCGCGGCCAGAATCACCGAGCCTGCCGTCGGTGCTTCGACGTGCGCATCCGGCAACCAGGTGTGAACCGGGAACATCGGGATCTTGATTGCGAAGCCGAGCAGGAAACCGAAAAAGATCCACGTCTGCTCCGTGCCGGTCAGCGTCAGCTGCACCATGTCCGCGATCTGCCAGCTGCCACCCTTCATGTACAGGTAGATCAGCGCGATCAGCATGAACACCGACCCGAGGAAGGTGTACAGGAAGAACTTCAGCGCGGCGTAGACCCGGCGCGGACCGCCCCAGACACCGATGATGATGAACATCGGAATCAACATGCACTCGAAGAACACGTAGAACAGCATCGAGTCGAGCGCACAGAAAATACCGATCATCAGTCCTTCAAGAATAAGGAATGACGCGTAGTACTGGCTGACCCGCTTATCGACACCCCAGGCACCGATCAGCACCAGCACCGAAGTCAGCGCAGTAAGTCCGATCAGCGGCACCGAGAAACCATCCACACCGAAGTGATAGCGGATGTCGAACGCCGGAATCCACGGCTTGTTCTCGACGAACTGCATTGCAGCCGTGCTGAACTCGAAGCCTGTGAACAACAGGATGCTGAGCGCGAACGTAGCCGTGGCTACGCCGGTCGCGAACCAGCGCGCAGTGTTGGCTCGCTCGTTGCCGAGGGCGAGGGTAATCAGGCCGCCGAGAATCGGCAGCCAAACAAGCAGGCTCAGCAAGGGAAGCGCGCTCTGGAAGGGCTCGGTGGTCACGTCGCGGTCCTTGTCAGATCAGGTTACGGATGAGCGCGGCCAGCATTACGATCAGGCCGATAATCATCACAAAAGCATAGTGGTACAGGTAGCCGGATTGGATCCGGCGGCTCAGATTGGCGATCAGCTCGACCACCCGGACGCTGCCGTTGACGGCAACCCCATCAATCACCTTGCTGTCGACCAGACTCGACGCTTGGCCGACCTTGAGGCTGCCACCGGCAAGGCCCTTGATCCACAACGTATCGAAGCCGTACTTCTCCTCGAGGATGCGCACCGGGACAGCGAACATGGCGCGTGCCTTGGCGGGCAGCTCGGGCTTCCACACGTACATCACGGTGGCCAACGCGAAGCCACCGAACGCAAGCCAGAACGTCGGTGCCGTCAGGCCGTGCAGCGCGAACTTCACTGGACCATGCCAAACATCGGCGGCCAGGGCGGCGACTACATCACGTGCTGCACTGACGTCGATGGCTCCGGCGAAGAACGGTACCTGACTGGCATTTCCACTCCAGTTGGTCCCAAACAGCATCGGGCCCGCGGCGAAGAAACCGATCAAGACCGACGGAATGGCCAGCAGTACCAGCGGCACTGTTACCGACAGCGGCGACTCGTGCGGCACGTGAACCTTGTGCGCGGACTTTGCGGTACCTGCCTCGTGCGGCGGCGCATCGCGGAAGCGCTCCTTGCCATGGAAGGTCAAGTACAGCAGGCGGAAGCTGTAGAACGCGGTGACGAACGCGCCCAGCAACACGGCCCAGTACGCGTACTGCGCGACCCAACCGCCCTCGATGCTCGCATGGTGCGCCGCTTCGATGATGGTGTCTTTGGAGTAGAAGCCGCTGAAGAACGGCGTACCCACCAGTGCCAACGTTCCGATCAGCATCGTCCAGTAGGTCACCGGCATGTAGCGGCGCAGGCCGCCCATGCGGCGCATGTCCTGCTCGTGGTGCATGCCGATGATGACCGAGCCGGCACCGAGGAACAGCAGCGCCTTGAAGAACGCATGCGTCATCAGGTGGAACACGCCAGCGCTGTAGGCAGACACGCCCAACGCGACCGTCATGTAGCCCAGTTGGGACAGCGTCGAGTAAGCAATCACGCGCTTGATGTCGTTCTGCACAATGCCGATCAGGCCAGTGAAGAATGCCGTGGTCGCGCCGATAAACAGGATGAATTGCAGCGCAGTCCCGGACAGCTCAAACAGCGGCGACATGCGCGCCACCATGAAGATACCCGCAGTCACCATTGTGGCCGCGTGGATCAATGCCGAGATGGGCGTCGGGCCTTCCATCGAGTCCGGCAACCACACATGCAGCGGTATCTGGGCTGACTTGGCCATCGCGCCAATGAAGAGGAAGATGCAGATCACGGTCGCAACCGACCAGTCATATCCATCAATGATCGACATGGTCTCCCCGACGAGGCTGGGAGCATTGGCGAAGACGGTCGCGTAGTCGAGCGAGCGGAACCACCAGGCCACCGCGGCGATGCCGAGGATGAAACCGAAGTCACCGACCCGATTGACCATGAACGCCTTAAAGTTGGCGAACACCGCCGTCGGGCGTTTGAACCAGAAACCAATCAGCAAGTACGACACCAGGCCCACCGCTTCCCAGCCGAAGAACAGCTGGAGGAAGTTGTTGCTCATCACCAGCATCAGCATCGAGAACGTAAACAGGCTGATATAGCTGAAGAAGCGATGGTAGCCGTCGTCGTCGGCCATGTAGCCGATGCTGTAGATGTGGACCAGCAGCGATACGAACGTGACCACCACCAGCATCATCGCGGTGAGGTTGTCGACCATGAAGCCAATGTGCGCCGAGAAGTCGCCCACCTGGAACCAGGTGTAGATGTTCTCGTTGAACGGCGCAGCGCCCTGCCCGACCAGCTGCCACAGCACCCACATCGACAGTCCGCAACTGATCGCGACACCGAGAATGGTGACGCTGTGTGCGCCTACGCGGCCGATCTTACGGCCGAAGAAGCCGGCAATGATCGTGCCCACCAAGGGCGCCAGCACGATGGCCAGCAGCACCGACTTGGAAACGACGAATTCCATACCCGACATCGGATCAGCCCTTCATCAGATCAATTTCGGCGACGTTGATCGTGCGCCGATTACGGAACAGCGTGACGAGGATCGCCAAGCCAATAGCGGCTTCCGCTGCGGCCACGGTCAGGATGAAGAACACGAACACCTGGCCAGACGGATCACCGAACTCACGCGAGAAACCCACAAAGTTGATATTCACCGAGAGCAGCATCAGCTCGATGCACATCAGCAGCACGATGACGTTCTTGCGGTTGAGGAAAATGCCCGCGACCGAAATGCAGAACAACACCGCACCCAGAGCAAGGAAGTGGCCCAGGGCCAGGCTGGAAGCAACCGTCTCCATTACTTGCCCTCCTCGGGGTTCACATCGGTGGGACTTACTTCATCACGCAGACGCGCAGGAACCGACGTCTCCATCTTCACGACACGCAGGCGGTCAGCGACACGCACACGCACCTGATCACCGGGGTTCTGCTTCTTTCCGCCCTCCCGTACCGGGCGCAAGGTCAGCGTCACCGCGGCAATCACGGCCACGGTGAGGATCACCGCCGCAGTCTCGAACGGAAGCAGGAAATTGGTGAACAGCTCGGTGGCGACCCATTCGGTATTACCGACGTTGGCCAACTCGGACGCGTTTGCCGGGAACGGCTGCGCCATCAGCGAGCGCGCTCCGATCAAAACCAGCATCTCTACCAGCATCACCACGGCAACGATCAGGCCAAACGGCAGATATCGCACGTACCCCTCGCGCATCTCAACAATGTCGATATCCAACATCATCACGACGAACAGGAACAGCACCATCACCGCGCCTACGTAGATGACGACCAGCGCGACACCGAGGAACTCGGCTCCGCCGACGATCCACACACAGGCGACCGAGAAGAAGGTGAGCACCAGCGACAACGCGGAATGCACCGGATTGCGGACGCTGATGACAGCAACCGCCGCAGCGACGGCGGCGATGGAGAAAGCGATAAACGCGATGAAGACGAAATCCATGGGGTGCACTCAGCGGTAGGGCGCGTCGGCGGCGCGGCGTTCGGCAATCTCTGCCTCAAGCCTGTCGCCGATCGCCAGCAACTGCGGCTTGGTGACGATGTTCTGTCCGCGCTCGTCGAAGTGGTATTCGTGGATGTGGGTCTCAACGATCGAGTCCACTGGGCACGACTCTTCACAGAAGCCGCAGAAGATGCATTTGAACAGGTCGATGTCGTAGCGCGTGGTGCGGCGGGTGCCGTCCTCGCGTTTCTCCGAATCAATCGTGATCGCCAGTGCTGGACAGACGGCCTCGCACAATTTGCACGCGATGCAGCGCTCCTCGCCGTTGGGATAACGGCGAAGCGCATGAATACCGCGGAAGCGCACCGACTGCGGCGTCTTCTCCATCGGATACATGATCGTGTACTTGGGCTTGAACGCGTACTTCAGCGTCAAACCCATTCCCCGCAGCAACTCGATCAGCAGCAGGCTTTTGAAGAAGGAAACGATGCGATTCATGCCTCTACCCTATTGCCCCGGCTCGAACACGCCGAAATACGCCATGACAGCGACCACAGCGATCCAGGCGATCGCCAGCGGAACGAAGACCTTCCAACCCAACCGCATGATCTGGTCATAGCGGTAGCGCGGGAACGAGGCGCGGAACCAGATGAAGCAACTGGCGAAGAAAAACGCTTTGGCCAGCAGCCACCACCAACCATCAACTGACAACAGCGGTATGCCCATTCCCTGGAACGGGCTGAGCCAGCCGCCGAGGAAGAAGATCGGGACCAGAAAGCTGATCAGGATCATGTTGGCGTATTCGGCGAGGAAGAACAGTGCGAAACCGGCACCGGAATACTCAACCAGGTGGCCACCGGTGATCTCGGACTCGCCCTCGACCATGTCGAATGGCAAACGGTTGGTTTCGGCCACGCCAGACACGAAATAGATCACGAACAGCGGAAGCAATGGCAGCCAGAACCACTCGAACAAGCCCGCGTTACCGGACTGGGCCATGACGATCTCGCTCAGGTTCAAGCTACCGGCAGCGACCATCACGCCAACCAGCGAGAAGCCCATGGCGATCTCGTAGGCAACCATCTGCGCGGCGCCGCGCATCGCACCCAACAAGGCGTACTTCGAGTTGGTGGCCCAGCCCGCGAGGATCACGCCGTAGACGCCCAAAGAGGTCATCGCCAGCAGATACAACAGCCCGGCGTTGGCGTTTGACAAAACGACTTTGGCGTCGAATGGAACGACCGCCCAAACGGCCAGCGCAGGTACCAATGCCAGCAGAGGCGCAAGCCGGTAAAGGAAAGGTGATGCGGCCGATGGCTGCAGCATTTCCTTGAACAGCAACTTGAAGACGTCGGCGAATGTCTGCAGGAAGCCGCCAAAACCAACGTACTTGGGACCGATCCGGACATGCATCCAGCCGATCAGCTTGCGCTCCCAAAGCACATAAAACGCGACAGAGATGATCAGTGGCGCGCAAATCGCCACGATCATCAGCATCAGCCAGGCGATCGTGCCGACTGCCCCGAATGACTCGAGCCACGCGTGGAATGGGTTAACGACGCTATCCATCATGCTCAAGCCCTCCCCACCATCAGGCGATCGGAGCCAAGGGGCGCTGTTGCGCCATGACCATTTTCAATCCAGATCGTGCCGCGGGCCACCATGTCGGTAACCGTGACCGGCAGTGCGGCGGTGCCCGCAGCGATGCCGAACTTGCCGGTAGAGCCGTCAGTCAGACCCAGCTCGCTGGCATCATCAGGATGAACGCTGGCACGCGGCCCGACATTCAACGGATGTGCCTGCAGCGCCGGCGCACGACGGACCACCGCATCACAGCGATAGATCGCCGTGCCGAGGGCGACTTCCAGCCCCTGTTCGGCATGCACTGGTGGCTTGCCGGCAACCGGTGTGACGTCGCGCTTGACCAGGCTGGCACGCAGACCCGCGAGATCGGTGAATTCAAAGCCAGCTGCCACAAGATCTCCACCCAGCGCGCGCAGCACGCGCCAACCCGGGCGAGCTTCGCCAGGCAGCTTGCCGCCGGCGATGGCGATCTGCTCGCGGCCTTCCAGGTTGGTCAATGTGCCGTCGATCTCCGGCAGCAACCCGATCGGCAGGATCACATCGGCAACGGCCCGGGTCGACTCGCAAGCGAAGTGGCTGAACGCGACCACTTGGGCGCCATTCAGTGCCTTCAATGCAGCCGCGGTATCAGCAAAGTCCAGACCCGGCTCGATACCGTAGAGAACGTAAGCGGCGCGAGGATCCGTCAGCATCGCAGCCGACCCACGCGACGTCGGCAGTACCCCATGATCGGTCAGACCCACGGCATTCGCGCCCTGCGGAATCCGGCACACACTGGCACCTGTTGCGGATGCGAAATCCACCGCCGCCGTGCGGATAGACGCTGCGTAGGGTCCGTTCTCAGCCAGCGCGCCGACAAAAACAACCGCGCGCTTCGCGCCGGAAACCGCATCACGAAGACCTGCGTCAGCGAGCGTCTCAGCGATTTTGGACGGTGCAACGATGTACTTGTTAGTGACGTCGAAGGTCTGGTCAAAATCGACAGGATTGACGACGTGCACCTTTGCACCGGCCAGCCACGCCTTTCGCACGCGGGCGTTGACCAGCGGCAGCTCATGACGCAGATGCGACCCGACGATGACCACCACGTCGGCGCTTTCAATATCCGCAACCTGGGTGCCGAACACCTGAGCTACGGCCGCATCGGAAAGGTCGGACTGGCTGAGGCGATGGTCGATGTTGCCCGTGCCCAACGCGTCGGCAAGGCGAGCCAACAGAGCGCCCTCTTCATTGGAGGTAGCCGGATGTACGAGCATGCCGAGCTGATCCGCGCCATTCTCGCGCAGAATCGTGATTGCCTTGGCCAGCGCCTCATCCCAGGTTGCGTCACGCCATTCGCCGCCTTCCTTGAGCATCGGCGCGATCGCGCGATCGGAGGCGTAGAGACCTTGATGCGAGTAACGGTCGCGATCGGACAGCCAGCACTCGTTGACCATATCGTTATCGCGCGGCACGGTGCGCATGACTTCGCCACGGCGGAGGTGCATAAACAGGTTGCTACCCAGCGCGTCGTGGTAACCGAGTGATTCGCGGGCGACCATTTCCCATGCGCGGGCGCGGAACTGGAACGGCTTATTGGTCAGCGCACCGACTGGACACACGTCAATAACGTTGCCGGACAGCTCAGTGGTCAGCGGCTTGCCGTCAAAGGTGCCGATCTGCAGGTTTTCACCGCGATACATGCCACCCAACTCGTACGTGCCAGCAATCTCCGCGGTGAAGCGGACGCAACGCGTGCAATGGATGCAGCGCGTCATCTCCGTGGCGACCAGAGGCCCGATGTCCTCGTCCGCAACGACGCGCTTGCGCTCGTTGAACCGGCTGACCGAACGTCCGTAACCCATGGACAGGTCCTGCAACTCGCATTCGCCGCCCTGATCACACACCGGGCAGTCCAGCGGGTGATTGATCAGCAGGAACTCCATCACGTTGCGCTGTGACTTGAGCGCCTTCTCACTGCGCGTGCTGACCTTCATGTTGTCCATGACCGGGGTGGCGCAAGCCGGGGCAGGCTTGCCCATCTTTTCCACGTCCACCAGACACATGCGGCAGTTGGCAGCGATCGACAGCTTGTCGTGGTAGCAAAAACGCGGGATCGGAATCCCGATCTTGTCGGCGGCCTGAATGATCATCGAGCCCTTCGGCGCAATGGTCGCGACGCCGTCGATTTCGATTGAGACGTATCCCTCGGGCACGACAGGCACCTCTACGCTCGGGTTCTCAGGCGTGGTGCTCATGCTGCCTTCTCCACTACCCGGCCATCGCGCTGGTCATCCACCAGAAAACGCTTGTTCACGATCGCGTACTCGAATTCGTCCCAATAGTGGCGCAGGAAGCCCTGTACCGGCCACGCGGCAGCCTCACCGAACGCACAGATGGTGTGACCTTCAATCTGACCGGCGGACTCGCGCAGCACGTGCAGGTCCTCGACCGTGGCGCGCTTCTCGACGACACGGGTGATCATGCGGTACATCCAGCCGGTGCCTTCGCGGCACGGGGTGCACTGGCCACAGCTTTCCTGATAGTAAAAGCGCGAGATGCGCTGACAGGCGCGGACCATGCACGCGGTCTCGTCCATGACGATCACTGCGCCCGAGCCGAGGCCGGAGCCGGCCTTCTGCAGTGCGTCGTAATCCATGGTCAGTCCCATCATAATCTCGCCCGGCAAGACCGGCATCGAAGAGCCGCCTGGAATGACCGCCTTGATCCGCTTGCCGGTGCGAACACCGCCAGCCAGCTCGAGCAGCTCCGAGAACGGGGTACCCAACCGGATCTCGTAGTTGCCCGGCTTGTTGACGTGCCCGGACACCGAGAACACCTTGGCGCCGCCGTTGTTCGGCTTGCCCAAGTTGAGGAACCAGTCAGCGCCGTTGCGGATGATCGCCGGCACGGACGCATAGGTCTCGGTGTTGTTGATGGTCGTCGGCTTGCCGAACAGGCCGAAGTTGGCCGGGAACGGCGGCTTGTAGCGCGGCTGCCCCTTCTTGCCTTCCAGCGATTCCATCAACGCGGTTTCTTCGCCACAGATGTAGGCGCCGGCACCGAGTGCATTGTGGATGTCGATATCGAGGCCCGAACCGAGGATGTCTTTGCCCAGCAAGCCATTGGCGTAAGCATCCTTCAAGGCCTGCTCGATACGCTCGAATGGCTCGTGATGGAACTCACCGCGCATGTAGTTGTAAGCGACGTCGGAACCGGTTGCGTAGCAAGCGATCGCGATGCCCTCAAGAACGGCATGCGGGTTGTAACGCAGAATGTCGCGATCTTTGCAGGTGCCAGGCTCGGATTCGTCCGAGTTGCACAGAATGTACTTCTGTATTCCCTCGGCCTTGGGCATGAAGCTCCACTTCAGGCCGGTCGGGAAGCCAGCGCCGCCACGCCCGCGCAGTCCTGACTGCTTGACCATGTCGATGATGTCGGCCGGCGCAATCTTCTCGGCGAGTATTTTGCGCCAAGCACTGTAGCCGCCGGTCTTGACGTAGTTGTCATACGTCCAAGGGGCATCAAAGTGCAGCGTCGTGTAAACGACACTGTGTTCCTGGGGAGCCGGACCGACCGGACCGGTACTCTTGAGATAATCGTGGTGGGACATGTTCTGCCTCACTCCAGACCGTCGAGAATTGCATCAACCTTGGTCGGGTCGAGCTTCTCGTGGTAGTGGCCGTTGACCAGCACTACCGGGGCACCGCAACACGCGGCGACGCACTCTTCTTCACGTTTGAGGAAGATCCGGCCATCGGCAGTGGATTCACCCAGCTTGCAGCCGAGCTTCTGTTCGGCATGCGCGACCAGATCTTCGGCGCCGTTGAGCCAGCAGCTGATATTGGTACAGAAGGCGACGTTGTTGCGGCCAACCGGCTCCAGCACAAACATCGAGTAGAAGGTAGCAACCTCATACGCGAGCACCGGGTGCAGACCCAGGTACTTCGCCACCGCTGCGATCAGCTCGTCGCTCAACCAGCCGCCGTTCTGCTCCTGGGTGGCGAACAGGCCCTGAATAACCGCGGAGCGCTTGCGATCAGCGGGGAACTTCGCCACCCAGTGATCGATATGCGCACGCGTATCCGCGGACAATACGACCGTTGGGTCGACGTTCCGGCACGCCTCGAAATTTCCAGTCGCTTTCATTCGTTCAGATCCTCAGCGATCGCCGTTATCAGCGATCCACCTCGCCAAAAACGAGGTCATAGGTACCAATCATCGCCACCGCATCGGCCAACATATGTCCGCGAATAACGGCGTCCATAGACGACAGGTGGGCAAAGCCCGGCGCGCGCAGCTTGACCCGGAAAGGCTTGTTGGCGCCGTCCGAAATCAGGTAGCAGCCGAACTCACCCTTGGGTGCTTCGACCGCGCAATACGTCTCACCGGCAGGCACGCAGTAGCTTTCAGTGAAGAACTTGAAGTGATGGATCAACGCTTCCATCGACTCCTTCATCTCTTCGCGCGCAGGCGGACGAACCTTGTAGTTGTCAACCATCACCGGACCAGGATTGACCCGCAGCCAGGCAACGCACTGCTTGATGATCCGGGTCGACTGGCGCATCTCGGCGATGCGGACCAGATAGCGGTCGTAGCAATCGCCTTCCGTGCCCAGCGGAATGTCAAAATCCATCTCCGCGTACTTGGCGTAGGGCTGCTTTTTGCGCAGGTCCCACTCGATGCCTGAGCCGCGAAGCATTACGCCGGTCATGCCCCACGCGCGAGCCAACTCCGGGGTAACCACGCCAATGCCGACGGTACGCTGCTTCCAGATGCGATTGTCGGTGAGCAGGGTCTCGTACTCGTCGACACGATGCGGAAAGTCATCGCAAAAGCCATCGAGAAAATCGAGCATGGAGCCTTCGCGCCACTCGTTGAAGCGCTTCAACTTGGTGCCCTTGCGCCACGGTGACTCTTTGTAGCGCGGCATCGTGGACGGGAGATCCCGATACACGCCGCCAGGTCGGTAATAGGTCGCATGCATACGTGCGCCCGACACCGCCTCGTACACGTCCATCAGCTCTTCGCGTTCACGGAATGCGTACAACATCACCGCCATTGCACCCAGATCGAGCGCGTTGGAACCGAGCCACATCAAATGATTCAGCAGACGGGTGATCTCGTCGAACATCGTGCGGATGTACTGGGCACGCTCCGGAACCTCAAGCCCCATCAGGTTCTCGATGGAGCGCACGTAGGCGTGCTCGTTGCACATCATCGAGACGTAATCGAGGCGATCCATATAACCGATGGACTGGTTGAACGGCTTCGATTCAGCGAGCTTCTCGGTACCGCGATGCAACAGCCCGACATGCGGGTCGACACGCTGCACGACTTCGCCATCCATTTCCATGATCAGGCGCAGCACGCCATGCGCGGCCGGATGCTGCGGGCCGAAGTTCATGGTGTAGTTGCGAATCTCCGCCGAACCCTTGACGCCGCCGTGCGGGTTGTCGGTGGTCTCGTTGATCAGCGGCATGGCCGTAGCAGGCGTGGTCATGGCTTAACCTCTTGACGCGTCGCGCTTTCAGCGGCCGCAGTCGAGTAACGCGAGTCGTCGCGGATCACACGCGGCACCAGCACGCGCGGCTCGATGGAAACCGGCTCGTAGATGACACGCTTGCGCTCGGCGTCGTATCGAACTTCGACGTTGCCGATCAGCGGGAAATCCTTGCGGAACGGGTGACCGATGAAACCGTAGTCGGTCAGGATGCGGCGCAGGTCCGGATGGCCTTCGAAGACAATGCCGAACAGGTCGAACGCTTCGCGCTCGAACCAGTTCACGCCCGCCCACACCGAGGTGAGCGAGTCGACAATCGGCATCTCGTCATCAACGGCGAAAGTACGCAGGCGCACGCGCTGGTTGTATTGGTAGGACAACAGATGGGCAACCGCAGCGAAACGCCGCTCAGGCGCATCTGCAGCACCGCTGGGGGTTTGACCCCATACGAAGCGCCCTGCCCCGTTACCCTCGACGCCACGAGAAAACCCCTGCGAAGACGGATCGGTGTTCCATTCGTCGCTACCCCAAGTGAGGTAGTCCACGCCGCAGAGATCGGTCAGTTGCTCAAACCCGAACTCGTCACGCAGAGCCATCGCGGTAGAGAGCCACTGTGCGGGATTGACCTCGATCCCGACCTCACCGCGAGGCTCAGCCACACTGACCAATGCGTCGGGAAAGCGCACACGCAGGCGATCGGCGTATGCAGTGATCGACTCACTCATCGCGGATGCCCACCTTGTTGTCGCCAAAGTTGGTGCCGCGGCGGATCTTCTTCTGAAGTTGCAGGATGCCGTACACCAGCGCCTCAGCGGTTGGGGGGCAACCCGGCACATAGATGTCGACCGGAACGATGCGATCGCAGCCACGCACGACGGAGTAGGAGTAGTGGTAGTAGCCGCCGCCGTTGGCGCAGCTGCCCATCGAGATGACCCACTTGGGCTCGGGCATCTGGTCGTAGACCTTGCGAAGCGCGGGTGCCATCTTGTTGACCAGCGTGCCGGCGACAATCATGACGTCGGACTGACGCGGCGAGGGACGGAAGATCACGCCGTAGCGATCCAGATCCAGTCGCGCAGCGCCAGCGTGCATCATCTCAACCGCACAACAGGCCAGACCAAAGGACACCGGCCACATGGATCCGGTACGCGCCCAGTTCCACAGCGCATCGAGGCTGGTAGTGACAAAGCCTTGCTGAAGCAGCGGGTTCTCATCGGTCGAAAGCAGGATGTCGTCCAGGCGCCCTTCGGGCACCGGGTTGTGCATCAAGCCCGAGATGGTCTCACTCACTCCCATTCCAGTGCTCCCTTCTTCCAGACATAGATGAAGCCGAGCAACAGCATGCTCACGAAGATGCCCATCTCGACCAGACCGACCACACCCAGATCACGAAAGACCGTGGCCCAGGGAACGAGGAAGATGATTTCCAGATCGAAGATGATGAATTGGATCGCGACGAGGTAGTAGCGCACATCAAACTGCATGCGCGCATCTTCAAAGGCCTCGAAGCCACATTCGTATGGGGATAACTTCGCCACACTGGGGCGCTTTGGCCCGAGCGTGTGACCCACCACGAGAAGGGCGACGCCGATACCACTGGCGACGATAAGAAACAACAGGGTCGGCAGATATTCGCCCAGCACTTCTGTTCTCTCGGCTACACCACGCTTGCGCGCGGCCTTGGCTCGGCGGCATCAAAACTGCCGATGGCAGCAGATGATGCCGTTGATGGGTAAAACTGTGAAATGGTGCCCAAGGGGGGACTCGAACCCCCACGACCTAAATCGCTACCACCTCAAGGTAGTGCGTCTACCAATTCCGCCACCTGGGCACATATTCCAACGTGAAACTCCCTGCTCCGGCCCACCCAATGTTGAGTGGGCCGGTTTTCGGTCATACCGACCAGACACCCGCACTTCCTTGCCGGATGTCGCTGACTATCTTATCGCGACCGCACTAGTTTTGGATCGGCTCCGACGGTGCCGATTCCGTCGGCTCGACCGCAGCCGGAGCTGAAGGCACTTCCGACGCTGCCGCAGGCGGCGCTGGCTCAACCGTGGCCTGACCTGGAAGAACCGGAACACCAGCACCGGTTTCAGCAGGCATCTGCGCCATCACGCCAAGATCCTGACCGGCGACAACCGGACCCGCTGTTCGGGTCGCGTGCCACGCCATGAACATCGCGATCGTGAAGAACGAAATGGCCAGCCACTTGGTCGACTTGGACAGGAAGCTGGAGGCACCACGCGCACCGAATACGGTCGCCGAAGCACCACCACCGAACCCGGCACCTGCCTGTGCGCCGGCACCGCGCTGCATCAGGATCATGACGATCATGGCGGCGGCGATCAGCACATAGATGACGTTGAGGAACAACAGCATCGGCAAACTCTTTGGTCAATCGCCCGGGCAAAGCCCGGGACAGGTCAGGGTGCCAGCGCAGCCGCGATGGCGTTGAAGTCGGCAGCCACAAGTGACGCGCCACCTACAAGGCCACCATCGACATCCGCTTGGGAAAACAGAGCGGCGGCGTTGTCGGCCTTTACGCTTCCGCCGTACAGGATCGGAAGCGAGTCAGCGATTCTAACATCCAGTGAAGCAATTCCGCTACGGATGAATGCGTGAACCGCCTGCACCTGCTCCGGGGTTGCCGTCTTGCCAGTGCCGATCGCCCACACAGGCTCGTAGGCAATGATCGCACCATCAAACATTTCCGCACCTTGAGCCAGCAGCGGCGCGAGCTGTTCCTGCAAGCGGGATTCGGTATGCCCGCCCTCTCGCTCATCCAGGCTCTCGCCCACGCACAGGATCGGGACCAGACCGGCGGCCTTGGCGGCGTTGAACTTGGCCGCGACCAGCTCACTGGTCTCATTGTGGTACTGGCGTCGCTCGGAATGTCCGACCAGGCAGTACTTTGCGCCAACGTCTAGCAGCATCTGCGCCGAAACTTCACCTGTGTAAGCACCGCTGGCGTGTGCACTGACGTCCTGCGCGCCGAACTCCAGCCCCTTGTCCGCGTAACGCGCGGCAAGCTCGGCCAGATAGGGGGTCGGCGGGATAATGATGCGCTGCACGCCTTTGCCGGCATCGCCAGCGACCACCGCATCCAGCAGTTCGGCGGAGAAACGGCGATCTCCGTGCAACTTCCAGTTACCAGCGACAATCCTGCGACGAGCCATGCCTACCCCCGGGTGCGAAAGGCGGGATTCTACCCCACCGCGCTCGCGGGGCGGCCATACTCGTCCGATCACCGCTCATTTCTTGCCCGTGACTGCATCGATCCACAGCTTCGCCCCGATTGTTTCCGTCAACGCCCGGGCGCTGATCCTGGGAAGCATGCCGGGCGTGCAGTCGCTGCAGGCGCAGCAGTACTACGCTCACCCGCGCAACCTGTTCTGGCCATTCATGCACGACTTGCTGGGGATCGATCCGACGACGCCCTACTCCGGACGCACGCAAGCGCTGGCCGCGGCGGGGGTTGCCGTCTGGGACGTGCTGGCCAGCTGCGAACGCGAGGGCAGTCTGGACTCGGCGATTCGCGACGAGAGTGCCTCGCCCAACGATCTGCGATCGCTCCTCGTCGCGCACCCGGCGATTGGCACGATCCTCTTCAACGGTGCGAAGGCCGAGCAAGCCTACCGTCGCGTTATAGCCAACCAGATCACGCACCGCGAGCGGCGCTGTGTGCGCCTGCCGTCTACCAGTCCGGCTAATGCTTCACAGCGTGCGGCAGACAAGCTCAAAATCTGGCGCGAGGGTTTGCTGAGCGCCGGATTGGACACGTTGCCGGACCGGACTATTTGAGCTTGATCTCGCGCAGGCGCTCTTCCAGATAGCTTTGGGCGGTGATCGGTTCCGGGTAGCGACTCGGATTGTCCAGGGTGACGGTTCCCGGCAGAACGTCGATCAGGAAGTCCGGATTGGGATGCAGGAAGAACGGCGTGGAGTAACGCGGCAGACGGGCTTTTTCGCCTTGCGGATTGACAACCCGGTGCGTCGTGGACGGATAGACGTGATTCGTCAGCCGCTGCAGCATGTCGCCGATATTGACAACGATGGTGTCGGCGTCCGCGGTGAAGGGCACCCAATCGCCCGCACGCGAGAGCACTTCAAGGCCTTCGGCGCTGGCACCGACCAACAGCGTGATGAGGTTGATGTCCTCATGCGCGCCGGCACGCTCATTGGGGACGTCGGGCGTGGTGATAGGTGGATAGTGCAGCGGACGCAGGATTGAGTTGCCACTGTCGATCTTGTCGTCAAACCACGCCTCGCCCAGACCGATGTGCAACGCCAATGCGCTGAGGATCTTTGCTCCCAGCCGGTCCAGCGACTGGTACAGCTCGTAGGCGACCTCCCGAAATTCGGGCACCTCGTCCGGCCATACGTTGGCTGGCATCGACTCGGCGTAGCGCGAATCACGGGGAGTCTCGCGACCTACGTGCCAAAACTCCTTGAGGTCGTAGTGCTTCGCGCCCTTGGCGGTCTCGATGCCAAACGGTGTATACCCGCGCGCGCTGCCACCGCCCTTAACGTGATACTTGCGCTTGACGTCCTCGGGCAGAGCGAAAAATCGCTGAAACACCTCATAACTGCGGTCGACCTGGACCTGCGGGATGCCGTGACCGCGAACCCCGGCAAAGCCCCACTCCCGGTAAGCCGCTCCGAGTTCGGCAACGAACACATCGCGTTGCGCGGGATCGTCGAAACGGCTGATGTCAAACGTCGGTATACGGGTCTGGCTCATAGAATCAGAAGCCTCATCGAAATGTCGGTCGCCGACCGGGGCCGGGCTATTGGGCCGCTTGTCGTACGACCTCGGCCAGACGATCCAGAGTGGTCTGCATCAGCACCTCATCATCGGCCTCAACGGTAACCCGGACGACTGGCTCAGTGCCGGAAGGTCGCAGGAACGCCCTTCCGCGTCCGTTCACCGCAAGCTGCGCTTCAGCTAGGGCCACTTGCACGGCCGGCGTATCGGCGGGCTTGACCTGCTCGCCACAACGCACGTTGATGGTCTTCTGCGGCACTTTGTTCAGCCCAGCCAGCGCTTCGCGCAGGCTCAGCCCGCGCCGGCGAAGCACTTCCAGAACCTGCAGCGCGCTGACGATACCGTCACCGGTACTGGTGCGGTCCACGCACAGCAGATGCCCGGACGCTTCGCCACCGAGCACGCCGCCGTGTGCGATCAATTGCTGGTGGACGTGACGATCGCCGACCTTGGCACGGATGAAACCGATACCCGCCTGCTCGAAAGCCTGCTCCAGCCCGAAGTTGGTCATCAACGTCCCCACCACCGGACCCTGCAGGCGACCGCTATCGCGCCAGTCTTTGGCAAGCAGGTAGATCAGGTCGTCACCGTCATGGACCACGCCGTCGGCATCGACAAACATTACCCGGTCACCGTCACCGTCGAAGGCAATTCCCACGTCGGCACCGGTCTCGCGAACCCGCTCGGCAAGCGCCTCCGGGTGGGTCGTGCCCACTCCGTCATTGATGTTCAGACCGTTGGGGTCCACACCGATCGTATCCAGCTTGGCGCCCAGCTCACGCAGCACCAGCGGCCCAAGCTGATAGGTGGCGCCGTTGGCACAGTCCAGAACGATGTGCATGCCACCCAGGTCGAAACCCTTGGGGACCGAGCCTTTGCAGGCCTCGACGTAGCGGCCAATGGCGTCGCGGGTGCGCGTGGTTTTACCGAGCTCTTCGGAAGGCACGGTACTGAACGGCTCGTCCAGTGCAGCTTCAATCTCGAGTTCGGTGGCATCGTCGAGCTTCTCGCCCTCGGCGGAGAAGAACTTGATGCCGTTGTCGAAGTGCGGGTTGTGCGATGCGGAAATGACGATGCCGCCGTCAGCGCGCATCGAGCGAGTGAGGTGGGCGACTGCGGGTGTGGGCATCGGCCCCATCAGCTGCACGTTCACACCTGCGGCAACCAGCCCGGCCTCCAGCGCAGCCTCGAACATGTAGTTGGAGATGCGCGTGTCCTTGCCGATGATCACCACCGGTTTGCGCCACGCGCGCCCGGTCTTCTGAATAGAGCGTTTCAGTGCATGGCCGTAGGCATTGCCCAGGCGCAGCACGAAGTCGGCGGATATGACGCCCTCGCCCACCCGGCCTCGGATGCCGTCGGTGCCGAAATAGCGACGTCCCATCAGGCACTCACCTCGGATTCGTCCTCAGGCCGCGACTGACGCATCATCATTGCCATCAGCTCGCCAAGCCGGTTGCGAAGCTCGCGGCGGTCGCAGATCTGGTCGATCGCGCCGTGCTCGAGCAGGAACTCACTGCGCTGGAAACCCTCGGGAAGCGTCTCACGCACGGTCTGCTCAATCACGCGTGGGCCGGCGAAGCCGATCAGCGCCTCTGGCTCGGCGATGTTGATGTCACCCAGCATTGCCAGCGATGCGGACACGCCGCCGGTTGTGGGATGGGTCAGTACCGCGATATACGGCAGGCCCGCGGCGCGCAGCCGACCCAGCGCAGCCGACGTCTTGGCCATCTGCATCAGTGAGAACAGACTCTCCTGCATGCGCGCGCCCCCGGTGGCGGTGAAACACACCATCGGGCATCCAGCCGCGAGCGCCGCTTCGGCTGCCAGCGCAAAGCGCTCACCCACCACAGAACCCATGGATCCACCCATGAATGCGAAGTCAAACGCGCACGCCACCAGCGGACGCTGCTTCAACTCACCTTTCATCGCGATCAGCGCATCGCGCTCACCGGTGGACTTCTGGGCTGCCTTGATGCGGTCCGAGTAGCGCTTTTGGTCACGAAACTTGAGCACGTCTGTTGGACCTAGGGCAGCACCGATCTCACTCGTGCTATCCGCGTCAAACAACGCTGTGAGGCGTGCACGGGCTCGAATGGCACGATGGTGACTGCACTTCGGGCAGACCTCCAGGTTCTCCTCAAGCTCGGGACGGTAGAGCACCGCACCACAGCGGTCGCACTTTTCCCAGAGGCCTTCGGGGACGCTGCGGCGCTTGGCGCCCGCGGTCTCGGTACGGATGCCGGATGGCATGAGTTTCTTGAGCCAGGACATGCGTTGCGGATTCCCTGTATTGGTCCGGTGCAATGATCCGGAAGTGTCAATGACCGCCCGCCGCCATGCGGCGACGACGCGCGGTTGCCGGAACTGCCGGCCAACGTCGCAGTTTACCGCAGCCGGTCTGCAAGCCGCGGTTCAGGCCGATACTCAGGTCTGCGGCGAGGCATCCAGTGCGGCGCGCAGCGGCAACAGGAAGGCAGCGGCGTAGCGCGCAGCATCTGCGGGATCAAGCGCCTTCGCGATCGACGCTACCAGTGCACTGCCGACTACAACGCCATCGGCATCCACCGCCATAGCGGCAGCGCTGGCTGCATCCTTGATGCCAAAGCCGGCGACGACAGGGACCAGATCAAGCGCACGAATCGCACGCAGACGATCGCTGGCGGCGCCGGTGTCCAGATGGTCGCTACCGGTGACCCCCGCATAGGTGACGTAATACAGGTAGCCGGTGGCGAGCTCGCAAAGCATCTGCATGCGCTCTGCCGACGTCGTCGGTGAAGCGAGCAGAATCAGCGCAAGTCCGTGTCGGTCGAACGCTTCCCGATAGTTGGATGCCTCTTCCGGCGGCAGATCCACCAGCAGCACACCGTCGACGCCAGCCGCAACCGCTTTGGACGCGTAGGCGTCTGGACCCCGGATCTCGACAGGATTCAGGTAGCCCATCAGGACGACCGGAGTCTCCTGATCATCTTCGCGGAACTCGCGCACGGTATCGAAGACGTAGTCCATTCCGGCACCGCGGGCGAGCGCGCGCTCGGAGCTTTGTTGGATAGTGGGGCCATCGGCCATC
Organism: Lysobacterales bacterium; assembly: GCA_038242455.1. Taxonomy (GTDB): domain Bacteria; phylum Pseudomonadota; class Gammaproteobacteria; order Xanthomonadales; family Xanthomonadaceae; genus Novilysobacter. The sequence goes on from JBBSSB010000009.1 coordinate 47,090, forward strand.
GGATCGGAGAATGGAACGCCAATCTCGATCACGTCGGCACCGGCGGCAACCAAGGCGTGCATCACCGGCATGGTAGCTTCCAGCAGCGGATCACCGGCGGTAATAAACGGCACGAGCGCCTTGCGGCCCTGGGTCTTGAGCTTGGCGAAACGGGTAGTGATGCGGTTCATACCGTCATCCCCTCTCGCGCAGCGATGGTGTGCACGTCCTTGTCTCCACGTCCCGAAAGGTTACACAGCACGGTCGCATCGGACGGCAATTCGCGAGCCAGCTTGATCGCCTGGGCGACCGCATGGCTGGACTCCAAAGCTGGCAGGATGCCTTCGGTGCGGATCAGCTGGTGGAATGCGGCTAGAGCCTCGTCATCGGTGATGCCGAGATACTCGGCGCGCCCGGCATCTTTCAGGAAGGCATGCTCCGGGCCGACGCCCGGATAGTCCAAACCTGCCGAGATCGAGTGGGTCTCGATGACCTGGCCATCGTCGTCGCACAACAGATAGGTGCGATTGCCGTGCAAAACGCCCGGGCGCCCGGCGATCAGCGACGCTGAGTGGCGTCCGCTGTCCAAGCCCTCGCCCGCCGCCTCGGCACCGACGATGCGCACACCGGGATCGTTGAGGAACGCGTGAAAGATCCCGATTGCGTTACTGCCGCCACCCACACAGGCGGTGACGGCGTCGGGCAGACAACCGTATTCCGCCAGCATCTGCGCGCGTGCCTCGCGTCCAACCACGGCATTGAAGTCGCGCACCATGCGTGGGTACGGATCGGGACCGGCAACAGTGCCGATGATGTAGAAGGTATCCGCGATATTGGTGACCCAGTCGCGCATCGCCTCGTTCAAAGCGTCCTTGAGAGTCGCCGAGCCGCTGGTCACCGGAACCACGCGGGCACCCAACAACTGCATCCGGTAGACGTTGATCTTCTGCCGCTCGATGTCGGTCGCGCCCATGTACACGACGCACTCCAACCCAAGGCGAGCCGCCACCGTTGCCGACGCCACGCCGTGCTGACCCGCACCCGTTTCGGCAATGATCCGGGTCTTGCCCATGCGACTGGCCAGCAACGCTTGGCCGATGGTGTTGTTGATCTTGTGCGCGCCGGTGTGGTTGAGGTCCTCGCGCTTGAGCAGGATCCTGGCACCACCGACTTCCTTGCTCAGTCGACGGGCGTGATAGATCGGGCTCGGCCGGCCGACGTAGTGCGCCAGATCGTCTTCAAACTCGGCAATGAACGCCGGGTCGACTCGGGCCGCATCATAGGCGTCCGCCAGTTCTTGCAGGGGACCGACCAGAGTTTCGGCGACGAAGCGCCCTCCGAATCGTCCGAAATGACCGTTGGCATCCGGATAGGCGTGATAGTCGATGGGGGGCTGGACAGCGGGCTTGGAAGTCATCGATCCGTTTCACTGAAAGAGGTTGTCGACTGCACAGAAAACCATGCGGCCGTTGATTGTTGGCGCAATACGAGCGGTTAATCGGAAAGCACGTGGCAATCCGCGCGGCGGACCTGCTCGACGAAGTGCCGCATGCGGTCACCGTCCTTCAAGCCCGGCGCGCTTTCAATCCCACTCGACACGTCCACTGCCCACGGCATCGTGGCCAGAATCGCATCGAATACGTTGTCGGCGTTGAGTCCGCCAGCGAGCACGAACGGCTTCTGCACCCCGGCGGGGATGCGCGACCAGTCGAACACCTTGCCGCTGCCGCCACTGACGCCGGCGCCGTGGCTGTCAAACAGGAAGCCGGATGCACCCGGGTAGCGACTTTGCAGTGCTGCGGGATGCTCTTGGGCAATCGGGCTGCCCATTGCAACGGCCTTGAGGTAGGGCACGCCAAAGCCGCGGCAGAAGGCGTCATCTTCGCGGCCATGAAACTGCAGCAAGCTTGGACGTATCTGGCGAACGACCTCGCGCACCTCCTCGGCAGGGTTGTCGCTGAACAAGGCCACAGAATCGACCAGTGGTGCCAGCGCCTGACGCATGGCACGGGCCTCCTCGGGGGCGACCCGGCGTGTACTGCCGTGGGCGAACACGAAGCCGATGGCGTCCGCGCCCAACTCGCAGGCAAGGCGCACATCGCCTGGACGCGTGAACCCACAGAACTTGATCCGTGTGCGAAACAGGGTCCGCTTCAAAGTGACGTCCTCAACACTTGATCCTCAAAAAATACGAAGCCAACGTGCATTTCGCGACGTCTGCCATTGAATATAGTCGCGTACGCCCCGCCCGGGGCAGGCATCTCACATCGTAACCTCGGCCGGCAATTCCCACGATGCCGGATACCGCGGGCCGATGAACACCAGTCCGGCTGATGGGGCTGTCGGTCCGGCGCGACTGCGGTCCTTTCCTGCCAGCACATCACTCAACCACCCGGCCGTTCGCTCGCCCCGGCCAACCATCAGCAGGCTGCCGACGATGTTGCGCACCATGTGGTGAAGGAAGGCATTGGCCTGTATGTCCACCGTAACCACATCGCCATCGCGGTCGACCGTAATGGAATGCAGATGGCGGCGGGCATGCGGCGCCTGACAATGCACGGTCCGGAACGCCGAAAAATCGTGTTCGCCGGCAAGATGCTGCGCGGCGTCATGCATTGCTTCCGTGTCCAAGGGCTGTCGCACCCAACTCAAATACTGGTGATGCAATGCGGGCCGTATCTGGCGGTTCAGGATTGAGTAGCGGTAGCGCCGCGCGCGGGCTGAGAACCTGGCGTGGAAGTCATCTGCCACCGGCACGCACCATTTCACACACACGGCGGGCGGCAGGTGGCTGGTAATGCCCAGCACCCATCCGCGTGGGTCGCGCTGCGCCGGACCATCGAAATGCACGACTTGGGTGGCGGCGTGGACGCCGGAATCCGTACGCCCCGCACAAACGACGCCGATCTGTCGTCCCGCGACAAAAGACACTGCCTGCTCGACCGCAGCCTGCACGGTGGGCTCGAGCCGCCGCTTGGGCTCCCCGTGCTTGTTCAGTCGTTGCCAGCCGGAGAATCCGCCCCCGTCGTACTCCACCCCCAGCACCCAGCGACGCTGGAGCTGGACAACACTTTCCACTGGGCTGGAAGGGTCGTTCGAAAGGGTTGCTGTCGCATTCGCTACGGTTTCCGCCGACACGGCTTATCCGAGGTCCCGCAACAGGCGGGTCGCTTGCTGGCGAGCCTCCAGACCACCACTGACCACCAGCTCTCCCAACAACTGGCGGGCGCTGTCGTGATCACCCAGGTCGAGATACGCACGTGCCAACTCCAGCCGATCCATTCCTGGCGCGTCAGAAGAACCAACTGAATCGGCGCTGGAAATCGACTGCGACGGCAGCTCGGCAATGACCGGGTCCGCCGCAGGCGCTGGGCTATTCAACGTGTTTCTTTCCGTCCCTGAATGCCATACCGGCACGGCCGGGTTTGGCATGGGAGCCGGAATCAGTTCGGGCTCCGGCTCGGCGTCGTAGACGAGCTCAGGCTGTGGATCCGGTTCTCGCTCGGGTTCCGACGTCAGCGCGACCGGCGGCGTTGCAGTCGCCTGATCGGCCGTCGTTGCATCGGCAACTGACACCGGCGCCGCAGGTTGTAAGGGTTGCGGGTTCAGCACCGCCACGTCGGTCGGGGCATCGGGTCGCGAAGGCGCAGACGGAAAGCCGTCGGCAAGACTCGATGGTGCGCGGCTTGCCGACACCGGCGCCCGGAACTTGGGCGCAGCATCCGCCTTCCGGCGTAACCACCAAGCACCGATGAGTACCAATACAAGCGCGGATCCGCCCAGCAGCCATGGCATTGCGGAACCTGCCTGACCGCTGTCGACCAACTGCGACTGCGCCAATTGCTGCTGTGCGGACGCGAGCTCCGAATCCTTCATCGCCAACAGCTTCTGCTGGTCGGTCTGAAGTTGTTCAAGCGTTTCAATCCGGCTCTTCATTTCAGCCAGCTCGGCGTCGCGCGCCGCCAGGGTTTCCTGGGTGACCTGCAAGTCCTGTCGCACCATGTCGCCTTCGCCTCCGGCAGTGATGCCCGATTGAGTCCCAGCACGCGTCGCGTTGCTCGCGCCGGGCGGAACGATTTCAAGCCGTGCACCATCGGCTGCGGCCGTCGTACCCGCTACCTTCGGATCCGAGCTTGGCGCCCTTCCCGCCGCACCGTCGACGCCTGCCATCTGTGGCTGCGGCACGGGCTGGGTTGCCGCACGCCATGTCCGGGTCTGTTCACGCACCTGCGCGGCGGCCTGCGCGGCGCTGATCGCAGCAACCTCATCCGCATCCGGAATCCGCAGCACGGCCCCCTGCTTGATCAGGTTGATATTGCCGTCGATAAATGCTTGTGGATTGGCCTGCAACAGGGCAATCATTTTCTGCTGAAGGTTGCCGCCCATGTCCAATCCAGCGGCGATGTTCGACAAATACTCGCCACGCTGGACGGCGCCGTAGCGACCAGGCTGTGAAGAAACCGACCGCGCAGCAGGCTGTGCGGCAGGCGCACGCGCATCAACTGTGCGCTCGACCTCTCCGGATTGTCGGATGTCGTCGCTATTGGCAACGCCATCGGGTCGGAAATCGTCCGCCGGTGCAGACGTCGGATCGCGCACAATCGCATTGGACGGTGCCTGTACCGGGCCCTGGATCGTCGGTTGCGACGTCGCCGCGACCGTGCGCGGCGCATCCATCAGTGTCGAGTACTCACGTACGAGACGGCCCTGCCCCCAGTCGACTTCCACCAGGAAAGTCAGCAACGGCTCGTTGATCGGCGTCGTACTGGTGACGCGGATGATCGGTCGGCCAGCACTGTCCAGCGCCGGAACGAACTGCAGATTGGCGACGATACCTTCCGGCAGCGCCAGCCCAATGCGGGCAAACGTCTCCGGCGACGCCAGTCCGGCGTGCAGGTTTTCCAGCTCCGACGGATCGCTGGAAATGATCGGAATTTCCGCCAGCAGCGGTTCGCCGAGTTTTGATTTCAGCTGGATCTGGCCCAGACCCAGCGCTGCCGCAGACCCACTGGCAATCACCAGCATCAACGCCAGCACAATACGCATCAAACGATTCACAGACACTCCCACGACTCCCCTCGCCGCGACTCTAACGGCGGGCGCAGTTTGCGGCAATGCTCTGCACCGGATTTCATAGACGCTCCGCAACCACGAGTTCAGCCAGTTGTACCGCGTTGAGCGCTGCACCCTTGCGAATGTTGTCGGCAACCACCCACAGCGACAAACCGCGTGGATGCGAGATGTCCTCGCGGATGCGGCCGACGTAGACCGGGTCATTGCCGGAGGCGTGGGTGACCGGCGTCGGGTAACCCCCATCGACCGGCTCGTCAACGATTTCCAGTCCCGGCTGGGCGCGCAGCAGCTCGCGCGCCTCAATCGCCGTCAACTTGTCACGTGTTTCGATATGCACTGCTTCGGCGTGGCCGTAGAACACCGGCACCCGAACCACGGTCGCGTTAACGCCGATGCTCTCGTCGCCCAGAATGCGGCGGGTCTCCCAGACCAGCTTCATCTCTTCGGTGGTGTAACCGTTGTCGGTGAAGTCGCCGCCGTGGGGGATCACATTGAAAGCGATCTGCACCGGATACACCTCCGGCTGGATCTCACGGAAGCTGAGCATGTCTGCAGTCTGCTTGCCCAGCTCGGCCATCGCATTGCGACCGGTGCCTGAGACCGACTGGTAGGTGGCGATGTTGATCCGCTCGATCTTTGCCTTCCGGTGGATTGGGGCAAGCGCCACCATCAGCTGCATGGTGGAGCAATTGGGATTGGCGATGATGCCGCGCGGACGGTCGCGCAGGGCTTCCGGGTTGACTTCGGCGACCACCAGCGGCACGTCTTCATCGCGCCGGAACTCCGACGAGTTGTCGATCACGACCGCGCCGGCCGCGGCAAACTTTGCGGCGTACTGACGCGACACACTGCCGCCGGCGGCGAACAACGCGATATCCACACCAGCCGGGTCGAAATCGGCAATGTCGCGAACCACTACCTGACGCGCGCCGTATTCGATCTTCTCACCGGCTGAGCGCTCGCTGGCCAGCAGGTGCAGCTGACCGACTGGAAACTCGCGCTCGGCGAGGATAGCCAGAAGGGTTTCACCGACGGCGCCGGTGGCACCAACGATGGCGACGTTCACGAGCTTGCTCATGTATTCAGGGGTATCCGGAGAGAATGGAGAACAATAGTGACGCGGAATGCATGTGCCTGCGAGGCTAACTCATCCAATGGACCCGGAAGCGGGTGGCGAGCCGACATCGCCACACTGGGCGCGGTGGCGCAACGCCTGATCCATCAGCACCAGCGCAACCATCGCCTCGCAAATGGGTGCGGCACGCAGGCCGACGCAGGGATCGTGACGCCCGGTGGTGACCACCTCGACGGTGTTGCCATGGATGTCGAGGCTGTCGACCGGCAGACGCAGGCTGGAGGTCGGCTTGAATGCCACTGAGCAGGTCACGCGCTGTCCGCTGCTGATCCCGCCGAGGATACCGCCAGCGTGGTTGGACGCAAAACCTTCCGTGCCCAACTGGTCACGGTGCACGCTGCCTTTCTGGGCCACCGACTGGAAACCGGCACCGATCTCAACTCCCTTGACTGCGTTGATGCTCATCAGCGCGCCCGCCAGTTCACCATCCAGCTTGCCGTAGATCGGCTCGCCCCAGCCGGCCGGAACGCCGTCTGCCCAGACATCCACGCGCGCACCCACCGAGTCACCGGACTTGCGCAGCGCGTCCATGTAGGCCTCCAGCTCCGGCACCTGGGCGGCGTCGGGCCAGAAAAATGGGTTGTCCTCGACCACTGACAGATCGACGGACGCGGGCAGAATGTCGCCCAGCTGCGATACGAAACCTTGCACGCTGACACCGTGGCGCTGCGCCAGCCATTTTTTGGCAATGACGGCGGCCGCAACGCGCATGGTGGTCTCGCGTGCGCTGGAGCGTCCGCCACCACGTGGGTCACGGATGCCGTATTTCTGCCAGTAGGTGTAGTCGGCGTGGCCGGGCCGGAACTGCTCGGCAATCCTGGTGTAGTCACGGCTGCGCGCGTCGGTATTGCGGATCAACAATGCGATCGGCGTGCCGGTGGTGCGGCCCTCATATACGCCTGAGAGGATCTCCACTTCGTCGGTCTCACGCCGACCCGAGGTGTGCCGCGTCTTGCCGGTAGCGCGACGCTCAAGGTCGTGCCGGAAATCCGCAGCATCCAGTTGAAGTCCCGGCGGACAGCCATCCACCACGCAACCGATCGCTGGCCCATGGCTTTCGCCAAAGGTCGTTAACGCGAACAGTTTTCCGAAGGTGTTGCTGGCCAAAATGTTGCCTCCACGATGGCGACGACCGGGCCGAAACTGCGCGGCCCGTGTTGATCAGCCGCGAGCGTCGGCCAACGCCTTGATCGTCGCATGGTGAGCGACCAGATCGGCGCGTTCGACAACAAAGATCCCCATCTGACCAACCTTGAATTCCACCCATGCCAAGGGAAGTTCCGGCAGCAACTCAACTAGAGCGCGCTCCGCTTCGCCGACTTCACAGATCAGCAATCCCTGCGAAGACAGGTGTGCGGGCGCATCGCGCAGGATCTTCAGCGCCAGGTCGAGGCCGTCGTCGCCGGCACGCAGGCCAAGTTCGGGCTCATGTGCGTACTCGGCAGGCAGCGCGTCGGTCTCGCCGTGCGTCACGTATGGAGGATTGGTCACGATGAGGTCGTAGATCTCACCGCGCAGGTCGTTGAACAGGTCGGACTTGCGCAGACGGACGTTGGTGGCCATCAGTCGCTGCTTGTTTTCGGCGGCAAGCGAGAGTGCGTCGTCGTCGATATCCACGCCATCTACCTGCCAATGCGGATGGTAGTGCGCGGTGGCGATCGCGATGCAGCCCGAACCGGTGCACAGGTCGAGTGCACGTCCGACCTCACGTCCGCCCAGCCATGGCTCAAAGCCCGACTCGATCAACTCCGCAATCGGCGAGCGTGGCACCAGTGCGCGCGGATCGGACTTGAAGCTGAGACCAGCGAACCACGCCTCTCCAGTCAGGTAGGCGGCGGGAATCCGCTCATTGATGCGCCGCTCGAACAGCGCCAGGACGCGACGCTTTTCATCAGTCGTCACCCGCGAGGCGCCATACACAGGACTCAGGTCGTGTGGCATCGACATCGCATGCAGCACCAGCTGCGTAGCCTCGTCTAACGCGTTGTCATAGCTATGGCCAAACGCCAAGCCGGCTTCACTGAAGCGGCTGCCGCCAAAGCGGATCAGGTCAATGATCGAGACCTGTTCAAAGGTGGCGGAACCGAAATCAGCGCGGTCAGCGGTCATGGCGGCAAGCTCTGCGAAAGACCAGCGATTATAGCGGCAGCAGCCAGCTATCATGACCGTTGATCCGTTCCACCATTGGGCAGTCCATGTTCAACCGCAATATCCTTCTTGTCCTACTCGTCGCGCTCGCCGCAGGGCTGGGACTGCTTGCGTCAAAACATTATTTCGGCGCCCCATCGGACACCTCGAGACCTTCCACCAGCGCGGTGCGACTGTTCGATCCGCCGCGGGAGCTGCCTGACTTTACCCTGCGCCAGTCAGACGGCACACACCTGGTCCCAGGCGAGCTCAATGGACACTGGACCCTCGTGTTCCTTGGCTTCACCCATTGCCCCGACATTTGTCCGCTGACGCTGTCCCAGTTGGCACAGGCACAGACGCAGTGGGAGTCGATTCCGGAGGCCGTGCGTCCGCGGGTGCTGTTTGTATCGGTCGATCCGGAGCGGGACTCGCCCGATCGGATCGGCGAGTACGCGCACGCCTTCCACAAGGACACTTTGGCGGCAACCGCAGACATCCCCTCACTTGAGAAGTTTGCGCGCTCGCTGAGCCTGGTGTTCGCCAAGGCGCCGCCCGATGAGGGTGCGCCCGACGATCAGTACTCGGTCGACCACAGCGCAGCGATGGCTGTGCTCGACCCGCAAGGCCGGATGACCGGCGTTGTGCAGCCCCCCTTCGATCCGGCGGTTATTGCCGCTGATCTTGCCGCGTTGACCGCCAGCAGCACGCCTTGAGACTGCCATGAGCCTCACCACCAAACTCACCTACGTACTGCCGCACCGGCTGTTGTCTTCAATCGCGCGCCGGCTGGCCTACTCCGACTATCCGCCGCTGCGCCGCTGGCTGATTGACACCGTTACCCGACGCTTCGATGTCGACCTGTCTGAAGCCGCACGACCCGATCCGGCTGGGTATGCGACGTTCAATGCGTTTTTCACCCGGGCTTTGAAGCCTGGTGCCCGTGTTGCTGCTTCAGACCCGAACGCACTGGTGATGCCCGCGGATGGCCGGATCAGCCAGTGTGGTCCGATCACCGTCGATCCCGATGGCGCCGGCAGAATCTTCCAGGCGAAGGGGCAGTCCTTCACCACCGCGGAATTACTTGGCGACGAAGCGGCTGCGCATGCGTTCTATAACGGACTGTTCGCGACGGTATATCTGTCGCCGCGCGACTACCACCGCGTGCACATGCCTTGGAGTGGCCGCCTGCGACAGACGGTGCATGTGCCGGGACGGCTTTTCAGCGTCGGCCCGGACGCGGTGCAGAACGTTCCGCGGCTATTCGCCCGCAACGAGCGACTGGTCTGCCATTTCGACACCGACTTCGGACCGATGGCGGTGGTGATGGTGGGCGCGTTGCTGGTATCGGGTGTGGAGACGATCTGGAGCGGTGAAGAAATACCGGCGTATGGCGACGCCGTCACGACCAAAGACTACCGGCGCGAAGACATTACCGTCGATCGCTTCGAGGAGATGGCCCGCTTCAACTACGGCTCAACGGTGATCGTGCTGCTTCCCGCCGGCGTCGCCGAGATGGCGACTGGCCTGGGCCCGGAAGTGCCGGTCAAACTCGGTCAACCGCTCGCACGGCTGACTACAGCGAACGCCTGACTAACGGGACACTGTGACGGGTACACCAAAGGTGAACCCGCACCGTCCACTCATTCACAGTCAGCTGCCGGCAGAGCAGCTCTTCAGGCGCAGCTCTTGGCCGGGATGCAATGCATACCGCGGCGCCTCGAGTTCGTTGGCGCGGGCCAGCTGCGAAAGATCGCAGCCGAACTTGCGGCTGATGGTTGTCAGCGTCTCGCCTCGCTGTACTTCATAGGTGCTGGCCGCTGGCGTCGGCGGGGCAACGCTGGTCACCACAGGTGCTGCATCATCCGGACTATTGGCGGGCCTACTCTTGATCACGGCCATGCTGGGATCACTGGCAACCAGCTCGCGTGCCATGTCCGCACGAGGACCACGGACGCACTGACGCTTGTACAACCCGGCAATGCGAGTGGTTACCTGCAGCGTGGTGCCGGCTGGGATTGTGTCGTCGGCCTGGTAGCGCGGGTTGAGGTTACGCAACGGTCGCATGTAGCCATCACGGACCCCGCGATTGCCCAGGCAGATAGTCAGCTGGTAAATCGATGCGGACTGCTCCAAACGCAGCGGGGTCGGCTTTGGGTCGACCCGCGGAAAGGTCAGGCCGTACTCATCGGGATGCAGGAACAACCATGCCGCGGCGATCACCATCGGCACGTAGTCCCGGGTTTCCGGCGGAAACTGCGAGTAGACGTCGGCATCCCAGAAGCCCTTGCCACCCGCGCCACGATAGACACGCAACGCGCGGCCTTCACCGCCGTTGTAGCCAGCCAGCGCCAGTTCGATACTGCCGTTGAGCTCACGCATCCGCTCATTGAGGTAGCTGACGCTGGCCTCCGCTGAAGCATAGGCATCGTAGCGGGTGTCGAACCCGGTGCCGTCGTCACCCAGCCCGAACCGCGTGCCGGTGGTGTACATGAACTGCATCGGGCCTGCGGCGCCTGCGCGGGACCGCGAGTGCACCCGGCCATTGGACTCCTTGGCCATGATGCCGAACAGCAGCGCCTCGGGCAGCCCTGCGCGCTCGTAGTGCGGCCACATCAGGTGGCGCATGTAGCGGTAGTTCTCGTAGCTGGTGAGCAACGGGCCGCGCATGTCGGTCAGCCAGCGCCGGATGCCCTCCTGCACTGCCGGGTTGTATTCGACCATGCGGTCAAAGCGGTGACCGTCGTCCAGCAAGGCCGCTGCGCGCGCCGCCTCGGGCACCTTGTCGGCGAATGACGTGATGTGATGCCCCATCTCAGCATCTGGCGGCAACTCGTCGAACAGGCTGTCGTCGCCCTCGAGGTCGGCATTCAGTTTGAGCAGGCGCTTGTAGGTGCTCAGCAAGCCGGGTACCGAACAGCCGCGCTGGGCCGAGCAGGAAGCGACAACGTCCTCCATATCCTCCAACACGCTGTCGGCTTCCCGAACGCCCGCAGGGTCTGCGTTGCCAATTTTGACCAGCGCGAGCTTGTAGGCCTCTTCGGCAGCCTGCATGCGTGCGTTGATCGCATCGACGGCGGTCTGGTCGCGTTTGGACAGCGCAGACGCGTCAATCGAGACCAGCAGGAAGGCGGATGCGATGAGGGTCGCAAGAATATGAGAACAGCGGAGTTGTGCGGACATGGGTACAGGCAAGGCCAAAGCGGTATGCAGGGTAGTCTCTCGCACCTGACGACCGCAATCGACGAGGCTCCCCGCCGGAGCAGAAAATTGCGATCCGCGCGTTAAGCAATAGAATTAGCCGCACTCTCGTCCCGGATCTGTCCATGGCCAATCTTCCACCGGTGCTTGTCGGCAAGGCCGTCACCACGCCGCACTCGTTGCCCGAAACCGGAGGCAAAGTATTCCTGCAGCCGCGACTGGGCAATCGTCACGGTCTGGTCGCCGGAGCCACTGGCACTGGCAAAACGGTCACGTTGATGACCTTGGCGGAAGGTTTCTCGCGGATCGGTGTGCCTGTGTTCCTCGCCGACGTGAAGGGAGACGTCGCCGGACTGGCCGTAGCGGGCACATTGAACGAGAAGCTGCAGGCGCGGATCGACGAAATTGGGATCGACGGCTATACCAGCGAAGGCAGCCCGACAATATTCTGGGATCTGTTCGGCAAACTCGGCCACCCGGTCCGGGCCACCGTCAGCGAGATTGGACCGACCCTGCTGTCGCGCATGCTTGAGCTCAACGACACCCAGTCGGGTGTGCTGGACATCCTGTTCAAGCTCGCGGATGACCGGGGTCTGTTGCTGCTCGACCTGCCCGATTTGCGCGCATTGCTGAACCTGCTGGCTGAGGAGCGCAAGGCGATCTCCACCGAGTACGGTCTGGTCAGCAGTCCGTCGATCGGTGCGATCCAACGCGCCCTGCTCCGTCTGGAAGCCGACGGCGGCGACCAGCTTTTCGGCGAGCCCGCGCTGGTGCTCTCCGACCTGATGCGGACCACTATCGACGGTCGCGGCATGATCAGCATTCTGGCGTCGGACAGCTTGATCCTGAAGCCGCGCCTGTATTCCAGCTTTCTGCTCTGGTTGCTGTCGCAGTTGTTCGAGCAGTTGCCGGAAGTCGGCGATCTTGAAAAGCCGAAGCTGGTATTCGTGTTTGACGAGGCCCATTTGCTGTTCAGTGATGCACCGCCCGCCCTGCGCCAGCGCGTGGAGCAGGTCGTACGCATTATCCGCTCCAAGGGCGTGGGCATCTACTTCTGCTCGCAGTTTCCCGACGACGTACCAGCCAACATCCTCGGCCAGCTTGGCAATCGTGTGCAGCACGCGCTGCGTGCGTTCACCCCACGCGACCAGAAGGCGGTACGCACGGCAGCGGAGACTTTCGTCGCCAATCCGGATCTGGACGTCGCCAAAGCGATCAGCCAGCTCGGAACCGGAGAGGCGCTGGTGTCCACCCTGCAGGACAAGGGCATACCCATGCCGGTGGAGCGCACCCTCATCGCGCCACCGCGTTGCCGGATGGGCTCCATCACCGATGCCGAGCGCGCACAGATCCGGGCGACAAGCCCGGTGGGCACCAAATACGACAACCGCGTAGACCGCGAGTCGGCCATGGAACTGCTGGCCCGCAAAGCCGAAGCGGCGGCAGCCAACGCCAACGCGCCGGCTGCGAAGCCGACCGGGGAAGGTAGTGGCGGATTCGGTCAGTCCATCCGTGACATCGTGCTCGGCACGACTCGCCGCCAAGGCATGGTCGAGACGATGGCCAAGCAGAGTGCACGGACCGTTGGCAACCAGATCGGCCGACAGATTCTGCGTGGCGTGATGGGCGGACTGTTCGGCGGCAAAAAAAAGTAATTATTCATCAACCAGAAGGAGCTGAACCCATGAACCGAAGCCTTATTACCCTCGCTTGCGTCGCCGCGTTTACGTTGGCCGCGTGCTCTCAGCAGTCGGCAGACACCGCCGCCGATACCGGTGCGGAAAACGCGTTGGCCGAGTCCACTGAATCCGCACCTCTGGACGTAATTCCCACCGGCGAAGGCCCGTCTTCTGACTTCGACCAACGCGGCTTTGCCGGCACGTTCGCGGGCACCGTGCCCTGCGCAGACTGCCCGGGTATGGACGTGACCCTCGTACTTGAGGGAGACGGTACCTACAACGTCACCCACGTGTATCAGGGACGTCCGGACGGAACCTGGAGCATTGGTGGACATTGGTCGGTGGAGTCTGACAACGGGGTCATCCGCCTCGACCCCAACAGCAAAACCGAGGAAGACCAGCTGTATGCGATCGACTCCCCAAGCCGGGTTGTGATGCTCAACGCCGAAGGCAACCCGATCGAAAGCGGCGCGGACTACGGCCTCTCGCGCGTGCTCGCGCAGTAACAGCTGAGGACAGGTCCATGAGTCGTTGGCGCCCGCCAGTCGCAGCCAGCACCGCGCTGATCACCCGTGAAGGCCATGACCGTCTAAAGGCGGAGCTGGACGATCTGTGGCGGGTCAGACGACCTGAAGTGGTAAAGGCATTGGCGGCTGCGGCCGCCGAGGGCGATCGCTCCGAGAATGCGGAGTACACCTACCGCAAGAAACAGCTCGGTGAGATCGACCGCCGCGTGCGCTATCTGAGCAAGCGCGTGCCGGCTTTGCGGGTGGTGGATGACGCGCCCTCCGACCCGCACACCGTGTTCTTCGGGGCGACTGTGGAGGTTGAGGACATCGCCAGCGGCGAGATGCGCCGCCACCGAATTGTCGGCCCCGACGAGACCGATGCCGCTCGCAGCTGGATCAGCATCGACTCGCCGTTGGCGCGGGCGATGCTGAAAAAGCGGGTCGACGACGAGTTTGAGGCGGAGCTTCCGGGCGGTGTCCGGAGCTTCGCCATCGTCGATGTTGCCTACAACGACCCTACTCAGTCCTCGAAGGACACCTCGCCGTAGAGATCATGCTCGTCGCTGCCCATGATCTGGACATCGGCGAAGTCGCCCGGCTTGAGACCGGCAAAGTAGCCGTTCTGGATCTGGACCACACCATCGATCTCCGGCGCGTCGGCCATTGACCGGCCGATCGCCAGTTCGCCGTCCACCGTATCGATGATGCATCGCTGCACGCTGCCAATCTTGTCTTCCAGCTTCAAGGCGGAGATGTCCGCCTGACGCTCCATGAATCGCGCAAGACGCTCCTGCTTGACCTCCTCGTCGACCGGATCTGGCAGCTCATTGGCCTTGGCGCCGGTGACCGGCGAGTACGCGAACGCGCCGACGCGATCCAGCTGCGCCTCGTCAAGGAAGTCGAGCAGCTCCTCGAACTCCGCCTCGGTCTCGCCGGGGAAGCCAACGATAAAGGTCGAACGGATCGTCAACTCCGGGCAGACCTCGCGCCAGCGCTGGATTCGCGCCAGGGTCTTGTCGATCGCACCTGGCCGCTTCATCAGCTTGAGGATTCGCGGGCTGGCGTGCTGGAACGGGATATCCAGGTAAGGCAGGATCTTGCCCTCGGCCATCAGAGGAATGATGTCGTCCACGTGCGGATACGGGTACACGTAGTGCAAGCGGGTCCATAGTCCCAGCTCGCTCAATCCTTCGCACAGCGCCTTCATCCGGGTCTGATACATCTTGCCGCGCCATTCGTGCTCGGCGTAGCCCACGTCCACTCCATAGGCCGAGGTGTCCTGGGAGATGACCAGCAGCTCCTTGACCCCGCCCATCGCGAGCTTCTCGGCTTCACGCAGCACCTGGTCGATAGGGCGCGACACCAGGTCACCGCGCATCGACGGAATAATGCAGAAGCTGCAACGATGATTGCAGCCTTCAGAAATTTTCAGGTAGGCGTAGTGCTTGGGGGTCAACTTGATGCCGACACCCTCGATCTGCATGTCCGGCAGCAGACTGATGAACGGGTCGTGCCGCGGTGGCAGAGCATCGTGTACCGCGCTCAACACGCTGTCGTAATCCTGCGGACCGCTGATCGACAACACGCCTGGATGGGCCTCGCGGATCACCTCTGCACGCTTGCCCAGGCAACCGGTAACGATGACCTTGCCGTTCTTGGCCATCGCCTCGCCAATCGCATCCAGCGACTCGGCGACGGCCGAATCGATGAACCCACAGGTATTGACGACCACCACGTCGGCATCGTCATAGCTGGGCACCAGCTCGTAGCCTTCCACCCGCAACTGCGTGAGGATGCGCTCGGAGTCCACCAGCGCCTTGGGGCAGCCGAGGCTGACGAAACCGACCTTCGGATTTTTGGACACGTTGTCTTGCACGGGCATGAGGTAACCAGGTTGCGAAAAAGGCGCGCGATCCCGCGACAGAACTGTCGGGAGCGATCACGTTGTCATAGGGACGCCAATTATAGCCTTGGCGGTAGAATCAACCTGTACGTCCCGCAGCACGAAAGCTGAACGGAGCCGAACATGAACCACTGGACCGACCTGGAAACCCCACATGGCGCCATCCGCGCGTGGCGCAGCGAGCCTGCCGGGCCATCGCTTGGCGCGGTGGTCGTGCTACAGGAAATCTTCGGGGTCAACGCCCATATCCGTGACGTCACCGATCGTCTTGCGGACGCCGGCTTCGTTGCGCTGGCACCGGCGCTGTTCGATCCGGTGGAGCGCGATGTCGAATTGACCTACGACGCCGCCGGCATTGCGCGCGGATTGGCGCTGACCCGTGCACTGGGCGTCGAACGGGCGGTTGAGTTGGCCGGCGCTGCTGCGGCGCAGCTTCAGGCTGAAGGCCTGCGCACAGGCGCGGCGGGCTTCTGTTGGGGCGGCACCGTCGCACTGCTAGCCAACACCCGCGTCGGGCTGCCGGCTGTGAGCTACTACGGCGCTCGCAGCGTCCCGTTCCTTGATGAGCCTTTACGGGCATCGATGATGTTCCACTTCGGGAAGCTGGATCGCAGTATTCCCGTCGCCGATGTAGAGCTCCATCGCCAGAAGCACCCGGCCGCCGTCGTGCATGTCTATCCAGCCGGACATGGGTTCAACTGTGAGCCGCGTGACGACTACGATCCCGCCAGCGCCGCACTGGCATGGGAGCGCAGTATCGAATTCTTCAAGGAGAACCTGCGATGAGACCGCCACGCGACCTGGGCTGGCAGCTGGACCCGCGCCTTGCCGACGATACCCATCCGGTCGCTACGTTCGTGCTGAGCGAGTTGCGGTTGATGGACGATGCCAACCATCCGTGGCTGATTCTGGTGCCACGCATAGAGCACGCATCGGAATGGATCGACCTCGATGTCGATCAGCAAGCTGAGCTGACCCGCGAGATCGACCGCTGCAGCCGCGCGCTGCGCTCTGCATTTCAGCCGCACAAACTCAACGTTGCTGCATTGGGCAACCAGGTCGCGCAACTCCATATCCATGTCATCGCGCGCTACACGCATGACATTGCATGGCCACGCCCGGTATGGGGCAGCGCAACGGCCCTGCCGTATAGACCCGAACTGCTGGTGCAGCGCATCGAGCAGCTGCACTCGGCGCTGGACGGATTTAATCCCGACTGAAACCCGGCACTCGCGATCACCGGAGTCCTCCGAGCAGGAACCCTGAAGGCAGTCGCGATTCCCCTAAAGAAATCGACCAGGTAGCCGATAGGTGCTCCGTGGGATTCTTGGGCGCGAACCGTGCGCACTTAACTCCCCACTGTGCCTTACCTGTCGGTTCGGGATGTTAACTCCATGTTAGCATCCCACCGTACTTAACCGTACGTTGAGTTCTCACGTGCGATCCAATCAAACAACCCGCAAAACCCATGCTTACGGAGCATCCATGTCGTCACGTTATTCCTCGCTGCGACGCAGCCCCCTGACTGCAGCACTGATCGCTGCGCTTCTCGTACCTGCCGCTGGCGCCGCCTTCGCGGAAGATCTCGATGCAGATCAGGACACAGCGCCCCGCGCGGTTGAGCTTGACCGCATCGTCGTCACTGGCTCGCTCATCCCGCGCACCGCAATCGAGACCTTCACTCCGGTGACGGTGGTCTCCGCTGAGGACATCCGGGCACGGGGCTTCACCAGTGTTACCGACGTGCTCGAGCACCTTTCACTCGCGACCGGAAGCACCAACGGGTCACAGGCCTCAAACGGCTTCACCCAGGGCGCGGAAACGATCAGCATGTTTGGCCTTGCGCCCGGTTACACCAAGTACCTGGTAAACGGCCGCCCGATGGCCGACTACCCGGCGCTGTACAACGGCAGTGACACGTTCAACAACATCAGCGGTATCCCGGTTGATCTGGTCGACCGTATCGAGATCCTGCCCGGCGGCCAGTCTTCGCTGTACGGCTCCGATGCAATCGCCGGCGTTGTCAACATCATCCTGCGCAAATCCATGAATGGCGCGATGGTCAGCCTGCGCGCCGGCACCTATACCGACGGCGGCGGCGATTCGGGCCGCATTACTGCAGCCACCGGCTTCAGCGTGGCGGAAGGACGCTTCCGCGGCGTGGTGGGTGGCCAGTACGAAAACAGCGAAGCGATCTGGGGCTCGCAGCGCGACGCTACCAAGCAGTACTTTCAGAACGGAACATCCACTCCAAACCGCAGCCCAAACTGGCTGGTGTACAGCCCGTTCAGCGGCGCGTACATGATGGATCCCAACAAGTGCGCCAACGTCACTGGTGCATTCGGTGGCACCACCGACCTGGGCACCATCCCGGGCTTCGGTGACTCCTGCGGCTCGTTCATGACGCCGGGCTACCGCACGCTCAAGAATGGCAAGGAGTCGCTGCAGCTGTACAGCCACGCCACATACGAGCTGAACCCGAACCATGAGCTGTATGCGGACGTCCTGTACAACAAGGAAGACGTCAAATTCCACTCCGGCTCGAATTACTTGTGGTGGGGAACCAGCAACAAGTGGGGCGCGTTCTACGACCCGGATCTGAATGATCTGATCTACATGGAGCGATCGTTCGCCCCTGAAGAAATGGGTGTGGGCGGCTTCGAAAACACCATGAATGAGAACAAGGCCGAGTCGTGGCACGTGACCTTGGGTTCGGAAGGCCGGATTGGCGCTTCCAACTGGGACTACGACGCGGGGCTGACCAGCACGCACTACACCTTGGACGAGCAGCAGTTTGTCCGTCTGACCGGACCTATCAACGACTACTTCCAGAATGGCGTCCTCGGTCCGCAGCTGGGACTGGATCCCTACGAAAACGATCGCCCCGTGTTCCGTCCGGACTACGAGGCGTTCTACACCCTGATGTCGCCAGAGGATTTCCGCGGCCTCACCGGCCGCACCAGCACCAAGAGCAAGACCACGGCCAACACCCTGCGCGTGCAGTTCACCAACGGCGGCTTGTTCCAGCTGCCCGGCGGTAACGCAGGTGCCGCGCTTGCGGCCGAAGCCAGTCATGAAAAGTGGGACTACAATCCGGACGACCGATTCGCTGCTGGCGATATCTGGGGCCTGACAGCCGTGGACGGTGGCGGCGAGCGTGATCGTTACGCCGCCATCGGCGAACTGCGCCTCCCGCTTTTGAAAGCCCTCACCGTAACGGTCTCGAGCCGTCATGACCGCTACGAACCGAAGGGTGCAGAGTCGGTCAGCGACACCACTTACTCGCTGGGAGTGGAGTTCCGACCGTTCGAGAGCTTCATGCTCCGCGGCAAGTACGGCACGGCGTTCAAGGCGCCTACCCTCGCGGACCAGTTCCAGGCGGCAAGCGGCTACTACGCATTTGTTCCTGATTACTACCAGTGCAAGCAATTGGGCTTCGATCCGTCCGAGCTCTACCTGTGCCCCAACCAGTACTCCAGCCGTGAATACTTTGGTACGACGGGCGGTAGCTCGGATCTTGCATCGCTGACTGCTGATGTCTGGAGTGCCGGCTTTGTCTGGGCACCGATGCCACGACTGTCCGTCACCGCCGACTACTTCCATTGGGATATCCGCAACGAGGTAGGCAGGCAGAACGCGAGCGGCTTGGCGTTGCGCGAGATGAAGTGCCGTACCGGCGATTCCGGCTTTGACATCAACTCGCCGGTTTGCGTGGACGCGCTGTCGAAGGTTTCGCGTGACTCGCTGGGCAACATCACCGCGATCTACACACCGAAGGTGAATGAGGCGCAGGAGCTTCTTGACGCGGTCAACGTCAGCGCGAGCTATGCCTGGGACATCGCGGCATACGGCGAGCTGCTGTTCCGCAGCTCCTACACCAACACCATCAAGCACCGGTTCATGGCGTTTGAGGGTGACGAGACCATCGACCTGCTGCGCAGCCCGGGCTGGAACTCGGATCCGAAGACCAAGGCCAACGCGTCGGTCACGTGGAAGAAGGATGACTGGAGCGCCACCGCATACGCCAACCGCATGGGCCACACGCCGAACTTCCGGGCGTTTGTGATGGGCAACTATGAGGACCCGCTTGCGGGCAAGGTCAGCCCCTTCACCACGTACAACCTGAGCGTGAGCTACGCACCTGCGGACGACCTGAGCCTGTCCATGTCGGTGAGCAATCTGTTCAACAAGATGCCGCCGGAAGATCGCACCTTCTCTGGCGACACTGGCGAGCCGTTCAACAGCTCGCAGTACGACCCGTTTGGTCGTGCGATCTACTTTGAGGCGCGTTACGCGTTCGGCAAGAAATAACCGACACGTCTAAGGTTTGATGGAATGCCCGCGGTGCAAACCGCGGGCATTCTTGTTTTCCCACTTTGGATTGGAAGGCTGCGACCGGATCCTGCTCAGGTACGCGGCAGGGTCACGCCGCGCTGGCCCTGATACTTGCCTCCACGATCGGCGTAGGAGGTCTCGCAGATGTCGTCAGGCGCGGCCTGGAAGAACAGCATCTGCGCAACCCCCTCGTTGGCGTATATCCGTGCAGGCAGGGGTGTGGTGTTGGAGAACTCCAAGGTCACGTGCCCCTCCCATTCCGGCTCCAATGGCGTCACGTTGACGATGATGCCGCAACGCGCATAGGTGCTCTTGCCAAGACACACCACCAAAGTGTCGCGCGGAATCCGGAAGTACTCGACCGTGCGTGCCAGCGCGAACGAGTTCGGCGGAATGATGCACTGATCCGCTTCCACGTCCACAAAACTGCCCGGATCGAAGTTCTTCGGATCGACGATCGTGGAGTTGATGTTGGTGAAGATCTTGAACTCGCGCGAGCAACGCACGTCATAGCCATAGCTGGACGTACCGTAGCTGACTATGCGCTCGCCATTGACCTGCTTGACCTGGCCGGGCTCGAACGGCTCGATCATGCCCTCGGGCTTGTCGGACATGCGGCGGATCCAGCGGTCGGACTTGATGCTCATGTGGTGCGTTCCCCGATTTGTTCAACTCTGACCTGACGTAAACGCCAGACCGAAAGCCGGAGATTGTAGAAGAGCTGGCGAGGACGTGCTGCGCGGCAGTTAAGAGAGCAGGGAGGCCGAGATCGATGGTGTCACTCGTGGACGAACCGCCAACGCCACCGCAATGCGGCGTGCGGCATCCCGATAGGCCGCCGCGGCAGTTGAATCCGGCTGGGCAAGAACGATCGGCACACCGGCGTCGCCCTGCTCACGGATCTCACGCTGCAACGGCAAACTGCCCAACAGCGGCACCCCATATTGGCTTGCCATGCGCTGACCACCGCCTTCGCCGAACACGTGCTCGGCGTGACCGCAGTTGCTGCAGACGTGGACCGCCATGTTCTCGACCAGCCCCAGTACCGGCACGTTGACCTTCTCGAACATCTTCAGCGCCTTCTTCGCGTCCAGCGTGGCGATGTCCTGAGGAGTGGTAACGATAATTGCCCCAGCCACAGGGATCTTCTGCGCCAGAGTCAACTGGATATCGCCGGTGCCCGGAGGCAGGTCAACAATCAGGTAGTCGAGGTCACTCCAGCGGGTGTCATTGAGTAACTGGGTCAACGCGGAGGTCGCCATCGGGCCGCGCCAGATCATCGGCGTGTCCTGCTCCACCAGAAAACCGATCGACATGGTTTCCACGCCATGCGCGCGCATCGGCTCAATGGATTTTCCGTCCGGGCTGCCCGGCTTGCCGGAAAGACCAAGCATCATCGGCACGCTGGGCCCGTAGATGTCGGCGTCCAGCACACCTACCTTCGCACCCTCAGCGGCCAGCGCCAGCGCAAGGTTCACGGCCGTCGTCGACTTCCCGACCCCGCCCTTCCCGGAGCCAACCGCGATCACGTTGCGCACTTTCGGCAACGGTGAGAGTTTGGGCTGGACCGCGTGACTGGTGATGCGCTGGGACAACTCCAAGCGCGCCAGCGTTATCCCCTCTGCCGCGAGTGCCGCGGTCACAGCGGCTTCAATTTCTGCCCGTACACCGGCCAGCGGGATCCCCAGATCAATGCTCACAGCAACACTGTCACCGTCACGCGCCAAGCGTATGCGGGCTTGGCTGGCCGCTAATGAAGTGTCAGTGCCGGGGATCAGGATGCTGGCAATCAGGACTTGCAACGGATCGGTCACGGAATTCCTCTTGCGGACGCCACGAAGATCTCATTGTCGCAGTCCCGCCCCCGCTTGTGAGTGACCTGAGTCAATCGTGACCCTCGAGTTGCCCGTAACAGCGCGGATGCTGTTGACCGGCTCGAACCACGAGCTGTGGATGACTCGTGAGGCGACACATTGCAAAAACGGCTCTCCCACGACGGCCAGCCACACGCAATCCGGCACAACTGACAGGGCACATAAGGTTTCTTCGAACCTGACCGGCGGCACTGCCGCAGCATCCGACCGTCGGTTTCGACGCCCCAGGATGCGGTATAACAAGACGAGGTCGCACGTTTTGCGTGCGGCAACCCACACTGTCTTCCGGAGGGAAACATGCACATGAAATTCTCCACCCTCGTGGTGCTCGCGCTGGCGCTGCTCGTGGCTCCGCTCGCCGCCGTTGCGCAGCAAACTCCCGTCGGCACATGGACCACGATCGATGACAAGACCAACCAGCCAAAGTCGATCGTCGAGATCTACGAAGCGCAGGACGGCAGCCTGTCGGGCAAGGTCATTGAGGTGTTGCAGTCCGAGAGCGGCCCGCATCCCAAGTGCAGCAAGTGCGACGGTGACCGCAAGGACAAGCCGGTCGAAGGCATGGTGATTCTTTGGAGCGTGGCCCGCTCCGGCAGCGAGTGGAAGGGCGGCAAAATCCTTGATCCAGCCACTGGCAAGATCTACTCGGTAAAGATGAGCTTGGGCGACAACGGCAAGAAGCTTGAGGTCCGCGGCTTCATGGGCTTCTCGATGCTTGGCAAAACCCAGACTTGGCAGCGACGCTGACCGCATGGTCTGACTGAACACCTGTTTTGAGTGACTCCGACGGCCCGCACACGCGGGCCGTCGCCGTTTTTCGGAGCCAGCCATGTCTCGCCCTCAATGGGGGTGCCGCATGCGATACTCGGTAGTTCCGTCGCCACAACGATCCCCATGTCCCGCGAGCTCGTCGTTACTTGTGCCCTGCCCTATGCCAACGGCCCCCTGCACCTGGGCCATCTGGTTGGTTACATTCAGGGCGATGTGTTCTCCCGCGCCCAACGTCTGGCCGGAAATACCGCGTACTTCGTCTGCGCCGATGACACCCACGGCACGCCGATCATGCTCGCCGCCGAGAAGGCCGGCATGACGCCGGAGACCTACATCTCCGAGATCCAGGCCGGTCATGAGCGCGACTTTGCAGATTTTGGAGTCGCCTTTGGCCATTACGACTCCACCAACTCGCCACGCAATGAAGCACTGACTGCCGCGATCTATACATCGCTTCAGCAGAAGGGCCACATTCAGCGCCGATCCGTTGCGCAACTGTATGACCCGGTCCGGGGGATGTTTTTGCCGGACCGCTTCGTCAAGGGCATATGCCCCAGCTGCGGGACCGCGGATCAGTACGGTGATAACTGTGAGAGCTGCGGCGCAACCTACTCACCTACCGAGCTGAAGGAGCCGCGCTCGGTCGTCAGTGGCGCGGAACCCGAGCTGCGCGAGTCGGAGCACTTCTTCTTCGAGGTCGGAAACTTCAGCGAGTTCCTGCGCGAGTGGCTTACCGGTGATGTCGCCAACAGCGGCGTGAAGGCCAAGCTCCGTGAGTGGCTCGATGCTGAAGGTGGCCTGCGCGCCTGGGACATATCCCGTGACGCCCCCTATTTCGGTTTCCAGATCCCTGGCCATCCGGGCAAGTATTTCTACGTATGGCTGGATGCGCCGATCGGCTATCTCGCCAGCTTCCAGGCATTGTGTGAGCGCGACGGTCTGGATTTTGCCAGCTATCTGGCACCGGACAGCGCTGCCGAGCTGCACCATTTCATCGGCAAGGACATCGTCAACTTCCACGGACTGTTCTGGCCTGCTGTGCTGCACGGTGCAGGCTTCCGTGCGCCGACCCGGCTGCACGTCAACGGATACCTGACCGTCGACGGTGCCAAGATGTCCAAGTCGCGCGGCACGTTCGTCATGGCGCGCACCTATCTGGAAGCAGGACTGGATCCAGAGGCGCTGCGTTATTACTTCGCGGCCAAGACGTCCGGTGGTGTCGACGATCTCGACCTCAACCTTGGCGACTTCACCGCCCGCGTTAACGCGGACATTGTCGGAAAGTTCGTCAATCTCGCCAGTCGCTGCGCGGGCTTTATCAGCAAACGCTTCGACGGCATGCTCGCTGACACGCTGCCCGATCCGGCGATGTACGCACGGTTCGTCGAACAGCTAGTCCCTATCGCCGCCGCCTATCAGCGCAACGAAGCAGCCACCGCATTGCGGCTGACGATGGCACTGGCCGACGAAGCCAACCGCTACATTGATGACCACAAGCCGTGGGTGATTGCCAAGCAGGAGGGCGCCGATGCTCAACTGCAGGCGGTATGTAGCCAAGGACTCAATCTGTTCCGCGTGCTCAACACCGCGCTCAAGCCGGTATTGCCACGCGTTACTGCCGAGGCGGAAGCGTTTATGGCTTCGCCGGTCGCACAGTGGGACGAGATAAAGAACCCATTGACCGCACACCGTATCCAACCTTACACGCCACTGTTCACCCGTATCGACCCGAAGCTGATTGACGCCATGACTGAAGCGAGCAAGGAAACCCTGCAAACGATCGCCACCGATGCGTCTGCGAAGGCGGCTCCCGTCGCGCCTGTGGTTACGGCCGCGAAGGCGGCGCAGACACCCGCACCGGATGCAGCGCCGGCGACGATCGGCATCGACGACTTTGCCAAGCTGGACCTGCGTATCGGAAAGGTAGTGGAGTGCGACTTCGTCGAAGGCTCAGACAAGCTGCTGCGATTCCTGCTGGATGCCGGCGAGCTCGGCCAACGCCAGATCTTCTCCGGCATCCGGGCCAGCTATGCCGAGCCGGCCGCTCTGGTAGGGCGCAACGTGGTCTTCATTGCCAATCTAGCGCCGCGCAAGATGCGGTTCGGGATGAGTGAAGGAATGATCCTGTCAGCCGGGTTCGACGCCAGTCAGCTCGCCCTGCTCGATGCGGACTCCGGCGCACTACCCGGAATGCCGGTACGCTGACAAGATGACCCGCCGCAAACTGGCGGGTCTCACCAGCGTCGTCGCCACCATGCACCCGTCTGATGACCCGACTGATCTGATTGACCGCTTGGAGCGCCTGTTACCGCAGACCCAGTGCGGCCAGTGCGGTTACGACGGCTGTCATCCCTACGCGGTCGACATGGCTGGCGGCGATGCCGGAGTTGACCGCTGCCCGCCCGGTGGAGACGCCGGCGCGCGGGCACTCGCGTTCGCCTTAGGGACCCCGGCCCTGCCCTTCGACCGCAGCCGGGGCGAATACAAGCCGGGTCGTGTCGCGATTGTGGTTGAGGACGACTGCATCGGTTGCACCAAGTGCATCCAGGCGTGCCCCGTCGACGCAATCATTGGCGGTGCGAAACACATGCACACGGTTCTGGACGCCCTGTGCACCGGCTGCGAGTTGTGCGTTCCCGCCTGTCCGGTGGATTGCATCGACATGGTGCCCGTGGACTGACCGCGTGCGCTATCTCGTGCTTGTTCCCTTACTCTCGGCCACTTCGCACGCACTACAGACCCGTTCGACCGCATAGCCCTGCTCACCCATCCGGCGGACGAGTCCATCGTCGCCCAACAGATGCATCGCACCGACGACGACCAGCACACTGTCCGTTCCGGGCGAATCGAGCATCCCGCGTAGTTCCGGAAGCCACGCTTCGTTCCGATCGACGTTTACCATCTGATAGGTGCGCGGGCTTTTCTCCATCATCTCCAGCCGCGCCAGCTGGTCAAGCTGCTCCGTGTCGCCGTCACGCCACGTCTTGTGGAGCTTTGACAACTCTGCCGGCATCTCACGTGAGCGGTCGAGGAACTCCTCCAGTCCGATCACCTGTTCCGACACCGGCGAACGGGCCAACGCATTCAGCTGGTCGGCAACCGTTTCCAGTCCGCCTGTCGTCTTGCCTGCCTGCGCCGCCCGCTGCATCAGGTGCTGGTCAAGCCCAAGCTCCGGGTTGAAGCCCAGAGAGTGCGAGAGCCCCATCACCAGCGAGAGGTTCACGTACCACGGGCTGTAGTGATTGACCTGCTCCAGCGATCCTCCTTGACGGGCAAGCAGGCGATTCAACTTCTCACGCAGTCGTGGCGACAGCAGGTCGGAAAGGGTACGACCATCAGGCAAGTTCGCCGCCTGCAGGAAGCTACTGCGGGCCTCCTCTGCTTGCATCTCCTCCGGTGCCACCTCAAAGATCACCCGTGCAGCATCTTCGAACGCCAGATCAATGTCGGCCGACAACGGGTAGTCGCCTTCCTTGAGCAGGTGGAACGAGCCCAGCAAGTAGATCGCATTGTTGTGGTCCGACACCTTCCACAGCAGCGGCACGGGCGGCACATGCGCAGCAGCGTCAACGCTTGCAGGCAAGGGCTCAGTGACCGCACCGGGCCGCGGGGACACGGCTGCCAGCGCGGTGCCGCAAAGCAGCACCAAGCCGGCCATCAGGACTCTGGTTGAACGCATATCCGCTTCCGTTTTCCCGTATTCGCTAGTTGGGTGGTGTGTAGCTTTTTTCGCCAGCAGTCACTTCCAGATCAAGCCGGTTGTCCGAAGGCGGTAGCGGACAGGTCGCAAAGCTGGTGAATGCACACGGCGGGTTGTAGGAGCGATTGAAATCCAGCACGACGCGGTCGTCGGCATCCGGCATCGGTGCGTAGAGAAAGCGACCGGCACCATAGCTGCCATGGCCGTTGGTGCGGTCCGCGAACACAAGAAAGAGCTCGCCGCTGCCATCATCAATGGCCTCAAGCCGGTGGGTCTGGCCGTCGCGCTGGAACTCCACCGCGCCGGGATTTGGCGTCGGATCGAATGCGCCGATTATGTTGGCCACCTCAATCACTTTACCCGGCGGATGTGGAATGAAACGCCCGGTGAGCACCCAATCCGGGTCCGCGGGCCAGTACGTCAAGCCAGTGAATCCGGTGCGCGTTGGCGCGTCGGCATGGCGCACTCGCAGTGCGTAGCGCTCATTGCGCAGAATCACAGTCGCCTGACCGCGATCATCATCGAAACCCAGCACGCTGGGACCCGCGGGGTCATCGTCGCTCCGAAGCACGACGCTCCCCGTCATCGGCTCACCATCCACGGTCGGGCCACCGGCAGGGTCCGGAACAAACCGGACCTGCTCGTCCCGCAAATCGATCATTCCCAGGTGCGCTGGCCCCATCGCCAACTGGATGCCATTGCCGGCACTGCTGCCAAGATAGTGCGCGCCGGGCGTAATCCAGTGCAGGCCAATAAGGCTGGCCCAACCATCGGGCGCCAGTAGACGCTCGCGACGCTGATCGCGCCAAGCCTGCTGTTCGACGTTGAAGGCAATTTGTTCGGCGGCCAAGTCTGTCCCCTTGTCTGAATTGGAAAGCGGGTCGCCGCCACAGCCGACAGCCGTGGCGAGCAGCACTGCAGCCAAAAAGGAGGCAGCGCTATAGCGGCGATACGGTATAGGGCTCATCTCAACGTCCTCGCAGAAACCAGCGGTCGATCTCGGGCAGGCTGAAATAGGCCCACGTCGGTCGGCCATGATTGCACTGCCCGGAGCGCTCAGTGACCTCCATCTCGCGCAGCAGACCATTCATCTCAGGCAGAGTAAGTTTGCGATTCGCGCGCACGGCCCCATGGCAGGCCATCGTTGAGAGCAATTCGTCGCGTGCTGCCGAGACCCTGATACCGCCCAGCGGCGAAGCGCCACCGTGCTCATGCAGGTCGGTCAGGACATCACGCAATAGCGCCTCGACATTGCCATCGGCCAGCAATGCGGGCACCGCGCGGATCGTCACCGACTGGGGTCCCGCACGGGTCACTTCAAATCCGAGGGTGGCCAGTGCATCGGCTTCGCGCTCGGCCACCTCAGCCTCACGCTCCGACACTGCCAGTGTGGCGGGGACCAGCAACGGTTGGGTACGCAGTCCTTCACCGTCATGCGCTCGCTTGAGCTTCTCGTAGCCGATGCGCTCGTGAGCGGCGTGCATGTCCACAACGATCAAGCCTTCACTGCTCTCGGCAAGGATGTAGATGCCGTGCAGTTGCGCGATCGCGTGGCCCAGCGGCGGCAAGGTAGCTTCGCTGCTCGTCGGCAATGGGGGGTAGTCGGCCTGCGCGCCGCCCGCCGCAACCGGCATGACTGATCCGCCGGCGGAATACGAGGGCGCGCCATACAATTCGGCCAAGCCGGCGCGCTGGTCGGCAACCTGCAGCCCGAGCCCCGACTGCGGTCGATAGGCTGGCCAGGAGTGACCCGACTGCTCCGCGCTGGGACTCGAACCGGTGGCTGTTGCGTCAGGTACGGCGCTTTGCATAGCAGCCGCTTGGCCAGCACGCGTCTGCGCCAGCACCGATTGCAGTGTCCGATAGACAAAATCGTGGATCAGCCGCGAGTCGCGAAAGCGAACCTCATGCTTTGCGGGGTGCACGTTCACATCCACCCGGCGCGGGTCGAGTTCCAGGAACAGTACGTAGGCGGGCTGCCTGCCGTGGAACAGCACGTCCGAATACGCCTGCTTCACTGCGTGGGCCACACTGCGATCACGGATCGCCCGACCATTGCAGTAGAGGTATTGCTGATCTGTTGACGCGCGGTTGTAGGACGGCTCGGCGATCCATCCGTGCAGTCGCAAACCGGCGCCACTGTGATCCACGTGCAGAACGCTGTTGGCAAAGTCCTGACCAAGTGTCTCGTGCAAACGCAGATCCGACACGCCTGCCTTGTCCAGCATGTCGGTGTCACCTTTCCAACGCCTGGATGGCTTGCCGTTATGCGACACCCGCAGTTCGACATCGGGTCGGGCCAGCGCCAATTGCCGCAGCCACTCCTCAATATGGGATAGCTCGGTACGCTCGGCACGCAAAAATTTGCGCCGTGCGGGGACGTTGAAGAACAGGTCGCGCACTTCAACCGTCGTCCCTGCGGGATGCGCTTTGGGCGACACAGCGCCGACCCGGCCGCCCTCGACTTCCAGCGAAGATCCGTGATCTGCGCCGCTGCGCCTGGACGTAAGTGAAAAACGGCTGACCGACGCGATCGAAGGCAGCGCTTCGCCTCGGAAGCCCAGAGTCAGCACTCCCTCCAGATCATCCAGCGAAGCAATCTTACTGGTGGCGTGCCGGGATACTGCGAGTGGCAGCTCCTCAGGCGGGATGCCGGAGCCATCGTCGCGAACCCGTATCAGACGGGCTCCACCCTCCTCCAGATCGATATCGACCCGGCGTGCGCCGGAGTCGAGTGCGTTCTCGACCAGCTCCTTCACTACCGAGGCAGGTCGCTCGACGACCTCGCCTGCGGCGATCTGGTTGATCAGGGTATCGGGAAGTGGTCGGATCGACACTGGAGCGTCAGGGCCTTGCGATGGAGACTGGCCATCATAGCGAACGGTCTGGTCAGCGCCGAACCCGTCACCGCTCAATCAGGGACTGCCGCCAGCAGTCACCGCCGCCGATGCGCTCTCAGCCGCAGCCGCGCGAGCCGCATACATCGTTCCCGGCGGTGGCTGTCGAGTAAAGAACGTGTTGACGCCATCCAGCACAGCGCCGGCCAGCTTGCGCTGGAAGCCAGGATCCTTGAGGCGCACTTCTTCTGCGGGGTTGGATATAAATGCGGTCTCAACCAGCATCGCCGGCATGTCGGAGGTCCGCAGCACCGCGAAGTTGGCACGCTCGATCTGCGGTTTGTGGATATTGCCCACCCGCTTCAGCCCAGACAGAATCTGTCCGGCTGCGTCCTCGGATGCCTTCATGTGGCCACTCTGGGTCAGATCCAGGAGTACCGACGCCAGCGTATTGTTGGCCGGGCCGAGACGTGCGCCGCCAATCAGATCGGCGGAGTTCTCTTTGTCTGCAAGCCAGCGGGCGCGTTGCGAGGAGGCGCCACGCAGCGACAGTACGTACACCGATGAGCCGTCCGCACCGCGGTTTTCAGCCGCATCGGCGTGGATCGAGATAAACATGTCCGCTTTAGCCGCGCGTGCCAGTGACGCGCGCTTGTTCAACGGAATAAAGACATCGTGCTCACGGGTCAAATAGGCCTTCAAGCCTGGTGTGGCGTTGATCTGGCGGGCAAGCTCTTTGCTGATCGCCAGCACCACGTCCTTCTCACGCGTGCCGTTTTGACCGATTGCGCCGGGGTCCTGACCACCATGACCGGGGTCGATCGCGATCACCAGCGGACGCATTCCCTGACCTTGCATGACCTGTTGCAGGGTCTTGACCGGCGGAATGACCGGAGCGGCAATAGTGTTCGGCTGTTTGACTGGGGCAGGCACGCCGGTCGCCACGGTGGTCGCAACTGCCATCGCAGGAGGCTGCGGCGCGGAAACAACAACCTGCGTCGGTGTCGCAGCGGCATTGGCACTGGCCGCAATCTCGGAGATCAGACGACTGGTCGCTTCCGCTGAAGCCGCGGAAGGGTCAATGAGCACAGGGATGGACGCGGTCACAGGCGCCAGCATCCGTGCAGCTGCTGCGGTCGAATCCGCTGACGGGTCCGATGCAGTCGACGCCTGAGCAACGACCGGCGGCGCAGCAGCAATCGCCACGTTGTCGCCAGGCCATTCCACCACGAGTCGTGGACCCGACGCGCTCTGCTCAATCCGCGGCTTGATCGCCGTGACGGTGTGCGCAAGGTCAAAAACGACACGTGTGGTGCCTGCCACCGGCTTGCCGGTACGGATCGCCTTGACCACGCCCGCGCCCGCAGGAATTGTGAGTCCAGCCGCCAACGATGAGGCCGGCAAATCGATTACAAGACGGTCGGGGCCCGACAGGCTGATGACTTTGAAGTCGCCCGGCACATCCATTGCGATCTCGGCACGGGTGCCTGTCGCACCCGCATTGAGTTGCAAACCCTTGATTTCACTGGCAGCCACCTGAGTACCGACAGTCGCGGCTATCAGCGTGGCGCCCAGCAGGACGCGCTGGAAGATGTTGGATTTGACTCGCATGAGGCGTAGTCAACCATTGCAATTGATCTATTGCAAGCATTTTTCCCTTATTTATCCGACACCTGCCGCACCTTCCTATGGAAACGTTCAGGAGTCGGCGGTGAACCCTGGCTCCATCGAAAGCATCCGCAGCCAACTTTCTCCGGCCTTGGTTCGCGCGGCCAAACGTACCAGGCGGCCATCACCTTGCAATCCTAGATCAACCTGAAGATCCGCGGCCGGCATCCCCCCGCGGCCACGCTCGGCCCACTCCACCAGCCACAACGTGACCTCGGCGCTGTCCAGGCCGAGGTATTCAAGCTCGCCCGGATCCGCGATCCGGTAAAGATCCAGATGCCAGGCTTCGCCACCTGCAGCAAGCGGGTATCGCTCGACCAGTGTGTAGGTCGGGCTGCGGATAGCGCCTTGGACTCCCAGCTCACGCAGCAACGCCCGCGCCAGAGTCGATTTGCCAGCGCCCAGGTCGCCCTGCAGGTACAGCACGGCCTGCGGTGGTCGGGTACGCGCCAACGCCTGACCCAGCCTGTCGGTATCAGCGCTGTCCGGCAAGCTGAAGGTTCTCATTTGCTGCTCCCCGGGTTGGCATAGCGACGCAGCAAAGGCATCAGGTCGCTCGGCAGCAGGCCGCGTTGGCCACCACTGGCAGCTGCAGCGTCGCCCGCCACAGAGTGCAGAAGTGCGCCACAGCTAGCCGCCTCCAGTGGTGTCAGACCCTGTGCAAGCAACGCGCCGATGACGCCAGCGAGCACGTCGCCCATTCCACCCACGGCCATTCCCGGGTTGCCGGCATCGACCAGCCGAATTTCTTCACAGGTGCCGGCCACGATGGTGCCGGCACCTTTCAACACCACGACCGCACGGTATCGGGCGACCAGTTCCCGCGCCGCGGCAAACCGATCTGCCTGGATGCTGGCGATATCGGTCTGCAGCAAACGCGCGGCCTCTCCGGGGTGCGGCGTCAAAACGGAATGTTCGGGCACCGTCGCTTCCCCCGCGGCAACCAGATTCAACGCATCTGCATCCAACA
The DNA here is from genome assembly GCA_038242455.1 of Lysobacterales bacterium. GTDB lineage: Bacteria > Pseudomonadota > Gammaproteobacteria > Xanthomonadales > Xanthomonadaceae > Novilysobacter. The sequence goes on from JBBSSB010000009.1 coordinate 78,851, forward strand.
CCATCGGTCGCCCAGCGGTGACCGCGGCTTGGAGCAATCGGTGTGCCCACTGCGTGCGACCGAGTCCCGGGCCGATCGTTATGGCTGAGGCAGCCGCAAGCAATGAGTCAAGCTGCGCGGAGTCGACGCTGTCGCCGTGGACCATCGCCTCGGGCAATCTCCCCAGCAGGGGCGCGATATGGAGGTCGCGGGTGACCACGTCGACCAGTCCGCAACCCGTACGCAGACCGGCCTCCGCGGTGAGCATGATGGCGCCCCCGTGACCGTGGTCACCACCGAGGCATAGCAGCCGTCCGTTGCTGCCCTTATGGCTGTCGCGCAGCCGTGGCTGCAGCCAACGCGTCAAGTTGGTAGCGCGCAGCCACTCGATGTCGGGAATAGTTGTTTGCAAATCACCACGACTTAAACCGAGCGCGGTGCACTGCAGGTCCCCGGTGAAATCGCGCGCGGCCCCGGTACGCAGACCCGCCTTGGCCGCGATGAACTCCAGAGTCCTATCGGCGAACACCGCCACGCCGCTCACAGCTCCCGTATCAGCAACCACTCCGGTGGGCACGTCCAGCGCAAGGACCGGCGCCGCATGCGCGTTGATCGCCGACACCAAACGCGCAACTGGCTCATCAAGCGCGCGTGCCAAGCCAATGCCGAACACCGCGTCGACCAGTAGATCCGCGTGCGGAATCGGGCAGTCCGACTCGGCGATCTGACCGCCGACGGCCAGATACTGTTCGCGCGCTCGTCTTGATTCGGCGGTTCTCGGCTGGTGATCAGGCAGGCACAGCACACGGACATGACGGCCGGACTCACAGGCCCGCGCGGCCAGCACGTAACCATCGCCACCGTTGTTGCCAGGACCGCAGATGACGAGCAGCGACTGCGCTGAGGGCCAATGCTGCAGCACCACCAGCCACGCGTCGCGGCCGGCACGTTGCATCAGCTCAAACGGGTCGCCCAGCCGCGCGAACGCCCGCTGCTCAATTTCCCGCAGGGCGCGAGTGCTAAGGAGGACGTCGGCAGGAGACATGCAGCGATTCTATACTTGCCGGACCGTGACCAAGACCGCCTACCCCGACCCGCAGTTGCCAGAGACAACGCCACCGCCCGAAGACGCGGATCATCAGGGTGACCCGCTGGTGCTGGCGAAGCGCATCCGTGAGATTGCGGCGGAGTTTGGATTCCAGCGCTGCGGCATCAGCGGTATCGAGCTGGCCGCCGATGAGGACCACCTGCGCGACTGGCTGCAGAAGGGTCTGTACGGGTCGATGGAATGGATGGCCCGCCATGGCGAGATGCGCTCGCGTCCGGCCGAGCTGGTACCGGGAACGTTGCGGGTGCTCTCGGTCGGCCTCGATTATGGCCGGCGCGATGATCAGGAAGCTTGGCAGACACTAGCTGACGGGGAGCGGGCGTACGTCGCCCGCTACGCGTTGGGACGCGATTACCACAAGATGATGCGCCAGCGCCTGCAGCGTCTGGCGGACCGTATCGCCGAACTGGTTGGCCCATTCGGCCACCGTGTATTCGTCGATTCCGCCCCGGTTCTGGAGCGCGCGCTGGCACGCAACGCCGGGCTCGGCTGGATCGGAAAGCACACCTGCCTGATCGACCGCGACGGCGGCTCGTGGTTTTTCCTGGGCGAGATCTATCTGGACCTGGCGCTTCCCGTCGACCAGCCAGCGACCTCCCACTGCGGCACCTGCACGCGCTGTATCGACGTCTGCCCAACGCAGGCGATTACGGCGCCTTATCGTCTGGATGCGCGGCGGTGCATTTCCTACCTCACGATCGAGAACGATGGCCCGATCCCGGTGGAGTTCCGCGAACCGATTGGAAACCGGATCTTCGGTTGTGACGATTGCCAGCTGGCCTGTCCGTGGAACAAGTTTGCCAAGCGCAGCGACGAGCCCGATTTCCGAGCGCGCAACAACCTCGACGAGGCCAGTCTGGCCGATCTGTTCGCGTGGACCGAGGCTGAATTCATGCAGCGTACCGAAGGATCGGCACTTCGCCGCAGCGGTCATCGTCGCTGGCTGCGCAATATCGCGGTGGCTCTGGGCAACGCGCCCAGCACTCCGGAGGTATTGGCGGCGCTGGAGTCACGCCGCGATATCGATGATGAGCTGATACGCGAGCACGTCGAGTGGGCACTACAGCGCCACCAGGATCGCAGCTCCGCTTGAGCCGACTGCATTTGCTTGCCGGCTGAGCGTCAATACCCGGCGCTGACGCCGCCGGGCAGATGGATCACGCCGCTTGTTTCGGGATCGAATCGTTGGTGTGGGTCAGTGCGTTGTTGCTATCGACGTACACCAGAGTCGGCTTGTACTGCGCCGCCTCTGCTTCATCAAACTCGGCGTATGCGCAGATGATCACCAGGTCGCCCGGCTTCGCGCGGTGTGCGGCAGCGCCGTTCACCGAGATGATGCCGCTGCCCTCTTCGGCGCGGATCGCGTAGGTGACGAAACGATGGCCACTGTTGATGTTGTAGATATGGATCTGTTCGTATTCACGGATACCGGAAATGTCCAGAAGCCGCCCGTCAATCGCGCACGAGCCTTCGTAGTGCAGCTCTGCGTGGGTAACGGTGGCCCTGTGGATCTTGGCCTTGAGCAGGTTCAATTGCATGGTTCAACGACTCCGACCGATCGGCAGGTGCGTGTGGATAGTCGAGTTTATCAGGGCATGGCGCGCCGCAACATGAGCAAACGCACAACGGTGTGCGTGCATTAACGCTCAAACTCGACGTTATCGATCAGGCGGGTGCTGCCCAAACGCGCGGCGACAAGCGCAACCAATGCCCCCGAGGCATCGTCCGCAGGAGCGCTCAGATCCTGATAACGCACCGCTGCGTAGTCGACCAAAAAGCCCGCCCCGGTAAGCGTTTCGATCGCATCTGCCTCCACCACGCCCAATGGTGTGCCGACCGCGGCTGCCTCCCGCATCGCCTGCAGGGTGCGATGGATCAGCGCTGCAGTCGGGCGGTCAGTGGATGTGAGGTACTGATTTCGTGAGCTCATTGCCAGACCATCGCCTTCCCGCACGATCGGGGCAGCGACCAGCTCGACCGGAATGGCCAGGTCGTGCGCCATGTATCGGATGACCGCGAGCTGCTGGTAATCCTTTCGCCCGAACACCGCGACATCGGCCTGGACTTGATTGAACAAGCGCGCGACCACGGTCGTCACGCCATCGAAATGGCCAGGACGATGGGCACCTTCCAGAATCCCGGTGACGCCAGGAACGCGTATGCCAACGACACCGTCCATACCATACGGGTACATCGTCTCGACGGACGGCAGCCACATCACGTCGGCGCCGGCATCCTTCAACGCAGCAGTGTCGGACTCGACGGTGCGCGGATAGCGCTCGTAGTCCTCGCCGAGACCGAACTGGGTCGGATTGACGAACACGCTGACGACCACGCGATCGGCGTGCTCACGCGCCAGGCGCACCAGCGACTGGTGACCCGCGTGCAGGTTGCCCATCGTCGGCACGAAGGCCACACGCAAACCAGCGCGCTTCCAGTCCCGAACGCGATCGCGCAATGGGGCCAGCTCGGTAATGGTGTCGATCATCGGATTCTCAGACGGTATTCAACAGGCGAACGGGCGCAATCGGACTCAGGCGTAGGAGTGTTCCGCGCCCGGGAACGTACCCTCGCGGACCGCGGTGCCGAAGGCTTGCATGGCGCCAATCACCGAACCTCCCTCGGCAAGAAAGTCCTTGACGAACTTCGGTCGGCGTTGGCCTCCGGCCAGGCCGAGCATGTCGTGCAGCACCAGCACCTGACCGTCGCAGTCGGGGCCGGCACCGATGCCGATCGTGGGGATATCCAGGGCAGCGCTGATCGTCGCGGCCACGGCGGTCGGTACACACTCCAGTACCAACAACTCGGCGCCGGCGTCGGCAACGGCACGCGCGTCGTCCAGCAGCTTGGTCGCGGCGGCCTCGTCGCGACCTTGGACCCGGTAGCCGCCCAGGCGCAGCACCGACTGCGGGGTCAAGCCGAGGTGGGCGCAAACCGGTATCTCGCGATCGACCAGGAAGCGGATCACCTCAAGTTTCGGGCCGGCACCTTCGATCTTCACCATCCCGGCGCCGGCTTGAAGGAACCGGGTGGCGGCGTCCAGCGCACGCATTGGCGATGCGTCGGACTGGAAGGGCATGTCGGACACCAGCAGCACCGTTTGCAGGCCGCGGGCGACGCAGGCGGTGTGATAAGCGATGTCATCGACCGTAACCGGCAGCGTGCTGTCGTGTCCCTGCACCACCATTCCCAGTGAGTCACCGATCAAGACGAGGTCGATCCCCGCGGATTCAACCGCATATGCAAAACCTGCGTCGTAGCAGGTCAGCATGGTCATTTTCTGACCATCTATTTTGGCCGCGCGCAACATCGGTACGGTCCAGGGCTTGCGGTCAACCGGGGGGGCCGGGGAGGTGTACATGGCTCAGTGCTCGCGATCGGCCGCGCGGGGCTGCGGCGGGAGCACATACGGTAGCGCCTCGATGTCATCGCTGGCCAACTTTGCCAGTGCATCACGTGCGGGACCGATGCCCGGAATGATGGTTTCTGGCGCAATCTCGACCAGCGGCAGTAATGCAAACGCGCGCTCATGCAGGTGCGGGTGAGGTACCCGCAGCCCCGGCTCATCTACGCATCGGTCGCCATACAGCAACAGATCGAGATCCAGCATGCGTGGACCCCAGCGGTCGCTGCCGTCTGCCAGCCGAACTCGGCCAGCATCGCGCTCAATCTGCAACAGCGCGGCCAGCAGTGCCTGCGGCGGCAAAGCAGTACGCAGCATGGCGACCGCGTTGAGGAAGTCCGGCTGCGCCGTCACTCCCCACGCAGGCGTGCGGTACAGGTGGGATGACGCGAGCATGCTCGTCGCCGGCAGCCCGGCAAGGGCGGCGAACGCATCGTGCACGATGGCCGCGCTGTCACCCAGATTGCTGCCGAGGCCGACGAAAACGACCGCTTCGGTCATTCGCCGGAGGCTGCGCTGGTCCTGCGGTTGCGGCGGCGCGGACGGCGCGACGTCTCGGTCAAGTCATCGGCATCCCCGTCATCGTCACCCGGCGACGGATGCGGCTTACCGGGACCCATCCCGATCAGGTCCTGCTGCTCGCGCCAGAACTCGACATCCTCGGCGTGCTCGTCGGACGCGGCAAGGCGCAAGCTGAGGAAGTCGAACGCGGCACGGAACCGTGGGTGTCCCAGCATCCGCGATACGCGTTTGCCCTGCCGCAACGAGAAACGCGACTGCAACAACCAGATTTCCTGCATCGGAATGGAGAAACGCCGTGGCAGCGCAACGGTGGAGAGCTGACGCACGGTGACCCTATCGGCCGCCCTGCGCTGCGCGTCCACCGGCTGAACGCCCTGCGCCTGCAGCACGATCAGCGAGCGGCAGTAGGCAGGCCACAGCAGCAACCCAAACAGGAACGCCGGCGACACAGGCTCGTCATTGGCGACACGCTCATCAGTACCGCGCAGTCCTTCTATAACGATGCTGCGCAACGCTCCGCTGCGATTGGCCGACAGTGCAGCGGCGCTATCCGGGAACAGCGCCGGCAGCAGCCCGCGCGCTTCCAACCCGAGGAAGCTGTTAACGGCATGGCCTGACAGAAACAACTTCAGACACTCCTCGAACAAGCGCGCCGGTGCCGACTCGGACAGTAACGATGCCAGCTCCGGAATCGGTGCAGCCGTGGCCGACTCGATCTCAAAGCCAAGTTTGGCCGCCAGCCGGACCGCGCGCAGCATGCGCACCGGATCCTCGCGATAGCGCGTCTCCGGATCGCCGATCAGGCGCATCAGGCGATTTTGGACATCCTCAAAGCCGCCGGTGTAATCACGCACCGAGAAATCTTCGATCGTGTAATACAGAGCGTTGGCGGTGAAGTCGCGGCGCACCGCGTCATCCTCGATCGTGCCGTAGACGTTGTCGCGCAACAGTCGGCCGCCTTCGTGCTGCTCACGATCGCCGCTGCCGTCGTCGGTATTGGCACGGAAAGTCGCCACCTCGATGATCTCGCGGCCGTACACCACGTGAGCCAAGCGGAACCTGCGGCCGATCAGACGACAGTTGCGAAACTGCTGTTTGACCTCCTCAGGAGTCGCACTGGTGGCAACGTCGAAGTCCTTGGGCTGTCGCCCGGCCAGCAAGTCGCGCACCGCCCCCCCCACCAGGTAGGCGGAGAATCCGGCATCACGCAATTTGTACAACACCCGCAATGCATTAGGACTGATGTCCTTGCGCGAGACGTTGTGCTGGTCGCGCGGAATGACGCGCAATTCGGGCTGGTTGTGTAGTTTTTGGTCAGGCATCAGGCGGGCGTCGCCGCTTTGGGAATTTCGGCAGGATACCAGTTGCCGAGCGCTGCGGTCGTCCCTATACTGTGCGGCCGCGCTTCGGTGAGAGTACGACGCGGGTTTGCTCCCTTCGTCTAGAGGCCTAGGACGTGGCCCTCTCACGGCTAAAACACGAGTTCGAATCTCGTAGGGAGCACCATCTATCGAAAGCCCGTGCAGCAATGCACGGGCTTTCTTCTTTTGGTCGGCGCGGTCGAGGCTGCGTCTCATTCGCCTCGTCTCTGGCAGCGCTCGATACAATGGCGATGCTGCCCCCAGAATCCCGGATCAAGTGTCATGCCCTTCGTCGTCACCGAGAGCTGTATCAAGTGCAAGTACACCGACTGTGTCGAGGTGTGCCCGGTGGACTGCTTTCATGAAGGTCCGAACTTCCTGGTGATCGATCCGGACGAGTGCATTGACTGCACCCTGTGCGAACCCGAATGCCCGGTCAACGCGATCTATCCGGATGATGAGGTGCCGCGCGGCCAAGAGGTATTTGTAAAGCTCAACGCCGAGCTGGCGGCGCAGTGGCCAGTCATCACGCTGCGCAAGGATCCGCCGGCCGATGCTGCCGAGTGGGACGAGAAGACGGGCAAACTGCCCCTGTTAGAGCGTTGACCGCCCTGCCCCGCCCATGAGATCCGGCCTGCTGCGTCACATCCTCAACGTTTGGCCACCGTTTCTTTTCAGCGGCATACACGTCAGCCGTCTCGCTTCGGATTATCGGCAGGCACGCGTAGAGCTGCGGATGCGTCCGTGGAACCGGAACTACGTCGGGACCCACTTCGGCGGTAGCCTGTTCGCAATGACCGACCCGTTCTGGATGCTGTTGGTGATGAAGTCGCTGGGACAGGACTACATCGTCTGGGACAAGGCGGGGGCGATCGAGTTCGTCAAACCCGGCCGCGGAATCGTTCACGCGTGTTTCGAACTGGACGAGGCGACGCTGGACGAGCTTCGTCACGCTACCGCGGGTGGCCGAAAGGATCTGCGCTGGTTCGAGACGGATGTCATCGACCAGTCTGGGGATGTCGTGGCCCGAGTTCGCAAGCAACTTTACGTTCGCCGCAAGCGCCACCGGGACTCTATAAAGAAGTCTGACTGAAACATTCCTTACCAGGCGCTGCCGGCGGTATGCTCTGCGGTCGCGACAAGGGGCCGCGATGTCCTACGAAAACCACATCGACGACGACCACCGACTGCCCGATATACGGGGCTACCGCCTGCTGCGCGTCATCAACCACGGCGGCATGTCTACGGTTTACCTGGCCGAGCAGATCTCGCCGTCGCGGGAAGTGGCGATCAAGGTGATGTCGCCACATGCTCTGTCGGACGAAGTCAGTAGACGCCGGTTCGAGAACGAAGTGCGCACGATCGCGCGACTCGAACATCCCCACGTGGTGCGCATCCACGAACTTGGCCGGACCCTTAACGGCCTGCCGTACTACTCGATGCCCTACCTGTCGCATGGGCATCTGGGCCAGCGCAGCTTCCAGCTCAAAAGCGGAGGGCCTGACGAGCCCAAAGTGATTGCCACCCTGCGAGTGCTGCTGTCCGCATTGGAATACGCCCACGGGCGCGGCATCGTCCATCGCGACGTGAAAGCCGAGAACGTGCTGTTTGGCGACACCGATCAGCCCCTGTTGGCCGACTTCGGTATCGCCCTGCGCCGGGGGTTTGGCCCGCGCGTGACTGCCACCGGGTTGGCCGTCGGCAGTACTGCCTACATGGCCCCAGAACAGGCGCGCGGCGAGGTCGTCGACGGACGGGCGGATTTGTACAGCCTGGGCGTTCTGGCGTGGGAGATGCTGACCGGACACCTGCCGTACGAGGCCGGCGACGCGTTGGCGATGGCAGTGATGCACGCCCAGAATCCGATCCCCAAGCTGCCACCGCAGCTGCGCCATTGGCAGCGGTTCATGAACCGGGCGCTGTCCAAGCAGCCCAATCAGCGCTTCCATGACACCGCCCAGATGTCGGCAATGCTGACCGAGGTGGAACGGCGTGCACGCTGGCCGCAATTCACGGCTGGAAGGGAGCGTATTGCGCGCGGCCTATCCCTCATTCCGGGCAGGGTATGGCTGCTGGCGGGTGTGATCGCCGCCATCGCCCTTGCGTTGCCGATGATCCGGGACAATGCCGCCGGGGATGAAACGCTCAACAACGAGGAGTCCATCGCCTCCGAAGCAACCACCCACGACCCGATTCCCGCCATGCTGAAGCCGCTTCCAGAAGCGCCAGTGCAGGCCGCGCTGGACAAGGCCCGCCAGCAGATTGCGCAGAAGCGCCTGACCACACCGGTCGATGACAACGCCCTCTCGACCGTGATGCGGGCGTGGGCACACGATCCTGACAATCCCGACCTGCAGAGTCTTGTGCCGACCCTGACCGATGCGCTCGCGGTGCCGATGCTCGCCAGTCTTCGCAAGGGGCAGTACGAACAAGCCTCGCGGCAGATGATACGAATCCGCCAACTGGGTACCGACACCGACACGCTGGAATCCGCCTCGCAGAAGCGCGTGCGCGAGGCTGTAGAAAAGAGTCTGGACGCACGTATCACCAAGGCCTCACAAGAGAACGACAGCGAGGCCGCAACCGCGATCGCAGCGCTGGCGGAGCCGATGGGCCTGGCGCCGGACACCGTGCGCAGGCTGCAGGCGCAGGCTGCCGCGATCCCGACGACTTCGACGGGCACGCTGAGCGAGCCGGTGAGCAAGTCCACGCTGGCGACCCACGCGGTGAGCCGCGAGGATTATGCGGCGTTTGTGGAAGCGACGTCGCGCAAGCCGGCGTTGTGCCGAGAGCGCTCTTCCCTGCTGAGGGTCCTGGCACCTCGCGACTGGCGCACGCCCGGCTTCGAGCAGGATGGGAGCGATCCTGTGGTCTGCGTGTCCATCGTAGACGCGCAAGCCTATGCGCACTGGCACAGCCAACAGACCGGGCACAGCTATCGATTACCCTCGATCGCGGAGTCCGCTGCGCGCAGCGCGCAGATTTCCGGGCGAAAGGTCTCGCTGTGGCAGCTCGATTGCGGTGACGGCTGTAAGGAACGGGCAGTAGTGGGCGAATCCTGGCGCGACACCGAACCAAAACGCGTGCTCGATACCAGTCGAGGTTACGACGACGTCGGTTTCCGCCTGATGCAGGAATCCTGACACCGCAACACCCTCCGGAGGACACGCGCACGCTTACAATCAGCGCATGCGCACCCCTACCATTCAGCGGTTGTTTCTCACCGGTCTTCTGACCCTCCTGCCCCTCTGGCTGACCTGGGTTGTGGTCAAGTTTGTTTTCGTGATGCTGTCGGACATCAGTCGACCGATCACGCAGCCAGTACTGCAAGGCTTCGCCAGCATTTTTCCGCGTGCCTTTGGATGGCTGTCTGATCCGTGGGTAGGGACCTTCATCGCACTGATCGCCACCTTGGTGGTCATCCTGTTCACCGGATTCATGGCACATCGTGTCCTTGGCCAGCAACTGTTGCGCTGGTTTGAGAAAATGATCGCGCGGGTTCCGCTTGCCAGCACCATCTACGGCAGCGCCAGACAGTTGCTCAACATCCTCCAGACCAAGCCGGACGGAACCCAACGTGTGGTTCTGATCGACTTTCCGCACGACCAGATGAAGTCGATTGGCTTCGTCACCCGGGTGCTACGCGAACAGGGCACCGGTCGCGAACTGGCCGCGGTTTACGTGCCAACCACCCCAAACCCCACATCCGGGTACCTGGAGATTGTCCCGATCGAGAAGCTGACGCCAACCGACTGGACCGTTGACCAGGCGATGAGCTTCATCATCTCCGGTGGAGCGATATCCCCGGATGACATTCCGTTCTCCAGACCTGATTCGGCGTCGAAAGTCCAAGCGCCTCCGTCGCCGGAGAACTGATCCAGATTCGCCACCGGTTAAGTGCGCTTCGTCCTAGGCAGGTCAGAGGTTTCCGCGGGAGCGTGCATAAACGACACTGGATTCGTACCACCCCATTGCAGTTCAGGGATGAAAGAGCGACCAAAAGCGATGCCTTGTGGAAATAACGTGGTGAGCGACTTGCTAAGCGAGTGACGTGCGGCTGCAAATCTCGAAATTTAACAAATCACCCTGATTATATATCTACCCGATATATATCCAAATGCGATATGGAAATCACCTGATGATAATTAGAGCACTGGCAGTTGCTTTCGTCGCCGCAACAGTTATTTCCATTTGTGGGAATGCGCAAGCGGCCCATCCGAAAACGTTCTCGCCCCAAGTCTATTTCGATCGACATCAGGCAGAAACCGCGTTGGGTCCAGGCAACTCATCGATCAACGGCGTTGCTCTTGCCATTGATCCGATGGATGGACGGAAATCATTTTCCAATGAAGGAACCCTGGTACTGCTTCTCCCATACACGGATTACCTTCACGAATGGCTGAACCTGACCAATAAGAACAAGAACACCAACAACTCCGTCTATCTGTTTCCCGGCGCGTTTGAAGTTCGTCGAGAAGTGGCGACCAACAGGAACGGAGAATTCAGCTTCAAGAACCTGAAGCCTGGCAAGTACTATGTTGAGAGCATCATAGGTTACCAGGCAACAGCCCTCGGCAAAGATCACACCGCCAATATCAACAGTTACCAAAGCGACCGCTATGGCAACGTTTATGGCAACTCAACACCGGTCTATGAGTACTACTCGTACCGATACGCTGCTGCTGAGAGGGCATTCAAGGTAGTGGAAATAAAGAGCAACGGCGAGATGATCAATCTGAATCTCAAGCCGACTCCACCGGTGCCGTTTATCGACCTGGACGTAATTTCCGCCCGGACCAACGGAATAAAATGTTATCTGCAACAGGAAATGATGTTTGGCACCTGCATCTACTATCACCCGGACGGGAAGATAAAGACCATTGCGGAGTGGAAAAGCAACAAGTACAACGGAAAATTCAAGGAATATTACGAGAACGGCACTTTGATGGCCGAGGGCTCATACGCGAACGGCGACAAAGACAAGCTTTGGAAATATTATGCGGAAGAAGACGGGGCGTTGAAACAAGCTGAGACGTACAAGTCCGGAAATGGAAAAAGCGTCCTGCATGGGGAGGTGAACTTCTATTTCCCCAGCGGCGGATTACGGCAGAAAGACACGTATAAAAATGGCGTTATGGATGGCATAAGCGTCGTATACCATCAGAATGGCCAGCTCAAGGACACTGTAACGTTTCGAAACGGCGAGCTTTACGGCACCTCATCTCACTACAGCGAGACCGGCGAACTCATCGAGCAGTGCACGTACCCAGGTGGCAAAGCGGTGTGCTCATAGGAGACGCAACACAGGTATGGTTCTAGCTGAAGCACTCCCCATCCAACCCAATCGTGGGAGAACCGCCCGATGGACCATTCCTATAAGAAAACGCTGCTCACCGTGGCACTCGCTGCGACCATGGCCGCCTGCTCGCCTCCCGCCGGGAACGGCACTCCGGTCGCATCTCCAGATGTGACAAGCAAAACCATCAGCGACAAAGCCGCCTACCTTGACCGGCTGTACGCGCAGTACTGGGAAGAGTCGCTCAAGCACAATCCCTTGGCAGCGACCTATCAGGGGGACCCGCGCTACAACAACCAGATGCCGAACGTCCTGTCTCGCGAGTATCGCGACAGCAGTCGCGATTTCACTACAGGCTGGCTGGAGAAGGTCGAGTCAGTTGGCGCAGAAGGCCTTGAGGGCCAGGATCTGTTGAGCTGGCAGATCTTCGTGCAGGACGCTCAAGACGAACTGGCCGGTCAAAAATTCCCCAGCTGGATGCAGCCAGTCAACCAGTTCTACAACATCGCATCGACGTTCGTACAGCTCGGCTCAGGCACAGGCGCGCAGCCGTTCAAGACCGTAAAGGACTATGACAACTGGCGTGAGCGGGCGGGCAACGTGCCGGTGCTGTTCAATCAAGCGATCGCCAACATGGGCGAAGGCATCGACGCCGGCGTGGTTCAACCGCGCGTACTGATGGAGAAGGTCCTCCCGCAACTGGACGCGCTGATCAAAGACGACCCGCGTCAGACGCTGTTCTGGAAGCCGGTCACCGATATGCCTGCGGACTACCCCACGGCCGACCGTGAGCGAATAGAAAAGGAATACGCGGAGCTGATATCGACGGTGTTGATGCCTTCCTATCGTCATCTACGCGAATACATAGCAAAGAGCTATCTGCCTCACACCCGGGACTCCGCCGGCATGGCGGCACTCCCCGACGGCGGGGCCTGGTACGCGTTTCGGGTTAGGCAGGCGACCACGGCCGACCTGTCGCCCGACGCTATCCATAAGATTGGACTGGACGAGGTCTCACGTATCCACGAACGCATGCACGCGGTGATGGACGAGGTCGGGTTCAAAGGCACACTGCAGGAATTCTTCGTCTACATGCAAAGCGATCCGCGCTTTGAGTTCGCCAGCGAAGACGAGTTGCTGAAGTTCTACCGAGGTCTGGAAACAACGGTGAATGCCAAGGTCCCGGAGCTGTTCTCGTTGGTGCCCAAGGCACCCTTCGAGATCCGCCCAGTGGAAGCCTTCCGCGCTCAGTCAGCGGCGGGCGGCTCCTACATGACGCCCAGCGAGGATGGCAGCCGGCCGGGGATCTTCTACGTCAACACCTACGATCTGCCGACCCGCAAGACCTGGGACGCGGAGGACCTGTTTCTGCATGAGGCGATTCCCGGCCACCATTTCCAACTGGCCTTGCAGCAGGAGCTGACCGAGCTTCCCGCATTCCGCCGATTTGGCGGCCAGACGGCCTATATCGAAGGCTGGGGCCTTTACGCCGAATCGCTTGGGAAAGAGTTGGGCGTCTACGCTTCTCCCTACGACTACTTTGGCTACCTGCAAAACGAGCTGTGGCGGGCAATACGGCTGGTGGTAGACACCGGCCTGCACAGCAAGGGCTGGACCCGCGAGCAGGTGATCGACTACATGCTGGAGAACTCAGCCGAGAGCCGCACCCAAGCGGTGGCGGAGGCCGAGCGCTACATGGCGATTCCTGGTCAGGCGCTGGCTTACAAGATGGGCGAGCTGAAGATCCTGGAGTTGCGACAGCGCGCTGAGGCGGCCCTTGGTGACAAGTTCGATGTTCGCCAGTTCCACGCCGAGGTGCTGAAAGACGGCTCGGTGCCGCTGGATGTTCTGGAAAGCAAGATCGACCGCTGGATCGCAGCCAGCAAGTAGTAAGTGCCGGATACACGAACGGCCCGGAAAATTCCGGGCCGTTCGAGGTCACGCTGATGCGACGGGGTCAGACCCCGAGCGCACTACGATCAGGCGCTGGAGCCATCGCGGAACGAACCGCGACCGCCGCCACGACCGGCTGGCGCGGCAGCGCGCTGACGCGGTGCACCGGCGTGCGCATGTCGGGGAGCACCCTGACCATGCGGACGTGCGGCGGCACGCGGGGCATTGCTGCGCGGCGGACGACCGGCACCGGCATTGGTGCGCGGGTTCGGGATCGCCACGTCGAGGCGAATCGGACGGCTGGGCTCGTAACCCGGGACCACCACCATCTCCACGTCCTTCTTCAACACGTGCTGGATCTGACGCAGCAGACCACCCTCATCGTGGGAGACCAGTGACAGCGCCTCACCGGTGGAGCCGTTACGGCCGGTACGACCGATCCGGTGCACGTAGTCCTCGGCCACCATCGGCAGATCGAAGTTGATCACCAGCGGCAGGTCGGGGATATCCAGACCACGCGCGGCAACGTCAGTCGCCACCAGGACGCGGGCGCGGTTGCCCTTGAAGTCACGCAGGGCTTTTTGGCGCTGCGCTTGACTCTTGTTGCCGTGGATCGCGACCGAGCGAAGACCTGCCGCTTCAAGCTGCTCAGCCAGACGGTTGCAGCCATGCTTGGTACGACCGAACACCAGCACCTGGTCACCCGGGCGCTTGGCGATGATCTCGATCAGCAGGTCGCGCTTGCGGCCGGAATCGACCGGATGGGCGATGTGGCTGATGGTCTGGGCGATCGTGTTGTTGGCGGCGACCTGGACCTGCTTGGGATCGCGCATGAACTGCAGCGCGAGCTGCTTGAGCTGCGACTCGAAGGTCGCCGAGAACAGCAGGGTCTGGCGCTGGGCCGGCACGCGGCCAAGGATGCGCTTGATCGCGGGCAGGAAGCCCATGTCGAGCATGCGATCGGCTTCGTCGAGCACCAGCACTTCGATCTCGTCGAGCTTGACCGTGCCACGTTCGATGTGATCAATCAGGCGGCCCGGGGTGGCCACCAGTACATCAACGCCACGACGCAGGTTCTCGACCTGCGGGCCCATGCCTGCGCCACCAAAGATGGTGCAGAAGCTCAGTCGCAGGTGCTTGGCATAGCTGCGCATGCTGTCGTTGACCTGCACCGCCAACTCGCGGGTAGGAACAAGGACCAGCGCGCGCGGCTTGCGCGGGCCATTGGGTGCGGTCTGCTTGGACAGACGGTTGATGAGCGGCAGGCCGAAAGCGGCGGTCTTGCCGGTACCGGTCTGGGCGCCACCCAGAAGATCGTGGCCAGCCAGAATCAGCGGGATGGCCTGGACCTGAATCGGGGTGGGCGTGGTGTAGCCCTGTTCTTCGAGCGCGCGCAGCAAAGCAGGCGCGAGGCCGAGGGATTCAAAAGACATGTTGTAACTCCGAATAAAAACCGCATGGACATGCGGAAAGACCCGGAGCGTTCCCTGTAACCGCGCTGCGAGCATTGTTGTGACGGCACCGGATATTCCGGACCGTGTCGGCGCAACGAAAGACGTGCGGGATATTCGCACCGGACCACGCCTTTGGGCGGGGGGTCTTGGTCAAATGACCAACCCGTGCGAGGGCATACCTGGGAAACGTGACCCTTGCGGGCAGGCAGCCGTGCGCTGAACAGGCGAATCTTACGGGAAACCTATCTCCTGCACCAGCCTATTTGAGAGATCATTCATAAATCGGGTCTGGGCACGTTCTCCACGCGCCCAGACCCGCCTGCGATCAGCTCCGTTCTGGCGTGCCGCTTACAACGAGATCCGCTTACGGTTGTCGTCCGAGACCCGGTCGATGAGCTTGTTGTAGGGGTCGAATCCGGCCTCGTAGGGGGCCTCGTCAACCACCACGGTGAACGTCGGCGCCGCCTCGGTGATGTGGTGGCGCTGCAGGTAGAGGACCTTCTCGTCGGCTTCCTTGCCGGATGGGCCGCGCGCGAACACGCCGACCTCGATCCAGTCATCCAGCGGCGCTGCAGTTTCGGCACCTTTGCCGTCGGCATAGAGCTTGGCGGCGTGCGCTTTCAAGGTGACCTCGTATTTCCCGTCATCACGCTTGGTCGCCGCGACCGACTCCAACCGGTTGTCGTAGAACGTGATTTTCTCGAACAGGTCGGTGATCAGCTGCTGGTGCTGTGGGCCGGCTTCCGCGCGGATGTATCCAAGCAGCTCGGCAGATGTGGCGTACGGCGGCGGCTGGTAGCCCTTGTCGTGTAGGAACTTCGCCAGCGCACGGTTCAACGCCTCCTCGCCCATTTCGTCGCGCAGTCGGTAGAACACCAGCGATCCCTTGCGGTAGTGGATGTACTGCTGGTTCTCGACCCGATATAACGGAAGCTCCTCGATGGCTTCGCCGCCGCGGCCGGCCAGATAGCGATCCAGCTCGTACTTCAGGAACCTGCGCATCTTGTCACGACCGTATTCGTGCTCCATCACCATCAGCGCGGAGTATTGCGCCAGCGATTCGCTGAGCATGGTCGAGCCCTGCACATCGGCGCTGATCACCTGGTGTGCCCACCATTGATGGGCGATCTCGTGCGCGGTGACGTAGAACACGTAGTCAATCGCATCCTCGTCACGTAGGTCGGCGATAAAGCCGATCGACTCGGAGTAGGGAATGGTGCCGGCAAAAGCCTGCGCAAAACTCCGGTAGCCGGGGAACTCGAGGATCCTGACCTGCTCGTGCTGGTAAGGGCTGAAGTTGGCCTCGTAATAGGCAAGCGATTTCTGCACAGACTCGATCATGCGATCGACGTTGTAGGCATGCGCAGGGTCGTAGTAGACCTCGATCGGCAGCTCATCCGGCGTGCCCTCCTTGTACGCACCCTTCTTTACGTCCCAGCGCGCCGACAGGGTGGCGTGGAAGTCCAGCATCGGCCGCTGCATGGCGTAGTCAAAACACCGCCGGCCTTCGCGCTGGTATTCCTTCTGTAGCACGCCTGGCGCCAAAGCGATCTGATCAGGTGACGTGCAAACCGTGGTCGCAAAATCGATCCAGTCGGCATCGTCACTGATGTAATTGTTGGCGCGCGCGGCTTCGTCCTCGAGTTTGGCCATACGCGGCAGTTCGCTCATCCCACGCTTGCGGCGCTCGTTGCGGTCGCCGATCTGCATGCCCTGGTTGTAACCGAACGACGGCAACAACATTGAGTTGAAGAACGAACCGTTTTCCGCCAGCTCGGTCGGTGCGGTGCTGTTGCCAAAACCTTCCTGCCCAAACTCGATATCAAAGGTCAACTCGCGCTGCTCACCCGGCTGCATCGGATTGGCCAGATGGTAGATGCGATAGGCGAGCGCCTCGTCGTTGCTGATCAACTCGGCGTCACCGAAGTCGAGCGCGTGCAACCGGGTCTGCGGGTAAAGCTGAATGTGGATGTCCTCGACCGGGGTCGCATGCTGGTTGGCGATGGTGTAACTGCCGCGGATGCGCACACTCTGGTCCTCGGGGCGCAGGTCCACGTCGGTGTGTACCGCCGTAATGCGAGGCTGTGCTAGATCGAGGTACTGGCGGTACTCGGCTTCGTAGCGCTGCTGGCGATCCAGCATGACGTCAGCGGCGATGTATTCGTTGCGAACGTTGGTGTTCCAGAAAATGAAACCACCCAGCAGTGCAAACAGCGCCAGGCTGACGCCCAGTGCGACACCATTGCCACCAGCCAAACGCTGACGAGCTAGCCTGAATCGTTCGCGCCGGCTGGGTGAGACGCCACGCACCCAGAACGCCGCGGACACCAGCAGCAGCGCCACCAGGAAAACGCCCCAGTACGCCTGGAACCACAATCGGGCCGTCAGAAAGTGGCCGTAGCCGTTCATGTCCGAATACGGCGCCACCGGCGCACTACCGTACCGGTAGAGCACGTGGTCGAAGTCCAGATAGCCCAACAGCCCCTTCACCACGAGCCACGCAATCAGCAAGCCATAGCCGATGAACTTGTTGTTGGTCAGCACCTGCAGCACCAGCGCCAGGCCGCCGAGCAGGATGAAGGGGATGGAATCCAACAGCAGGTTCTGCAGATACAGGCCTGGCTGGATCGCGGTGAAACCCTTCACCAACTGGAAGCTCATCGACGCGAGTGCACCAACCGTCTGGAACGCGAGCACCACCGCTACCAGAGCCGCCATCTTTGCCGCCAAGGGCACCCAGTTGGGTACTGGCATCGCATCGGTGACTTCGTTTAGTTTGGCGCCGCGCTCTTTCCACACCAGTTCACCGGCGTAGAACATCACCACGAAGACAAGCATGAAGCTGAAGCCGTTCTGCAACGTCGTCGCCATCAAGGACGTGACCGGATAGATCCGGGTTCCGAACATGCTTTGCGCCATGCCGGCGATCGCCAGAAAATTGGCCACGGCAAATAACAGCATCACCAGAAAGGGCACGCTGCGAAATACACCAAGCGTGTCGAACCGCCATTGCCGCACGAATTGCGCCCACGAGACTCCCGCACCAGTCGCCGGCACCGCACGTGACGGCGAGAATGCCACGGGCCGCAACGTTGCCGATGAGGTCTGCGCCTTGCGGCGCTTGAACCACGCGCGACCAGTACCGCTTCGCTGCGTTTTGAACAATGCGAACGCCGCGACGATCAGTCCGACAGAGACCGCGAGCCATAACGCGCGATTGGCAAACAAATAGCCCGTGAGTTCCGGCAGTTGATGGTTGTGCTGGTCGGCGGACCAATAGCGGGTCATCCGCGCCAGCGCAGTCAAGCCGAGTGGATCGAGCATGGTCGCCAACCAGACGTTGTCGAGATCACTGACCAGTACCCCCGAAACCGAGTAGAGGATGAAAAACGCGATGACTCCGAGATACACCACTAGGATGCTGCGAGTGGTCACCGCGAACAGGGCCAACAGCGCCGCGCTGAACAACAGGTTGGGAATCACCAGCACCAGGAAGCCCCATACATAGGGCGCGAGTGAGAAGGCGCCCAGCCGTTCCGGATCCACCCATGGCATCAGCGGGCCGATCATCAAACCCAGCGCAACCATCACGTAGATCAGCAGACATGCCGCCACCGCGCCCAGAAAACGCCCGATCAGGAAGTCGCGCTTGCGCATCGGGCTGGAGAAGAACAGGTCGGACGTGCCGAGCTCAAAATCTCTCAGCAAGGCGCCACTGATGAAGCTGACGACCACCAGCAAGCCCAGCACCGTGAACATGCCGAGGAACTGGATGATCACCGAGGGAGCATTGCGGTTCACGTTGCCGATCGCGCTGCCCAACTGGATCGCATCGCTGCTCGACGCCCCGAAGGCGAACAGGCCGAACATCAATGCCATCAACCACAAAAGCGGCGCACGCAACTGCTGCTTCAGTTCGAAGCGGAAGAATTCATAGATCATCAGGTTTCTCCGCTCACGCCGCAGCGCTAGATGGGGCAGTCGCCGCGGACTGCTTGGCCTGCTGGCGCAAGCGCTGGAAGTAGACATCCTCGAGATCCGGCGCCACCTGCTCGAAGCCTTCTTCAGGCAGATCCGCAGCGAACACGTGGATCACCGGGTTGCCTGCGACAAGACGGGTCGACAGCACGGTGTGGCGGCTCTCGTAGCCGGGCAGCGCGGCCTTGGTCACCTGCTTGCGCCAGACCTGATTGCGCATCGCCTCAATGGCGACATTGGGCTCGCCGGTCAACAAAACCTCACCCTTGTTCATGATCGCCATCGTCGGGCACAGGTCGGTGACGTCCTCGACGATATGGGTGGACAGGATCACCGCGACGTTCTCACCAATCTCCGCCAACAGGTTGAGGAAGCGGTTGCGCTCCTCCGGATCCAGACCGGCGGTGGGCTCGTCAACGATCACCAACCGCGGACTGCCCAGCAACGCCTGTGCAATGCCAAAGCGCTGGCGCATGCCGCCGGAAAAGGTGCCCAGCTTGCGCTTGCGTGCATCCCACAGATTGACCTGCTGCAGCAGGCCATCAACTACCTCGCGGCGCTGCTTGCGCGCAGTCAAACCCTTGAGCACGGCGAAGTGTTCGAGCAGGTCCTCCGCACTGACCTTGGGATACACGCCGAAGTCCTGCGGCAGATAACCGAGTTGGCGGCGCACGGTGTCTTTGTCACGCAGCACGTCAATCGGCTTGCCGTCCTCACCCTGCAACACCACTCTACCGCTGTCGGCCTCCTGCAACGTTGCCAGGGTGCGCATCAAGGACGACTTGCCCGCGCCATTGGGCCCGAGAAGACCGAACATGCCCTTCGGGATATCCAGACTGACGTTGTTGAGGGCACGGACGCCGTTCGCGTAGGTCTTGCTGAGGTCACGGATGGTGAGCATTGACTTTCCCTGTAAATGGCCGGCTCCGGATCGGAATGA
>JBBSSB010000010.1:0-94792 GCA_038242455.1 Lysobacterales bacterium
ACCTGCGGCGCACCACCGAGCAGCGGATCGGTCACGGTCACGTCGCTCAAAGTGACGGTGCCGTTGTTGGTCGCCACGATCTGGTAGCCGATCGTGTCGCCCAGGTTGTACGGACCGGTGCTGGTCACGGTCTTGGCCGACACCAACGACGGGGAACCGGCCACCGGGGTATCGGTGGTCGGACGGCACGCCGCATCGGGGCTGCCGGCCGGGCACACGCCCGGCGTCGTGGTGCTGACCTGCGCGGTGTTGACCACCTTGCCGGCGTCCACATCGCCCTGCACTACTACATAGGTGCCCGTCAGCGTGCAGCTGGCGGTCGGCGCAAGCACGGCGCACACCTGCGGCGCACCACCGAGCAGCGGATCGGTCACGGTCACGTCGCTCAAAGTGACGGTGCCGTTGTTGGTCGCCACGATCTGGTAGCCGATCGTGTCGCCCAGGTTGTACGGACCGGTAGTGGTCACGGTCTTGGCCGACACCAGCGACGGGAGCTGCGGAACGGGAACGTCAAGGGTGGGATTGCAATTGGGCTCAACCGACCCGGCCGGGCATATCTCCGCCGACTGAACCACTGCAATATTACGGACGTAGCCGAGGTCGGCATCCGCCTGACTGACGACATAGCTGCCGGTCAACACACACGTGTTGTCGGGAGCGGTTGAAAGTACCGTCGCACACGTGATGGCGGACGGTGTGATGCGGTCATCCGTGACGACCACGTTACTGAGGCTCGAGTCGCCTTCGTTGGTCGCCGTGACGGTGTAGGTCAGAGTGTCACCCACACTAACGGTGCCTGAGGCGTCCTCGTCGGCATTGGCTGTCATCGCCTTCAACGAAGACAGCTTCGGCTGCCCAAGTACCGGCCCGGAAACCACCGATGCATCGCCTTCTACATCATCAGGCAAAGGCACCGTCTGGGCGTTATGGGAAACCTCGGCGATATTGGTGATGCTGGTATTGACCAACGCCGGATCTGCGTCGACCTTGACGCGAAACCGCAAGCTCGCACCTTCATCAGGGGCAACAAGCCCACCGTTGGCGGGAGTGGCGCCCAGCCCGGCGCGGAAAATTACCCGATTCTGCACCGCGTTGAATTCTGCGACGTCATCACCAGCTGCATCACTGACTGCGCCCACTTGCGCACCCGGCGAGTTGCTCAGGACCGTCATCGAACCTGGAACATAAGTCGTTCCGGCTGGGATCGGATCAATAAGAACAACCTTGGTAGCGCCGTCCTGCCCGGTGTTTTCGAATGAAATCGTGTATTCGAGCTCATCGCCTAGGCGAACCGCGCCGCCATTCACGTCGACAACGGACTTCTTCAGCGAGGAGACCAGGTTGGGAACAAACAGATCAGTCACGAACACCAGTGCGTGCGGGAAATATGCGTCCCCCGTGCTGGTGAAGCCCAGCGTCGCACCCGTCTGATTACTCAACAGTTGCCCTGAGATATCGACAAAGTCTATATCGACCGCAAACTGGTTAACGTAGTCAGGGGTTTTGGCCGATATACGGGTACCGAATCGGCTGATGCTGCTATTCCAGAAGTTGGTTGCCGGATTCCTTGCGTCTGAAACGGGGGCGCCGTTCAACAGGAACTGGTCTCCGCTGATGTTTGCGTCACCCTCCCACACCAGAGCACCCATGTACGCATTGAACGAACCGGAAGCCGGAGTGAGCAAGCCGCTAATGGTGACGGACGCTGGAGTTGCGCCCGCCACATAACCCGCGTCACCGTCAAACACCATCAGTCGGCGAAATGGCTGGGAATTATCGCGATACGTAACGATCAGCGACCAGCCACCGTAGTAGCCCAAACCGCTGCTCGCGTTACCTTCCATCGCTGTCAAACTGGCGACGTAGTAATTGCCGGATCCCGCGGCTTTGACTTGGGCGGTGACGTCTGCATATGCGTGATACGGACGATCAGCATCGCTATCGCCCTGCGAATTGAAGGTGTGCAGGTTCGCGGTTGCCGCACTTACGGTTTGGTAGACAGCGGAATTGGCCACGCGCAGCTTGATATCGCGCCTTGCGGTGGCCGAGTTACCCGCACGACCGCCCCAGTACAAACCCGCCGAGAGAACTTGGGCACCCGGAGGAAGTGCGAGGGTCGCCATTGATGAGTTGGTACTGCCAGCGGTCGCATCGATGTTGATGAACTGCATCTGACGGTTGCCGTTGCCGCCCGACGTGCTGCTATTGCGGTCGGCGGCACAACCGGCCGATCCCTCTGCACAACTCATCAGGGCGTTACCGATCATCTCGATATTGCCTGGCGCGTTGAAGCTGTGGCGTTCAGCCAGCTGCGCGTGAGCGGGGAAAGTGACCACCAGCGTTACAGCCAGCGCAGCGAAAGCGAGCAAAGCACGCATGCGTGAGCGCACTGGGCCCAGCGCCAGCGAGCGAGCGAGATAACGGCGAAGCGCCATGGCCGGATCGGAAAGCTCAAACACGTTTCCACCCGTCAGGCTACCGCTGAGAATTTTCTGACCCATCACCGCTTCATCCTTTTATGGCACTGTTCGCCGCGCACAGACGCGACCACCCAGCGGACCGGAGGTCCGTCGGATATCTCTGTCAAATAGGGCGTTCCCCGGCCACCGCTCGCGGTGACATGTGACTTCGAGCGACGCATCAAGCGACGGCTCTTCCCCTAGTCGGGGCGGATTGTATCGGCCGACGTCACAAAACACACTTGCGCTGCATCACCAAATAAAAGGAACGGCAACACACTGCAATACAACGCAATAGTGTGAAATTTCCAGTCGCGAAAGGGTGTCAGGAGGTCAGAACGTAGCCAACGCCGCGCACGGTATGCACCGGCAGCTCTCCGCCATCGGCGGCGGCGTGGGCCTTGCGCCGGAGCCGGAAGATCAGCATCTCCAAGCGCTCGTCCTCGAATCCGACGATTTTTTCCGACAACCCGTCGATGAGGCGCTTGCGCGGGACCACTTCGCCCGTTGCGCTCAAAAGGATGGCCAGCAGTTCGCGCTCGGCCACCGACAGCTTTACGGCTACGTTGTTTGGCGCAAGGAGGCGCCATCCGTCCACATCAAACGACCAGCCATCAGCGCGTACCAGCTTGGCTGGTGACGAAGTAGGCGGATTGTCGCTATCCACGCGTCGACTAACGCTCCGCAAGGTAGCCACCAGCACGGACACGTCAACTGGCTTGGCAAGATAAGCATCCGCGCCGACGTCCAGACCGCGCACCTTGTCGACCGAGGAAGCCCGCCCGGTAAGGAGAATTAATCCTGCCCGCGTGAGGCCACGCAGGTGCCTCACGATCCTGAAACCGTCCTCGTCAGGAAGTCCGACGTCGATTACGAAAAACGCAAAGTCACAGGTGAGCATTGCCCGGTACATTTCGAGCGCGCTGCCAACGGCGACCACGTCGAATCCGGACTCCACCAACGCAGGACGGAGGATCTGCTCGCGCAGCTCTTCGTCATCCTCAACCAACATCACCCATGCTTTTGCCACCTCAACCATCCTGTCCTCTCGCCTCGGGCACTTTCAGCTTCCAAGATACGGCATCAGCAATCTTTCGCCGCACGAATACTCCCGTAGCTCCATTTGATCCCGATCAAGGCGCGAACCAACGGTGCTGGATAGCCTGAGCGACATGTCCAGCCCTCTCCAATTCGACGCGTCGCTCCTGAAGCGATACGACCGGCCCGGCCCGCGGTACACCTCGTACCCGACCGCGCCTCATTTCTCCCCGACCTTTGGCGAGGACTCGCTTCGCGACGCGGTGGTAGCCAGCAATGGCGATCCGATCCCGCGTCGACTGTCGCTGTATGTGCACGTGCCGTTCTGCATGAGCCCGTGTTTCTATTGCGGCTGCAACCGGATCATTACCCGCGACCTGGCGCGCGGCGAGACCTACCTGGTCCGCCTGTACCGCGAAATCGCGATGGCCGCGGCGATGTTCGACCGCGACCGCGAGGTCATCCAGCTGCACTTTGGCGGTGGCACGCCAAACTTCCTCTCCCCGTCTCAGCTGGGTGAGGTCGTGGACTCGTTGCGCAGTCATTTCCACTTTTCCGATTCGCCCAAGCGCGACCTGTCGATCGAGCTGGACCCAAGGTTCGTCAAGCCGGCCGACATCGCTGAGTTGGCCGCTATTGGCTTCAACCGGGCCAGTCTTGGTGTGCAGGATTTCGACCCGGCAGTCCAGGAAGCGGTCAACCGCATCCAGTCGGTCGAGGAGACGGTCGCCATTATTGACGCCTGCCGCGCAAGCGGTATGCGCTCGGTCAACGTGGACCTGATCTACGGCCTGCCGAAGCAGTCGCTGGAGGGCTTCTCCAAAACGCTGGACACTGTGATCCAGGTTCGTCCGGACCGTCTGGCGGTCTACAGCTACGCGCACCTACCCGACCTGTTCAAGGCGCAGGGACAGATCAACGCCGATGACCTGCCGTCACCCGAGGTCAAGCTGGGCTTGCTGCAGCTGGCGATCGAGAAGCTCACCGCCGCCGGCTATTCATACATCGGCATGGACCACTTCGCGCTGCCCGATGACGACCTTGCCACCGCCCAGGACCGGGGCGGTCTGCATCGCAACTTTATGGGATACACCACTCACTCGGACACCGATCTGGTGGGACTGGGCGTCAGCGCCATCAGCCATATCGGCGACAGTTTCAGCCAGAACCCGCGTGACCTGCCGAGC
This sequence comes from Lysobacterales bacterium, assembly GCA_038242455.1. GTDB lineage: Bacteria > Pseudomonadota > Gammaproteobacteria > Xanthomonadales > Xanthomonadaceae > Novilysobacter. The sequence continues at coordinate 4,685 of JBBSSB010000010.1, forward strand.
TGGCAAATTGCGCTGGACGAGGGCCGGATGCCGGTATTCCGCGGCATGCGCTTGAGTGAGGACGATCAGCTGCGCGCCGACGTCATCCAGCGGCTGATGTGCCAAGGCGAGATCCCGATTGACGCGCTGGAACGGCGCTATCTGATCGACTTCCACGACTACTTTGCCGATGCGATCGCGCAGCTGGAGCCATTGGTGGCCGATGGTCTGGTCCGTGTGGAGCCCGGGCGAATCATTGCCACGTCGCGCGGGCGTCTGTTGCTGCGTAACATAGCGATGTGCTTCGACCATTATCTGACCCAGCCCACCGCCACGCCCCGCTTCTCACGCGCCATCTAAGCGCGATATGGAGGTGGGCGTGAACCCGACCGCGTTCCCGCGCCAAGACGCGACCACGATGTCGGACGACGGCGATGCGCTGTCGTTCTGCTCGACCTGCGCGTTCTCGCAAGCCTGTCTGTCCGAAGGGATGGACAAGCGTTCGCTGATGGACCTGCATGTGCTGGTAGAGCACGTCGGGCCCTACCACGCCGGCGATCACATCTTCCGAGAAGGCGACCCCTTCGAGGCGATTGCGGCAGTGCGAGCCGGCACCGTCAAGACCTACATGATCGATCGCGAAGGCCGCGAGCACGTGCTCGGCTTCTACCTGCCCGGTGAAGTCATCGGTCTGGATGCGATCGACGGTGAAACCTATCCGTGCAACGCGGTTGCGCTGGATACCGCGATGCTGTGCCGGTTCTCGTTCCCGAAGATTGCGATCCTCGCGGCAAAACTGCCGGGACTGCAGCGCCATTTGTTCCGGCTGCTGAGCCGCGACATCGGCCGTGCAGCGCTGCTCGCCGGCGACTGGTCAGCCGATCAGCGGATGGCGGCTTTCTTGATCGGGCTGTCGCGCCGACTGGCTGCGCGCGGCTTCTCGGCCAACCGCTTCCAGCTGACCATGGCCCGAACCGACATCGCCAACTATCTGCGCCTGGCACCGGAAACCGTCAGCCGGGTCCTGCGACGCTTCCAGAAAGACGGATTACTGATGGTCGATCGACGTGAGGTGGAACTGCTCGAACGCGATCAGCTCGCCGCCCTCGCCGACCCGATCCTGCACCGCTGACCGCTCGCCTCCCCGCCCGATTTTTCGGGCTTGCGTGATCACCGTACGGAACCGTAGGGGTTGCGCATATGGGAATCGCGCGTCACCGTAGCCGCGGGAAACGGGGCCGTACGGCGCCTGAATTCCCTGCCCAGGCGGTGTTGGCGCCAAGCCGACAACCGCATCGCAGTGCGTGACGATCGATTCTCCTGCACAGATGGCCATGCAGGTCGGGTGCTTGACTCAAGTCAACGTGATCGCGCCCGCGACTGGCCACCATGGCGCCCATCATCCGGGAGAAGTATCAATGGAACCAAAGAGTATTCAAATAACGAGGCGACTATGGCTGGGCTTGGGTGCCCTGCTCATCGTCAGCTTCGGGATCATGCTGTGGATCGGAAAGGACTTGTACCAGACCGCTCCGCCGATGCCCGAGCAGGTCGTCACCGATAGCGGGCAGGTGATCTATACGAAGGACGACATCGAGGCTGGGCGACGCGTCTGGCAGGAGATGGGAGGTCAGCAGAGCGGCTCGATCTGGGGCCACGGTGCGTTGCTCGCACCGGACTGGTCAGCGGAGTGGCTGCACAAAGAAATCATGGCGATGCTCGACGTGCGCAGCCGGATCGAGTTCGGCATGCCGTACGGCGAGCTCAACGACAGCGAGCAGGCCAAGTTACAGGCGGAGATCAAACCCGAGATCCGGGAAAACACCTACGACCCGGCAACGGGCTCCATCGTCGTCAGCGATGAGCGCGCGCAGGCGATCTCGCAGGTAGCCGCTCACTACATCAGCGTGTTCTCGAACGATCCGGCCACCCACGAATTGCGCGAAGCCTACGCAATCCGTGAAAACCCGGTGCCCGACGAGAACAACCGCCGTCTGATGACCGGGTTCTTCTTCTGGGCCTCGTGGGCGACGTCTACCAACCGCCCGGGCGACGTGAAGTCGTACACCAACAACTTCCCTCATGAACCGCTGATCGGCAACGTGCCGACGTCCAGCAGCTTCATGTGGTCGATGTTCTCGATCCTGTTCATGATCGCCGGCATTGCGTTGCTTGCGTGGCACTCCGCGGTCTATCACGGCACTGAAAAGCCACTGGTACCGCCCACTGAAGATCCGGCACGCGCCATCGTCATCACGCCGTCGATGAAGGCAACCGCCAAGTACTTCTGGCTGGTGATGGCGTTGTTCCTGTTCCAGATCCTGATGGGCGCAACCACCGCGCACTACCAGGTCGAAGGTCAGGAATCCTACGGTTTTGCACTATCGGAATGGCTCCCGTATGCGGTCACCCGCAGCTGGCACACGCAGCTGGCGATCCTGTGGATCGCGACCGCGTGGTTGGCGACCGGCCTGTATCTGGGGCCGGCAATCTCCGGGCACGAGCCCAAGTACCAGAAATTTGGCGTCAACTTCCTCTTCATCAGCCTGATCATCATTGTCGTCGGCGCGTTCGCCGGCCAGTGGATGGCAGTGATGGGCAAGCTCGGCACGATTCCCAACTTCTGGTTCGGTCATCAGGGCTGGGAATACGTCGATATCGGTCGTTTCTGGCAGATTTACCTGTTCATCGGCCTGATGCTGTGGCTGTTCCTGGTCGGTCGCGCCCTGTGGCCGGCAATGCGGGCCAAGAACCAGACGTCCTCGATTGCCGGTCTGCTGTTCCTGTCCACCGTTGCGATCGGCATCCTGTATGCGGCTGGCCTGATGTGGAAGGAAGACAGCCACATCTCGATCGTCACCTACTGGAAGTTCTGGATTGTCCACTTGTGGGTCGAAGGCTTCTTCGAGGTGTTTGCGGTCGCGGTGATCAGCTTCATCTTCGTCAAGCTGGGCTTGGTACGCGGTCGATTTGCGACGATCAACGTGCTGTTTGCGACCATCGTGTTCATGTCTGGCGGCGTGCTGGGCATGTTCCATCATCTGTACTTTGCCGGCGTCACCACCGGGGTGGTCGCGCTGGGTGCGAGTATCTCGGCGCTGGAAGTGGTGCCATTGGCTCTGATCGGACTGGAGGCCCACTCCACCTGGAAGAGCAGTCGCGCCACGCCATGGATGCAGCAGTACAAGTGGCCGATCATGTTCTTCCTCGCGGTCAGCTTCTGGAACCTGATCGGTGCCGGGCTGCTGGGCTTCCTGATCAACACCCCGCTGGCACTGTTCTACATGCAGGGCACCAACCTGACCGCCGCTCATGGCCACTCCGCGTTGTTCGGCGTGTACGGCATGCTCGGTATCGGCCTGATGCTGTACTGCCTGCGTGGGCTCAAGCCTGACCAGGTGTGGCGTGAAGGACTGATCCGCAGTGGATTCTGGGCGCTCAACATCGGCTTGGCGCTGATGACGATCCTGACCCTGCTGCCATTGGGTGTGCTGCAACTGGAAGCCAACCTTGAGCACGGCTACTGGTTCGCACGTTCGGCCGAGTTCATGACCCGTGACATCGTCGAAGTGCTGGTCTGGCTGCGGGTACCGGGCGATACCATCTTCGCTGCGGGTGCGTTCATGATCGCGCTGTTCGTGGTCTCGCTCTGGCTTGGACCACGCATGGTCGACAAGTCGGCAAAAGGCGGCATGAAGAAGCAGTCGAACCGCTGATACCGGCTCGATGAGTGACAACTTAAAGGGGGCGGCGCAAGCCGCCCCCTTTTTTGTGTGGGCGTTCCGGGTGACCCAAGTCAATAACGCGCTCACCGTTCGGCGTCACACTGCCGCCATGGATAAACGACCCGACACCACGGCAGCGGCGCTGTCGCCAGGCCTGCTCGCCATCGCGCCACACCGCCTGATGTTTTTCATCGGCTCGATGAACCTGCTGATCGCCATGGCCTGGTGGGCCGCTTGGCTGGTCGGCGCACGCTGGCCCGACTTGGCCGTGCCCCATTCATCCACGCCCCCTGGCTGGATACACGCGTTCGTAATGCAGTACCAGGTACTGCCGAGCTTCTTCTTCGGCTTTCTGCTGACCACCTTCCCAAAATGGATGGGCATGCCGGACATCGACCGCTGGCGCTACGTGCCGGTAGGTCTCGGCATCTTCGGCGGGCAAATCGCAACCCTGCTTGGGGCGCTGGGTTGGGAATCGGGCATTGTTGTCGGGGTCCTGATGACCATCGCCGGCTGGACAGCCGGTCTGTCGGCCCTGGCGCCGTTGCTATGGCGCGAGACAGGCAAGACCTGGCACGCACGCTCGTGTTTTGCGGCGCTGACACTGGGGCTTGTGGGTGTGCTGGCGTGGGCGGCTCACGTACTCGGCGCCGAGTCGCCAATGTGGGTAATGGCAAGCATCAAGATCGGCACCTTCGGCCTGCTGCTGCCGGTGTATCTGACCGTCGCACACCGGATGTTCCCCTTCTTTGCCAGCCGGGTGGTGTCGGGCTACCAGCCGTGGCGACCGATGTGGCTGCTGGCCGCCTTTTGGCCGCTGAGCTTGGGGCACCTGATACTGGAGCTGTTCCATCTTTATGGCTGGCTATGGCTGGTTGACGTGCCGCTGTTTGCGCTGACCGCAACGATGCTGTGGCGCTGGTGGCCACGCGGCAAAAACCCGGGCCTGCTAACGGTGCTGTTTATCGGTCTGGCGTGGTTGCCGTTGGCGTTTGCGTTGTACTCCGCGCAAAGCGTGAACTTCGCGCTGACCGGCGCTTACTGGCTCGGCCGTGGTCCAGCGCACGCGCTGTTCATCGGCTTCTTTGGCAGCATCCTCATCGCGATGGTGACCCGGGTCACCCAAGGCCATGCCGGACGACCACTGGGTATGTACCCGGTGGCATGGTTCGCCTATGTCGCCATCCAAGTGGTCGCATCGATCCGTGTGGCCGCCGAGGTGTTTCCCGACAGTGCCGCATGGCAGGCAGTGGCCGCTCTGGGCTGGCTGGCCGCGTTCCTGCCGTGGGTCGCACATATCGGACGCATCTATCTGACGCCGCGGTCCGACGGCCGTGACGGCTGACCGCAGCCGGCCTCAGAGCGAACCTGCTTACCCAATCGCGCCACCCGTGACCAGGGCGACGCCGTCAAACATGCGCATTGCACAGGAAGCCCCATGATCGAGTTCTACCCGCAGATCAAGCACATCCACATCGCCATGGCGGTCACCAGCGGCCTGACCTTCGCCCTGCGCGGCGCTGGCGTTCTGGCCGGAATGAAGTGGCCACACTGGCTGCCTGTTCGCTGGACCAGCTACACCGTTGATACCGCGCTTCTGACCGCCGCATTGATGCTGCTGACCATGCTGCCGGGCGCGATGTTCGCCAACGGCTGGCTGACGGTGAAGCTGCTGCTGCTGGTGGTCTATATCGTGCTCGGGGTGTTCGCGCTCAAGCGCGGTCGCACTCTGCGGGCAAAAGCCGGATTTTACGTCGCCGCACTCCTCACCTTCGCGATGGTCTATTCCATTGCGCGTGCTCACAGTCCATGGGGTTTTTTGAATGCTTACCTCGGCTGAACGATCCGCTGAAGCTTCCACCGATGCAGCCATGACCGAGGCGCAGAAAATGGCCCTTGCCGCCGCGACGCCCGGCACCGCCCATCCGGACCGGCCAATGCTCGACGCATTGTTCCTCGGCCCCTACGGCGAGAACGACACCTTGCTGGAAAAGCTGGTGGTCGAGTTCCTGCGCGACCATGTGTACTGGCGCCGCAACTTCCACCCCGAGGATCCACCGGCAATCCCGACCCACGCAGCGCAGCACCCGGACTACAAGGCCTTCGAGTCGCGGCTGCGGCGGGAGCTGCACCAGCTGTCGGCATCACTGAAGCGCTCGGTGCCGTTCCACAGCCCCCGCTACATCGGTCATATGGCGTCCGACTTGTTGCTGCCTGGGCTGGCCGCACAAATCCTGACCCTGCCCTACAACCCGAACAACGTCAGCGAGGACGCTGCCCCCGTCACCATCGACCTGGAGGTCCAGGTCGGGCTGCAGTTGGCGCGCATGCTCGGCTACCCGGATGATCCCGATCGTGTCGACTGCGCGTTTGGTCACCTGACCTCCGGTGGCACCGTCGCCAACTATCAGGCCCTGCGCCTGGCGCTGGCGTTGAAGGCTTTCCCGGTCGCGCTGTTGGCCGCCCAAGTGCCGGGGCTGGCATTGCCCGCCGATAACTGGGAAGCCTTCAACCTCGGTCCTGCCGAGGGTATCAAGCTGCTCGAGAGGTGGCAGGCATGGCTCGCCGGCCAGCCGGCCCGCGAGCGGCGGCAGTGGCGTGATGCGGTTCAGGCCCAGCGCCTTGAGCATCTGGGAATGGTCGAGTTCTTCTCGCGCCACCGCGACCTCAAGGTTCCGGTCGTGCTTGCACCGATCACTGCACACTATTCGTGGAGCAAGGGCCTGAAGCTGCTTGGTCTGGGTCGCGACCAATTACACCTGCTGCCGGAAAAAGGTATGCGGCTGGATGCCGACGCATTGATCGAGACGCTGGAACACTGCGAACGCGAACGTCAGCCGGTACTGATGACGGTCGCCGTGCTGGGCACCACTGAATACGGCACGGTCGATCCGGTGGATGCCGTCGTCGCCGCGCGCGACCAGTTCCAGCAACGTGGACTGGGCTTCAGCGTGCATGTCGATGCTGCGTGGGGCGGCTATCTGGCAACCCTGTTCCGCAACCCCGACGGCAGCCTGCGCGAGTTGCAGGAAGTCCGCGCCGGGTTCGCGCACTTCCCGCTGCCCGAGGTGCACGCCGCCTTCGCCGCGCTGGGCCAGACCGATTCGGTCACCGTAGATCCGCACAAGCTGGGCTACCTGCCCTACGGCGCCGGGGCATTTATCTGCCGCGACCATCGCGCTACCGCTTTGCTCGCCGAGGCCGCGGACTACGTGTTCCATGACACCCGGGCGAGCGACTACCTCAGCCGCTACCGCAGGCTCGGCCAGTTCGTGATGGAGGGCTCCAAATCGGGCGCAGCGGCAGCGGCGGTGTATGTCACCCACAAAGTGCTGCCGTTGGACCACGCCAACTTCGGCCGACTGCCACGGCAGACAGTGCTCTCCGCCGAGGCTTTCCACGCGCGCACCGCCCAGCTGGCAATCGAGTTGGCTGATGTCGCGCATATCACCGTCCCGTTTGCGCCCGACAGCAATCTGGTCTGCGTCGCCATCAATCCGGTCGGCAACCGAGACCTGGGGCGCGCGAATGCCTTCGTTCGCAGCCTGCACGACGAGCTTCGCGCCGACTCCAGCCAACCACTTCAGCTCAAGCAGTTCTTCGGCTCGATGACCACGTTGCGTCCTGAAGCACTCGGCGAAGTGGAGATGAACCGCATTCTGACCCAGCTCGACCTGGATCCGGCGACGCTGTTGGACAATGACGACGACGCCGATGCGGACCGTCTGGTTATTCTGCGCCACACCCTGATGAATCCGTATCTGATCGACCACGAGAACGGCATCAGCTATATCGATATGTACCTCGCCCATTTGGGGCGACGGATTCGCGCACTGCTGGGGACACGGCCGTTATGAGTCCCGACGCATTCCATCCGACCAACGACTTCCGTCCACGCGGTGCGGCCACTCCGCCAGCGCTGCCTTGTGACCACGCCACGATGCGCAGCTGGACGGCCGACGCGCTCATGCGGCTGCGGCAGGAAGCGGCCCGTTCGGCGGATACCCATCTGCTGCGGCTGGAGTTTCCCGGGTTTCCCGGCATCGAGTTCTACTTCAAGGACGAGGCGGCCCACCCCACCGGAAGCCTGAAGCACCGTCTTGCGCGGTCGCTGTATCTGTACGCGCTGTGCAATGGCCGTCTCAGCCCAGGCCAGCCGGTGGTGGATGCATCCTCGGGCAGTACCGCAATCTCGGAAGCGTGGTTTGCACGTCTGTTGGGCCTGCCGTTTACCGCAGTGATGCCGACCGCCACCGCGCCGCGCAAGATCGCCGACGTGCAAGCGCTGGGAGGCCACTGCGACCTGGTTGATGACCCCTCGCAGGTGTACGAGCGCGCGGCTTGGCACGCGGCCAATGGCGCCTGCCATCTCGACCAGTTCGGACTGGCGGCACAAGCGACCGACTGGCGGGGCAACAACAACATCGCCGAATCGATCATCGGCCAGCTTGCAGCCGAACCGCATCCGCACCCTGCATGGATCGTCTGCGGTGTTGGTACCGGAGGAACCTCGGCCACTATCGGACGTTATATCCGCTATCGCGCTCTGGAAACACGCCTGTGCGTCGCCGAGCCCGCCGGCAGTGGCTTCGTCCACGGCTGGCGCACCCGCGACCGCTCTGCCATCGGCAGCCAACCAACCCTGATCGAAGGCATCGGGCGCCCCAAGGTGGAGCCGGGGTTTCTGTTCGAAGTCGTCGACGAGGTGGTTGAAGTGGCTGACGCGGCATCCATCGCGGCGATGCACTTATTGCAAGAGCAGCTCGGCCGTCGCTACGGGGGCTCATCCGGAACCAATCTGGTCGCTTGCCTTGAGTTGGCCACCCGCATGCGCGCGGCCGGCGAGTGCGGCAGCATCGTCAGCCTGCTGTGCGACCCTGGCGAGCGCTATGACCAGACGCTGTATGACCCCACTTGGCTCGCCCGTCATGGCATCGATCCACAACCGGCGGAGACGGCCCTGCGCGCCACCCTCAAAACCGGTGAGTGGCACCCGCCAACAAGCGCGCCATCCCGCTCATCACGGTGAGCCACGTCTTGCGGCGACAGCCGAGAATCAGACCCGCCGGGCTGTGACCAGCCCAGCGGGGTAACGCGACGAGCCGATCGACGCGCTTAGTGTTCCGCGTGATCGTCGCCGGACGCAGCGAAGTCAGGATCGTCGAACAGCTTCGGGTAGTCCTCCAGCGCCGCGCGCATGTCGGCAACCGGAGCAGGGTTGGCCGGGTCGGCGTGCAGCGCTTCAGCACCGGCCATCAGTCGGGCCAACACCCCGTGCAAAGCAACGTCCGGCTCGGTCGGCAGTTTGCAGTTAGCGAACATGTAGGCCGCTGCCTCATCCACCTGGGTGGCCAACTGGTCGACCTGGGTCTCATCCAGATGGCCCATCTCGTGGTGACTCAGACCGGTCATCGCGTCGCGCATCTGCCCCATACCTTCTACCAACGGCGCGTCGGGCGCCCACTTCACGTGGTCGGCAGGAATGGGCGCACCGGTGCCCGCCGCGCCCGGGTGGTTCGCCGCATGGGTCTTCGGAGCATGCGCGTGCGGGGCCGGCTGGTCGTGGTGCGCGTGGGCGGACGGGGGTGCCGCGGACGCACAGCCAACCAACGCCAAGCCAAGCACCAGAGATACGGCGGCCGACAGGGCAACGACAGGTACGGTTTTCATGCCATGGATCTCCTGGATAGAAAGAACAATCGTCGTCAGACCCGTGCGAACACGAGGCTGGCATTGGTGCCGCCGAAGCCGAAGCTGTTGGACATCACCGTATCAAGCTGGGCTTTGCGGCTTTCGCGCACAATCGGGAAACCCTCAACGCGCGGATCGAGCGTGTCGATGTTGGCCGAGCCGGCAATAAAGCCCTCGCGCATCATCAGCAGGCAGTAGATCGCCTCGTGCACGCTGGCAGCGCCAAGGGAGTGGCCGCTGAGCGCTTTGGTCGAGGAAATCGGCGGCATCGTGTCGCCAAAAACGTTGCGCACCGACTCCAACTCAACGACGTCACCCAATGGTGTAGAGGTACCGTGGGTGTTGAGGTAGTCGATCTGCCCGACCGGCGTGCCATCCAAGCCGGCCATTGCCATGCGCATGCAGCGCACCGCGCCTTCGCCGGACGGGGCCACCATATCGACGCCGTCGGAGGTCACGCCGTAGCCGACCAGCTCGGCGATGATGTTTGCACCACGCGCGACCGCATGTTCGTACTCTTCCAGCACCAGCATGCCGCCGCCACCGGCGATGACGAAGCCGTCGCGGTCCGCGTCATAGGGACGCGATGCCGACTCTGGCGTGTCGTTGCGCTTGGTCGACAGCGCGCCCATCGCGTCGAACTGGGCGCTCATGCCCCAATGCAGCTCCTCGCCGCCACCGGCGATGATGATGTCCTGCGCGCCGTGGCGAATCAGGTCAGCGCCGGCGCCAATGCAGTGCGCGGAAGTCGCGCAGGCGGCCGAGATCGAATAGCTCAAACCTCGAATGCCGAAGGCCGTCGACAGGGTTGCCGACACCGTGGAACCCATCGTGCGCGGAACCATGTACGGACCAACCTTGCGCACGCCCTTGTTGCGCAGCAGGTCACCGGTTTCAATCTGCCACTGCGGCGAACCGCCACCCGAGCCGGCGATCAGGCCGGTGCGCACACTGCGGACCTGCTCATCGCTCAACCCCGCATCGACGATCGCATCGCGCATCGCCACGTACGCGAACCCGGCAGCATCGCCCATGAAGCGTTTCAACTTGCGGTCGATCTGCTCGACCAGGTCGATCTGCGGCTCGCCGGCGACCTGACTGCGCATACCCAGCTCGGCGTATTCCGGAATAAAGCGGATACCGGGCCGGCTGTCACGCAACGAGGAGGTAACACTGGCCTGATCGTTGCCCAGGCAGGACACGATGCCCATACCGGTAACAACCACACGCCTGTTTGCGGCAGCGGCCATGCTCAGAAGCCCTCCGTTGAGGTGAAAAGCCCCACCCGCAGGTCCGAGGCAACGTAGATCTCCCGTCCGTCCACCAGTGTGCGACCGTCGGCGATGACCAGCTCCAACTTGCCGCGCATGACCCGACGGATGTCCAGCTCATAGGTGATCAGCTTGGCGTCCGGCAGCACCTGCCCGCTGAACTTCACCTGGCCCACGCCAAGCGCCCGGCCGCGTCCCGGTGCACCCAGCCACGGCAGGTAGAAGCCGCACAACTGCCACATTGCGTCCAGTCCCAGGCAGCCCGGCATCACCGGATCGTTCTCGAAATGGCAGGGGAAGAACCACAGGTCAGGACGGATATCCATTTCCGCACGGACGAATCCTTTGCCGTACTTGCCGCCTTCCGTGCTGATCTCGGTGATGCGGTCGAACATCAGCATCGGCGGTGCAGGCAGACGCGCGTTACCGGGGCCGAACATCTCGCCGCGGGCACAGGCCAGCAACTGCTCGTGGTCGAAGGAAGAAGGTCGATTCATGGGTCCACACAACGCAGGGGAAACGGTGGATTCTGCCGGTTTGGCGAAGGAAATGTGTTGACGCACATCAATTCCCACGCCCATACGCACCCGTATCCAAGGACAGCAGGGGTGATCCGGTCGCTATTCAGAGGCTGCAGCGACCAAATAACAGGAGCTCTCTTTATGATCCCGGCTTGCGGCGCCACCCACCTTTGCCGGCTCCTGCGCGGCGCGCGCGGCTCGTTTTGACGCTGAATGCCTGACTTGGGTCAAGAGGCAGCAAGAACGACCCCGAAGTCGTCCGCTAATTTGATTAGGATCAAATTCATTGGCGGGGTAGCTGCGAATCTTCACCCAAATTCAGCGCGGCGCCTGACGAACTCCACTTCCATTGTCAGGCTCCGCAACAGTCACCCGCTATTTCAAACCACCACAGAGAGTCCAGAATGAAGCGCAAGAACGTTTACTTGATACCGCTGCTGGCGGCGCTGGCACTGGCCTTACCCGCCTGTGACCGCGGCGCATCCAGCACTGACAAGCCCGCCGCTGATGCTGCCGCCAATGAAATCGTTGGCTCACGCAAGGGCGACTTCGGTCCGCCGCAGGGCGAGCCGATCAAGGCGATCCTGACCAGCCCGCCAATGGTGCCGCCGGCAACCGGCCGCACCGCGCCAGCCAAGGTCATCGTCGAATTGGACGTGATTGAAAAGGTCATGCCGATCTCAGAGGGCGTGGACTACACGTTCTGGACCTTCGGCGGCACCGTGCCGGGCAGCTTCATCCGCGTTCGCCAGGGCGACACGGTCGAGTTTCACCTGCGCAACATGCCCGACAGCAAGATGCCCCACAACATCGATCTGCACGGGGTGACCGGACCCGGTGGTGGCGCAGCATCAAGCTTCACCGCACCTGGCCACCGTACCCAGTTCACCTTCAAGGCACTTAATGCCGGTCTGTTTGTGTACCACTGCGCAACCGCGCCAGTGGGCATGCATATCGCCAATGGCATGTACGGAATGATCCTGGTCGAGCCGCCGGAAGGTTTGCCGCCGGTCGACCGCGAGTACTACGTGATGCAGGGCGACTTCTACACCACGGGCAAGTACCGCGAGAAGGGTCTGCAGCCGTTCGACATGGAAAAGGCCATCGATGAGAACCCGACCTACGTGCTGTTCAACGGCTCGGAAGGTTCCACCACGGGTGACAAGGCCTTGACCGCGAAGGTCGGCGAGACCGTGCGTCTGCACGTCGGCAACGGCGGCCCGAACCTCGTCTCCAGCTTCCACGTCATCGGCGAGATCTTCGACAAGGTCTGGTACGAAGGCGGCACCAAATATCAGGAAAACGTCCAGACCACGCTGATCCCCTCGGGTGGCGCGGCGATGATGGAGTTCCACCTGGAAGTCCCGGGCAGCTACGTGCTGGTTGACCACAGCATCTTCCGTGCGTTCAACAAGGGCGCGCTGGCAATCCTCAAGGCCGACGGCCCTGAGAACAAGGAGATCTACTCCGGCCTGGAAGTCGACGAGATGTACATCGGTGATAGTGCAAGCTCCGGCATGGCCGCCGTTGCGGTGGCTGCTGCAGCGCAAGCCAGTGGCGACCTGACGGTCGATGAGCAGAAACAGGCGGGCAAGGAGCTGTTCATGGGCACCTGCTCGACCTGCCACCAGGGCAATGGCGAAGGCATGGCCGGCATCTTCCCGCCGATCGCAGCGTCGGACTACATCAAGGCTGATCCGAGCTCGGTGGCGCGGGTGATCCTGCACGGTCTGCAGGGCAAGGTCACCGTCAACGGCACCGACTACGACTCGATCATGCCGCCGATGAACCAGCTGACCGATGACGAGGTGGCCAACATCTCCACCTACGTGCTCAACAGCTGGAACAACCCGGGTGGCAAGGTCACCAAGGAAGACGTCGCCAAGATCCGCAAGACCAAGCCGGCCAACGCCTCGGCAGGTCACTGACGTGAAACGCGCGATCACCGCTGCGTTGCTGGTCGCAATTCCCTTCGTCGGCGTCCTCGCCGGCGAAGGGGACTACCTGCCGGTACCGGGTGGCAGCTTCACCAGTGCACTTAACTACGAAGACGCGCCCGGCAAACAGCCGGTCGCGTCCTTCGCGATGATGCGCACACCGGTCACCAACGCTGACTTTCTCTCCTGGGTGAAGGCCAACCCGCAATGGCGGCGCGACCGGGTACCGGGCGTGATGGCCGAAGCGCGTTACCTCTCGCACTGGGCGGGCCCGGTGGAACTGGGTGAAAAGGCCAAACCGGGGCAGCCGGTTGTCCAGGTCAGCTGGTTTGCGGCCAACGCCTATTGCGAGGCACAGGGCGCACGACTGCCCACCTGGTCGGAGTGGGAATACGTCGGTGCCGCGGATGAAACGCGTCGCGATGCCCGCCGTGACCGGGTCTGGCGGGAGAGAATCCTGCGCTGGTACTCGCGTCCATCCAACACCGCCCTGCCCCGTGCCGGCCTGCAGCCGGCCAACGTCTACGGCATACAGGACATTCACGGACTGGTCTGGGAGTGGACCGAGGATTACTCGTCACTGTTGATGGATGCGGACAACCGCAACCAGGGCGATCCGGACAACGCCCGCTTCTGTGGCGCCGGGGCACTGTCGATGAACGATCGCGACAACTACGCGGTGTTGATGCGGGTGGCGATGCTGTCGTCGCTGAGTGCCGAGTCAACTACCGCCAATCTCGGATTTCGCTGCGTCAAGGACAAGCCATGAAACGTATTGCCCTCTCCGTTGCGCTGGTCATGCTGGCCGGCAACGCTTTCGCAGCACCCCCGGGTGCGTCCGCTCCAGTCGCCGCGCCACAGGCCGCACAAAAAGGATCGCAAAAAGCCGCGCTTCCACGCGATTCGGTCTACCAGCTCAAAGTGAATCTGACCGATCAGCAGGGCCGCAAAAGTCTTTGGAGCGACCAGCGTGGCAAGCCCCAGCTGGTCTCGATGTTCTACACCAACTGCCAGTACATCTGCCCGCTGATCATCGATAGCGGCAAAGCGGTACAGAAGCAGCTCGATGATACCCAGCGCTCACGGCTCGGGATCACCATGATCAGCATGGACCCGGCGCGCGACACCCCGCAGGCTCTGGCCAAAATCGCCAAGCAACGCAATCTCGATGTGGCCCAGTGGACGCTGGCCAGCCCGCCGGCAAACGAGGTTCGCGCGGTCGCCGGCGTCCTCAACATCCGCTATCGCGCCTTGGCCGACGGCGAGTTCAACCACACCAGCGCGTTGATCCTGCTAGATGCCGATGGCCGGATCCTCGCTCGTACCGAGAAGATGGGCAGCAAGCCGGACCCGGAATTCGTCGCCGCAGTGCGCAAAGCACTCAACTGACTGCGCCTTTGGCCTGACTCAATCTGGCGGCAAACCCGATCCGTCGCAGCCTTTGGTTGCGACGGATTTTTGCTGTGTTCGATTCATCGGCACGATCATCTACAATGAGACGTCCTGCTCGCATGGAAGACTGGCTCCCAGCGGCGACAGGCATCGGCGGTCGAGTCATGCATCCAGCTCATCACGAGCGACGTACAACGGTTGTGGCTTGAGCTGTTTCCGGGAGCGTTTGCGAGTCAGCATTCAGCCGATTTTTCCATATCACCCACTCCACCCCACCAAATTGATCCAGATCAAGTACCCGTCAGGTCGTATTGGGGAACATAGGTGCTAACGCAAATGAAGGTTCACTCATGACTGTGCATCAAGATGCCATGGCAGCTCCGGGCGCCCCCGGTGTACCCGATTTGGCTGCCCCCCGCGGTTACTACAACGACAAGGTGGTCCATCAGTTCGTGGTGGCAACCATGTTCTGGGGCATTGTCGGCATGGCGGTCGGCGTGTTCATCGCCGCACAGCTGTACTGGCCGGCACTGAACTTCGACACGCCTTGGCTCAGCTACGGCCGGCTGCGCCCCCTGCATACCAACGGCGTGATCTTCGCGTTCGGTGGCTCGGTGCTGTTTGCGACCAGTCTGTACGTGGTCCAGCGCACCTGTCACGTCCGTCTGCTGTCGGACAAACTGGCCAGCTTCGTGTTCTGGGGCTGGCAAGCAGCCATGGTCAGCGCGGTCATCACCCTGCCGATGGGAATTACCCAGGGCAAGGAATACGCCGAACTGGAATGGCCGATCGACATCCTGATCGCCGTCGTCTGGGTTGCTTATGGCTGGCTGTTCTTCGGCACGATTGCCAAACGCCGGGTCAAGCACCTCTACGTTGCCAACTGGTTCTACGGCGCGTACCTCATCGGCGTCTGCATCCTGCACATCGTCAACAACCTCGTTCTGCCGGCCAGCCTGTTCAAGGGCTACTCGGTGTATAGCGGCGCGGTCGATGCGATGGCGCAGTGGTGGTACGGGCACAACGCCGTGGCGTTCCTGCTGACCGTCGGCTACCTGGCGATGATGTATTACTTCGTTCCCAAGCAGGCCGGGCGTCCGATCTACTCGTACCGCCTGTCGATCGTGCACTTCTGGGCGCTGATCTCGGTGTACATGTGGGCCGGCCCGCACCACCTTCACTACACCGCACTGCCCGATTGGGCGCAGTCAGTCGGCATGGTGTTCTCGTTGATCCTGCTGGCTCCCAGCTGGGGCGGCGCGATGAACGGCATCCTGACGCTGTCAGGCGTCTGGCACAAATTGCGCACCGATCCGATC
Source organism: Lysobacterales bacterium (assembly GCA_038242455.1). GTDB lineage: Bacteria > Pseudomonadota > Gammaproteobacteria > Xanthomonadales > Xanthomonadaceae > Novilysobacter. The sequence continues at coordinate 20,520 of JBBSSB010000010.1, forward strand.
TTGAAGTTCCTGATCGTCGCCATCAGCTTCTACATGATCTCGACATTTGAAGGTCCGATGCTGTCGATCAAGACCGTCAACTCGCTCAGCCATTACACCGACTGGACCGTGGGTCACGTTCATGGCGGGACGCTGGGCTGGGTGGCGATGATCTCCTTCGGTTCGCTGTACTCGCTGTATCCGCGACTGATCGGCGCCAATGCGATGTTCTCCACCAAGTTGATCGATGCGCACTTCTGGATGCACACCATCGGTGTGGTGTTCTACATCGCCTCGATGTGGATCGCCGGTATCACCCAGGGCCTGATGTGGCGCGCCACCAATGCCGACGGCACGCTGACCTACAGCTTTGTCGAGTCGCTGGCGGTGACATACCCGTACTACCTGGGTCGCCTGCTGGGCGGAGTCCTGGTGCTGACAGGTATCTGTCTGATGTCTTGGAACATGTGGCGTACGCGCCAGAGCGTGCAGGTGGCTGCTGCACACCCGGTATTGGCGCCGCACGCGGCAGCGTAGAAGGTTAAGGACTAAAAGATGGCTATCGGACACGAAAAGATTGAAAAGAACATCGGCCTGCTCGCGGTGCTGGTCGCCGTGGCAGTGTCGCTGGGCGGCCTGGCCGAGATCATTCCGCTGATGTATCAGGCCGAGTCGATCAAACCGTTGCCAGGCATGGTGCCGTACCCGGCGCTGCAACTGGCCGGACGCGACATCTATGTGCGTGAAGGTTGCTACAACTGCCACTCGCAGATGATCCGCACCCTGCGCTTCGAAACCGAGCGCTACGGGCATTACTCACTGGCGAGCGAGTCGGTCTACGACCGCCCGTTCCAGTGGGGCTCAAAGCGCACCGGACCCGATCTGGCGCGTATTGGTGGCCGGTATTCCGATGACTGGCACCGCGTGCACATGACCAATCCCCGCGCGCTGGTGCCTGAGTCGAACATGCCGGGCTTCCCGTGGCTGGCGAAGAACGAAGTCAACGGCAAGACGATTACCAAGCACATGCTGACCCTGCAGCGCTTGGGCGACCCGTACACGGACGAAGAGGTGGCGAGCGCTGCCGCCGACGTCGCGGGAAAGACCGAGCTGGACGCGGTTGTCGCCTATCTGCAAGGCCTTGGTCTGCACGCGCCCCGCGGAGGATGACCCATGCTTTCCGGAATCATCACGATTTTTTTGATGCTGGTTTTCATCGCTATCTGGGTCTGGGCGTGGCGTCCGGAGAACAAGGCATCCTTTGAAGAAACGGCCCGCCTCGCCCTGGACGATGTGCCGAACGAAACAGACAAGTCCGCCAAAGGCGAAAGGAACCCTGAAGCATGAGCCCTCTGAGTACCGGTTGGACGTGGTATGTCATCGCCTTGGTGGCACTCAACATTCTCGGGGTGTCTTGGCTGCTGTGGTGGACGGCGAAGCGTCGCCCGGGCGATCCAAAGCCCGAGGAAACCAGTCATTACTGGGACGAGGACATCACCGAGTACAACAAGCCCATGCCGCGCTGGTGGATTCAGGGCTTCTACCTGGGGATCGCGTTCGGCATCGGCTACTTCGTCTGGTACGGCGGCTTGGGCAAGATCCCCGGTATCAGTGGGTGGAGCTCGCAGGCTGAGCATGCAGAAGACAAGAAGCTTCATGACGCCACGCTGTCAGAGACCTTCAAGCCCTACGACGGGTTGGCAGTTGATGCGCTGGCCGGCGATCCGGTAGCCCTGAACCTTGGCCGCTCGATCTTCGCCAATACCTGTGCCACCTGCCATGGCTCCTCCGGGCAGGGTGCCATCGGCTACCCCAACCTGACCGACGACATCTGGCACTGGGGCAATGCGCCGGATGACATCCTGGAAGCGGTGATGAATGGCCGTGAGGGCGTCATGCCGGAGTGGGGCAAAGTGCTGACAGGCATGGGTGGCGATAACGCTGTCGACTACGTGATCGCCTACGTTCGCGCGCTCGGCACCACCGACCAGTCGGTCCGCAATGACTTCATGGCTGCGCGCGGCAAGAAGCTCTATGACGGCGTCTGCGTGGCGTGCCACGGCGTTGAGGGCAGGGGCAATCAGGCGCTCGGCGCACCCGACCTGACTGACGACTACTGGATGTATGGCGACAGCAAGGAAAGCTTCTACCAGACGATCAACCACGGCCGGCATGGCGTGATGCCTGCGCATCTGGATCTGCTGGGCGAGACCCGTTCGCGTCTGGTTGCCGCCTACGTCTGGTCGTTGTCGAACAAGCCGGCGGATAGCAAGGCAGCCCAATGAGCAAGTACGCGCAGCCGTCTGCAATGGATCACCCGCCGCGTCCGATGGCGCAGCGGGTGGGCGCTATCCTGTGGCCCAGCTTCTTTGCCGCCGGAGTCGCGACGATGGTGTTCTTCGCCCTCGTAGATCCCCTGCAACTGCGCGACATGACGTTCCCCGAAGTGTCGATCACTCCGGGGCTGGGCTACACGATCGGCTTCTTCATGTTCTGGTTGGCGACAGCGTCGTCCAGCCTGTTTACCTGGTTGCTGTTGAGGCCGGCCAGCCGGTTCAACAAATCGTTACCCCTGAAGTGACATCCAAAAAAGGCAGCGCGCGGTGAGTAAGAAAATCGACATCGACCTTCTTGACGACGGCAGCGGAGCCTCTGTCTACGTGAAGGAGCGCAAGGTCTATCCTCGCGATGTCACCGGGCGGTTTGATCGCCTTCGCAAAGCCGCGGTGTTTTGGCTGCTGGGCATGTACTACGTGTTTCCGTGGCTGCAATGGGACGGCCGTCAGGCAGTATTGTTCGACCTGCCCGCGCGCAAGTTCTACATCTTCGGGTTGACCTTCTGGCCCCAGGATTTCACCTTCCTGGCGATGCTGCTGATCATCCTGGCGATGGTGCTGTTTTTTGTCACCGCCTTGGCCGGACGTATCTGGTGCGGCTATGCCTGTCCACAAACTGTCTGGACGGAAGTCTTCCTGTGGATGGAGCAGTGGACCGAGGGCGACCGCGCCAAACGGATAAAGCTGGACGCCGGCCCGTGGAACCGCAACAAGATCCTGCGCAAGGGCAGTAAGCATTTCCTGTGGATCGTGTTCGCGCTGTGGACGGGCTTCACCTTCGTCGGCTTCTTTACGCCGATCCTCAGCTTGGGACAGCGTATTTGGCCCTTCGGCTGGAACGGCTGGGAAACCTTCTGGGTGTTCTTCTACGCCCTCGCCACTCTGGGCAATGCCGGCTTCCTGCGTGAGCAGGTCTGCCGCTACATGTGCCCGTACGCGCGCTTCCAGAGCGCGATGTTCGATCGCGACACTTTGATCATTGCCTACGACCCGATGCGCGGCGAGCCGCGCGGTCCGCGACGCCGCGGGCTGGGCGACGTGATCTCCCGTGGTCGCGGGCTGATAGAAAAGGCGATGGCGTACGAGCTGGTGTTTCGCGCCAGCGGTCACGATACCGCCGGCAACGCTATGGAAGGTGCGCGCGCCGACGCCGGCTTGGCCAACGACGCCGACTTCGGCGCGAGTCTGGATGTTCCCCTGCCCCGACCGAACCCGGAGCTGGCAGGCGACTGCATCGACTGCTTCCTGTGTGTCCAGGTATGCCCCACCGGCATCGACATCCGCAACGGCCTGCAGTTCGACTGCATTGCCTGTGGCGCATGCATCGACGTGTGTGACGAGGTGATGGACAAGATGGGCTACCCGCGTGGCCTGATCCGCTACTCCACCCAGAACGCAATCGACGGTAAGCCGGCGCGAATCCTGCGACCGCGCGTCTTCGTCTATGCCGCCCTGTTGTTGGTGCTGGTCGGCGCGTGGGCATGGGGCATTGCGGCCCGCAGCCCGTTGATCGTCGACGTCCTGCGCGACCGCAACGCGCTGTATCGGGTCACTGCCAGCGGCGTCGAGAATGGCTACACGCTGAAGCTGGTCAACAAGACCGACCAGGAGCAGAACTACCGCATCACTCTGGACTCCGACACGCCCGGTATTGCGCTGGTCGGCACCGGTGATCCGGTTCACCTGCCCGCTGCGCAGGTCGCCTCAATACCAGTGGAGGTGTCGGCTCCGGCCAGCGTCCAGGGCCGCCACGACGTGCGATTCGTGATCGAGTCTGCCGACGGCAGCGTTCGTCAGGTAGTCGACAGCAGTTTCTTCGGACCTACTCCATGACCAACGATAAACGCAGCAACCCACCTTCGCCCCAGGACAAGAGGGACTCGCCGTGGCGCAATCCGATCGTATGGCTGGTGATCGCACTGCCGGCGACGGTTGTTCTGGCGAGCATCGGCCTGATCTTTATCGCCAGCGGCGACGGCAATGATGTGGTGCGCGACGATGTCCAACGCACCGCGCAGATCCAGACCGCCGACCTTGGTCCGGATGCGGTAGCCGCCGAAGCAAAGCTGAGCGCAGTGGTACGCAACGACGTCGAGGGCGGATTCGTCGAGGTCTTTGCGGTCACCGGCGACTTCGACACCAAGGCGCCATTGCGGGTGACGCTCGCGCATCCGACTGATTCCAGTCGCGATATCGTGCTGCTGGTGCTGCCCGGTGAGCTGGGATGGCGCGCTGACGCAACCCTGGACGACAGCCACGACTGGAAAGTCCAGCTGGGACCGGAAGATTCGCACTGGCGCTTGCAGGGTCGCCTCCCGAAAGGCCAGCAGGCCACCAACCTGCGGCCTTCATTGCAGGGCGAATAGGACCTTGCAGTGGCGGCGGCCATGAACCCGGACGCAGCCGTGCGCAACGATGCGCTGCTGGCCGACACGGACGGGTGTTACCACTGCGGTGAAGTTCTGCCACCGTCACCGGCCCGCGTCGCGCTGGATGGCGAGACACGCTTGTTCTGCTGCGATGGCTGCGCTGCCGCCGCGCAGTGGATCCGGGAAGCCGACTTGGGCGACTACTACCAGTTGCGCACCGAGCATGCCGGTCGTGTCGATGCCGACCCGGTTGATCTTGCGGTCTGGGACCGCGAGGAGTTGCTGGCCGAACACGCGCATGACGTCCCGGGTGGTCGGGAAATCACCCTGCTCACCGATGGCATGCGCTGCGCGGCGTGTGCGTGGTTGATCGACCGTGTGCTTAGCCGCGAGCCGGGTGTCATGGAAGCGGGTGCCAACGCGGTGACCGGCCGTATCCGGGTCGCGTGGGATCCGGCTGAAACCTCGTTATCGCTTCCGCTGCAGCGACTGGTCGCTTTGGGCTACCGCCCCTATCTGGCCAGCGGCGAGGCGCGCGAGCGCGAAAACCGGCGCCAGCGCAACCGGGACCTGATCCGCATTGGCATCGCCGGGCTGGGATCGATGCAGGCGATGATGCTGGCCGGGTCGCTGTACCTGGACACGACCGGGTCAATGCCGATTCCGACCCGCGACTTCTTCCGCTGGCTGACCTTCCTGGCCTCGACCCCAGTGGTCTTTTACGCCGGCTGGCCGTTCATCGCCGGTGCGTGGCGCGAGCTGCGGCACCGCCAGCTGGGCATGGACACGCTGATCGCCGGGTCGACGTTGCTGGCGTACTTCGCCAGCGTGGTCGGCACCATCCGTGGCAGCGAACATGTCTGGTACGACGCGGCGGTGATGTTCGTATTCCTGCTGTCAATCGCGCGAATGCTGGAAAAGCGCGCGCGCAGTATTGCCAGCGCACAGGTCGATGCGCTGGCCCGCGCCAGGCCCGCTTTCGCGACTCGCGAACTCGAAGACGGCAGCCGTGAATCGGTCGCATTGCCCGCGCTGGTCATCGGCGACATCGCCTGTGTGGCGATCGGCGAGGTTGTGCCTGCCGACGGAACGTTGCTGGACGTCCGCGCCCGGTTTGAAGAAGCGCTGCTGACCGGCGAATCCAGCCCAGTGGCCAAATCCGCCGGCGATCCGGTGTATGCCGGCACAGTGTGCCGCGAGCATCCGGCGCGCGTGCGGATCACCGAGACGGGCAGCGCGACTCGCCTGTCGCAACTGGCGCGCATGGTCGAGCAGGCGCAGGCGCAGCGCCCCGCTCTGGCGCGATTTGCCGAGCGGATCGCGCATTACTTTGTCAGCGGGCTGCTGATTGCCACCGTCGCGGTGTACTTCGGCTGGCGCCTCTATGACCCCTCGCGTGCGTTCGAGGTGACCCTTGCGCTGCTGGTGATCAGTTGCCCGTGTGCGCTGTCGCTGGCGGTCCCGGCGGCGCTGGCGTCCGCCCACGGCGCGCTCGCCCGCCTCGGCGTGCTTGCGGTGCGGGAGAACGCGCTGGATCGTCTTGCCGACGCCACCGACATCGTGTTCGACAAGACCGGAACTCTCAGCGACGGTCGACCAGCGCTGGCCGCCGTTGAGCCGTGTGCCGAACTCGACCGCGACCAGGTACTGCGCATCGCCGCCGCGCTGGAACGTGACAGTGGCCATCCCATCGCTTTTGCGTTCGCCCGCGTCAACGGCGCATCGTCGGCGAGCGACGTGGTGGCGGAGCCCGGCCAGGGCATCTCGGGCATGGTGGATGGTAGTTTGTGGCGTCTCGGCCAAGCCGGTTTCGCCGCCAACGCGGTGGATGACGGCTGGATCTGGCTCGGTGATGGTGAGCGGGCAGTGGCCCGATTCCAGCTGGCGGAGTCGCAGCGGACTGACGCCCGCGTCGCCGTCGCGTCGCTGCGTGAGCTGGGGCTCGCGGTGCATCTCTCAAGCGGCGATGCCGCCGCAGCCGTTGAGCGCTTCGCCCAGCAGGTGGGAATCGCCGACGCGCACTCGCGTCAAACGCCGGAAGACAAGCTTGCGTTTGCGCGCGCGATGCAAGCCGAAGGCCGCATCGTGGCAATGATTGGCGACGGGCTCAACGATGCGCCGGTGCTTGCCGGTGCGGACGTCTCGCTGGCCATCGGCGAGGGTGCCGCGCTCGCCCAACGTGCCGCCGATCTGGTGTTGACCGGCACGTCACTGTCGCGCATCCCCGAGGCGATCAGCGTTGCGCGGCGGACCCGCCGGATCATCCACCAGAACATCGCCTGGGCGATTGGCTACAACGTTCTCGCACTGCCGCTGGCGGCCGCGGGCATGGTGACACCGTGGATCGCGGCGCTGGGAATGGCGCTGTCCTCGCTGATCGTCACTGTCAATGCATTGCGTCTGAGTCGAACGCCTACCGCCGCCTCGGGGCCCCGCCCCAACCTGCCGGCCGCGGAGGTCCGCTCATGAACATCCTGCTGTTCCTCATTCCAGTCAGCATGGTTGGCCTCGGTGTGGCTCTTTGGTTCTTCATCTGGGCGGTCAAACGCGGCCAGTTTGAGGACATGGACACTCCGGGGCTGGACATCCTGCGCGAGGACGAGCACGACCGCCCGCTCGCGCCGCGGCGAGTCGCTGCTCCGCCGGTAGCAGCTGTTGAGGCGTCGTTGCCTTCGGAAAGCTCGTCCGAGAATGCTGATGCGTCCGGATCCAACCCCGACCGCCACCGGGGCCCGCAGGACTAGCCGTGCCGATCGATTGGCTGACACTTGGCGCTGCGGTACTGACCGGCCTGATGGGCGGTGTGCACTGCGCGGCAATGTGCGGTGGCATCGCCACCGGATTCTCGGCGATGGGTCCCAAGGCAAGCTGGAAGTATGCCTTTGAGCCGAACTTCGGCCGAGTCCTGGGCTACACCTTGGCCGGCGCGATTGCCGGCGGTGTCGGTCACGGCATCCTCGACATCGCCCGCGTGGACTGGCTGGCATGGGCGCTACGCGCCGGTGTCGGTCTGGTTCTGGTGGTCGTCGCGATACGGCTGCTGGATCGCAAGGGACGCCTCGCGTTTCTGTCCGGTCCTGGCACCGGCAAACTGTGGGGCGCCCTGCGCCCGCTGCAACGACGCCTGTTGCCGGCCAATACCAGCGCGAAACGGATCGGGCTGGGTATGTTGTGGGGCTGGATGCCGTGCGGCTTGAGCACCACGATGCTCGCAGCAGCCTGGTTGCAGGCAGATGCCGTCAACGGCGCGCTGACCATGGCGGCATTTGGACTGGGCACACTGCCGTTGATGGTGTCGTTGACCTGGTCCGGTGCGCGTCTGGGACAACGTCTTCAACGCGGCGGTTGGCGTCTCGCGGCAGGCCTGTTTGTTCTAGCCGCCGGCCTGCTGACGCTGGCTTCGCCCTGGCTGATGCAGGTCCCCGCCATGCACAGTGTGCTTGGTGCCCTTGGGTGTCTGCCGCGCACCTCCTGAGCCGGGTCGGTCACTGCGTCGCTGATCTGGTGTTGACTACCCGCCGCTGGCACCGCGTTGCGTTCGGCATGGCAACTCACCGCCGTGTGCCAGACGTCGCAGTTCAACGGCGTCGAGGATTTCCACCTTGCGCCCGATCACAGCGATTACGCCGTCATCCTGCAGCCGTGTAAAGCCACGACTGACTGTCTCCAGTGCGAGGCCGAGGAAGAAGGCGATGTCTTCACGGCTCATCGGCAGGCGGAACTGGGTGCCGGATTCGCCAATGTTCCGCAGCCGATCGCACAGGCCAAGCAGAAACAAGGCGATACGCTCGTTGGCTTGGCGCCGGACCAGCATCTGCAGATGGTCCTGATCGCGCGACACGCTCTGCCCGATCACTCGCATCAACTGCTGTTGCAATCCTGGCACTTGGGCAGCCACGGCCGTCAGCTGCTCGAAAGGGACTTCGCACACGTTGGCCGCAGTCAACGCGACCGCATCGCAGCGATGCACGCCCTCACCCAGCGCATCGAGTCCGATCAGCTCCCCAGCCAGATGGAATCCCACCACCTGCGTGTCGCCTTCTTCACTCGTGCTGACGGTCTTGAATGCGCCATCGCGGGCCACGTAGACCGCGCCGAGTCGATCGCCGGCGCGGAACAACAGTTCACCGCGAGCGACTGGACGTCGGCGTCGCACAATGTCGTCGAGCTGCTGCAAATCGGACGCGCCGATCCCTGCCGGCAGACAGAGCTGGCGCAACGAGCATTGGGCGCAGCCGCGACGCAGCGAGGCCAGATCGATGACTGACGCTGACTTGGATGAATTTTCCATGACCTGCCATCGTGACATGCCTGCTCGCCAAGCACGAATGGCAACCCTTGCACAATCGGGCTTTTGGCCCGGCGGCGGGGACGCTTGCCGATACAATGGGGGCATGAACATCTTCAAGAGCTTCACCCTGGAAGCCGCTCACCGCCTGCCCAATGTCCCCGAAGGGCACAAGTGCGCGCGCCTGCACGGCCACTCGTTCCGGATCGAGATCCACGTGGAAGGCGAACCGGGCGAGCACACCGGCTGGATCATGGACTTCTCGGATATCAAGAAGGCATTCCAGCCGCTATACGACCAGCTCGATCATCACTACCTCAATGAGGTTCCCGGATTGGAGAACCCGACCAGCGAGCGACTTGCGCTGTGGATCTGGGAGCGTCTGAAGCCCGCGCTGCCTTTGCTGAGCGAAGTGGTGGTGCATGAAACCTGCACGTCCGGGTGCCGATACCGCGGCTGATCCTCGCGATGCGCAGTCGGCGTTCGTCGCACTGAAACACAAGCTGAACCGACGGAACAGCGTTATGTTGCATCGCAACATCCGACGCGATATGCTGCAACGCACAAATCGACAAATCTCTTGTCGAGCACAGCAGGAGAATCCGTCATGTACAACCAATTCAACGAGCAGTTTGCCGCCGCCACCCGTCAGTTCGCCGATGCCGCCGCGCAGGTGAACCGTCTCGCGATTGAAAGCACCGAAGCGCTGTTCAGCATGCAGCTGGCTGCCGTCACGGACCGCGCCAATGCCACGTTTGCTTTCCTTGGCGAAGCCGCCGAAGTCCGCGACGCGGATGCGCTGAAGGCCATCTGGCCCAAGGGCGTGCAGGTTGCCCGCGAGAACGTCGAGCGTGGCGTCGCCGTCAGCCAGGAAGTGATGGGCCACACCACCAAGGCCAACGAGCAGATTGCCGACATCGCCAAGATCCAGCTTGAGTCGGCTGCAAAGACCGCTCAGGCCAGTGCCGAGCAGGTCAGCAAGGTCGTCACCGAAAAGGCGCAGTCCTTCGCGCAGCAGGCGTCCAAGGCATCCAAGGCCAAGTAATCCGGCCTTTTCCCGCCGCGGCGGGAGCCTGAAACCCGGAAGCGAAAGCCTCCGGGTTTTTTGTTGCCCGGAAATCCGGGGCCGCGCTATCCCCGCGTCAGTCCCCGATCACATGCGTCGGCAGTCTCAGCAGGCTGGCTAGTTCGGCGGGGTCGGGAGCCACCTGAAACGGAAGCCGTCCCCAGCACGGTAACTCCAGACGTTGGTCGAGTGTGTCCAGGTTGTCTTCAATCCGCGCCATCGCCGGATCGACCGCATTGCCGATCCAGCCCAGCAGGCGGACACCGTCGGCGCGCAGCGCACGCACGCTCAGCCGTGCGTGGTTGATGCAGCCAAGCCGCAAGCCAACCACCAGCAGCACCGGCAGGTCCAGCGCGCGCACCAGATCTCGCTGGTCCAGTTGTGCCGACAACGGTGCGTCCCATCCGCCGACACCCTCAACCACCACGGTGTCTGCGATGGCGGTCAATCGACGGTACGCGGCGACCAGGTCATCCAGTTCAAGTACACGCCCCTCATCGCGCAGCGCCAGCTCCGGCGCAATCGGGGAGCGCAGCGCGTACGGGTTGACGTCAGCGTAGGCCGGTCGTGGATCACTGGCCGCCTGCAGCAACAGGGCATCTTCGTTTCGCCATGCGCCGGATTGCCATTCACAGCCGCTGGCCACCGGCTTCATGCCCACCACTCGCCGGTTACCGGCACGCAAGGCATGCACCAGCGCCGCGCTGCTGACGGATTTACCGACCCCGGTATCGGTGCCAGTGACATAGATCCCAGGTATTTCCATGGCGGTATGGTAGTCGCCTGAATGGTCCCCGCGCGCGCTGCTAGACTCGTTCCCATGTTTACAGCCACTACGCTTTCCGGCAGCAAGCCGGAGCAGTACGCCGAACTCGCCTCCCAGGCACGCGCCTTGTTGGGCGGCGAGCACGACCGCATCGCCAATGCGGCCAACCTGTCGGCGTTGGTCTACCACGCACTGCCGTCGTTGAACTGGGTGGGCTTCTATTTCCACGATGGCCGCGAGCTCGTTGTGGGTCCCTTTCAGGGACAACCAGCCTGCGTGCGCATCCCCCTGCACAAGGGTGTGTGCGGTGCCGCGGCGACCACCCGGCAGACTCAGCGGGTTGCGGACGTCGATGCGTTCGACGGTCATATCGCCTGTGACTCGGCATCGCGCTCGGAAGTGGTTGTCCCGCTGGTGCGCGATGGCGAGCTGATCGGGGTGTTCGATATCGACAGCCCTGAGCTGAACCGCTTCGATGCCGATGACCAGTACGGGCTGGAGACCATTGCCGGTATCTACGTCGACTCACTGGCATGAAAGAGAAGCTGCGCAATATTGGCCCCAAGTCGTCCGCGTGGCTGCGTCAGGTTGGTGTGCATACGCGGGAAGAACTCGCCGAACTCGGCCCGGTCGAGACCTTCATGTTGGTCAAACGGGCCGGCTTCAGACCTACTCTCAATCTGCTTTACTCGATTGAGGGCGCGCTGCAGGACTGCCACTGGCAGGACGTGTCCGAGCAACGACGTATCGAACTCGTGGCTGCCGCCGAGGCGGCCATTGAGGGGCTGCCACCACCGCGCCACAAGCCTGCGGCGGGGCCGGTCACAACCACGGTACTAACGGCGGATACCGTGGCGCCGCGTCCTGACGATCACGAGCTCGACTGATCGCTGCCCAGCACCGCTTCAATCACTTGGCCTCAAACGCCCGCGCGCGTGCTGCGTCCGCGCGATGATGTACAATGCGCGCGCTTCGAGGTGACCTGCTGGCGTCCTGCCAACGGGTTGAAACGGGAAGCCGGTGACGCCGCAAAAGTGGCCAGACCGGCACTGCCCCCGCAACGGTAAACGAGTGAGCCTGCCCTACACCGGCAGCTCCTGTCACGGCTCACCGCCACTGTGTCCACGACATGGGAAGGCGCCGCGACTGGTGTTGGATATCCGACACATCGTAAGTCCGGAGACCGGCCACGAAGTCGACTGGTTGCAATGCGGAGGGCATGGCGGCGGCGATTCTGCGCTCATGCGCTCGCCTGCTGCCTGATTCTCCCTGCTGCGACTCCCCCGCAATACACCGCAACGCCAGCCGGGGACGGCATGGCGTGCGCAAGGAGAATCCGACAATGCGATCCACTCACGCTCCGCTCGCCGCCGCTATTGCGGCCGGTCTGGCCGCGCTCGTATGCGCCACCGCCGCCAGCGCAGCGCCCTCACCCGCTGTCCAGGCAACCGACCTCGACCAGATTGTGGTCACCGCAACGCGCACCGCAAATCCGGTGTCCGAGGTGCTGGCGCCAGTAGAGGTGATCGACCGCGACGCGATCGAGCGCAGTCAGGCACGCTCGCTTCCGGACCTGCTGCGCGGCCGCGCCGGGATCTCCATTTCCAATCAGGGCGGCGCCGGCAAGCTGACCAGTCTGTTCCTGCGTGGCAGCGAGTCCGACCACACTGTGGTGCTGGTGGATGGTGTACGGATCGGCTCCTCGACGTCAGGGATGGCGGCATGGCAGAACCTGCCGGTCGAGCTGATCGAGCGCGTCGAGATCGTGCGCGGCCCGCGCTCCAGCCTGTATGGCGCTGACGCCATCGGCGGTGTCATCCAGATCTTCACCCGTCGCGATGACGAGGCCGGCTTCGCTCCGCGGATGCACGTCGGCGGCGGTAGCAATGGCGCCCATGAGTTCGGCACCGGCTTTGGCGGCAGTGGCGAGCGCAGCTGGTTCAGTGCCGACTACTCGTTCCAGCGTACCGAAGGCTTCAACGCCTGCGAGCCTGCACCAAGCCCGTTTGGCGGCTGCGGTCTGGCGGCTGCTGAGACCGACAAGGATGGCTATATCCAGAACGCGCTTTCACTGCGCGGCGGCTATGACTTCAGCGATGCGTGGAAGCTGCAGTTGCACGCGATGCGCAGCGAAGGCCAGAACGAGTACGACGGCGACTACACCAATTACGCTGATACGGTGCAGCAGGTGGTCGGCGGCACACTGTCATGGCAGGCAAGCGAGCGCGCAAAGCTGAGCCTGACCGCGGGTCGCAACGTGGACGCATCGAACCAGTACAAGGATGCGACATTCATGGGCTGGTTCGACACCGACCGCGACAGCGCGTCGCTGCAGGCTGACTTCACGGTTGCCCCCGACCAGCTACTGACCCTGGGTACGGACTGGATGCGCGATCAGGTTGCCGCCGACACCGTGTATGCAGAGGACTCACGCGCCAACCGCGCCGCCTTTGCCCAGTACCAGGCGCGTCTGGGTGCACATCGTCTGGAGGCCAGCGTGCGCCGCGACGACAACGACCAGTTCGGCGGCTACACCACTGGCGGTCTGGGATGGGGCATGAACTTTGCCGGCGGCTGGCGCGTCAACGCCGGCTGGGGAACCGCGTTCAAGGCACCCAACTTTCTCGACCTCTACTACCCATGGTTCGGCAATCCCGACCTGGTGCCTGAGGAGTCCGAGACGGCCGAGCTGGGACTGGGCTGGGCCGGAAACGGATGGGACGTGCGCCTGGATGCATTCCAGACCAAGGTCGACAACCTGATCGCCTTCGACGGCGCCATCGGCCTGCCCGGCAACGTCGATCGCGCGCGCATGCGCGGCGCTGAGCTCGGCATCAAGGGTGAAGTCATCGACTGGATCGTGGACGCCAGCTTCAGCGTGGTTGATACCGAAAATCGCAGCGACGGTTTCCAGCGCGGCAACAAATTGCCCCGCCGCTCAGGCAAGAACGCCCGCGTGTCGCTTGACCGCGCGTTTGGTGACTTCCGTGTTGGGGTCACTGGCATTGCGGAAGGTTCGCGCTATGACGACGTGGCCAACTCGGTGTATCTATCCGGCTATGCCACCGTCGATCTGCGCGCGGAATACGCGCTCAGCAGCTCCCTGAGCGTGCAGGCGAAATTGGCGAACGCGCTCGACCGTGACTATCGCACTGCCGCCTATTACAACCAGGCAGGCCGCGAGTGGCGGCTGATGCTGCGCTGGGCGCCGAAACAGTAAACGGCGGTCCGCGATCCTTCGGGACGCACACGTAACACCGGAACCGGCAGGGAAACCTGCCGGTTTCTTTCTTTGCGCGACTCGTTCGTCGGGCGAAGCGGCGAACGAGTAACCGCGCCAGCATCAGTTCTCGTTGTCGAAATCACCTCGTGCGACCGGCCTGTCGCTCGAATAGCCCAGATTGCCGTGCAGGCCATCACGGGTATTTTTCTGTACCGCAATCGCCGCGAACAGACTCAGGGCGTATGCCATCGCATAGAAGCCCTTTTCGCTGAGGGTCAGTTCCGCGTTCCACAAGCCGATGAAAAGAAGCAGCAGCGCCGACATGACGGAAAACCACGCCAGACCGTAGTACAGCTGCGTCACCGGCAGTCCTTCAAGCCGGTCGCGGATGCTCTTTTGCAGTGAGATCGCCGCGAACAGGCCATACAGCAACAGGGTGAAGTAATAGCCCCTCTCGTTGAGCTGCATCGAGGCATTCCATAGACCCATCAGATAAGCGCCCATACCTAGCAGCAACGCAATCCACGACGCGCCGATAAACGCGGCTGAGGGTTTTGCGGTCACATTCTGGTTCATCTACATCCTTCCTTGAGAGTCAGTTCGATCCGATAGCGCGCATATGACCACATAAAACCCGCGTTGGCCCATCACCGGGCATCCGAAACCGTTTTGGGGAGCGCAATCGCGCCCCTTCGGCGACCGATCCACAGATTGACCATCTCGACAAATACCGAGAACGCCATCGCGGCGTACACGTAGCCCTTCGGAATATGAACCCCGAAACCATCGGCAATCAGCACAAGACCGATCATCAACAGGAAGCTCAGGGCCAGCACCTTGACCGTCGGATGCCGCTCAACGAACTCGCTGATCGCGCGCGCGAAGGCCAGCATGAAGATTATCGAGATGAGGATCGCCGTCACCATCACCCAACGCTCGTCGACCATACCCACTGCGGTGATGATCGAGTCCAGTGAGAACACGATATCCAGCACCATGATCTGGGCGAGAACCGCCGCGAATGATGTGGCTGCGGCGGTCGTGACAGTGGCAGTCGGACCCTCCACCTTCTGGTGAATTTCATGGGTGGCCTTGCCGATCAGAAACAGGCCGCCGCCGATCAGGATCAGGTCGCGCCAGGAGAAGGCGTGCCCGAGCAGACTGAACAACGGCGCGGTCAAACCGATGATCCAGGCGATCGCAAACAACAGCATCAGTCGTGTGATTGCCGCGAGCAAGATGCCAATTTTCCGCGCGCGATCGCGCTGGTGCTCTGGTAGTCGCCCGGCCAGGATCGAGATGAAAATGATGTTGTCGATCCCGAGCACGAGTTCGAGCGCGGTCAGCGTGGCGAGTGCGACCCACAGTTCGGGATTGGCGAGAGCTTCCATCGTCTACTTCCTTCGCGTTGCCGACCTGCTGGCGAAATGCCAGCACACAGTCGGGCGCCGATGCGTATAGCCGGTGGTGCCGGCTTACGCATTGGCTCGCGAAGGTCTTGCTCACATACCCTGAGAGGTATGCCGCTGCGCCGGAGCCGAAGCTCGTATTGACGGGTACAGCGTTTGGGAGCTACTCCCCTTCGAGCGCGGAGATTAGCACGCGCTTTCGGGGAGTGGTTAGCGGTTCTGAAAGGTCTATTCGACCGTCACGGACTTGGCCAAGTTGCGCGGCTTATCAACATCGGTGCCGCGTACCAGCGCGACATGGTACGCCAGCAGCTGCACCGGAATGGTGTGGACGATCGGGCTGAGGACGCCCACGTGGCGCTGCGCTCGGATGACGTGCACGCCTTCGCTGGGGTTGAAGTTGCTGTCCGCGTCGGTGAAGACAAACAGCTGGCCGCCGCGGGCGCGCACTTCCTGCATGTTGGATTTGACCTTCTCCAGCAGGCTGTCGTTGGGTGCGATCACCACCACCGGCATGTCGTCCGTGACCAGCGCCAGCGGACCGTGTTTCAACTCACCGGCCGGGTACGCCTCGGCGTGGATGTAGGAGATCTCCTTGAGCTTGAGCGCGCCTTCCAGCGCGATCGGATAATGGACACCGCGGCCAAGGAACAGCGCGTGTTCCTTCGGTGCAAAATGCTCCGACCAGGCCGTGATCTGCGGCTCCAGATTGAGCGCGTACTGCACGCTGCCCGGCAAGTGGCGCAGGGCATCGATGTACTCGGCTTCGCGCGCGTCGTCCAAACGGCCCTTCAACTTTGCCAGCGTCGCGGTCAGGGTGAACAATGCCACCAGCTGGGTGGTAAATGCCTTGGTTGACGCGACGCCGATCTCGGCACCAGCGCGGGTGTAGTAAACCAGCCGGCTGGCGCGGGGGATCGCGCTCTCCGGGACGTTGCAGATCGACAGTGTCTTCTCGTGGCCCAGCGATTTGGCGTATTTCAGCGCCTCCATCGTGTCCAGGGTCTCGCCCGACTGCGACAGGGTCACCACCAGCTGCTTCGGGTTCGCGACCACAGTGCGGTAGCGGTACTCGCTGGCAATCTCGACCGAGCACGGCAGTCCAGCGATGGCTTCGATCCAGTAGCGCGCGGTCATGCCAGCGTAATAGCTGGTGCCGCACGCGAGGATCAGAACGCCGTCGACATCTTCCAGAACCTCGGCCGCATCGGCGCCAAACAGCTCGGCGGAAAACGCGGCAGCATCGATCACGCCCTCAAGGGTGTCGGCGATCGCGCGCGGCTGCTCGTGGATTTCCTTCTGCATGAAGTGGCTGTACGGACCCAGCTCCAGCGACGCCAGCGAGACCTCCGACAGATGCAGCTCACGCTCGACCGGCGCGTTGTCCGGGCCGAACACGTGCACCGCATCGCGGGTGATCTCGGCGGTGTCGCCCTCTTCCAGAAACATCACCTTGCGGGTCGCCTGCAGGATCGCGGAGACATCGCTGGCGATGAAATTCTCGCCCTCGCCCACGCCGATCAGTAGCGGACAGCCCATGCGCGCGGCGATCAACTTGCCCGGCTCCTTGCGGCTGACCACCGCCAGAGCGTAGGCGCCGTGCAACTCCTTCACCGCCGACTGCACGGCGGCCAGCAGGTCCGCGCCTTTGACCAGAAACGAATGGATCAGGTGGGCGATCACCTCGGTATCGGTCTGGGACTCGAACTCGTAGCCCATCGCGGTCAGCTTCTCGCGCTGCTGGTCGTGGTTCTCGATGATGCCGTTGTGGACCAGCGCGACACCGTGGCTGACATGCGGATGAGCATTGGCCTCGGTGACTCCGCCATGCGTGGCCCAACGCGTGTGCCCGATTCCCAGCTGCGCATGGAAGCCTTCGGCAATCGCCGCACCTTCCATCTCTGCCACCCGGCCGGTACGTCTCACCCGGCGCACATCAGTGCCGTCAATCACGGCGATGCCGGCAGAATCGTAGCCTCGGTACTCCAGCCGCTTCAGACCTTCAATCAGTACCGGGACCACATCGCGATCAGCGATCGCACCGACGATTCCACACATGGCTGGGACTCCTGCAGGTAGCTGCACAGTTTAGCTGGGACGGAGGATCAAGGCCCGGCCGTCCGGACGCGGCGAGGACTGTCCGGCGGACAGTCACGGGCAGTGACGGACACGCTGCGGAAATAATATTGTCTTTGTAAATCAATGATCTGTGGCTGGCACGGTTCATGCGTTGATGACAGTAACGCGCTTCCGGCGCATCCACGGACAACATCTGAGCATGAGCATCCGCGACACCTCCGGCCAGGACCACGCCGTCGCCCCGTCTTCCGGACAGGCGCGGAAGCGTCGGCACAGGCTGATGGGCGGCGCGATCGCCGTGGGCGTCCTGCTGTTGGGCGGCTGGCTGGTGACAAGCTGGAGTGCCGGCAGCCACTCGTACGCAAGCACACGTGTGCGGATTGCAACCGTCACCCGCGGTGATCTGGTCCGCGACATCGCCACAGACGGCCGGGTGATTGCCGCCAACAGCCCGACTTTATATGCGATTGCCGGCGGCACGGTGAGCCTCAATGTGGTCGCCGGCGATGTCGTGAAAAAGGGCGCGGAATTGGCCGTCATCGACAGTCCCGTGCTGCGCAGTCAGCTGGCGCAGGAGCAAGCCACACTGGCCAGCCTGGAAGCTGAAGCCGGACGCGCGGCGCTGGACGCGCAGGTGGCACTTTCGGCGGCTCAGCGCGCCGTCGATCAGGCCGGAGTGGAACGTCAGGCCGCAGCACGCGACCTGCAACGCTATACGCGGGGGTATGAAGGCGGTGCGGTCTCGCAGATCGACGTGGCGCGCGCCGATGATGCACTCAAGAAAGCCGAAATGGGCCTCACCCACGCCCGCCGCGAATTCTCCCTTCAAGGCCAGGGTGCGAGCTTGGACCGCCGCAACAAGCAGTTGCTGGCCGACCGCCAGCGCTCGGTGGCTTCAGAAGTACAACGACAGGTGGACGCGCTGACCTTGCGTGCGCCGTTTGACGGCCAAGTCGGTCAAGTGCTGGTCGAGCAGCGCGCCAACGTCGTCGCCAATGCGCCGGTGCTGGGCGTAGTCGACCTCAGCCGATTCGAGGTCGAGGTCAAGGTACCCGAGAGCTTCGCCCGCGACCTGGTTATCGGCATGTCCGCGCAACTCACCGGCGGATCCGGCACGCAGTTTCCGGGACAGATCTCTGCCGTATCGCCGGAGGTGGTCAAAGGTGAGGTGGTCGCGCGTATCCGTTTTTCCGACCAACAGCCGCCCGGCCTGCGCCAGAGCCAGCGCATGAGCACGCGGATTCTGCTGGACACCCGCGAGGACGTACTCAAGGTCGAGCGCGGGCCGTTTGTCGAGCAGTCCGGCGGTCGCTACGCCTACGTCGTGACCGGCAGCAACGCCGTCCGCCGCCCGGTCCAGACCGGCGTCAGCAGTCTGGGGGAAGTCGAGATCGTCTCCGGCCTGCAGCCCGGAGACCAGATCGTGGTTTCCGGCAGCGAACTGTTCGGCGACAACGAACGCGTCTCCATCAACTGATCCCGCTTCCACTTCCCGCACAGGAACTCTCCCATGCTTCAGATGCAATCCGTCTCCAAGGTCTTCCGCACCGAGCAGGTCGAAACCCATGCGCTGCGTTCGCTCGATCTGCATGTGCGAGAAGGTGAATTTGTCGCGGTCACCGGGCCTTCCGGCTCGGGCAAGACCACCTTCCTCAACATCGCCGGTCTGCTGGAAACGTTTACCTCAGGCCAGTACGTGCTTGATGGACAGGACGTGAGTCACCTCGGCGATAACGCCCGCTCACGCCTGCGCAACCAGAAGATCGGTTTCATCTTCCAGGGATTCAACCTGATTCCTGACCTGAATCTGTTCGACAACGTCGATGTGCCGTTGCGCTACCGCGGCATGGCCGCCGCCGAGCGCAAGCAGCGTATTGAAAAAGCACTGGGCGACGTCGGTCTTGGCTCGCGCATGAAGCACTATCCCGCCGAGCTGTCAGGTGGACAACAGCAGCGTGCGGCGATCGCCCGCGCATTGGCCGGCAGTCCCAAGCTGCTGCTGGCGGATGAACCGACCGGCAACCTGGACACCCAGATGGCCCGTGGCGTGCTGGAGCTGATGGAGGAGATCAACAGCCAGGGCACCACCATCGTCATGGTCACCCACGACCCGGAACTCGCCGCGCGCGCGCAACGCAACGTGCATATCGTCGATGGCCAAGCCACCGACCTGCTGCGCGAGCCGGCACTGGTACGTCCGCAGTCCGTTGCGATGGCTGAGTGAGGTAATCCGCGATGCTCAACTACTACTTCAAACTTGCCCTGCGCAGCTTCGGCCGCAACAAGATCCTGACCGCACTGATGGTGCTGACCATTGCTCTGGGCATCGGTGCGGCAATGACCACGTTGACCGTGTTCAAAGTGCTGTCCGGCGACCCGATTGCGCACAAGAGCGATCGTCTGTTCTACGTGCAGCTCGATCCGCAGATGCGTGATGGCTACAAGCCGGGCGAGGAGCCTCAGACCGAGGTGACCCGCTTTGATGCCGAGGAAATGTTGCGGCAGAAGCAGGGACTGCGGCAAGCGATGATGACCGGCGGCGGCGGGCTCGTGGACCCACGGATGGATGCCCTCAAGCCATTCAGCGTCGGCATGCGCTACACATCCGCAGACTTCTTCGCGATGTTTGATACGCCGTTTCTGTTCGGACAGGGGTGGACCTCGGACGAGGACGAAGGCCGCGCACGCGTCGCCGTGATCAGCCGGTCGCTGAACGACAAACTCTTCAAGGGCAGCAGCAGCCTCGGGCGGGAGGTGCTGGTCGAAGGCCACCCGCTGCGCGTCGTCGGCGTGCTTGATACGTGGAACCCGCAGCCACTGTTCTACGACCTCAGTGTCGGCAAGTACGACCGGGAGGAGGACGTGTTCGTCCCGTTCAGTACCGCGCTCGAGCTGAAGCTGGGCCGCGACGGCACCATGAACTGCTTCGGCCGCGAGATTGTCTCCGACTACCTCGCGTTGAATGTGCCCTGCGTGTGGATCCAGTACTGGGTGGAACTTGATTCGCCCGCTTCCGCGGCCGCTCACAAGGCTTATCTGGATAACTATTCCGACCAGCAACGCGCCGCCGGCCGCTTCGAACGCCCAGCCAACACCCGCCTGCGCAACGTGATGGAGTTGATGGATCACTTCAACGTGGTGCCCGGCGACGTACGTCTGCAGATGTGGCTGGCCTTTGGTTTCCTGCTGGTATGTCTGGTCAATACCGTCGGCTTGCTGCTGGCCAAGTTCCTGCGCCGCAGTGGCGAGATCGGCGTTCGTCGTGCCCTCGGCGGCAGCCGCATTGAGATCTTCAAACAGTGTCTGGTCGAGGCCGGCACCATCGGGCTGGCCGGTGGACTGCTCGGTCTGCTGTTCGCGCTGGCCGGTCTGTGGGCCGTACGCCAGCGGCCGACCGAGTACGCGTCGCTCGCACATCTGGACGGATCGATGTTGCTACTCACCTTCGCCCTGGCGATCGCCGCCAGCCTGCTGGCCGGGATCCTGCCGGCATGGCGAGCGATGCAGGTGACACCGGCGCTGCAACTCAAGAGCCAATAACGCGGGGGCCCAACCCGCGCCTGCGCCCCACTGCCTTCTACCGCGGGATACGACCCGCTCTACCGGACACCCGGAGCTCATCCATGGAAATCCGCCCCATCCTATCCACCCTGTCGCGGCACAAGACCGCTGCAGCGCTGATCGTGGTCGAGATTGCGCTCAGTTGCGCGATCCTGTGCAACGCATTGTTTCTGGTATCCGAGCGCCTGAAAACCCTCAACCTGTCCAGCGGCATGGACGATCAGCAACTGATCGAACTATCACTGGGCGGCATCGGCGAGCAGGTCGACGCGGATGCGCGCGCGGCCGAGGATCTGGCCTCGCTGCGTGCCGTGCCCGGCGTGGAACGTGTCGCCATCACCAACCAGCTGCCATTCCAGAATGGCTCGTCGAACACCTCGCTTGCCCACAGTCCCGACCAGGAGATACCGACCCTCAGCGCGGCCATGTACATGATCAGCGAGGGCGCCGTGGACACCATGGGGCTCCAGCTGATCACCGGTCGCGACTTCAATCCCGACGAGTACGCGAGCGGGGATGTGCTGGATACTATGGACGGCCTCAATAGCCTGAAGCCGGCGGTCATCCTCAGCCAGCCGGCCGCCGACAAACTGTTTCCCGACGGCGACGCGGTCGGCAAGACCGTCTACATGGCGAACATTCCGCTGACCATCGTCGGCGTCGTCGACACCCTGCTGCGCCCGAACATGATGGGCAGCAACCGCAGCTTCTCGGTGATCTTCCCGGTCCGCCTGAACTTCGCCAACGGCGGCAGCTATCTGATCCGGGTCAGCGATCCGGGGCGCCGCGACGACGTACTCACACAGGCGGTCGCCGCGATGGAGAAAAACGATCCCAACCGCCTCATCTACCGCCAGCGCACCTACCAGGAAGGCCGCGCCACTTACTTCGCCAATGACCGCGACATGATTGGCCTGCTATTGATCGTCAGCGGCCTGCTGTTGCTGGTGACCGCATTGGGCATCGTCGGTCTGGCCAGCTTCTGGGTGCAGCAGCGCACCAAGCAGATCGGTATCCGCCGCGCACTGGGCGCCACACGCGGACAGATCCTGCGCTACTTCCAGACCGAGAACTTCCTTCTGGCCACCGTCGGCATCGCGCTGGGCATGGCGATGGCCTACGGCGTCAACCTGATGTTGATGGACCACTACGAGCTGCCCCGCCTGCCAGCAATGTACCTGCCGCTCGGCGCGGTCACGCTGTGGCTGCTTGGGCAGATCGCCGTATTCGGTCCCGCTCGTCGGGCTGCAGCGGTACCGCCGGCCGTCGCGACGCGCAGTGTGTAGAGTTCCAGCGATGCCAACGATCCTCGTCATTGATGACAACCCTGCCGTCGCCACAGCGCTGGACACCCTGTTCTCGCTGCACGACATCACCACACTGATCGCCGACTCGCCGCAGTCCGGTCTGGCCATGCTGGAGGCGAACACTGTCGACCTGGTCATGCAGGACATGAACTTCCATGCCGACACCACGTCCGGCGATGAAGGGGTCGCACTGTTTCACGATATCCGCAGCCGGCACCCCGATCTCCCGGTCATCCTGCTGACGGCGTGGACGCGACTCGAGTCGGCAGTCGAGTTGGTGCGCGCTGGGGCGGCGGACTACCTCGGCAAACCATGGGATGACCGCAAGCTGCTCGCCGCAGTGAACAACCTGATGGAACTATCGGAGACTCGCCGCGAGTTGGCCCGGCACCAGCGCAGCGAGCGTCGCCGTCGCGATGCGCTGGCCGAGTTCGATCTGCGCGGTTTGGTGTATGCCGACGCTGCCAGTGAGCGGGCCATCTCACTGGCCTGTCAGGTCGCGCGTTCCGACCTGTCGGTGCTGATCACCGGCCCCAACGGCGCGGGAAAGGAGAAGTATGCCGAGATCGTGCACGCCAACTCCACAGTCGCCGACGGCCCATTTGTCGCACTCAATTGCGGCGCTATCCCGAGTGAGCTGATCGAGGCGGAATTGTTCGGCGCTGACGCTGGCGCGTATACGGGTGCCAACCGGGCCCGTGAGGGCAAGTTCGAAGCCGCGAACGGCGGCACACTTTTCTTGGACGAGATCGCCACCCTGCCGCCGGCCGGTCAAGTAAAACTGCTGCGGATACTGGAAACCGGCCGCTTCGAGCGTCTGGGCAGCAACCGCGAACGCCGGGTCAAGGTTCGCGTCGTCAGCGCAACCAACGCCGACCTGCCATTGATGATTCAGGACGGCCGCTTCCGTGAGGATCTGTACTACCGCCTCAACGCCATCGAAGTGAAGGTTCCGCCGCTCGCCGACCGGATCGACGACATCCTGCCGCTCGCGCGCCACTTCCTGCCGGCCGGAAAATCGCTGTCGGCGGACGCGCAGCGGGCGCTGATCGCGCATACGTGGCCGGGCAATGTGCGTGAATTGCGCAATACCCTGCAGCGCGGTGCATTGCTCGCATCCAACGACGCTATCACGCTGGCAGACCTGGGGCTACCGCTGCTATCGAGAATCCACACCACGTCCGCATGCAACGCTGAGGAGCCGGATCGCGATGCCATCGAATCCGCGCTGGAGCGCCACGGCGGGGTGATGACCCAGGCCGCCAACGAGCTGGGAATGTCACGTCAGGCCTTGTATCGCCGCCTCGAACGTCTCGGAATCGCCCGGAACTGAATATGCTGGACTGGCGCCGACTGCCATTGAGCCTGATCTACAGCGTCATTGCGCTGTGCTACATGCTGGCCGCGGCCGCACTTGGGTTGTGGTTGGAATCCATCGTGCCCCATCGATGGATGGCTGTCCTGCTCGCATGTGCGGTGCTATCGCCAGTGCTCCTGTATCACGTACACCGAGCGTTCGCGCCGATGCTCTCCTTGTTCCGCGCACTCAGCGGAACGGTCGCCAGCTACCGGGACGGTGACTACAGTTTCAGCATCCACTCGCAGGGCAAAGGCGAACTCGCGCGGCTGGTTGACAGCCACAACCTGTTGGGCGACACGTTGCGCGAGCAACGCAGCGCCTTGGTCCAACGCGAGCTGCTGCTGGACACCATCGTCCAGAACACACCGGTCGCGATGGTGCTGATCGACCCGTCGGATCGCATCGTTCACGCCAACCTGGCGGCCCGCAAGACGCTGGGCGAAGGGCGTCGTCTGGAGGGCAAAGCCTTCGCCGATCTGGTCGCGAACTCACCCGAGGCGATGCGCGAGGCGTTCGATCGGGGCGGAGATGGCATGTTCACCGTCGGCGACGCGAACGACATCGATCACGGCAGCGAGGACATCTACCACCTGTCCCGGCGCCGGTTCCGCCTCAACGGCCGCCAGCACGAACTGGTCATGCTGCGTGTGTTGACTGCCGAGCTGCGCCGTCAGGAGGTTCAAACCTGGAAGAAGGTGATCCGGGTCATCAGCCACGAGCTCAACAACTCGCTGGCGCCGATCGCCTCGCTGGCGCACTCCAGTGCCGAGCTACTCCGTCGTGGTCAGCTCGAACGCCTGCCGACCGCGCTGGCGACCATCGAGGACCGCGCGCGGCATCTGGAAGGCTTTATTCGCGACTATGCGCGCTTTGCCAAGCTGCCTTCTCCGCGCTTGGAAGCGGTGCAATGGTCGTCATTTGTTGCGCGACTGCAGACCCAGGTGGATTTCGTATCCGATGAGATTCCGGACGACACCATTGGCCGATTCGACACCGCACAAGTGGAGCAGTGCCTGATCAATCTGCTCAAGAACGCCCACGAGTCCGGCTCGCCGCCGGAAGACGTCCAACTGTCGGTACGGCAGCTACCCGGTGATTGGCGGATCGACGTCCTTGATCGCGGCAGCGGCATGAACGAAGCCGTGCTGGCCAATGCGGTGCTGCCGTTCTACTCCACCAAACGCAACGGCACCGGACTGGGTCTGGCGCTGGCGCGCGAGATCGCCGAGGCTCACGGCGGCCGCATCGCCCTGCTTAACCGCGAGTCGGGCGGCCTGTGCGTCAGCATGGTGCTGCCGCGATGAACGCCGATCGCCGGCGCCGCTGCTGAAGCCACTCAGACCTTGGGTTTCTTGACCGGACGTTGCCAGCCCTCAACCACGGACTGACGGGAGCGCGCCACGCTGAGCTTGCCCTCGGGCGCCATTCTGGTGATGACCGATCCGGCCGCGATGGTCGCATCCTTGCCGACGATGACCGGAGCCACGAGCGAAGTGTTGGACCCGATGAACGCGCCGTCCTCAATGGTGGTGCGTGACTTGTTGACGCCATCGTAGTTGCACGTGATCGTGCCAGCGCCGATGTTGACGCCACTTCCGACATCCGCGTCACCCAGGTAACTCAGATGATTGGCCTTGCTGGACACACCGAGGCGGGTGTTCTTGGTCTCAACGAAGTTGCCGATATGGGCGCCATCGGCCAGCACGGTGCCGGGCCGCAGGCGCGCGAAGGGCCCGATCGTGGCGGCACCTTCGACCACTGCGCCGTCGAGGTCGCAATGCGCCCGGACCACGGTACCCGCCCCCAGATTGACGTCGCGAAGGCGGCAGAACGGGCCAATCCGGACGCCGTCTCCCAGCACCACGCGCCCTTCCAGAACAACGTTGGCGTCGATCTCAACATCGGTGCCGACCGTGACCAGGCCGCGAATATCGAGCCGGGCCGGATCAGCCAGACGCGCACCCGCCACGCACAGTGCCTTGGCCGCGCGCAGCTGGAACGCGCGCTCCAGCTGGGAGAGTTGCCACGGGTCGTTCGCGCCCTCGACCTCCAACGGATCCTCTACGTGGACCATCCTCGCCGGCGCAAACTCCGCAGCGGCCGAGGCAAAGATGTCGGTGAGGTAGTACTCGCCCTGCGCATTGTTGTTCTCCAGCCGCGTCAGCCAGCGCCGGAGTGGCTCGCCATCGGCAACCAGGATCCCGGTGTTCACGGTCCGGATTGCGCGTTCCTGTTCACTCGCATCTTTCTGTTCGATGATCCTCGCGACATTGCCCTGCGCGTCGCGCAGTACACGACCGTAACCACTCGGGTCCTCAAGATCGGCGACCAGCACTCCCACTCTTCCGGGGGATGCCAATAGCCGCTGCAACGTCTCTGCGGTGATCAGCGGCACGTCGCCATACAGGACCAGCAAGCGCGCATCTTGAGGAACATCAGGCATCGCCTGCTGCAGGGCATGACCGGTACCGAGGCGCTCGGTCTGTTCGGTCCAATGCAGGTCGCTCTGACCATCGAATGCCGCACGGACCTGCTCACCACCGTGCCCGTACACCACATGGATGCCCGCCGGCTGCAGCGAACGCGCGGTGTCGATAACGTGTCGCAACATCGATCGACCGGCAATCTTCTGCAGCACCTTAGGCAACGCGGACTTCATGCGTTTGCCTTCTCCGGCGGCGAGGATGACGACGTGAAGGGGTGCTGGCATGGGAACTCCGAAACGACGCTGGATAAGGAGGGGTGGACGCAGCCGCGCGTAGAAGGGCAATTCTAGCCGCCAGCGCACCCGCTTTGGCCTGCTAGGATGCCGCGGTGACCGTCACGACACTGCTCACGCGACACGCGCCGACCGCAAAATGCACGCGGGAAGGGCGCGCGTGCGCTCCGATGTGGCTGCTCTACACGGCTGTCCTCGGTCACGACTTATGGCGATGAGCCTCTCACGCCAAGGCGGACACTACATTGGGATCGGCGTTGTTCAGTGCGCTCTGGACTGGGCAGTGATGGTTGCCCTGAGCCACCATGGCCTGTCGGTTGAGTTGGCCAACATCGCCGGACGCGTCAGTGGCGCTCTGGTCGGCTTCTGGTTGAACGGCCGCATCACCTTCGCCGACGAGAACACCGCTGTCGGCCAGCGCCAACTGCTGCGCTTCGGGCTGATGTGGCTCCTGACCACCGCCATCAGCACGTGGTCGATGGGGGCCATCAATCAATACGCCGGATTGAAGTGGGCGTGGCTGGCAAAACCGGGCGTGGAGATCCTGCTGGGCGCACTCGGCTTCCTGCTCTCGCGGCACTGGATCTACCGACGCTGAGACAGCGAATACGAGAACGCCGGCACAGGGCCGGCGGTCTCGGAATTACTTAGTGCGGATCACTTGGCGCTGATGCGTCAGTGCTTCATGTTCTTGCGCAGACGCTCCAGCGCCTGCAGCTGCACGGTCACCTCGGCCAGACGGGCCTGCGCCTCGGCAACCTCCATCGGCTCGCCGCGACGGGCCAGAATGCGCTCGGCCTCTTCCTTGGCAACACGCACGGCCGCCTCGTCGATGTCCTGGGCGCGGATCGCGGTGTCAGCCAGGATCGTCACGACCTGTGGCTGGACCTCGAGGATTCCGCCGGTGACGGCGAAATCCAGCTGCTCGCCATTCGGCAGCGTCACCACAATCTTGCCCGGCTTGAGGCGGGTGATGAGCGGAGCGTGCTTCGGCGCAATGCCGAGCTCGCCCATCTCACCGGTCGCAACCAGCATGGTGGCGTCGCCGCGGAAGATTTCCTCTTCTGCGCTGACGATGTCGCAACGGAATGTGGATGTCATGGGAAACCTCGCGTTATCAGGCGGCTTCGCCAGTGATCTTCTTGCCCTTCTCGACCGCTTCTTCGATGTTGCCGACCATGTAGAACGCCTGCTCCGGCAGGTGATCGTACTCGCCCTCAACAATGCCCTTGAAGCCGCGGATGGTGTCCTTCAGCGGCACGTACTTGCCCGGCGAACCGGTAAAGACTTCGGCGACGTGGAAGGGCTGGCTGAAGAAACGCTCGATCTTACGGGCGCGCGACACGGCCTGCTTGTCCTCTTCGGACAGCTCGTCCATACCCAGGATCGCGATGATGTCCTTGAGCTCTTTGTACTTCTGCAGCGTGGACTGAACCTTGCGCGCAGTGTCGTAGTGCTCGTGGCCGATCACGTTCGGATCCAGCTGACGCGAGGTCGAATCCAGCGGATCGACTGCCGGGTAGATGCCCAGTGAGGCGATGTTACGCGACAGCACGACCGTGGCGTCCAAGTGGGCGAAGGTGGTCGCGGGCGACGGATCGGTCAAGTCATCCGCAGGCACGTACACGGCCTGGATCGAGGTGATCGAGCCGGTCTTGGTCGAGGTGATGCGCTCCTGCAGGACGCCCATCTCCTCGGCCAGGGTCGGCTGATAGCCCACTGCCGACGGCATACGGCCGAGCAGTGCGGACACTTCGGTACCGGCCAGGGTGTAGCGGTAGATGTTGTCGACGAAGAACAGCACGTCACGGCCCTTGCCGTGCTCGTCCTTCTCGTCGCGGAAGTACTCGGCCATGGTGAGGCCGGTCAGCGCAACACGCAGACGGTTGCCCGGCGGCTCGTGCATCTGACCGTAGACCATCGCCACTTTGTCGAGAACGTTGGAGTCCTTCATCTCGTGGTAGAAGTCGTTGCCCTCACGGGTACGCTCACCCACGCCTGCGAACACCGACAGACCTTCGTGCGCCTTGGCGATGTTGTTGATCAGTTCCATCATGTTGACGGTCTTGCCGACGCCGGCGCCGCCGAACAGGCCGACCTTGCCGCCCTTGGCAAACGGGCACATCAGGTCGATGACCTTGATGCCGGTTTCCAGCAGATCGTTGGCCGCAGCCTGCTCTTCATAGGTGGGCGCCTCGCGATGGATCTCCCACTGCTCGGTAGCCTCGATCGGACCAGCCTCATCGATCGGCCGACCCAGAACGTCCATGATGCGGCCCAGCGTGCCCAGGCCGACCGGCACGGAGATGTTCTTGCCGGTGTTGGACGCCATCAGGTTGCGCTTCAGGCCGTCGGTGGAGCCCAGCGCGATCGTACGCACCACGCCGTCACCCAGCTGCTGCTGCACTTCAAGCGTAATTTCGGTGTTATCCACCTTCAACGCGTCGTAAATGCGCGGAACCGAATCGCGCGGAAACTCGACGTCGACGACGGCACCGATGATCTGAACGATCTTGCCCTGGCTCATGATGTTTCCTCGTATCTCTAAAGCTGCTTGCGGATCGCAGATCGCGGCCGCGGGATTTTTGGATGGGGAGTTCTGGACAGGAGTTCTGGACAGAAACCGCGGGTAGTGCGGCGGTCAGACCGCCGAAGCGCCGCTGACGATCTCGGAAATTTCCTGGGTGATCGCTGCTTGGCGGGCCTTGTTGTAGACCAGCTGCAGATCATCAATCAGCTTGTTCGCGTTATCCGACGCGGACTTCATCGCGACCATGCGTGCCGCATGCTCGGACGCCACGTTCTCAAGTACCGCCTGATAGACCAGCGACTCGATGTAGCGGGTCATCACGTGGTCCAGAACGGTCTGCGCGTCCGGCTCGTAGATGTAGTCCCAGTCATGGCGCGAAACCACTTCGTCCGTCGCCGGCAGCGGCAGCAGCTGATCGAACGCTGCACGCTGGACCATCGTGTTGACGAAGTCGTTGTAGCAGATGAACACGCGATCGATATTTCCGGCGCTGTAACCGTCCAGCACCACCTTGATCACGCCGATCAACTGCTCGACCTTCGGCTGGTCGCCCAGATGGGTAACCGTGGCCAGCATGTTGACCTTGATCCGGCGGAAGAACACGGAGGCCTTCTGCCCGATCGTGACCACGTCGACCTCGACGCCCTGCTCCTGCCACTTGCGGATCTCGCCAAGCAACTTGCGGAACAGATTGTTGTTGAGGCCGCCAGCCAGACCACGATCGGAAGACACGATGACGTAGGCCACACGCTTGGGATCAGCGCGCTCGATCATGTACGGATGCCGGTAATCGGAGTTGGCCTGGGCCAGATGTCCGATCACCTGCTTCATCACCCGCGCATACGGGCGCGAGACCTTCATCCGCTCCTGCGCCTTGCGGATTTTGGAAGCCGAGACCATTTCGAGCGCGCGCGTCACCTTTCGGGTGTTCTGCACACTCTTGATCTTGGTTTTAATTTCACGTCCGCCTGCCATCGTCTTTTCCGCCTTACCAGGTGCCGGTCTGCTTGAACTCTGCAATGCCCTTCTTGAACGCCGCTTCGATCTCGTCGTTCCACGCGCCGCTTGCGTTGATCTTGCTGATCAACTCGCCTGCCGTGTTGGCGAAGTGCGAATGCAGGCCCTCTTCGAAAGCCAGAATCTTGTTGACGTTGACGTCATCCAGATAGCCTTCGTTGACCGCGTAGATCGACAGCGCCTGATCGGCGATCGACATCGGCAGGTACTGCTTCTGCTTCATCAGCTCGGTGACGCGCTGGCCGCGCTCAAGCTGCTTGCGGGTCGCTTCGTCAAGATCCGAGGCGAACTGCGCGAACGCCGCCAGCTCACGGTACTGCGCCAGCGAGATACGGATACCGCCAGAGAGCTTCTTGATGATCTTGGTCTGAGCAGCACCACCTACGCGCGACACCGAGATACCGGCGTTCACGGCCGGACGGATACCGGCGTTGAACAGGTCGGTTTCCAGGAAGATCTGACCGTCGGTGATCGAGATCACGTTGGTCGGCACGAACGCGGAGACGTCGCCCGCCTGGGTCTCGATGATCGGCAGCGCGGTCAGCGAGCCGGTCTTGCCTTTCACTTCACCGTTGGTGAACTTCTCGACGTAGTCCTCGGACACGCGCGCGGCGCGCTCCAGCAGACGGGAATGCAGATAGAACACGTCACCCGGGTAGGCTTCACGGCCCGGCGGCCGCTTCAGCAGCAGCGAGATCTGGCGGTACGCCACAGCCTGCTTGGACAGATCGTCATACACGATCAGCGCATCTTCGCCGCGGTCCATGAAGTACTCGCCCATGGTGCAGCCCGCGTACGGAGCGATGTACTGCATCGCCGCCGATTCGGACGCCGTCGCAGCCACCACCACGGTGTGCGCCATGGCGCCGTTCTCTTCCAGCTTGCGCACGATGTTGGCAACGGTCGAGGCCTTCTGGCCGATCGCCACGTACACGCACTTGATGCCGGTGGTCTTCTGGTTGATCACCGCATCGATCGCCATCGCGGTCTTACCGGTCTGGCGGTCACCGATGATCAGCTCGCGCTGGCCACGGCCGATGGGAATCATTGCGTCAACCGACTTGTAGCCGGTCTGCACGGGCTGGTCGACCGACTTGCGCCAGATCACGCCGGGAGCAACGCGCTCTACCGGTGCGCTCAGCTTGGCGTCGATCGGGCCCTTGCCGTCGATCGGCTCGCCCAATGCGTTCACCACGCGGCCCAGCATCTCAGGGCCAATCGGCACTTCCAGGATACGGCCGGTGGTCTTGGCCACGTCGCCTTCGCGCAGGTTCTCGTAACCACCCAGCACCACGGCACCGACCGAGTCGCGCTCCAGGTTCAGGGCCAGCGCGAAGATGTTGTTCGGCAGCTCGATCATTTCGCCCTGCATCACGTCGGCCAGGCCGTGGATGCGCACGATGCCGTCGGCAACGGAGGTCACCGTGCCTTCGTTGCGCGACTCCGCGGACAGCTTGACCTTCTCGATGCGGGTCTTGATCAGTTCACTGATTTCGGACGGGTTGAGCGTGGTTTGCATGGGTGTTTCCCTAGTACCCGGCGCGTGCGCCGGAAGTAGATGATTCGGAAATGCGTTGGGGTGCGATCAGCTGGCCAAGGCCGACTGCAGGCGCGAGAGCTTGCCTTTCAGCGAGCCATCGATGACCACATCACCGGCAGAGATCACTGCGCCACCGATCAGCGACTCGTCGATGGCGGTCTCCAGCTCAACCTCGCGACCGAAACGGCGCTTCAACGCCAAACGGATCGATTCCAGCTCGGACGCAGGCAGCTCGTTGGCAGCCGTGACGCGGGCCTTGACGATGTGCTCGGCTTCCGCGCGCAGTTGCTCGAACAGGCCGGTGATTTCCGCCAGCAACGGCAGCCGGCGATTGCTCGCCAGCAGCTCGATGAAGCGACCGAACTCATCGCCGGCACCGTCAACCGCCAGCAGCGATGCCGCATCTGCGGCGGAAAGCTGCGGGTGGTTCAGCAGCGCTTCCACCGTGGGATCGGCTGCGATACGGGTGACAAGCGCGAGCGCCTGCGACCAGGCGGCCGCTTGGCCGGCCCCGCTCGCCGCAGCAAACGCTGCGCGGGCATAAGGTCGGGCGAGGGTCAGGTACTGGCTCATTGCTCAGGGCATCCGGTCGTTGGCTGGATCAAAGCTGGGCGGCGAGTTCATCGAGCAGCGCCTTGTGGGCGTTGGCATCGATTTCACGGCGCAACAGCTTCTCGGCACCGCTGACGGCCAGCGACGACACCTGCTTGCGCAGATCCTCACGGGCACGATTCTGGGCGGCCACGATCTCGGCGTCAGCCATCGCCTTCTGGCGTGTAGCTTCCACCATCGCATCCGTCTTGGCCTGCTCGATGATCTGGTTGGCGCGCTGATGCGCCTGGTCGATCACTTCGTTGGCCTTGGTCCGGGCTTCGCGCATGGCGGCATCGACGCTTTCCTGCGCCTGAGCCAAGTCATGCTGACTGCGCTCGGCAGCCGCAAGTCCGTCGGCAATCTTCTTCTGGCGTTCTTCAATCGCCCGATTCATGGGCGGCCAGATGAACTTCATGGTGAACCAGATGAGTAACGCGAACGAAATCATCTGACCAAAGAAGGTCATGTTGATATTCATGACAGCTCCGTGTGGGCGCTGCGGGCACGTATGCCCGGGAAAGGCGTCCGGAAATCCGGACGCCCAAGTTCAAGCACGTAGATCAACCGACGTTCAGTGCACCCAGCAGCGGGTTGCCGAAGGCGAACAGCAGGCCGACAGCCAGCGCGATGATGAACGCAGCATCGATAAGGCCGGCCAGCAGGAACATGCGGCCCTGCAGCATCGGGACCAACTCGGGCTGGCGCGCGGCCGACTCGAGGAACTTGGCGCCCATGATCGCGATGCCGAGGCACGCACCGATCGAGCCCAGACCGACCATCATGCCGATCGCGATCGCGGTCAGGCCCTGCACACTGGCGATAAATTCCATGGTTTTCTCCTACTGAAACGTTTGGTTTGGATTGACGGAAGGTTGAAGCGTTGAAAAGCGTTGGAACATGAAGCGATGACGCGATCAATGACTCTCGTAGGCGCCGGCGATGTAGACGACCGAGAGAATCATGAAGATGAAGGCCTGCAGCAGCACGATCAGGATGTGGAACACGGCCCAGGCGAAGTTGAACAGCACACCGGGGACAAACATCAGCAAGCCGCCGCCGAGCAGTCCGG
This sequence comes from Lysobacterales bacterium, assembly GCA_038242455.1. Taxonomy (GTDB): domain Bacteria; phylum Pseudomonadota; class Gammaproteobacteria; order Xanthomonadales; family Xanthomonadaceae; genus Novilysobacter. The sequence continues at coordinate 53,732 of JBBSSB010000010.1, forward strand.
CGATCAGCATGAATACCAGCTCGCCACCGTACATGTTGCCGAACAGTCGCATCGCCAGTGAAACCGGCTTGACGCAGTACTCGATGACATTGAGACCGAGGTTTGCCGGCATCAGGATTGCCTTGGTCACCTTGTTCTCAGCCGCAAACGGGGAGGTCAGCAGCTCTTTACCGAAGCCGAATCCGCCCTTCGCCTTGATCGAGTGATAAAGGATCAGGAAGAACACGACGACGGACATGGCTGCAGTGGTGTTGAGATCAGCAGTCGGCACCCAGCGGAAGTAGGTGTGCTGAGCAGCCTCGGCGCCTGCGAAGGCTTGAATAGCCACTCCAGGCGTATCCAGAGGCAGCAGATCCATGCCGTTCATCAACACGACCCACATGAAGATCGTGATCGCCAGTGGCGTGATCGAGCTGCGATCACCGTGGAAGTTGTCCTTCACTTGGTTATCGACAAACTCCATCGCCATCTCGACAAAGGCCTGGCCTTTCGACGGAACGCCGGAGGTAGCCTTGCGAGCGTAGAAGCCGAACCATCCGATGAACACCAGGCCACACACCAGTGACACCGCCCACGTATCGATGTGGAAGGAACTGCCACCCATATCGACTGCATATTGCTGCAGGTGGTGCTGGATGTATTCGTTCAGGCCGCCAGAGCCGGTCTGTTCACTCACGAAGGACACCTTCTCTTTTCAGGATTTGGGCCAGCACGAAGGCCAGCATCGTTGCCACGACCGCTACCAGCATCGGCAGCGGCGGCAACTTGAACCCCGCCAGACCCAGCGCGAGGACTGCAAACACGACCAACCATTTCACAATCACACCCGCCAACATCCGGCCAATGACCGCACCTGCCGGACTCACACCACCACCGAGCGAAACCAACGCCGCCAATCCACCACCGGCTACGACTGAGAAGCCGCCAACCAAGGCCGCCAGTGCGAATTCTGCACCTTGGACAAGGAAGGCCAGCGAGGTCAACACCGTCGCGCCCGCTTGAAAAGCGGTCGCGCGCAGCGCCAACCGGCGCCCTGCGGACATGGGATCGTGCACGCTCGGCTCGTCGGTTTTGGAGGGCGGGCGTACAAACGCCCAATGAAGCCGCCGAATTATAGGCGGCGCAGGCGCTGGCGGCAACCGCCGCTGCCTTTAGCCGCTCACACTGCTGAACGGTTGCCGAAAAGGCCGATGATTTCGGTCAAAGGGCGGAACCTTTCCGGCAGCAGTGGGTCAATATCCATGCACACCCCGCCGCCCCTCTCTCCTCGTCAAGGCAACCGGCAGCGGCGGGTTCGAAGCCCCGGCCTGATCCGCCGGGGCTTCTTCTTGCCCGCAGCGACGATCAGGCCTTCTTCTTCGGTGCGTACAGGTCGGTGATGGTGCCGTCGAACATCTCGGCAGCCATCGCGACCGATTCCGACAGCGTCGGGTGCGGATGGATGGTGTGGGCGATATCACTGACCTCGCAGCCCATCTCGATCGCCAGCGCGACCTCGCTGATCAGGTCGCCCGCATGCACGCCGACGATTCCGCCGCCGATCACCTGATTGGAGGCCTCGTCGAACAACAGCTTGGTGAAGCCCTCGGTGCGGCCGATGCCGATGGCGCGACCCGAGGCGGCCCACGGGAACTTGCCAACCCCGACTTTCATGCCACGGGCCTTTGCCTCGTTCTCGGTGACGCCAACCCACGCGATTTCCGGGTCGGTGTACGCCACCGACGGGATGACCCGTGCCACCCACTCCTTCTTCTCGCCAGCGGCGACTTCGGCCGCAAGCTTGGCCTCGTGCGTGGCCTTGTGGGCCAGCATCGGATTACCGACCAGATCGCCGACCGCAAAGATGTGTGAGGCCGTCGTACGCATCTGACGGTCAACCGGGATAAAGCCGCGCTCGGTGACCTTCACGCCTGCCTTCTCGGCGTCAAGCTTGCCGCCATTGGGCGCGCGCCCCACGGCGACCAACACGCGATCGAACACCTGCGCATCCGGCGCGGTGCCGCCTTCCTTGGCCGGCTCAAAACTGACCTTCAAGCCTTTCTTCTGTGCATCAACGCCGGCCGCCTTGACCTGCAGGTGGATGGTCACCCCCTGCTTCTTCAGTCGGTCCGCCAACGGCTTGACCAGATCCTTGTCGGTACCTGGCATCAACTGGTCCATAAACTCGACCACGGTGACTTCGCTGCCAAGCGCGCTGTACACGGTGGCCATTTCCAGCCCAATGATGCCGCCGCCGACCACAAGCAGCTGTTTGGGTACGTCAGCCAACTGCAGCGCATCGGTGGAATCCATCACCCGCGGATCCTCCCACGGGAAGCCGGGCAGCTTGACCGCCTGACTACCCGCGGCAATGACGCACTGGCGGAACGAGACGAGCTGGGTCTTGCCCTCCGGCGTACTGACCTCCAGCTCGTTGGCGGAGATGAAACGGCCAACACCCGTAACGGTACGCACCTTGCGCTGGCGGGCCATGCCGGCCAGACCCTTGGTGAGCTGGCCGACGACGTTTTCTTTGTAGCCGCGCAGTTTTTCCAGGCTGATCTTCGGCTTGGCAAACTCGATCCCCATCACGCCGGCGTCGCTGGCACCGTCGATGACGGCCGCGGCATGCAGCAAGGCCTTGGACGGTATGCAGCCGACGTTGAGACAGACGCCCCCCAGTGCCGCATAGCGCTCCACCAGAACGGTATCCAAGCCCAGATCCGCTGCGCGGAACGCGGCCGTATAGCCGCCGGGACCTGCACCCAGTACCAGCAGTGCGCACTCGACGTCAGCCTTGCGACCGCTTGCAGTGGCAGGCTGCGGACCGGCGCCAGGCTTGTCGTAATCTGCAGCGGCGTTGGTTTGCGAAGCCGGCGCCGGCTCGAGTTCTTGTTCCGCTGCCTTCGCAGGTGGGGCGACCGCATCGGCTTGCGGCTTGGGCGGCGCTTTATCGTCCGCCGTCGCGTCGTCCACCGTCTCCAGCACAGCGATCACGGCGCCATCGGCCACACTGTCGCCGACCTTTACCTTCAGCTCACGAATGACACCGGCAGCACTGGACGGCACCTCCATGGTGGCCTTGTCGGACTCCAGTGTGACCAGACCCTGATCGACTTTGACGCTGTCACCCACGGCGACAAGCACCTCAATTACGGGTACGCCGTCGTAGCCGCCAATATCGGGAACTTTGATCTCGATCTGTGCCATACCTGTGTCTCCTGGGCCACGGACGCCCGGGGGCGCACGCGTTGTGGATGAGTAATGCGGAGTGTCGCGCTCGCAGCCGCTTCAGCGGGCTTTGGCGATCTGCGCGTCCAGCTCGTTCAGCGACTTGATCAGCGCACGCCAACGCTTGGGAAGGTTTTTGTCCTTTGAACCAGCGGCGTCAATCAGGATCTCCGCCTGACGGGACAGCAGGCGGCTCGGGCCACAACCCGGCTCCGACCCGCTGACACGCTGTCCATCGACGGTGAACACCAGCAGCTCGCCATCCTGGAACGCAGCATCGCGCTCGGCCGGCACGGCCACCTGCAGCGCGCGCGCCCAAGCATCGACGAGCCGCTCAGCCAGAGCGGGCGGCATGACCGATTCGCGCACCTTCGGCGCCGAGTCGGTCTTCAGCGAGCGGGAGATCCCGCCGGGAATCGATTCCATGGCGTCTACGCGCTCGGCCGCAGCCGCAGCGCGCAGGGTCCATGCCTTGCCATTGGACGGCCGGATCAACATCACCCCACTCTCTTTACCCCGGGGAGGCAGGCGCACCAAGCTCAACGCAGGCTCGTCACCGGCGGTAAACAGATTTTCCACTGCACTGCCATGGTTCTCGGTCGCCGGCGGCCAGCCTTGACCAAGGTCGACCTGACACTCGCTCTTGGCCTGGGCCACCGGCGCGACTGCCAGCATTACCAGCAACGCCAACGCATGCCGCATCACAGCAGCACCCGCCGCATGTCAGCCATCACCTGCGAAAGATAGGCAGCAAACCGTGCGGCCGCCGCACCATCAATAACGCGGTGGTCGTAGCTCAGCGACAGCGGCAGCATCAGGCGCGGCTCAAATTTCTCGCCGTTCCAAACCGGCTGCATCGCCGCGCGGGAGACGCCAAGGATGGCCACCTCCGGCGCATTGACGATCGGGGTGAAACTGGTGCCACCGATGCCGCCCAGCGAGCTGATCGTGAAGCAGCCACCGCTCATCTGAGCCGGCCCCAGCTTGCCTTCGCGTGCCTTGGCGGCGAGCTCACCGGATTCCAGGGCGATTTCCATGACGCCCTTGGTGTCGCAGTCGCGCACGACCGGTACCACCAGTCCATTGGGGGTGTCGGCGGCAAAACCGATATGGAAGTACTGTTTGAGGACCAGATTCTCGCCGCTGGCATCCAGCGAGGCGTTGAAATCCGGGAACTTCTTCAGCGCGCTGACAGCAGCCTTCATCAGGAAGGCCAGCATCGTCAGCTTGGTCGCACCGCCCTTGGCGATGGAGCGCTCGTTTTCCTTGTTCAGTTGGACGCGCAGTGCCTCCAGCTCGGTGATATCGGCATCTTCAAACTGGGTAACGTGCGGAATCATCGCCCAGTTGCGCGACAGGTTGGCACCGGCAATCTTCTGGATCCGACTCAGCGGCCGGCTTTCGATCGCGCCGAACTTGGCGAAGTCGACCTTCGGCCACGGCAGCAGGCTCAAGCCGCCGTCAGCGGAGGCTCCCGTTGCCGGTCCACCGGACTGCAATGCCTGCTTGACGAAGCTCTGCACGTCTTCCTTGCTGATCCGGCCGGCGCGCTGGCTGCCTTCGACCTGCATCAGATCCACACCCAGCTCGCGTGCGAACAGACGCACCGCTGGGCTGGCGTAGGGGACCTTGCCGGGCAGCAGCTCGTCGGCATCGAATGTCACCGGCGGGGAGTGCGGGCCGGCGCCGGTCACAGGCGCGTTTTCACGCTGGACCAGCTTGTCGGGAGTGCCAACGACGGCCGGTTCGACCGCTGTCGCAGTCTCGGCGGCGCGGGTTTCCTTGGATGCAGCAACGGGCTCAGCGCGAGGCGGCTCGGACTTGGCCTCGTCAAGCTTCGGCTTGTCAGCTGCGTCGTCGGCCGCTTCAGGCTCAATCATCGCCACAATGCCGCCTTCAGCGATCTCATCGCCTACCGCCACTCGCAGCTCGCGGATCACCCCAGCGAACGGGGATGGAACCTCCATCGTCGCTTTGTCGGACTCGAGCGTGACCAGTCCCTGGTCCACCTGCACCGTATCGCCAACCGCTACCAGCACCTCGATCACCGGCACGCCGTCGTATCCGCCGATATCCGGGACCCGTGCTTCCTTCAACTCAGCCATGTGCGGCTCCGACTTGCATCAAAACCCTATTGTGGCCGCTGGGGGCGGGGCGCGCCAATATGCTCGCGGGATTTTCCGGTACGACCCGTCACGACGCTCCAGATGCGCCTCGCCGGGGGTAACGAGTGATGTCGGCAGACGGCTTTTCACTTCATTCAGTTGCGCAGCCTGTTGAAGCCGGCGTCGGCACATCGTCTCTCGCGCCATCGCCAAGCCGCCTCAAACGCTTGTTGCAAAAGGGTTTCAGCTTTAACCAGCCGTCATCAATGCGCGATTCATGCCGCGCTTGCTACGCGCGTCGCAAGTCCTCGGCGATCACCAAAAAGTTCCCTTCAGTGCTGCGGCGAGCACAAGCCCGGTTCATTTCCTGGTGGCTAGGGTGTCCTCGCCAGCCGGAGAAGTTCCAGCTGGCTCCCCCACAAGTCACAAGAAACTTGGAGATCCACATGATCCGTTTTCGTCACCTGACTATCGCCCTTTTGGGCACGATGGCATTTGCCCCAGCCGCCTTCGCACAGGACTCGGCCTACGATTCGTCCACCGTTAGTGACAAGCGCTTTGCCGTGGTGGGTGGCTACGCCGTGAGCGAGCCGACCCGCAATCCCGCACTCGCCGGTGCCCGCACCCAGTTCGACACCGGCACCGCCGGCACGCTGAGCGCCAGCTACTACATCAATGACAATTTCGCGGTTGAGGCGTGGGGCGCCACGAGCAAGTTCGATCACCGCGTGCGCGATGCCAACGGTGCCAAGCTAGCCAGTGTCGAGGGTCAGCCGTATGCCGTGAGCGGCCAGTACCACTTCGGCACCAGTGACCAACTGCTGCGTCCGTTTGTCGGCGTGGGTTACTACGAGACCAATTACGACCGCGAGACACCCGAGCCGACCGCTGCGTTGGCCGGGCAACGCATTGGCGTGGAATCCGCCAAGGGTGCGATGGCTACCGCTGGCGTGGATGTCGCCCTCAGCCCGAGCTGGTTTGCGCGTGCAGACGTGCGCTACCTGCATGGCGATTCGGACGTAAAGGTAAACGGCGCAAAGGTGGGCAACGCCGAATTGAGCCCGGTGGTGGTCGGCCTGGGTCTGGGTCTGCGCTTCTGACCGGTTCCTGCCTCAGTGCATGATTCGCGGCGGGCCTTCGGGCCCGTCGTCATTTTCCGCGGCTGCCGGATCGCCGCCGAGCTCCAGCACCGCTTCATCAGCGCGGACCCGCTCGCGGCGCAACATATACAGGCCGCTGGCAATGATGATGCCCGCACCCAGCCACGTGACGCCGTCGGGCAACACCCCCCAGATGGTGACGTCGAGCAACACACCCCACACCAATGCGGTGTATTCCAGCGGCGCCAGCAGCGATGCCGAGCCGGAACGGAACGCCGCGGTAATCGCGTACTGGCCGATCGCGCCGGCCAATCCCGTGCCCACGATCACCCAAGCATCTTCGCGCCGCAGCGGCACCCAATCGGGCCACGCCAGTGCGCCCGCCCCGGCCGCCAGCATCACCAGCAGCCAGACGATCATCGCTGCGTTGGAATCGGTGCGCGCCAGTATCCGCACGGTAATGGCGCTGACGGCATAGCCTGCCGCCGCCAGTAGTACCGCCAAGGCCGCCCAGCTGAGCATTCCCTCGCCGGTCGGCCGCAGCAGCACCAGCATTCCGACCAGACCAATCGCGATCGCGGTCCAACGTCGCGGGCCTACTTTCTCACCCAGCACGGGCACCGAGAGCGCGGTGATCAGCAACGGGGCGACGAAGAAGATCGAGTACGCCGTGGTCAGCGGCATCCGACGCAGTGCATAGGCGAAGGACGCCATCATCGTGATCCCGATCGCGCCACGCAGAAAGTGCAATGGCCAGCGCACCCGGAGCAGCGGACGCAGGCCAGTGGTCGCCATCACCCAGACCAGGATGAATGGCAACGAGGATGCACCGCGCAACGCCGCGACCTGCATCGCGGGGTAGCTGCCGGCCAATTGTTTCAAACCCGCGTCCATGAACGAGAACGTCGCCACCGCCAGCAACATCATCAGCGGAGCGGGGATCCGTGGCGGCTGCGCGGTCATGCCGGCAACGGGCTCATTTCGCGTCTGTGTCGCCGCGGAGACTGGCGATATCAATCACGAACCGATAGCGCACATCCGCCTTGAGCATTCGCTCGTACGCCTCCTCGATCTGGTCCATGTTGATCAGCTCGATGTCCGCGGCGATACCGTGCTCGGCGCAAAAATCGAGCATTTCCTGGGTCTCGCGGATGCCGCCGATCAACGAGCCGGAGAGCTTTCGGCGCTGCATGATGAGCGCGCCGGCCGCCACCGGCACCGGCTGGTCGGGAATCCCCAGCAGAACCATCTGACCGTCAAACTTCAGCAGGCTGAGATAGGCGTTGTAGTCGTGCGCGGCCGAGACCGTGTCGATGATCAAATCGAACCGCCGTGAGAGTTGCTTGAACGTGTCCGGATCGCGGGTTGCGGCGAATGCATGGGCACCCAGCTCCAGCGCGGCCTCACGTTTGGATTCGGAGGTGCTGAGCACCGTTACCTGCGCGCCCATCGCCACCGCCAGCTTGACCGCCATGTGGCCCAGACCGCCGAGGCCGACGACCGCAATCTCGTCACCTGCGTTTACGCCGTACTGGCGCAGCGGCGAATAAGTGGTGATGCCAGCGCACAGCAACGGGGCGGCACGGTCCAGCGGCACGGACTCGGGGATAGTGAGCACAAAGTCCTGGCTGACCGTGATCCGGGTTGAGTAACCGCCATAAGTCACCGCGCCATCAGCGCGCTCACGTGCGTTGTAAGTGCCCGTCATGCCCTCCACGCAGTACTGCCCTTCGCCCGCCTCGCACTGGGTGCAGTGGCGGCAGGAGTCCACGAAACAGCCGACTCCGACTGCGTCGCCCACTTTGAACCGCTGCACGCCCTCGCCGAGCTGCGCGACGCGGCCGACGATCTCGTGCCCGGGCACCATCGGGAAGATGCCGTTGCCGCCCCACTGCGCGCGCACCTGATGCAGATCGGAGTGGCAGACGCCGCAGTACAGGATGTCGATCAACACCTCGCCGGCACGCGGCTCGCGGCGCTCGATGGTGAACGGCGCGAGTGGCGATTGGCCGTCGGGAGCGGCATAAGCAGGGGTCTTGAGCATGGGGTCTTCCGGATAGTGACGCAGGTTTTTCAGTGTAGTCCGCGGCGCGGAAAGCACCGTCAACGCCGCCCGCACGCCGGGGATGAGCGGCCCTGACGGGGGCTCTGCGCTACCCTTCCCGTCGCAAAGACGTTTGTCTGTCCACTCGCCCCTGCACGGAGTACCGCAATGCCTTCCTTCGACGTCATCTCAGAAGTCGACAATCACGAACTGACCAACGCCGTCGATCAGGCCAGTCGTGAACTCACCACCCGCTTCGACTTCAAGGGTGTGGAGGCCAGCTTCACCCTCGATGACGAGGTGATCTCGATGTCGGCGCCGAGCGACTTCCAGCTGCAGCAGATGACCGACATCCTGCGTGCCCGGCTGATCGCCCGCAGCATCGACGCGCGCTGCCTGGAGTTTGGCGACATCGAGACCAACCTGGCCGGCGCGCGGCAGAAAATCAGCGTCAAACAGGGCATCGAGCGTGAGCTGGCGAAGAAGATCCAGAACGCGCTGAAGGATTCCAAGATAAAGGTCGACAGCCAGATCAACGGCGAGAAGCTGCGCGTCAACGGCAAGAAGCGCGACGACCTGCAGGCTGCGATGGCGCTGCTCAAGGGCGGCGAGTTCGAGCGCCCGCTGCAGTTCGACAACTTCCGCGACTGAGTCGATGACCACTGACGATCCGGTCGCCGCCACCCAGCGCTGGCTGCAGCGCGCGGTGATCGGTCTGAACCTGTGCCCCTTTGCGAAGGCGGTGCAGGTGAAGGACCAGATCCGCTACGTGCTCAGCATCGCGTCGACTCAGGATGCGCTGCTGACCGAGCTGGCCACCGAGCTGTTGTGGCTGCATGACGCGGATCCCGATGTCGTCGACACGACGTTGCTGATCCATCCGCAGGTGCTGAGCGACTTCTACGATTACAACGACTTCCTCGACCAGGTCGATGCCGCAATTGATGCGCTCGGTCTGGAAGGCGAGATCCAGGTCGCCAGTTTCCACCCCGACTACCAGTTCGCGGGCAGCGACTTCGATGATGTCGCGAACTGCACCAACCGCTCGCCGTATCCGATGCTGCACCTGTTGCGCGAGGACAGCATCGATCGGGCGGTTGACGCATTTCCCGACCCCGATGAAATCGTCTCGCGCAACATTTCGACGCTGGAGAAGCTCGGCATCGACGGCTACAACGCGCTGCTAGAGGACTAGCGCAGGCAGGAAGCCTGTTGCCGATCAGCTGTTGGGCGGCGGATTGCTGCGGTTCGCTGCGGCACCGTCGGCCAACGCTTTCTCGACTGCCTTGGCAGCCGCGGGTGAGGCTTTCCACTCTTTGTATTGGGCATCCATCTGCGCGCGCTCGTCCACGCTGAACATGCTGCGGGCCATCTTGAACATCGTCGATTCTTCTTCGCTCGCGTGGTGATCGACAAACTCGCCCAGCACTTTTGCGCGGCCGGCAAACTCGGTCGACGTGGGTGATGCGGCCTTGAGATCAGGCAGTACGCGCAGCTCAACCGCGCGGTGTTCGGCGATCGCCTCGGCGTGCGACTTCAAGCCGTCACGATCAGCGCGCTTCTTGAACGCGGGATAGAAAACCTCCTCTTCCCAGACCGCATGCGGAAGCAATCCCTGCTCGATCTTTTCCAGCAATTCGGTACGGCCCTTCTCGGCGCGCTCGGTGGTGTCTTCCATCTTCTTGAACAGATCGCGCAGGTGGTCGTGTTCGTCTTTAAGGGTCTTGAGGATGTCTGCTGCCATGTCGGTCTCCTTATGAAGTGGACAACTGCGAGTGCGTTGATGACGAAACGGAAAATTCGCCCAGCACGGGTGAAGCGGCGGTGACGTGCGCCCGCGGCTGCACGATGACGTCGCGCTGACGCCAGCACTGTTCCACTGTCCGCAGGTGCCTCGGAGCACCTGCAGGAGGTGGTTTCTGGTCGGTAATGCAGACGTGGTGGTGAATTCTCCCGACGGGCTCTATTGCCCCGCCGGAGACTTCCATATCGACCCGTGGCGGCCGGTTCCCCGGGCGGTGATCACCCATGGCCATGGCGACCACGCACGCACGGGAATGGGCAGCTATTACGTCGTGGATGCCGGCCTGCCGATACTCCAATGGCGGCTGGGCGACCAGGATTATCACGTGCACGCCCACGGCGAGCGGTTCCGGCTCGGCGATGCCACTGTGTCGTTTCACCCGGCCGGCCACGTACTCGGCTCGACCCAGGTGCGTATCGAAGTGGCGGGTGAGGTCTGGGTGTTGTCGGGCGACTTCAAACGCGACCCTGATCCCACCTGTCTGCCATTTGAAGTCGTCCCTTGCGACGTGTTCATCACCGAGGCGACCTTTGGTCTGCCGGTCTTCCGCTGGCCGCCAACGTCGGAGGTGGCACGCGACATCGTGGCGTGGCGGGATGAGTGCGGCGCGAACAATGAAGCCGCGATCCTCTACTGCTACGCACTGGGCAAGGCGCAGCGTGTGCTGGCCGAACTGATGGCCCACACCGACCGCCCAGCCTGGGTCCACGGCGCCATCGATGCCGGTGTCGAGGTCTACCGCAACGCCGGGGTCGCCATGCTGGAGACGCGCAGAGTCACCGACGAGGCGCGCGGCGCGGATTTCGCCGGCGAGCTGATCATTGCGCCACCGTCCGCGGCCCGTAGCACCTGGACGCGCCGATTCCGCAATGCACAGCAGGGGTTTGCGTCGGGCTGGATGCGGATCCGCGGCAATCGCCGTCGACGCAACTTCGACCGTGGATTTGTGGTGTCCGATCACGCCGATTGGCCCGCCCTGCTACGCACCGTGTACGAGACCGGCGCACGTCGGGTCATTGCGACCCATGGCGACACGGATGCACTGGTGCGTGTGTTGCGGGAATCCGGTGTAGATGCCGGGGTGTTCCAGACCAGCTACGGCGAGGACGACTGATGCAGCGCTTCGCCCTCCTGTATGAGCGACTTGATCGCACCACTGGCACCAGCGACAAGCGCGCCGCATTGGTTGAGTACTTCAAGACCGCCCCACCGCACGATGCCGCGTGGGCTTTGTGGCTTTTGGCGGGGGGCAAAGTGGGCGGCACGCGCGCCAGAATCGCGACGACCGGCGAGCTGCGCGCATGGGCCGCGGCGGAAAGTAACAATCCGGACTGGCTGGTGGAAGCCAGCCATCACGCGGTGGGCGATCTTGCCGAGACGCTGGCGCTGCTGCTCGATGATCCGCAAGACGCCGGCGACGACGTCGGCCTCGCGCAGTGGGTGGAGCAGCGCTTGATGCCAGTCGCCAACGCCGATCCGGAAATACGGCGCGAGGTCGTCGTTGATGCGTGGCGGAGCCTGCGGTTCCGGGAGCGGCTCGCGTTCAACAAGCTTCTCACCGGGGCGCTGCGGGTGGGCGTGTCGACGGGGCTGGTGCAAAAAGCACTGGCCGAGCTGTCCGGTCTGGATGTCGCCCGAATCGCCCAACGCATGCTGGGCCGCTGGACGCCGTCGCCCGATTTTCTCGCTAACCTGCTGTCCACCGAGGTTCAGCCCGGCGACGCTGCACTGCCGTATCCGTTCTTCTTGGCATCACCGTTGGAAGGACTCCCGGAAACCCTTGGTCCGGTAGAGGACTGGGTGCTGGAATGGAAATGGGACGGCATCCGTCTGCAGCTGATCCGGCGCGAACCGGATATCGCCCTGTGGTCGCGTGGCGAGGAGCGCATGGATGGGCGCTTTCCAGAAATTGAAATGGCCGCCGCGCAGCTGCCGCGCGATGTGGTGATCGACGGCGAACTGCTGGCGTGGCGACCGGACGACGACGAGCCGATGCCCTTCTCGGCGCTGCAGACCCGCATCCAGCGCCTGAAGCCCGGTCCAAAGGTGCTTGCCACCACGCCGGTGCGCGTCGTCGCCTACGACCTGCTGGAACTGGATGGCGAGGATCTTCGCGAGCGACCGCTGGCCGAGCGTCGGCAGTTGTTGGCCGAGCTGATCGGGCAATTGGACCATCCCGTGCTACGGATCTCGCCGGAGATAGCTGCGTCGGACTGGGCGCAGGCCACCGGGCTGCGCGAGCAATCGCGGGATATCGGCGTCGAAGGCCTGATGGTCAAGCGCCGCGACTCGCCGTACCGGCACGGCCGAAAACGCGGTGACTGGTGGAAGTGGAAGGTCGACCCGCTCACCGTCGATGCCGTGTTGATCTATGCCCAGTCCGGCTCGGGTCGCCGCAGCATGCTCTACACCGACTACACCTTTGCGCTGTGGGACGGTGATGTCTTGGTACCGGTCGCCAAGGCGTACTCGGGCTTGGACGACAAACAAATCCTGCAGCTGGACCGGTGGATCCGCGGCAATACCCTGCAGCGCTTTGGACCGGTGCGTTCGGTACCCGCAGAACAGGTGTTTGAAATTGCCTTCGAGGGCGTCAACCGCTCGGCGCGCCACAAGTCCGGCATCGCGGTGCGCTTCCCTCGCATCGTGCGTTGGCGTACCGACAAGCCGGCGGCCGAAGCGGATCACGTCGATACGCTGCGAGCCTTGGCGAAGTGACGCAAGGCCCAGCACGGCCGCGACGGCGGCGCGCGGACGCTGCGTTGACCGACTGGTTCTCCGCTCAGGGTTGGCGTCCCGCACCCTTCCAGCGAGACGCGTGGCAACGCTATCTGGCTGGGGAGTCAGGATTGCTGGTCACGCCTACCGGCAGCGGAAAGACCTTGGCCGCGCTCGGTGGCCCCCTGCTGCAGGCACTCGCGATGGGCGACGAGGTCGCCAAGAAGCGACGCGGCATCGCCGCCCCGCCACGCCTTCGCCTGCTCTGGATCACGCCGCTGCGGGCCTTGGCCGTTGATACCGTGCGCGCGATGCAGGAGCCGATCGCCGCGCTGCACGTGCCGTGGACGGTGGCGATGCGAACCGGCGATGCGAGCGCACGCGACAAGCGCCTGGCGCGAAAGGGCCTGTCGGACGTCCTGGTCACCACGCCGGAATCGTTCGCGTTGATGCTGTCCTATCCCGATGCACCGCAGCTGCTGGCAGGGCTGCGCGGTGTCGTCGTCGATGAGTGGCATGAGTTGCTGGGCAACAAGCGCGGCGTGCTGCTCCAGCTGTGCCTCGCACGCTTGCGCGGGATCGTGCCGCTGGCACCGATCTGGGGCCTGTCGGCCACGCTGGGCAATCTGGATGAGGCGCGCGATGTGCTGCTGCCACACGCGCCGGAGGCGGCAATACTCGCCTCACCACGGCGTCGCCGGATGAGTTTGCAAACCCTGCTGCCCGACCATGGCGAGCGCTTCCCGTGGGCCGGACACCTTGGACTGTCGCAGCTGCAGCGGGTGGCCGCCGTCCTGCAAAAGGCACGCTCCAGCCTGCTGTTCACCAACACCCGCGCCCAAGCGGAACTCTGGCACCGCGCCCTGCAATCGATCTGGCTGGACGACCCGAACACGCTCGCCTTGCACCACGGATCGCTGGACGCCTCCCTGCGCGCTGCGGCCGAGGCCGGGCTCCGCGACGGCAGCGTGCGCTGCGTGGTCGCCACCTCAAGTCTCGACCTCGGTGTCGATTTTCCCGCCGTCGATCAGGTCCTGCAGATCGGCAGCCCCAAGGGGATGGCGCGTCTGTGGCAACGCGGCGGACGTGCGCGACATCGCCCCGGCGAGGCCGGCAAAGTGATCTGTGTTCCGACCCACGCGTTGGAGTTGGCGGAGTACGCGGCGGCGCGGGTAGCGCTGGCGCATGGCCGGGTCGAATCGCGGCCCCCGCTGCGCCTGTCGCTGGACGTTCTCGCCCAGCATTGCGTGACCTTGGCGCTGGGTGGCGGTTTTGAGCCGAATGCACTGCTTGCGGAAGTACGCGGCACGCACGCATTTGCGGGGTTGAGTGACGAGGCGTGGCAGGCGGTGCTGGACTTCATCGTCCGTGGCGGCGCCGCGCTGGAGAACTACCCCGACTTCCGCCGCGTGGTGCGCGACGACGACGGCTGCTATCGCGTGCACGACCGGCGCGTCGCGTTCCGCCACCGGCTCTCAATTGGCACCATCACCAGCGATGGCAGTGTCCAGGTGCGCTACATGAAAGGTGGCTACCTGGGCTCGGTGGAAGAGGCATTCATCAGTCGCCTGCGCCCACGCGAGCGCTTCCAGTTCGCCGGGAAAACGCTGGAGCTGGTGCAGCTACGCGATATGACCGCCTTCGTTCGTATCGCCAAGGCCGGCGAGGGTCGAGTACCGCGCTGGCAGGGCGGTCGCATGCCCTTGTCGAGTGAGCTTGGCGCGGAAGTGGACGCCATTCTCAGCGCACCGGCGGACTGCCCCGAGATGCGCGCCCTGCAACCGCTGCTGGATCTGCAGCGCGAGTTGTCCGAGCTCCCTGGCCCGGACCGGCTGGTGGTGGAATCGCTGAAAACCCGTCAGGGATGGCACCTGTTCGTGTATCCCTTCGCCGGCCGCGCGGTGCACGAAGGCCTGGCGGCACTGATGGCGCTGCGCTGGGGACGAGAGCTGCCAAATACCTTCAGCTGGGCGGTGAACGATTACGGGCTGGTACTCACCGCGCAGGCCGAAGCATGGCCGGACGCGGATTTACTGCACAGGCTGCTGGCACCCGAACGGCTGCTGGACGACCTGATGCAGAGCCTCAACATCGCAGAACTCGCGCGCCGCCAGTTTCGGGAGATTGCCCGTGTCGCCGGACTGTTGCCGCCGTCGCTGCCGGGGCGCGCCGCCCGGTCGCTACGCCAGCTACAGGCCTCCAGTAGTCTGTTGTTCGACGTACTGCGTCAACACGACCCCGATCATGTGTTGCTGGGCCAGGCCGAACGGGAAGTAATGGATGCACAACTGGAACTGCAGCGGCTGCGGGACGTCCTGCAACGCTGCCGTGATCGCACTCTGGCGCTGCACCGCCCACGCAGCTTGACGCCACTGGGGTTCCCGCTGTGGGCTGAGGGACTCCGCGGACAGCTCAGCACCGAGGACTGGCGCACCCGGGTCGCTCGCGCGGCGCAGCAGTTGGAGAAACGTCATGCCCGCTCTGCTTGAGCGCGATTTGGGCGGAGAGGTCGTTCACTTTTTGGCTGATCGGGCCCTGTACTGGCCCGCGCGACGCCGACTGCTGATTGCCGACCTGCATCTGGGCAAAGGCGACGTGTTCCGTTCCGCCGGTATACCGGTGCCGACTGGTGGCACTGCTCACGACCTGCATCGCCTCGACGTTTTGCTGCGGTCGACGGACGCCCGGCAACTGTGGGTACTAGGCGATTTTCTTCACGGCCCGAGAAGTCTCCCGGTGGAAACCACTTGGAGGAATCTATTGTCCCGCCATCCCGAGGTGACGGTGAGCGTGGTGGCAGGCAATCACGACCGCGCTATGGATCCGGTTGCACTCGGCGTCTCGCTGTTAGCCGAGGACTCGTGCGACGGGCCGTTCCGCTTCCGGCATCACCCCCGCCAGCCGCAGGACGCAAGCCCGCAACACGTCCTGTGCGGACACCTGCATCCGGTGGTGCGCCTTCCTGGACTGCGCGGACGGTTCCCTGCCTTTGCGATCAGCCAAGGACAAACGGTGCTGCCGGCATTTTCCCAGTTCACCGGTGGCATTGAACTGCAGGATCCTGCAATGGGCTGGATCGCGTGCGCCAAGGGCGTGTTGCTGGAGCAGCGCGCTGACGGGTGAACCTGCGTCGCGATCAACGAAAAAGCCCCCGCACTATGGCGGGGGCCTGATTTACAAAGCGGTTGCCTTATTAGCGACCGTCACCATCCGCATCGCCAGGCAGAGCACGCTCAACATTGTGCCAAGCGTCCTTCGCAGCATGCTTCGCCTCGTTCCAGCTCAGCGAGGACGACGCACGAGCATTGTCCCAACGGTTGCCCAGATCGGCTTCCAACTTGTCATCCCACTCGCCAGTCGGGTTCACGCTGCGGGCCTGGGTGCCGTAGCGGTACGCCGGACGGTAATCCTTGTCGTAGTCGTGTTCCGGCTTGTAGTACACCGCGCTCTTGTACTGGTCGCGGTAGTACTTATCGGTTGCGCCATAGGCGCGGTAGGTCCGGTCGCTTCGATCAAACGCGTCCCGTGCCGCGTCCTTGGCTTCTTCCCACGTCAGACGCGACTTGGCTTTGGCATTTTCCCAACCGCTGCGGATGTCCTGCTCCAGCGAGTCGTCCCACTTGCGGTCCGCGTACTGGGACCTGACCTGATTGCCGTACTGGTAAGCCGGCGCGTAGTCGCTGTCGTAGTTGTACTGCTTGTCCACGTACGGACGATTGCTGTACTCGTTGCGCCAATAGTCGGTCTCGCCGGTCGGGTCCATGCTCTCAGCCACGCCCTTACCGGCGCTGGCTCCTGCCAAAGTACCTATTGCGCCACCGACCAGCATGCCGATGGGGCCAAACAGCGCACCGATGCCTGCTCCGGCCGCAGCACCGCCGACGCCGCCGACGCCGACGCCGACCGGGTGTGCGCCCGGCGTCTTGGTGATCGGGTCGCGGTTCATGTCATTGCTGTCATTGGTCATTTGGTATGTCCTCGATTTGATGAGCCGCACGTTCGCAGCTCGTGGGATCAAATCTGGCAGCACGGATGTGGAGATCATGTGCGGGCGAAGTTAAGGTTACGAGAAGCGTTCAGTGACCATCGATCTGTCCCAGTGCGGCCGCCGAACATGTCGCCCGTTAATCTTTCGTTGACGAGGGTCTAACGCCAATTTGGGACACTGGTCCGACAGACCTATAACGGAGACGCACTATGAACACCGAGCAGTCCCGAACGCCGGCCAGTTTGACTCCTGTGGATGCAGGCCCGGTGACGGCTGAGTTCGAGCTGAAAAGACGTCAGCACAACAGCGACAATCAGGACGAAGCGTTGGAAGAAACCTTCCCGGCCAGTGATCCCGTGTCGCCATTTATTGCCGCCAAAATCCATAGCTGAATTACGCGCGCCGTTGCAACCATGACCCGTCATCGCGGGTCAGGCTGCATTACAAAAAACGAACATGTTTCGCCTGACTTGTGGATACGCTTCGCTCCCCACTTCGAAGGAACGAGGTCACGCGATGATCAGGAAGATTTTTACCCGCGCCCTACTTACGGCAGTTTTCTGCATTCCGCTTTGTGCGACCGCACAAGCCAGCCATGACCAGCCAGCAACGCCTGAGTACGCTGAATCCAATGACGTAGTTGCGGCCGGTATCATCAATATGGATGCGGTTACCGTCTCTGGTCCCCAGCCGGGCCCAGGACTATGGCGGGTGACAAAAGGCGATCATGATCTGTGGATACTCGGATCGTTGTCTCCTCTGCCCACCGACATCACATGGAATTCGGAATCGGTTCTGGATCTGGTCAGCCAGTCGCAGGAAGTGCTGTGGCGTCCATCGTTCACTGTTGGGGCCGATGTCGGATTCTTCGGCAAACTCTCCCTTGGCTACGGGATGTTTCGTGCTCAGAAGAACCCCGATGGGGCCAAGCTGAAAGACCTTCTCGAACCGGATCTCTATGCCAGATGGGTGGCGGCAAAGGCGCGCTACCTCCCGCGGGACAGAGGTATTGAAAGCAAGCGCCCTATGATTGCCGCTGAAGAACTATTTTCAGCCGCCATTAAAGATGCAGGCCTTGGGCGGCAGCCAATTATTGGTGCGCCTATCCGGGCGATGATAAAGACTGAGGGCATCAAGGAGACGCGCCCGAAGGTGACGGTGCAAATTGCCGATCCTGCCGCAGCGATCAAGGACATACGCAGCATGTCGCTCAACGATTCGGCCTGCTTGGCGGCAACGCTCGACACCATTGATGAGCTTCTTCCCAGAATGATCACCAATGCCAACGCCTGGGCGACCGGAAACCTGGAGGAGATCAGCTTCAAGCAGTTAGAACTCCGCAACAACACCTGTACCGATGTCTTCTCGAATGCGGAATTCTCACGTAAATGGGGGATTCCCGACATCCGCACGAGTCTAAGAGCCGAATGGCTCAAAGCCGCCGAGACCGCCCTGGCGACCAACGCCAGCAGTTTCGCTGTATTGCCGCTGGAAGACGTCGTTGGCCCTACCGGCTATGCGGCCCGCCTCAGCGCAATGGGATACGTCGTCGACGCGCCCTGATCAGACCGACCAACGCCGATTCCCGCAGCTCAACCGCCGTCGACGGCCTGCTTCACCTTTCTGATCAGCTCCCGTCGCGCGGCGACCAGTGCGTCCGAGGTGGCATGCGGCCAAGCGGCGGACTGGACAATGACCAGCTCGCGAACGGGATCGATGTAGACCATCTGGCCAAAGATACCCATCGCCGCGTAGCTGCCGTCCGTGTCCGTCCACCACAGGTATCCGTAGCCACGCTCGGGCGCGTCGACGCTTGACTGCTGGCTGGTAGCTCCCCGCGTCCAAGCATCCGCAATCACCAGCTCGCCATTGATGCGCCCCCCTTCAAGCATGAACTGGCCGAGCCGGGCGTAGTCACTCAACGTCGCCGAAAGACCGCTCCCGCCGGTATCGCTGCCATCGCACTCGTCTTTGATCCAGTACGCATCGGCCGACATGCCAAATGGCTTCCAGATCGTGTCGGACAGATAGGTGGCCAGCGACCCACCAGTACCGCGCTCAACAACGATACCCAGCAGATCCGTTTCCGCCGTGTTGTAATTCCAATGAGTACCCGCCGGCCATTGACGCGGCAATTCGGCGAGATAGGACAGAACGTGAGCACGCCCAGCGACGCAGGCGCCGCGATACATCTGCGCGACGTCCGACCGATAATCGGCGTAGTCCTCATTCCAACGGACGCCGGACGTCATTGTCAGCAACTGCTGCACCGTGACCTCCGCATACGCACTACCGGCGAGCTCCGGAATATACGTGATCAGCGCGTCATCCAGACTGGCGACATGTCCCTGTTGCAATGCAATACCGAGCAAGACCGACGTGACCGATTTGGCGACCGAAAACGACTCCCAGCGCTGTTCGGGACCAAACCCCAAACCGAAACGCTCCAGTCGAACGTCTCCACCGTGCAGCACCATGACGCCGGCGACGTGGTGGGTATCCATGTAGTCCGCTAGCCAATCCGCGTTTACCTCACCATCCAGTATCAGGGCATCACCCTGTGGCAGCACGCGTGCGTACTCACCACTCGCCGCACGATCACTTGGAAAGCGCTGACCCATCTGCCGGAACTCGGCTTCACGCTGCGCTTGAGGCCAGAACAAGACAGCTTCGCGCTGCTCGCCAATCGTGGGGGTGCGATGCTCCGTCGCGAACGATGGCAGCGAAACGATCATGCAGAGCGCGGCACAGGCCGAACGAAAGCGGATGAGCGAATACATGGCGTCGTCTGTCTATGGGTTCACTGACCAGCCATTCTAGTGAGTGAAAAGCCAATCGACGACTGAGGGCCGGTGCACGCGTGGCGAAGACTCGCAGACCCGAGAGAGTGGAGATGCGTGGAGATGCATAGGCCCGAAAGATGGGTTTGGATTAGACACCAGGATTAGGCACACAACAGAAAGCCAACACATTGAATTAGTTAGAGAAAAGAGTGGAGCTTACAGCGCAAGTGTGATGTTATACCCCATGGATAGACACCACCTTGGTGTCTAATAGGTGTTAGACAGCAGAGGAAAGAATATGGCACGACGGAAGATTCCGGTTCTTTATTGGTTAGTCCCGGCATTCGTGCTGTTGACCATTACCTTGAATTATTTGCTGCTACGTAATAATCCCGACAAAGGTATAATGGGTGACTTATTCGGCGCGTCAAACGCGGCATTCACCGGGCTCGCACTCTGCGCAGCGGCGATCGCCGTGCATCTCCAGTCTGTAGAACTCTCAGAGACTCGCGCGGAGCTCGCTAAAGCGGCTTCAGCTCAGCTCGAGACCGCGAAAATACAAAAAGAAATTCTTGAGCTTCAACGGCTCAACACGATCGTTAGCATCAAGCTCCAGAAAGGTCAGATTGATGCGACACTTGCCGAGACCGATCGCTTCACCACAACCTGGTTCGATGAAGAAATCAAAGAACTAACGGAAAAAATAATGGGCGAGCAGCCCGGAGCTGCTGTCTAACAATTCGTTCAAGCCGAACTTGCTTCGCTCCACCAAGCTATGGCAGAAAAAGCTTGCCATAGCTTTGGCTCCGCTACACAAGTCGGCTTAACTCCGGTGTTAGGCTGCCAGATCATTTTTTTCGCGATCTCATAAAAATCGATAAACGGGGAAAATTAAGATGAAGATGCGGAAAGTAAAATGGAAAGATCATCCCGTGCTCGGCGACCTCCTTCTCGACTTCATCAATGCCGCCTCCGGGCAACCGTATGAGACGATCATCTTTGCAGGCGAGAATGGAACCGGCAAATCAACAATACTTGAAGAGATTAGCGCGATCCTTAATCTCGGATCATTTGCGAAATTTGAGTATGTGGAATACTCAGTAAATGGCGACATATACAAAGCTATCCCTACCTCTGATGGAACAGTCCATCCAAATTTCTTTGACGTCATCAACCCCGACGGCACAACACAGAGAATCCGTTCAGACAAACATAACAACCCTGATCAGCTCAAAGACAATCCACTCGACTTGAGGCACTACGGCTGCGTATTTTCGAAAGCCCGATCCGACTACAAAACCCAAAAAATTAGCCATACATCGACGAGCGCTCTTGACGCAGAAAAGTACGACACAGACATCAACGATGATTTTACATCCTTAAAGCAACTGATCGTTGACGTTGTGAATCAAGATAACGCTGATTACATGGAGACTAACAAGCTTCTTGGTCCAGCCCCGCGGGCATGGCCAGACTACTACCCAACATCCAAGATCTATCGATTCAAGCATTCCTTCGACACATTTTTTGAAGGCCTCGCTTTTGAGAAAGTGCACGATGAAGCTGACGAAAAAACTATTAAATTCACAAAGTATGGAAAATCAATTCCTATTGACAAGTTGAGTACTGGTGAAAAACAAATCGTGTTTAGGGGAATATTTCTTTTGAAGAACAGCGGCGTTCTTGAAAATGCCGCGGTGATGATTGACGAACCTGAACTAAGCATGCACCCGAAGTGGCAGGAAAAAATACTCCAGTACTACAGAGGATTATTTACAAATGATACTGGAGTACAGACAGCGCAGTTGTTCTTTGCAACTCATTCCGACCATGTTTTAAAGCATGCCCTCTCCGATCAAATACGCACTTTGGTAATCGTGCTTGAACGTGATGGTGAAACCATAACAACCAAGAAAATTGACTCACCATCTGTATTGCCCAGCATTACAAGTGCAGAAACAAACTTCCTAGCGTTCGATTTAAGCTCAAACGACTATCACATCGAGCTCTATGGCTGGCTCCAGGATAAGGAATCAAGGAACTCCGTGAAGTCTTGTGACGACTTCATAGTCGCGCACCAGAAGTACAACTTTGCACTTCACGATAAACCTTCCAACTTTGGAACAACAAATTACCGGTCGCTGCCTACCTACATCCGAAATGCTATTCACCATCCAGATTCAGGGAATACTTTCGACCGACTTGAGCTTCGGACTTCTATCGATTTGCTCACACAGTTATGCAAGTAAGCTCCGACCTGGCAGCCTAACTAGTCATTCAAGCCGGACCCGCGAAGTACCATTTCCACGCAGAGTTCCGGCTCGGTTTGCATCAACTGCCGCCCCGCAGTGCGCGGCGGCGCAACGCTGGTGTCACGCGGCACAAGAATCTATGAAACACATTGCAATCTATTTCCTCCTGACGTTTAGCACAACCTTCTACGCGCCGGCCCCACGCTACTGGGGCCCGCTTAATTCCGGTAATACGTATGCGCATAAAAATATGCTTGCCGCTGATCACGTTTATTGCCAGCCTCTCCGGAGTATGTGCGGCCGCCGAGACACCTAAAGAGGTCGTACAGACCTTCTATGAGGCTCTCATGCATCCTGAACCCGGCGACTACGGACAGCCTCATTATCTCAGCGTTGAGGGAAGTCTATCGCCCGTCCTGTCTCGCGCGCTCAGAGCTCAGGATGAGTACGAGAGCGCATGCATTGCAATAACGCCACCCGATATGAAGCCGCACATTCTGGATCAGAGTCCATTTTTTCGCGCACCCGAAGGAGCTAAGACTCTGAGCAAACTTACGCAAGTCCTGTCGGGGCACACGGCTAAGGTTTCAGCAGACCTCGGATACGAAGACTTCGAGTGGCAGGACACCGTAACGTTGGTTTTTCATGAAGGCAGGTGGGTCATCGTGAACGTATCGTGGGGCGACGGAGGTAGTTTGATAGACCGGCTTAAGGGCTTTGCGGCGAGTCGGTGCACGCCTAGCTGATCGTTCAATCCGAGACCACTTCGGTAGCGTGTGGCTCCTGGCATCTGAGTACGGCACTGCCGACTGCGAGTCCAATGCAGATATGGAAGCCGACGCGAAGCGGGTGCCGTCTCAGAGCTATCCCGAGTCTCAGGACGAAGTTATGCCATTGTTTGATTTCATGTAGCGATGTTTACCTGGCATGTCAGGGGCGGCGTTCTAGCTCGCCCAAGCTGGGCCGGGGAGCTGATCGGACTTGAGATGGATACGCTTGAGTTGCGAGAGTAGTTGAATCCGCGATGACAGCAGAACACTTGGAGCGTCATAGGAAGGCGTTTCATTAAGTGTCGCGTTAGCCGGTCACTGTGGCTGTCTGGCTAGGTGATGGAGCGCCACTCACGTCGATTGCTGGGATGGCAATTGGGCGCCGGTTGCTACTCTGGGCATGGGCAAGCCCGGCGCCGAAGCAATGAAGCCCTGCACCGCTGCCACTTAACGTGCCGGCTCAACCATAGCGCGATCTGATTATGAAGAGATTCATGCGTTTTTTACTACTGGGACTTACGCTGTTGTGTGCCAACGGCTGGGCCCATGAGAGCCAGTCGAGCTACGTCGGCGAGTCACCTACTGATCTGGGCCCGATAGATAATACAAATGAGCTCAGCGGTATGCTGGTAATCGGGCGAGATATCGAGTGGCTTGAAAAGGGCAACAAACCGCCAGATGCCACTAGTGCGTTGAGCAAGCCACCTGAGGCTATTAACGGCGACCGGCTGTATGCGTTAGCGTTTCTGACCAATCCGGGTGTGGACGCCGATGGAGTTACAAATATCGTATGTGACATGGCAGTGCTTAGACCAGATGGGTCGCGTGCAGTCGACCAAACGGACATTTCCTGCTTAAGAGTTCCGCTGGATGAAGACCCAACGCACCTTTATCAGGTTAGCGGTGGGTTGGGTTTCATCGCGGAGCCGACGGATCTGCGTGGAGAATGGAGAGTCGAGATAGTTCTGCACGACCTCACTCGTGGAACACGCTCGCCGCTTTTCGGGTCGTTTATCGTAAAGTAGCGAGGCGGAAGCTTCCCTTTTGTTTCAAAAATCTGCCGCGAGAATTGCTCCGAATATCTAGAGCTCTCGTTGGTGATTGCAACAGTCACGCCATCGATCGCTAGGGAATCGACGGACTGTGGATTCGGCTGATTAGCGCCCTCAAAAGTGACTGTGGCTCGCCGCCTCATTTCCGTGTGAATCAGCCGTCAAGTCTGCTATCGGCTTGCCAGGAATCGGTCTACGCTACCAACCCAGTGAGATCGGTGTGTAGCCACTCACTCCACACCACAGGCCCACTCAATGATCGCGGCGATATTTCTGGTTCTCGCACTTCAATCCCCTCCCCTGCTAACCGAGAATCGGCCGGTTGTGCTCGAGTGCACCGTTGATTTCACTGGCGACAACTTTCTGCTCTTCATCAATCCTGAATCAAACAAGCTCGCGCACGTGAACAGGACTGAGACCATTGCGCACACGGTCAACTACACGCTGACCGACCACGAAGTGCTTTATGGCTTTCTCGGTAGCGATGGCATTTCGCACCGCTTCGGTCTTAGCCGGAGCAGTCTCGGCTTAGTCACTTCGGGCGAGGATGCAGGGGTTGCGGTAGACCGCGGTTATGGCGGTTGCTCGGTGATCAGTTCACTTGGCACGGATCGCTGAGAGCTCAACGACGGCATCGAGCGAATCACCTCGGGCGGCAATAGCGAGCGACCGTATCAGTCGCATGGCGCCGTCCAGTGCTCGGCGGCCCACGCCTTGCGTCGAGCGTCGTCGTGGAACGTCCAGGCGGCGAACCGGCTGTGCTTGCTGCCCTGCGCCATTGCTACTTCGCGCACGTCCTGCGCGTCTGCCTTCTTCAGTTGGCGGAGTACGTCAGGCAGGTGCTCCGACTTAGCGACCAAGGTGCTGAACCACAGAACCTGCTGGGCGATCACAGCGCTCTCTCGGACCATTCTGCGGATGAAGGAGGCCTCGCCACCGGTGCACCAAAGCTCAGTCGCTTGGCCGCCGAAGTTCAAGGTCGGGCCGTCACGTCCGCCAACGGGCTTGCCGAGCTGCTGCCACTTGCGACGACTGCCGCGCGCGGCGTCCTTCTCGGATGCGTGGAACGGTGGATTGCAGAGTGTCAGATCGAACAGGTCGTTTGGGCGTACCACGCCGGTGAACACCTCACCTCGCCCGGGCTGCAGTCGCAGCTCGATGGCTTGGTCGAGACCGGCGTTGGCTTGCACAATTTCCCCGGCCGCCCGCATTGCCGCCGCATCGACCTCCGTGCCCACGGACCGCCAGCCGTAGTCGGCGTGAGCCAGCAGCGGATAGATGCAGTTCGCACCCACGCCGATATCCAGCACCCGTACGGCGGGGCCGCGGGGGACGTGCCCGCCGTTGGATTCCGCCAGCAGATCGGCCAGCCCATGCAGGTAGTCGGCTCGGCCCGGGATCGGTGGGCACAGGTAGCCCTCGGGAATGTCCCAATGCGCCACGCCGTACTGAGCCTTCAGCAGGGCACGGTTCAACGCCCGCACCGCCTGCGGATTACCAAAATCCACACTCCTGTCGCCGGCGGGCGTGGTGATCAGGAAACCCGAAAGCTCCGGGCAGGCGGCCGTCAGCAGGCCGAAGTCGTACCGGCCCTGATGACGATTGCGCGGATGCAGCCCGACCACCGCGCGTGAGCGCGGGGCCGGTTTGGTGCGTTCGGCAGCCAGACCTCAGGCTCCGAGCGGGTTGGGCTTGTCCGTGTCGATCTTGTAGGTCTTGATCGCCCGTGCAACGTCCTTCGGCGTCATCTTGCCGTCGACTGCCAGCGAGGCGATAGCCGCGTGCGCAACGTAGTAACGATCGACCTCGAAGTGACGACGCAAGTTGGCACGGGTATCGCTGCGCCCGAAGCCATCCGTGCCCAGCACGCTGTAGGTCATCGGCACGTAGGCACGAACCTGCTCGGCGAAGCTGCGGATGTAGTCGGTGGCGGCAATCGCCGGGCCCGGACGGCCCTCCAGCAGCGCGGTGATGTGGGCCTTGCGCGGCTGCTTCGCCTCGGGGTGGAGACGGTTGTAGCGCTCCACATCCGCACCGTCGCGTGCCAGCTCGTTGAAGCTGGGGCAGGACCAGATGTCGGCAACCACGCCGAAGTCCTTCTCCAACAATTCCGCCGCGGCGATGACCTCGCGCAGGATGGTGCCGCTGCCGAGCAACTGCACGCGCAACTGATCCTTCTTGACCTTGCCGGCATCCTTGAACAGGTACATGCCCTTGATGATCCCCTCGACGCTGCCCTCGGGCATGTCGGGGTGGGTGTAGTTCTCGTTCATCAGGGTGACGTAGAAGTACTCGTCGTGCTGCTCGGCCAGCATGCGCTGCATGCCGTGCTGGATGATCGTCACCACTTCATAGCTGAACGTCGGATCGTAGCTGCGGCAGTTCGGAATCAGTCCCGCCTGCACCATGCTGTGGCCGTCCTCGTGCTGCAGACCTTCACCGTTGAGGGTGGTACGACCGGCGGTGGCACCCAGCAGGAAGCCGCGCGCACGCATGTCGCCCGCCTGCCAGGCGGCATCGCCGACACGCTGGAAGCCGAACATCGAGTAGTAGATGTAGAACGGCAACAGCGCCAGATCGTTGCTGCTGTAGCTGGTCGCACACGCCAGCCATGAGGCAAACGCGCCGGCCTCGGTGATGCCTTCCTGCAGCACCTGCCCGGCGGTGTCCTCGCGGTAATACATCAGCTGGTCGCGGTCGACCGGCTTGTACTTCTGGCCGAATGGCGCATAGATCCCGATCTGCCGGAACAGGCCTTCCATACCGAAGGTGCGGGCCTCGTCGGCCACAATCGGGACCAGACGCGGACCGACCTGCTTGTCGCGCAGGGAGATATTGAGCATCTGCACGAACGCCATGGTCGTGCTGATCTCACGCTCACCGGTGGACTTGAGCAGTCGCTCGTACGTAGCCAGCGGCGGCACTTCCAGCTGCTGGGTGGCCTTGCGGCGGCGCTGCGGCAGAAATCCGCCAAGGGCCTTGCGGCGCTCCAGCATGTATTCGATTTCCGGCGAGTCCTTGCCGGGATGGTAGAACGGCACCTTGCCGTCCTTGAGCTGTGCATCGCTGACCGGGATGTTGAAGCGGTCGCGGAACGCGCGCACGTCATCGTCATCCATCTTCTTGGTGCCGTGCGCGGGGTTGAGCGACTCGCCCGCCACGCCCATGCCGTAACCCTTGACCGTCTTGGCCAGGATCACGGTCGGCATGTCCTTGGTGTTCACTGCCTGGTGGTAGCTGGCGTAGACCTTGTGCGGGTCATGGCCACCACGGTTGAGACGCCAGATGTCCTCATCGCTGAGGTTGGCGACCAGCTGCGCGGTCTCCGGGTATTTGCCGAAGAAATGCTCGCGGGTGTACGCGCCGCCGAATGCCTTGCAGTTCTGATATTCGCCGTCGACGGTTTCCATCATCAGCTGACGCAGCTTGCCTGACGTGTCGCGGGCAAGAAGCGGATCCCAATAGCTGCCCCAGACATTCTTGATGACGTTCCAGCCGGCACCACGGAACTGGCCTTCCAGCTCCTGGATGATCTTGCCGTTGCCACGCACCGGCCCGTCAAGACGCTGCAGATTGCAGTTGACGACGAACACCAGATTGTCGAGTCCCTCGCGGCCGGCGACCGATATCGCGCCCAGGGATTCCGGCTCGTCGGTCTCGCCGTCGCCGAGGAAGCACCAGACCTTGCGGTCGGTCTTCGGCATCAGGCCGCGGCCTTCCAGATACTTGAAGTTGCGCGCCTGATAGATCGCGCTGATCGGGCCCAGGCCCATCGACACGGTCGGGGTCTGCCAGTAATCGGGCATCAACCAAGGGTGCGGGTAGGAGCTGATGCCGTGACCGTCCACTTCCATGCGGAAGTTGTCGAGCTGGTCTTCGCTGAAGCGGCCTTCAAGGAACGAGCGCGCGTAGATGCCCGGCGAGCCATGGCCCTGGATGAACAGCAGGTCGCCCGGGTGATCCTCCGACGGTGCGCGCCAAAAGTGGTTGAACCCCACGTCGTACAGCGTCGCCGAGGAGCCGAACGTGGCGATATGTCCACCCAGATCGCCGGGCTTGCGGTTCGCGCGCACGACCATCGCCATGGCGTTCCAGCGGATGATCGAACGGATCTTCCACTCCAACGCATGATCGCCGGGGCTCTTGGCCTCCAGCTGCGTCGGGATGGTATTGATGTATTCGGTGGTCGGCTCAAACGGCATGTGCGCGCCGGCACGACGCGACACCTCGACCATGCGCTCAAGCAGCTGGTGCGCGCGGTCGGGGCCTTCGCGCTGGATGACCGCTTTGACCGACTCGACCCACTCGCGGGTTTCGGTCGGATCCGGGTCGTTCTGCATCAGCTCGTTGAGCGGGCTTTCATAGGTATGGGTCATGCGCCTCGCGGCCCCTTGGCCACGCCTCGTGATCAGGTGGGATCTATCCCCTGATTCTAACGCGCGGCGACGACCGCGGGTGCCCATCCCCGACGCGCGCACGCTGGTTCTCCCTATATCCCCGTGCAGGACCATCGCGACACGCTGGCTGTCATGGGCAACGCATGCGCTATCGGACGCCAACGCACACAAATCCCGGCTGAGCGCCGTGGCAGATCAGCCGCGGCTTCCGGCCAGGTGCACCGCATCGCGCTCACTGCCGCTGGCGGCCAGATGCTATTCGCCGACTGGGAGATTGCGGCGGAAACGTGTCGGGTACTGACGGCGTCGGCGCAGTGGCAGCGGTCGCAACTGCTGGCGTGGGTGCTGATGCCGGGCCAGTGGCAGGGGCTGGTGGCGTTGGGTGGCTTCGACGATCTGGCCTCTTGCGTGACGCGGCTGAAAGCACGCAGCACGAGGCTACTGGCTAGCACGCACCTCGGTTCGGGCGCGTTGTGGACGAGCGGCTATCAGGCCTGTTGCGTGGACGATGAGCTCGACGCCGCTAGACGGATGGTGATGCACCCGGTGCGTGCCGGACTGGTGCAACGGGTAGGCGACTACCCGTTCTGGGACGCGCGCTGGCTGTAGCGTGCGCTAACCGGCACCCGGCACTCAGCCGCCTTCGACCGTTGCCACCACCAGCCAGTTGTTGAATGGCGTATTGCCATACAACGGAGTGAAGCTGGAGCGCAGTCCGGCGGCGTCGAATCGCCGCCGCAAAGCATCCGGATCCGGATAGCTGCGGGGACCGGCGTTCATCCAGCCGATGACTCGCGAGAACACGTCGACTGCGCGGGTAACGCGCGCCCGGCGGCTGCCGTCATCCAGACCGGTGCGGATCACCAGTCGTGCGCCCGGCACCAGCATCGCCATCGCGGCATCCAGCGTGCGCTGCTGGTCGTCAGGCTCCAGAAACTGCAGCACATCAAGAATCGCAACGCTGCCCTTGTGAGCCGGCAACCCATTGGCCAGATCCATCGCCTCAAACGAGACATCGACCAATGCCTGACGCTCGGCGGCACGCAGGGCTGCGGCAATCTTGTCCGCGTCGTTATCCACGCCGCGGTACGCAAGTGGAATACCGTCGGCCCGCAACGCATGCGCGAGCAGGCCCAGCCCGCAACCCATATCCAGCAGTGGCTGCTTACTGCCACGCAACGCCGCGCAGACCCCTGGATACAGGGGATCGCTGCGAAGTTTGGACAGGGTGTAGTGGTAGTCCCACTGCTGGCGGAAGCCACCCTCTCGCGCAAACGCACGCGCGATCGCTCGCGCCTTATCGGCTGGCAGTGGCGCACCCGTAGTGCTCATCAGCGTGGGAAGCCCGGGGCGCTGCCTGCGCCGCTTTCGTGGCCGCCATCCAGCATCCGCACCAACGTGGGCAGCGCGAGCTCGGTCCAACGCACGTACATCGGCGCGGAAGGATGCAGCCCGTCATCGACCAACATCGACGGATCACCGCCGACCGCCCGACTCACCGGCGTGATATCAACGAACGCCACCTCGTGCTTCGCGCACAACTCTGCGGCCACGGCGTTGTAGGCATCCAGCTGGCTGGCGATCTGGGCTGCATCACGCCCCTGCGCAATCGCAAACGGGGTCACGCCCCAATCGGGGATCGACAGCACCAGCACGCGACTGGCACGGTCACCTGCCAGCGCAATGGCCCGTCTCAGCAGGCTGTGAAAGTCACCGCGATAGTCAGCGGCGCTGCGCTCGCGGTACTGGTTGTTGACGCCAATCAGCAGCGATACGAGATCCCAGTTGCCCAGCGGCTCCGCCATGTCCATGGCGCTGGACAACTCATCGGTGGTCCAACCGGTGGTCGCAATGATGCGCGGATCGGCAATCTCAAACCCCGCGTCGACCAGACGTCTGCGCAGCACGATCGGCCAACGCTCGTCCTCGGCGACGCCTTCGCCGATCGTGTAGCTGTCGCCCAAGGCGAGCCAGCGGACCGGCGTGCTCGTCGACGGCAGCATTCAGGCCACCGCCACCTGCGGCGTCACCGGCGCGGAGACGGCATCCGCAGTGCCCGCCCGTTCCGCGGCGCGGTCCAGTACCCGCTCGATGCGCTGGAACACCTCGGCCAACTGCGCCGCTTCGGGCAGCAGGGTGATACGGAAGTGGTTGCGATACGGCACGTTGAAACTGGAGCCGGGCACCACCAGCACATCTTCGGTCTCCAGCAGTTCCAGCGCGAAGGCGTGATCGTCAAAGCCAATCGCTGCCGGGCCAATCACTGCCGGGAAGGCGAACATCGAGCCGCTTGGCGCCACCAGTTGCATATGGGCGCTCGCCGCGACGCCTTCGATGACGGCCTGGCGTGCTTCATGGAGTCGACCGCCGGGCGCGCACAGTGCGGAAATTGTGTCCGCGCCGTGCAGCGCAGCGTCAATCGCCAGCTGCCCGGGGACGTTGGAGCACAGACGCAGCGCCCCCAGCAGATCCAAAGCGTGGTGGAAGTCGCGGGTGCGCTCGATGTCGCCCGAAAGCACCGCCCAGCCGACGCGCCAACCACAGGCGCGATGGACTTTCGACAATCCACCGAACGACAGACACGGCACTTCGCCGGCCAAAGGTGCGAGCGGCTGGAACGTCGCGCCGTCATACAGAATCGAGTCGTAGATCTCGTCGCACATCAGCAGCAGGCCATGGCGGGCAGCAATGTCGACGATCTGTTCCAGCAGCGCGCGCGGATAGCTTGCACCGGTCGGATTATTGGGATTGATCAACACAATCGCGCGGGTGCGCTCGGAAATCAGGGCTTCGATCTCGATGGGATCGGGCAGAAATCCGTTCTCCGGCGCACAGGTGTAATACACCGGGCGGCCATCATTGAGAATCGTGGACGCCGACCACAGCGGGTAATCGGGCGACGGCAGCAGCACCTCGTCGCCAGGGTTCAGCAGTGCGCGCAGCGACAGGTCGATCAGCTCGCTGACGCCGTTGCCGATAAACACCTGGTCGGACGTGACCTGTGTGCCGCGACCACGATGGAATGCCGCTACTGCTTCACGCGCGGCCGGCAGTCCCTGTTGGTGCGTGTAGGGATCGGTGCGGGCAATGCCTTCGGTGATCGCTCGTTGCAAATGCTCGGGGGCGCGGAACCCGAATGCCCCGGGGTTGCCGATATTGAGCTTGATCAACTTTCGACCCTGGCTTTCCAGGTCACGCGCCCGGCGGGCGAGCTCGCCACGGATCTCGTAACGTACTTCGGACAGTCGGGCACGGGTTTGCAGGCGTTTGGACGGCATTGCGGTCTGATGCGGTATTGGCGGTGGCCCAGACTAGCCGATTCGGGCGCGCGTATCACCGGCTGAGGTGCGGGAATACCGCCGACGCTATGTAGAATCGCGCCATGGTCCGATGCCCACATCCTTTATGAACAAGAACCTCGCGCTGCAAGCGATTGGCTGGCCACTGGACGATGACGGCCAACCCGCCGTCGCAGAGTGGCGTGAGATGTTGGCGCGCTTCCCCACTGCACATCCCGCCCGGGTCGTGGAGCAACACCGCACCGGCTATGTGGTCGCCGAGCGACCCAACGACGGCTATGCGGTGGAGTCGCCCCCGGAATGGCAGCGAACCCCCAGCTACAAGAAAGGCGCGACGCCCACCGAGCAGCGCGCAGGCGTCGGCGACTGGGTATTGATCGAGCCGGCTCCGGCCGACGCGATTGTCACCAAGGACCAGATAGTTGCTCTGCTACCGCGCCGTACCGCGATCAAACGTGGCGCGGCGGGTGAGCACTACAAGCAGCAGCTGATCGCCGCCAACATCGACACCGTGTTTGTGGTCTGCGGACTGGATGCCGACTTCAACCCGCGCCGGATCGAGCGCTACCTGCTGCTGATCAGCGGCAGCGGTGCCGAGCCGGTGGTCGTACTTACCAAAGCCGATCGCACCGATGATGTCGCCGGCGCGCTGGACGCATTGAGCGATCTGGCCGCGCAAAATATCCCCGTGCGTGCGGTGAATGCCCGCGACCCCGACAGTGTCGCCATTCTTAATCCATGGCTGCGTCCCGGGACCACGGCGGTACTGGTCGGTAGCTCCGGCGCGGGCAAGTCGACACTGAGCAACACCCTGGTCGGCAGCGAGCTGATGAAGACCGGCGCCGTGCGCGAAAGCGATGACCGCGGTCGCCACACCACCACCCACCGCGCACTGATTCCACTCACGACCGGCGCGTGCCTGATCGACACCCCCGGCATGCGTGAGCTGAAGCCCACCGGCGAAGAGGTCGTTGCAGAGAACTTTGGTGATATCGAGGGGTTGGGCGAGAACTGCCGGTTCCGCGACTGCCACCATGCGAGCGAACCGGGCTGCGCGATCGAGGCCGCGATTGAGGCGGGCACACTGGACCCGCGTCGCTTTGCCAACTATGTGAAGCTGCAGGAAGAAGTCGCCGGCGCGGCGACCAAACTTGCCGAGCGCCAGACGCAGAACGCGGCCGCGACACCCTCTACGCCCGCCTCCGCGAAGGCAGGCGTCAGGACGGGCGGCAAGGCCCCGTCCAAGTCACCCGGAAAACCGTCGCGGCAGCTACCGCAGATCGACGATGACTACGGCCAGGACTGAGCCCGAGATCGTCCACCACGCTGCGCTGGATGCGCGGATGGTGAACGCGGTGCGCGGAATACGGGTACTGACCTTGGCGAGCTGGCCGGCCAGCCATGGGGAGGCGTTTCTTGCCGACTATGCGCGCGGCGTGACCCGCATCCCGCACGTCGATTACCACCAACACGACTTTCGTGACTCACGCGCCGAGCTGGCCGCCATCGCACGCGAAGCCGACCCCAGCCACCCGTTGGGCGAGTATCTGATCGACGCGACCGCCAGTTGGGACCTTGCTGCAAAATTGTGCGAGGCACTGGGCACGACACGGGTGACCGAGCTGTCGCAACAGCTGTACGGCAGCGTCGACGCACCACTGCCGGGCAATGGCCCCAGCGCACGCGTGGCGGCACAACACTTCATCGCGATCGCGGACGAGTTCGACCACGAGCTGACATCGCCCGCCGAGCAGGTGCAGATCTCCGCCACTGCACTGCAACTTCAGTTGCAGCGGGATCTGGACGACTATTTCAACGAGCGCGTGATCGAAGTCGTACTGGATCCGAACCTGATCGCTAAGGCCGCCGCCGGCGCGACCCGGATCCGACTGCGCACCAGCGCCGCTTTCAGCGATTACGACCGTCAGCAACTGCTGCAGCACGAGGCCTTTGTCCATTCGCTCAGCGCGCTCAACGGGCGCGAGCAACCCGTGCTCGGGAGCCTGGCACTCGCATCGCCACGCGCGACCGCGACACAGGAGGGGCTGGCGGTGTTTGCTGAACAGATCACCGGCAACATCGATATCGCAAGAATGAAGCGCCTGAGCCTGCGCATCGAAGCCATCGCCTGCGCGTTGGACGGTGCCGACTTCATCGATGTATTTCGACTATTTCTGGAGGCCGGTCAAAGCCCGCATGAAGGCTTTGCCTCCGCGCAACGGGTATTCCGCGGTGTGCCGACGACCGGCGGTCACGCGTTTACCAAAGACACCGTCTATCTGCGCGGCATGATCGGCGTGCATACGTTTTTCAGCTGGGCGTTGCGGACCGGACAGCTCCGACTGTGCCGCTGGCTGTTCGCCGGCAAGATGACCTTGTGCGATGTGCAACGGCTTGCACCGATGTTTGAGTCCGGCGTATTGGTGCCGCCGCGCTGGTTGCCCAGCTGGGTCGCCCGCGCCAATGGCTTGGGTGGAATGCTGGCGTTCTCGCTGTTTGCCAACCAGATCCCGCTGGATAAGATTGACGAGACGGCGTTTGCGGATATTTGAGGGGCTGCTACTCGTGGGAGTGTCCGTAAAATCGGGGTAGAACCCGTTCGCACTGTCGAATCTCTGGATGTCGCGCCGGCCTTTTCTGGCGCAGACTGGGCAATTGCGCCCGCAGGGCGGGGAACCCGCCTAAACGCGTCTGAAAAGGCGCATAAACCACTCGAGTACGTGCGCTTTTGCGCATCCGTCGGCGGTTTCGGCTTCAGCTGATGTGGTTCAGACCTTCCCTAACAGGCTGCTGAAATACTGTTCGGCGCCGTCCCCGTATCGCTGCACGCCGCCACTCTCGTGAATTCTAGCGTCCCCGATGGACCCTAAGGCCTCAGATTTCAAGCAGCGAGCCGCGTAAGCCCTCCGCTGGAGCTTGCTGCTTGGCCTCTGGGAGTATTTCAGCAGCCTGCTAAGCGAAGAAGCCCGGCCGGTCAGGACCGGGCTTCAGTTTGCACCCTCTGATTACGAGAAATAGTCCTCGACGAGATTGCTACCTCATTACCCAATACCACGCCGTCTGATTCAGAACGTCAACGGCAATAGTTGCTGAGACCTTACTTTCTGCATGCCGCATTTCAGGGCATAAATAGGTTGCCCACTTCTTACTGTCTAGCTCTTTACCTCTGCCAGTCAACTCAACTGGCCACCAACCTACATCGCGCTTGGCGCGCTTTGCATCAGGGAATCGCACCTCTTGTCGGGCAATACATGCGTTGGTCAACTCCTCGATACTGTTATCGCGATAGCGAAAAACGATCCAAATCTCATTGGTGTCCAAATTGTGAACTTCCAAAATATCCCAAGCAGATCTTGGCAGTGTTCGCGGCAACCAACCTGATTCAAAAGCACCATCTTCGCTAGCCTTCTCAAAACTCCGATATCTGCTAGACATCAAATCTTTTTGGCCGGAGAGGTCATCGCACCCAACCAATGTCAGGACGAAAGCTAGCACCATCAAAAAATGCATCTTCTTCAAGGGAATGTCATCCCCGAAGGCATCAGCCCGCTGCACGATGAGACACAATTTTGGCCTCTAAGGCCTGCAGCAATGCCCAAACCATTCGCACGATTGTCTGCAGCACATTCTTCAGCTGGATCGCCACGCCTGTATTGCTGATTGAGCTCCCGAGCAACTCCAGCAGTCATGGCTAGGGAAGCCTGGAGTGGCCCACGCGACGAGGATTCGCACATTGCGAGGCAATGGTAAAACTTATCTCCTCCGATAACATTCTTCTTCTGCATGTCATGTGCACGATTACGCAAGATATCCAGAACCGTGCTCGTTGATCCCGGCGCTGGATAACCCCAGCCGTGCTTTCTATTGTAGCCAACAGCTTCTAATCCCAATGGATCGATGTTCGATATCGGATCACCCCCGACATAGGCGTATGTATTTAATCCGCCCGCCAATCCAATAGGATCCTCACTCACGAACCGCCCAATTGACGCACTATAATATCTCGCACGATAGTAATACAGCCCATTACCATCTCGCTCCCGACCGGTGTACTGATAAGGATTGGAAAAGCCATTTGAGGTCTGAGCGCTACGGCCGTAGGCATCATAATCGTAGCGATTGACAGCGGCACCGACGCCGTCAGTGAGCGCACGGGTACTTCCCAAGTGATCGGTTAAAAAGTAGGTTCGACCACCATTCTCGCTTCGCGCGTATCTTTGATCGATACCCAACCCAACCAGGATGGGATTCACAACCCCGTTGTTTACCTCCTGCACAGCGTTCAATCCGTCGTAGAGATATCCGGTTGCCTGCGAGCCTTCCACACGGCCAGTACGTCGCCCCATCGCGTCGTATTCAAAGCTTGCGATAACGCTGCGGCCCTGCTCAATACGCACCATCTGATTACGTGCGTTCCAGACGTAGGTTCTCGTTCCGTCGTTGGTCAGATTTCCGTTGGAATCGTAGATCAGCGATTGACCATTGAACTTGGTCTGGCGCTGGTTGTCGTCGAACGCATTGGCGCCGGTGCTCGCCGCGGGAAGCAATTGCGGGGCGTAGGTTCCCGTTTGGGAGACGATACGTCCGACGCTGTTGTAGCCATAGCCTAGGTCACCGATCAGCGGTGCGCCGGGCTTCTTCCACGCGATCCCTGTGATCTGATTTGCGGCGTTGTACGCGTAGCCTGTCTGGACGTCATTTGGCAGCGTCGTGGTGAGCAATCGCCCTGCTGCATCGTACGCGTGCTGGACTACCTCGTTGCCCTGCAAAATGCGGGTGAGGCGATCGGCGCCATCGTACTGGTATTCGGCCACCGCCTGATTGGCAGCCGCCATCGTGGTGCGGCGGCTAGCTTCGTCATACTGGTATCTCACAACCCCCTGATCGCTGATGACCTCGGTCAGCTCGTCGAGCCGGTTGTAATTCCAGCGCAGCGTTCCGGCCGCGGAGTCAACCAACGCCCGGAGTCGTCCGGCATCGTCATATTCGGCATCTATCGTGGTTGCATCCGCATAGATTTTCCGGGTCATTTGCCCCAGCACATCGTGCTGGAACGCCGTCGTTTGACCCATACGGTCGGTATAGGTGGCCGGGCGGTCCATAACGTCGTATGTCCACGTTTCCGCCTGGCTCAACCCATCGGTACGCGTCGTGAGCCGGTTACGAACGTCGTACTGATAGGTAATTCCGTTTCCGTTGGGCAACAGTACCGCAGCGATGTTCCCGTTCGGGTCGTATGCGATTTCCGTCGCATTGCCCGCCGCGTCCAAGACTCTTGCGACCTCGCCATTCGCACCGTATTCGGTACGCATGACGTTGCCTTCTGCATCTTGGGAGGCGATCAAACGACCCATACCGTCATAACGTAAGTTTGTCGACCGACCCAGGGGGTCGACAACCTGCGCCACGTCGTAGTCCTGATAGTCGAGTCGCCAGGTACTTCCCAACGGGTCTGTGATACTCAACGGCTGCCCGGCGATATTGCAGGCAATGCTGACCGTTTCCCCCATCGGATTTCGCACCGATGTCAAGCATCCGTTTGAATAGTCCAAGGTAGTGACACGGCCTATGGGGTCGGTTGTGCTCTTGAGATCCCCAAATCGGTTGTAACTGAATTTTAATACCCGCTGATCGGCTGTATCCGGAAGATAGGTTACGCGGGTGACATTTCCGTCTGAGTCGTGCTGATACTCCGTCCGTCGACCCGTCGGGTCGATCGTCGCACTGAGGCGTCCGGATCCAGCGGCTCGCTCGAATTGATACGTTTTTGCAAGTGGCGTGCCGTAGCCTACCGTGTCCGACTTCGGAAACGGGCGACGGTAGAAGAAAACCACACGACGCATACTGCCGTCCGGATTGGTAACCAGCACCCCGCTCGAGGTTTCCTCCGTATGCCCATACTCAATCTGCACCACACCACCATCAGCCTGTGTTTGGCTGATTACGCGCCCGGTTGGGATGGTGATGCTTCTCGTTGGCAGTGTGAAGGTCTGCAACTCGAACTCATTGCGTAGGAGCAGATTCCCACGACGATCGACTATCTCTTTTAGTCGGTGACTATCGACAGGGCGATCAGGGTCCGCGTCCATATTGAAATCGGGACTTTGCCACGACTCGTAGCGATACTGCTTGAAGGTTTCGTCCGGATAGGTAACCTTGGAAAGGAGACCATACTGATTGTAACTGTACTTCCACTCCTGCCCAAGCGGATCGACCGCTCTGGATATTCTGTTATCAGCATCGTACGTAAGCTTTATCGAGCGCCCACTGGGAGAAACAATGTGGGTCATCAATCCAGCATCATAGACAAACTCGGTTCTATTCCCAAACCTATCCATGCTCCACAGCATTGAGTTGGGCTTGTATGCGTCGAAATGGATTGCGCTCCCATCGCGGGATGTCAGGCGGTAGCCGCGCCCCAAAGTATCGCTTAAAAACTTCAGCGACGCTCCATGCAGCGATGTCACCGATCCGTTTTGCCGCCATTCGCCGCTCAAGCCCGAGCCGGAAATTCGGTCAAACTTCACCGGCACTCCACTCGGCAAAACAAGGTTCATCACATTATAGTTTTCACCCAAGGGTGAATTCAACTTGTAGTCGTAGCTGGTAGCCGTCCCGAGACCAAATGACCGGCTCTTGAAGTCTCGCGGACGGTAATTACGGTCAAGAGAGATCGGAACGACATCGTTTACGGCAATGTCCGTCTCCGCATAGGAAAACTCGCCCGTAAAGAGGTCGATCGGGTCGCCAGCCGTCGCTCCATTTCCACTTCCTGCCCCCCCACCGCAAGCCTCATGGCACGGGGGCCGGTCGGGTTCGGTTGCTTCATCGTCAGTTGACACGGAGTAGCTTGCACCCATCGTCTGGTGCAACGCCACTCCACCTTCGGGCGAAAAATGCCTCCCGTCGGTTGTAACCCTGCCCTTTCCATATACACGCCAGCCATCCTTGGGGTCATATATCCAGAAGTTGGCTTGGGTACCTTTCGCATACTTATCATAGTTTGGATAGAACACCCGGATGCCCTTAGCTGCTTCTGGCGTCAACCCTTGGATAACGGCGCCACCTGGCTCGAGCGTGAAGTACATAGGGTAATTGGCGGCCACCGGGAACGGCGCTCGGTTGACCGGTGTAGGAACAAGTGCGAGCTCGCGGACCAATCGGCCCTTTCGATCACGTATTACCGTGCCTGCTGGGATATGAACCATCAGACCGGGCATATCCGGGTGCTTCAAAACCACGTCGCGGATCAAAGGCGACGGAATCTTAACCTTGTCACGCTCCGTCACCCTTGGCAGATACATTGTGTACGGGATCTGGGTCAGGCCGCCGTCTTCGAGGTCCACGCCCACAACAAACTGGCCGTACTCCACGTCACGTTTGTTCGCGGTCGTGCCATCGACGTAAAGCTCCTGCATTCCCGATGGAACATTGGCAAGCATAAACTCGCCCTTACGATCTGTTCGAGTGGAGACTTTACCGATACTGACATCGACGTCGGCTACCGGCTCGCCATCAACCCTGCGAATAACCCCCCTCACCGTTGCCGAGCTGCCTGAGGCGCGCAATTTCTCTTGAAGCGATGCCTGAGGTAATACTGGCTGGTCGCCAACGAGGCGCCAACGACCGTTGGTGTTGTTGCGACCAGGTGTCCATACCCCGTCCTTCAGCGTGCTCGCCCCACGGCAAAGCGCGACGAGATCGCCCGACGTGCACCCACTTTGACCATTCAGGGAGCCCGCGGCATTCGCAAGCGCTGGGACGCCCGTCTCGATATCGTTTTCCTTGGGCAGGAAGGCCGTTCTAAAATCTACCGCCACAAACGGCACACGATTACCGTCCAACGTCCGCACACCATCGATCATCAGCGTGTACTTTGAATCGGGGAACAGACTGCGATCCGGCGTAACAAATACGAGGCGCCCGCCCTCCACGGGCGTTACGCGGGCTGCCACAACGCCGCCTGGGCCGATCAAAACCACGTTCGACGGATTGAGGTCCTGCATCCTCACTGCCGCCGTAAAGCGGGCTGAGAGCCGCGCTCCAGGGTCTACGTCGCTTTGGCCTTGCAGCGGCAAAGACGCTGCTAATGCGGGTGCAGTCTTCGGATTGTCTTTCGGGCGGGAAACGCTCTTGAAGACGTGGGAATCCGGATCGAACGCGACGTCGCTGCTCGAAGACAAGGCAGCGGTTGCGCCCCCCCCTCTCAAGTGAACGTTCCCGTCTGCCTGCAGCTGGGCCCGATGACCGTACCTTGCGCTAACGCCTTGATAGGGCACCGAAATTGAACGATTGGCTCGTTCGTCCCAGATCTCAGCACCCTCACGCTCGGAGCGGCCGCCGGCAAAAAGAATACGCCCGTCAGTGAGGACCGTCGCGGTATGACCCATTCGAGCCGCTATGCGCAGATTGGGGGCGGGCTCGACAACTTTCAGTTCAGGATCGAACCAAACCCCACCTTGAACAAAGTTGCCGTTTCTATCTGCGCCACCCCAGATAAGCACTCGACCGGTTGGGAGCAGACTGATACTCGCGCTTGGTCGAGC
Source organism: Lysobacterales bacterium (assembly GCA_038242455.1). Classification (GTDB taxonomy): domain Bacteria; phylum Pseudomonadota; class Gammaproteobacteria; order Xanthomonadales; family Xanthomonadaceae; genus Novilysobacter. Next base: position 93,800 of record JBBSSB010000010.1, read on the forward strand.
TTGTGGCAATTTATGGGTGCTGGGCGCACGTTTTCCTGCTGCATCCCACAACGTTAATCCGCTACCGTCTGCTGCGAGAAGAAGATACTGACCGTCGGGAAGGGGAACGCGTTTTTCAACGCGACCGTAAGTGACCGCTGCACTATCAGCACTCGCGCCTGTAGCTCGTGCCGGAGTTTGCGCTTCACTCGATGTGCTCAGTACCCCAAAAACCGTCAGGGCTGCGACCAGACTCAATGCATTCGTTACGCTTTTTATTCTACTCATTTTGTAGGCTCGCCTTCCATTGCTGGTGCCATTTTCAATCGATTTCATGGGGTGAACTCCGCTACGACCTGCGAGCTCAATGTTGCTCCATCCGATGGATCAACAAATACGTAATAAGTACCGGTGCTTGGCAAACTCGGCATACTCAACGTGCCATCTGTGGTGACGCTCACAGACTTCCAACTCGTCCCGTCAGGCTTCAGGACGCGGTACGCACCGGCCTTCTTCAGCGGTGTCGTCGCCTGACCTATCACCTTCAACGTCACCGACTCTCCGGCGATTCCTGGGAAACTTAGTCGCGCATTCTGGCCGCGTCGGTCAAGCATGATTTCACTCATCGCGTCTTTGGCGAGTGTCACAGCAACGTCTGTCGACAACGTCGTGGTAAAGCTCATCGTCTGCTCGGCACTCGCCGGCTTCACGATCACCGAGTACGTACCAGCGGCTAGATCCGAAAGGTTAAAGTCGCAGCCCTCCCGACTCGCAGAACACGATGTGCCGATCTGCAACGTGCCATTGGGCTTGAACACGCTGACATTGAAATATGTCGACGTGCTTACCGCAATGTCACTGAAGCCGAGGCCGAGATTTTGACCCGTGACAGCCTGGAATGTCAGATATATCTCCTGACCTGGCACCGTCGTGACGTACCGGGTGCTCTTCCCGTCTAGTTCTTCCCCGCCGGCTTTTCCTGACACGACGGCCACCTGCGCGCTCAACGTCGCC
>JBBSSB010000011.1:0-90518 GCA_038242455.1 Lysobacterales bacterium
ATCGAAAACACATGCTTCGCCAAGTCCACACCGATGGTTATAGTGCTCATGGAGACTTCCTCTTCTGTTGACGGTTGTGTCGCAACACCATCATGGCCCTCAAGGCCGAAAGGGGAGGAAGTCTCTTTTTACTCATTCAAGTCGCATCCGCGAAGTACCATTTCCAGGCAGACGCGTGGCTCGACCTCCGTCAGCATCCGACCCACGCGTTGCGGCTCGGGTTGATTCCGGTGTTAGGCAATGTGATGACAGACATCAATCGCTACTTCAGCGGCAGCATCTATAGAGTCCTGTCGGGTCTGTTCGGGCTGTTCCTGACGGCAGTCGGTATTTACGTTGTCTTCTTCGGAGTGGTTGATCCGCTTATACGCGTTGGACTTGGTGTACTCATTGCAGCTCTGGGGGCGGAGATGGTGTGGTCAGCCATTCGATCCAAGCAGTCGTGGCTAGCCAGACTTGGCCCCTTCATCTAGCCGGCTGTGACACTAACAGGTCAATCAAGCCTACCCCGCGTCGAACCAGTTCCAGGCAAACTCGTGGTTCAACGTCCATCAGCATCCGACCTACGTGTTGTGGGTCTGCTTAATTTCGGTGTTTGCAATCATGGGAAGATTTTCGATCCTCGTAAAAGCCGCACTTCTGCTGGCACTTACATCTTGCGTCTGTACCGATAATTTCGTCAGAGACGTTTTTTCGCCAGACCATAAGCTAAAGGCACAACTCCGACAATGTGGGTGCGATACAACCACTGGGCGCTACACTCAGGTGACGGTTCTCCGCGCAGAACAATCAGGGGAATGCGGGAGTGTGGCCACCGGAATTGCTGGATTTCAGGCCCCATATGATCACGCCGATCTGAAGATCGAGTGGACCGCGAACGACACACTGGAATCGTCCCACCCCGGCTTCCCGTCTGGAAAATTTCCATTTGCACAGTGGAGTAATGTTGCACCGCAGGATCCTGATGTAAAACTTGTGTTTCCGAAGTGACTGCTAACACTTCATTTAAGACCTCAGCACTCGCAAGCTCGGGGGCGAGAAGCTTCGTTATCTGTACTTCTGGGGACATCGTGCACGATCCGATGGGTTACCTTCTACCAGCTGCTTCAGCCAGTGGTAGGAAGCACCGTTTCAGGTGGAAGGAATCTGCTACCCAACAGCGGAGCACTACATGATGGCCGAAAAAGCGAGATTTTTTGAGGATACTCCAACACTTGATCGCATTCTAACGGCGGCAACGCCGGCCGCTGCTAAGGCGTTTGGTCGACAGGTAATCGGATTCAGCGAATCAGCATGGAACACCATCAGATTCGAGATTGTCGTTAAAGGCAACCTCGCAAAATTCAATCAGCACCCCGCATTAGCTGCGTTCTTGTGCAATACGGGAAATAGCGTACTGGTTGAGGCCAGCCCGCTGGATTCAGTTTGGGGCATAGGCCTGGCCGCAGACGACCCTCAAGCGAAGGACTCTAGCACTTGGAAAGGTCTCAACCTACTTGGGTTTGCCCTAATGGTCGTGCGTGAGCGCATTGGCAGTGGTGCGGCCTAACTAATAGTTCAAGCCCCGAAGTCTCATTTACAGGCAGACTCGTGGTCCAATTGCCACCAACGACCGACCTACGCGGTGCGGGTCGGCTTAACTACGGTGTTAGACGGCACAGGCGGTATGTATATGGCTCGAAATCCATTCCTTGTATCTGGTGCTGCGCTCAGTGCATCCGCCGCGCTATTGCATCTTGGATGCATAGCTTTTGGCGCGCCATGGTATCGCTTCCTCGGTGCTGGTGAGCAGATGGCACAACTGGATCTGGCCGGACATTGGTATCCGACGGTAGCCACGCTAGCCATTTCTTTCATCCTGCTGTTGTGGTCGCTCTACGCGCTGTCCGGTGCCGGCGTAATACGCAAGCTTCCTTTACTTCGTTTCGCGCTTGCTGCGATCACTGGTGTCTACATCCTCCGGGGATTCGCTGCTGCCCCGCTTATGCGCTACTTCCCCGGCAACAGCATGACATTTTGGTTCTGGAGCTCTGCTATCTGCTTGGCGTTTGGCATTGTCCACTTCATAGGCGTCCGACAGGTATGGGCGCGCCTTTGAATCACCTGCGTGGCGAATTCAACCACCAAGTACGACATCCATCAGTATCCGACTAGCTTTTGCAGTGGCGTTTCGTGCCCATAGCGTTTCCTCGGCCTCCTATTGAGTTTGTGGGCAATCGCGTCACATTGCTTTTGGGGCAGATTCGCCATGCTTCTGCGCTTGGGCAGGTACTGGGGAATCAGGCCATTGGTATTCTCGTTTTGCCTCGCTCCCACGAGTGGTGCGGACCGGCGAAGTAGACGATGGTTCCGGTGGCATCCTCGATATGCGGGTAGTCATGAAACGCGGTGCCGGTGTCGGAACTGATGGTCAGAAACGGCGCGCCAGTGAGTTGCACCAAGCCAATGGTCCGTCGGTTCAATGCCTTGGTTGTCCGGTTCGGCATTTTTCCAATCAGCAGGTAGCCAGTTGCGCGCTCCACCAGGGTCACTATTCACGGCTTCTCCCAGAAGGCGCCCCACTCGGTGTCGATCTCCCAGTGGCCCTGTACTTACGTGGACTCAACTTCCACGGGTCGCTCGTCAATCATTCGCTTGCCCTGCATCCTCCCGCGACGTTCCGGGCCGTAGCGGCGCTCGCGCCGTTTGTAACGTCGGCACAGCTGGGCATACAGCTTGCCGCCGTCTCGCCAGTCGCGCCGCACGTGCCGGTAGATGGTCTGGAAGCTGATCCGGAACCCGCCTTGCTTATGCAGCGTGCCGGCAATTTGCTCCGCGCTCCACTGTTGCTTGAGCAGTTCCTCCAACTGCGCGTACTGCACGGCATCATGGTGTGGGCCACGGCGACTTCGCCGTAGTCGGCCATTACGTTGCCGCTGGGCTTTGCTCGGGCAGTAAACCCTCAACCCGCGTGCGACGTGCTGGGTTGCATTGCGACGGCACTCACGATAGATCGTGCTGCGGTGTCGCCCAGTACGCGGGCAATCTGGCTCACTCCGCGGCCTTACTTGCGTAGCTGGGATATCAGGTATCGTTCGGGTTCGGTGAGCTGGTGGTACGTCATGGCCGGGCCTCCTTTTTTGCCAGATCAGAAGTCCCGCCAGTCTGCCAGCTCACCGTACTTCCTCTTGCTCGCCGGTTGTCGCAGTTACTATGGCAATCTTGGCACTTGAAATTGAAGTAAAACATTGAATAAGCCAGACATTAGGTCACGCTCAGCGCGCGCCAAGTCACCTAACAAATTTCCAGATGTTTCTCCAATTGACAAGGCGCCCTCGCTCACAACTATTAATACTTGCGGATTCAAGCTGTACGGTAAGTCTGATGCTGACTTGGAAACCGACTCTTATATAACCACACAGTACTTCGTTGTACTGTTCATCCCGATTTTCCCGGTTGCTCGATACCGAGTCATTTCGGAAGACGGCTTTGGTTATAGATTTCTAGGCAAAGGAAAGTTTCGGCGAAAGGATTGGGTGCATGTGGCTGTTTTTTTATCAGTCGTTTTCTACTTTATCAAAACGGCCGGATTGAATTGAATTTCGTTTTCCTTGGAAGACGATTCCTTCGCAGTCGAGGTAGACGTTCATCCCGCAATGCGGCAGACGGGTTTGCTCTTCATCAACTATTTTCCTTATTCAGCATTTGTATCTTAGAACTCATCGACTGTTATGAAACCGATAATTCCAGCGTCACTTCTGATCGCAGTCTTTGCGGCATCCGGGTGCAATCCTTCGCAGCGGTCTGCCGACTACCTGGCCACGTGTGAAGGGCCGCCCCTCCGTACGGCGGAACGGCGCGATCAGGCGATGCAAGATGGTCATGAGATCGACCGTCGGCATGACTGCATCACCAAACGATCAGCAATTGCATTGGCCAGTCAAAGGGCTCAGTGGGAAGCTGCCAACACGCCCGAAGCAAAAGCCGCGCGTCAGGCGGAGTTTGACCGTCACCGCGCGGAGTACAAAGTTCGCATTGAGCCGGGAGCCAAGGCTTCAGCCGACGCGCGCGCCGAGCGCGAACATCGCTTGGCCGTAGCCGAGGCGGCGCCCATTGACGCGGTAGAGATCAACACTGCCACCGAGTTGCAACTCACGAACGTGCAGGGGCTGGGTGACGACGTCGTGCGCCAAATCTTGGCTGAACGAACGAAAGTTGGCTTCAGGGGCTGGGAAGATGTGGTGGGACGTGTCGTGGGACTCAGTGCTGCTGAAACCTCAGTACGGGCTTCCGCGTTCGGGCTTACCGTGAAAGGCCGAAGCCTTGAAGGTGCGGAGCCCGATTCCACTTTGGCCCAGTACGCGCGCGGTAAATGGCTGCGCCGAAAGGAGTGAGCTTGTACCAGGCAGGTCATTCCAATTAAACGGCCGACAGCACATCACTGCCTAACCTCTTGCTCCAGCTAAGCGTCAACATCACCCAGCCGTATTTGCCTCTCGACGCGTTTCGGTGAATTCAGCTACCAAGTGCGGCAGTCACCAGTAGATTAATTCCGGTGTCAGGTGACAATGACAAGTGCATCAAAATTCAGGCTGCTGCTTCTGGGGCAACTCTGCTTTCCCGCCGCAGTGTATTTGCTGCGGGGCGTCTATACCGGTTATATCGGCATGCCGTATCTGTTTGAAAACTACCTGTTCATGGCCTCACCGCACTTACTCGTCAGTCTGCTGGCTGCTAAGCCAAGTGCACGAGGCCCTAAACTTCTTTGGCTGCTTTCATTGCTGAACGCTCTATTGGTCACCTTTCAGTTATGGATTTTGCTTGACGTGCCAGTAAGAGATTCCGGACTGGCCTGGGTCCTTTACATTCCCCTTTGGGTGTCTACTTTGAGTGCGTGCGCAATTGCATGGATCTTCGTTCGCTACCGCGGCCGACGCACGAAATAGATCCCGGGAGCCCGGATTGGCAGGTAAATTGAAGCCGGGACGGCGTAGCTCCACTGTCAGGCATCGTCTCAATTCGGGTTGATTGGACGTCCCGACTATGATCTACGTTGCGGCCTTCTTGCTTTCGTCTAGGGACAGACAATGAAACGCACAGCGTCTTTTCTAATTGCCGCACTGGTGTGGGGTATCGCGGCTTGCGCGCCCATTGACAACGATGTCGGTGACGCGCAGCCGACCGCATTATTGGACGCGCAGTCGGCCGACGCTCAGGACAAGGTCACCCGTTTGGGTGCGCTCACACCGCCGTCTCCGCACAGCATCCTTAACCTCCTCTATGAGCGAGACGGCAAGGGCGCGCGTAGCTTCAAGGTGGATGGCGGGGACGTGATCAGCTACTGGTATGGCTACGCCTTTGATGTGAAGGGCGAGCACTACTTCACCGGCTTTACGTCTCGTTCGGATGCAACGGATGGTCCGCAGGCGGACAGCATGACCATGACACTTGGGCAGGTTTCGATCGGACAGGTCACCCTTGTCAAGGTCACCCAAGCTGGGCAGAAAGCCTGGTCGCAGATCGCGAGAGATAGCTTTGTTGGGGAGTTTGGTAAGTTGGACCAGCCTGAGGCTATAGATGAGTCGCGCAGCGCAGTGTCCCAAAAACTCTCTGATGGGCGGCTCCTACTTGGGGTGCCGACGCGCCTGTTCGAGCATGGCGTCGCCATCTCTACGTATGCGATGTTCCTGTTTGATCGGGATGGGCTACCCCTGACGCCGTTCCGGGTTTGGACTTACGTCGGCACGATTCAGGCAGGTAGCGATAACTCCGCTGCCTGCGAGGACGGTGCACTGACCTGCGCCGCCAGCAACGGCGAGCTCAGCTTTGAGTCATCGGTTGAAGGCGCCCTTCCTCGTATACGCGTCGCGCTGTCTGGACAGACCGTAGTAGGCCCCGGTCAAACGCGACTACTGGAAGCAGAAGACGCACTTATTTATGAATTCGACGCGAATGCTGAGCGCTACCGGGCGCACTGAGCTATGTCGGGTTGACCGCGCTGCCCCTGATTTGCAGCGTCCTTTGTATGAGGCCAGGTTTGCGGATGCGCTCACGTGTTTTGGCGCTGGAGAGGTAAGCAATGGTGTTTTTGTGTTCCTTCGCCCCTCTCCCTAAACCTCACCCGCCGCGTGTGCCCAGTACCCCATGAATCTGCAACCGCTGATCGACTCCCGCTTGGCAATGGCTTCGACGATCAGGCTTGAGCATCCTGAAGCAGTCATTGTTGTGGGCCCTATTGCGTCAGGAAAAACGACGGTGCGCAAGAAGCATTTCGCCACTGGCTATGTCCACATAGACAGCGCTGACATCTTTCATGAGCTGTCCAACGGCGATCCGAACTTGAACTTTCCGGCGGCGTTCGCTTACGAGATTGACTACGTCGGCCGTGAGATTACGCGGCAGGCGCTTGACCTGGGATTGTCGATAGTGCTCGAGACAACAGGCCACGATAGCGACGAGATGATCTCGCTGGTTAACGCTCTTAGATTGGTTGGCTACTTGCCTGAAATCGTTGCGCTTGCGACAGACCGGGAGACGTGCGAGCGACAGGACGCGCAGCGCGGAGACAATGTCTCTTCGTATTGGGCGGCGCCTATACATCTTGGGTGGGTAGTGTCCGAGTGCGCCGGAAGGACTGCGGCCTAACGAGTGAAGAGGGCGAAATGCGCGGATCTACCGCAATCCGCAGCCGTTGAATCCGTGCACCAATTGCGGCGACTGTTAGTATCCGAATAGTCTTTGCAGTCGCGTTTCAATTCCCATTACCGCTCGCTCGGCGCGTTACGGGTCGGCGTCGTTGTTGAGTTGTCCATCTACAAGGAGGTAGGACATGAAGTGCCCACATTGCTCAGAACCAGTGAGCTTGTTTTCAAAAGAGATGAATAAAGCCGGGAAGCTCAAAACTTGTCCCAAATGCGGCAAATCTATGCAGGTATCCCTTAATCCTAAATTGCTGGCAATTTTATCTATTCCCGCGATAGTAGTGATAGCGCTACTTTTGTTGAATGGCGGACTGCTTGCCTATGCAGCCGTGGGGGTAGTTGCCGTCGCGTGGCTTGTACCCTGCATGCGGCTCACTGCGCCAAACGCTAAAGCCCCGGGATAGGTTTGCCCGCCAGCTTCATTGCGGCTTCCCTCGGAGTTGCACACTCCGTACTAGGGGAGAAGTACATCCTTATCCGACGCTTTCGTCGGGAGGATGTCTGCTTTGCATCAATCGGGTCGGCAGCGTGTAGCAGCCAGTAGATCGCATTGCGACGACAAGCTGCTCAACCTCTGACAGGATGGGGGTCGATCACGCTACAGCGCAGACGGCGCCGGGGTTCAACGATGCAAGCTGCTTACGATCTATTGATTCAGCGCGGCATCGTGTTTGACGGTACCGGTGCGCCGCCGCGAGTTGCGGACGTCGGCGTACGGGATGGCAAGGTAGTCGTCATCAGCGAGGCGCCGTTGGTGGGCACCGATGCCGTCAAGGTGATCGATGCGACTGGCCTGTGGGTGACGCCGGGCTTTATCGACATCCACACGCATTACGACGCCGAATTGCTGCTGGAGCCGGGCCTGCAGGAATCGGTTCGACACGGCGTTACCACGTGTTTCGTCGGTAGCTGCTCGATCAGCATGATCTACAGCGACGCCGAGGACGCGTCGGACATCTTCACCCGTGTAGAGGCGATCCCGCGCGAGTACGTGTTGCCCGCATTGCGTGAGAAGAAGACTTGGAGCGACGCTGCCGGCTATGTCGCGCATCTGCAGAGCTTGCCGTTGGGCCCCAACATCGCCAGCTACATGGGGCATTCGGATCTGCGCGTGGCCGCGATGGGTCTCGCGCGTTCGGTCGATCCAAAGGTCGTGCCCAGCAAGGCCGAGCTGCAGTGGATGGAGGGACAGCTGGAGGACGGTATCGACCATGGTCTGCTGGGGATGTCTGGCATGACAAACCCATGGGACAAGGTGGATGGCGACCGCTTTCGCTCATCGGCGCTGCCGTCGGTGTATGCGCGTTGGGGCGAGTATCGGCGTCTGCACAGTGTGTTGCGTCGTCGTGGCGCGATTCTGCAGTCCGCGCCCAACCTCAACAATCCGATCAACGCGGTCTTCTATCTGTTCACGTCGGCCAGCCTGGCGTTGCGCAGCCGATTGAAGACCACATTGATCACGCTGATGGACGTGAAGGCAAAGCCTAAGCTGGACATCGTCATGGGCTGGGTGACGAGCTTCTTCAATAGATGTCTGGGTGCGTCGTTCCGGTGGCAGGCGCTGCCGCAGCCGTTCCAAGTGTATGCCGACGGAGTCGATTTCGTGATCTTTGAGGAGTTTCCCGCTGGCGAAGCGGCGCTGCATCTGAAGCGCGAGTTCGATCGCCACAAGCTGTTCTCCAGCCCCGACTACCGCGCAAAGTTCAAGGCTGACTACCAGCGCAAATGGGGCGGTCGTGTGTGGCATCGGGACTTTGGCGATGCACACGTCATTGACTGCCCTGAGCCGGCATTTGTCGGCAAAACCATCCGCCAAATCGCCGACGAGCGCGGCGCACACGAGGTGGACACGTTTCTGGACCTGGTGATCGATTACGGCCCGAAGCTGCGCTGGTCGACGCTGATCGGTAACCACAACCCCAAGCGCGTGGCGATCAACCTCAATCAGCCCTACGCGATCATGGGCTTCTCCGACGCCGGCGCGCATCTGCGCAACATGGCTTTCTACAACTTAGGTCTGGCACTGCTGCAGTTGTCGGTGCAGGACGTGCCAGTGATGACGCCAGAGAAGGCGGTATGGCGGCTCACCGGCGAGATTGCCGAGTGGTTCAACGTAGACACCGGTGTGCTCAAGCCCGGAGCGCAGGCCGATATTGTCGTGCTTGACCCGGTTGCGCTGAAGCAGACAAAGTTGAACGCCTATGCGGAAGCGCCGTTTGAGGCCATGGGTGGCCTGCAGCGCGTGGTCAACCGCAACGACGGGGTCATCAAGTACACGCTGATTGCTGGACAGGTGGCATTTGAGAATGACATCCCGTCGCCATGGCTTGGCCAGCAGGCAATGGGCCGCTTCCTGCCGCGTGGCTAGGAGCTCTCGTGGTCCTGACCCAATGGCAGGCCATTGGTAGATGGGAGATCCTGTATCGTTCGCTGCCGGTGAGCCGGTGGCATGCCTCAGCCGCGCCAGTTTCCGTCCTACCTGTCGTGGGCAAGACTAATTCATCGTTAGGCCCAAAGAAGACCACATATGGCGATCGTCTATAACAATCTTTCGGCGCTTCAGAAGCGTCATTACCTGCGTCATGCTACCGCTGCCAACCACTGGTTTGAGTTTGCGAACGGCAAGATGAAGGCGTACCAGAAGCGCTACGGCGAGGACTTCTGCTTGATCGTGAACGGGTCGCACGAGCGCGACGATGCTTTTGTTTTGCCGTTTTCGTTTGTGCGGTCCGCGTTTACAGCTGATGCGCTTGACTCACGTGGCCGTTGGGTCGGGACGATCGTTGGCTCAACCTTGCGGCTGTCGTCCGGCAATCGGACGCTTGCGGTAGCGCCGTACCACAATGCATTTCATCTGGTTGGGCTGTAACTCTTCAGCAATGCAGAGGTGCGCAGGCCCGGAGCGCAGTCCAAGTGTCGAGAAAGTCTGACCAACCATGACCGCCAGATTAATTCTCTGCTTCGCATTGATGGTGTTTGCATCGATGGCCTACGCCAGTGCACCGGCACCCATCGACCTCGTCAAGGTCGACAAGTCTAAGCGCACCCTCACTTTGCTGAGTCAGGGCGTGGTGGTGGCGACATTCCCGGTGGCACTTGGCGGAAATCCGTTAGGGCACAAGCAGCAGGAAGGCGACCAGCGGACACCGGAAGGGCAGTATGTTCTGGACTTCAAAAAGCGCGACAGCGCTTTCTTCCGAGCACTTCATATTTCGTATCCTAACCAGGCCGATACACAACACGCTCAACAACTCGGTGTCGAGCCGGGCGGAGCGATCATGATTCACGGACAGAAGAACGGCCTTGGCTTGCTGGCTCCGATAGCCCAGCGATACGACTGGACGAACGGCTGCATAGCGCTCTCAAATGCTGATATGCAAACGGTGTGGGATCTCGTACAGACCCCGACGGCGATCGAGATTCTCCCTTAGCTCGGTCGGTTGCGGCGGCCTAGGGCTCGACCGCGCCTGAACGTCACGAGCGCCACTACATCTGGATAACAGGACTCGTATGAAGGTTAAGGATCTCTTGGCACCCGCTCTGCTGGGACTATTCGCGCTGGCGATCAGCGAACTGGTCTGCGCACAGGCCGTCGTTCCAGCGCCACAGGCGCGGGCGCTGAATCCGACTCCACGCACCACGGTCCCCGCGCGCACGAAGACAGTCATTGACGCCGCCCGGGCGCGGGTCAGCACTGGGGAAACCTACGATCCCGCCTACTTCAGCATCACCTATCCCGGCGGCGACGTTCCCAATGATCGTGGTGTCTGTACCGATGTGGTGGTGCGGGCTTACCGCGAGATCGAGATCGACCTGCAGGTTCTGGTCCATCAGGACATGCGCAGCAGCTTCAGCGCCTACCCCAAAATTTGGGGTCTGAAATCGACTGACCGGAATATCGATCACCGCCGAGTGCCGAACCTGCGGAGGTTCTTTGAGCGCGCCGGGGCGTCGCTGCCCGTCAGCTCGGTTGCAAGCGATTACAAAGCCGGCGATCTGGTCACTTGGACGTTACCTGGCAATCTTCCGCACATCGGGATTGTCTCCAACAGAGTGGCGGCGCGAACCGACCGGCCGCTCATCCTGCACAACATTGGCAGGGGCACGTCGGAAGATGACGTTCTGTTTACTTACCCGATCAACGGTCACTACAGGTACTACCCGCCGGCGCGCTGACTTCTATCTCGGCACCGCAGCCCGCCCATGACATACTCGGATCGGTCCGGTGCTACTTGTGTGGCCGGTGAGGCTTTATACTGCTCCGCGGCCGCTTCTACAGCGGCCTTCCGTTGAATGGCGACGCGCACCCACCGCGGGTAGCGCGCAATAGGTGGGACTGTGCGCAATTTCGACCTCGAATTCCTGAAAAAATTCTCGCTGATGCTCGTCTTCCTGTCCGTGCTGAGCCTCGGCCTGATTGTGGCCGCACGGATGATCAGTCACTCGCTTCCGTATGACGTGGCCGACAACGTGGCTCAGCGTACCGAAGCCAGAATCGCGCCGATTGGCGCGGTGTACGCCGGCAGTACCGGTGCCGCAGCGGCAGCAGCAGCGGCCTCCGCAGCAGCCGCGTCGGCCTCCGCACAAGTTGCCTATGGCGGCACGCTGGACGGCGCGGTGATCTTCGATGGCCTGTGTACCGGCTGCCACGGCTCCGGTGCCGGCGGCGCGCCAATGATGGTTCAGGCGCAGTGGACCGCGCGTATCGCGCAGGGCATGGACACGCTGCATAAGCATGCCATCGAGGGTTATACGGGCAGCGCAGGTTTGATGCCCGCCAAGGGCGGCAACCCTGCACTGACCGATGAGCAGGTCTCTGCGACCGTTGACTGGATGTTGGACAACCTCAAGTAAAGCGCGTTTCGCGTGATCACGACGCCGCCTTCGGGCGGCGTCGTCGTTTCCGGGCTCCGTTTCGCCACACCGCTTATCATGGGCGGATGGACAATCCAGCATTCCCCGACGATCCGGAGTTCCGTGCCGGCAAGCCGGTCGGCGTCACCTTGACCGGTCCCGCCGGCGCGATCGAAGCCATCATCGAAGGTCCGGAGACGGACGTTGCCGCCCGCCCGGTGGTCATGGTGATTTGCCACCCGCTGCCCACTGAAGGCGGCACGATGCACAACAAGGTGGTCACGATGACTGCCCGTGGCATGCACCAGTCAGGGATCGCGACGGTGCGCTTCAACTTCCGCGGCGTCGGCGCCTCTGACGGCCAGTTCGACAACGGCGACGGCGAAGCCGACGACCTGCGTGCAGTCATCGCGTGGGTGCGCGAGCAGCGACCGGATCATCAGCTGTGGCTGGCCGGTTTCAGCTTCGGCTCCTACGTTGCCTTCCAGGTTGCCAGCGAGGTCAAGGCTGGCCTGCTGCTGATGATCGCCCCGCCGGCTGGTGGTCGGGGCTACCAGTTCGCTGCGATCACCCCGTTTGATGGGCCGTGGCTGGTGATCCAGGGCGAGGCCGACGAAGTCGTTGACCCCGAGCAGGTGTACGCATGGGTCGAGAGCCTGACGCCACCGCCGGAGTTGATCCGGATCCCCGACAGCAGCCACTTCTTCCACCGCAAGCTGATCGACCTGCGCGGCGCGGTGAAGCACGGCGTGCGCGCGTACCTGCCAGCGGCGACGTCTGCCACTGATGCGTGACGCCATGACGGTTGAACACGCGCTGGCGGATGACGCGGCGCCCGGCGCACGCTATCGCGCCGGTGTGGCCCGTGGCGACTGGGATGCCGATCCGGCTCAGCAACCGGCGCTGGCTGAGCTGGACCGTATCCATGCGGCCCTGCTTGAGCCCGCGCCCCAAAGCCTGTTGCAGCGCCTGCGCAAGCAGCCTGCTGCACCGGTGCAAGGGCTGTATCTGTGGGGCGGTGTCGGTCGCGGCAAGACCTTTCTGGTGGACCTGTTCTACGACGGTCTACCGATCGAAGCCAAACACCGCACCCACTTCCACCGATTCATGCGCGACGTCCACGCCCGCCTGCGCGAGCACGCTGGCGAGCGCGATCCGCTGGCGTCCATCGCCCGTGCCGCCGGACGTCGTTGGCGGGTGCTGGTCCTGGACGAGTTTTTTGTTACCGACATCGGCGATGCCATGCTGTTGGGGCGTTTCATGGAGCAGCTGTTCGCCAATGGCGTGGCACTGGTGACGACCTCCAACACCGCGCCGCCCAACCTGTTCAAGGATGGACTGCAGCGTGAGAGTTTCCTGCCGGCGATCGCCCAGATCCAGCAGCACTGCCGGGTACTCGAGCTGATCAGCGACCACGACTATCGCCTGCGTGCGCTTACCCGCTCGCCGGTCTATCGCTCTCCGCTGGATGCCGGTGCCGATCACTGGTTGGCAACACGCTGGGAGCAGATCGTCGACACCAGCCCGCGCAGCGACGGTCCCCTGCATATCGAAGGTCGCGACATACCCGTGCGCGGCATTGCCGAAGGCCACATCTGGTTCGACTTCGACGCCCTGTGTGACGGCCCCCGGGCCACCGGTGACTACATCGAGATTGCGACCGAGTTCCACACCCTGGTGCTCGGCGGAATTCCGGTTTTCGACGGCAGCAACGACGACCCGGCGCGGCGCTTCGTCAACCTGATCGACGAGCTGTATGACCGCAACGTCAATCTGGTCTGTACTGCGGACGCCGATCCGGTCGGGCTGTACACGGGCCATCGTCTCACCGGTCCCTTCGAGCGCACCACATCGCGCCTGATCGAGATGCGCTCGGCTGAGTACCTGACCACCGAACATCGCAGCTGACCCATCGCGCTAGGGTCGATTGCCCCCATGCAAACAGTGGTGTCACCCAGGCGGCGCTACGCTCGGCGCTCATTCGTGGAGATCCGAGCCATGCGCATCCGGCCCAACCCTTCTGCACACCGCTCGCTGGCCTCCGCGCTTCGCTGGCCACTATTGCTCGCGATCGCGCTGAGCCTGACCGCCTGCGAGACCTCCAAGGTTCCGCTCGAGTCGGCCGTTGGCCCCGCGCCGCCCGAGCTGCCGGCACCCGACAAGCGTCTGATTCCGACCGTCAACATCGCGCCCGCTATCGGGTGGAGTGAGGGCGCGACTCCGACCGCGGCGTCGGGGCTTGCGGTGCAGGCATTCGCCTCCGGACTGGACCATCCGCGCTGGGTGTACGTCCTGCCCAACGGGGATGTGCTGGTCGCGGAGAGCAATGCCCCGGCGAGCGAGGACGGCGGTGGGATCAAGGGCTGGGTCATGGGGAAGGTAATGAAGCGCGCCGGTGCCGGCGTGCCCAGCGCCGACCGCATCACACTGCTGCGTGACAGCAATGGCGACGGCGTCGCGGATCTCACCACCGTGTTGATCGACAAGCTGCACTCGCCGTTCGGGATGGCACTGGTCGGGGACACCCTGTACATCGCCAACGCCGATGCCGTGGTATCCGTCCCCTACAGTGAGGGCGAAACCCGCATTGATGCAGCGCCAACCACCGTCGCCGCGCTGCCCGGCGGACCAATCAACCACCACTGGACCAAAAGCCTGCTTGCCAGTCGCGACGGTAGCCGCCTGTACGCCGGGATCGGCTCCAACAGCAATGTAGGGGAGAACGGGATGGAGGCCGAGACCAACCGCGCAGCGGTGCTGGAGATCGACCCCGCGACCGGCAGCACGCGGGTGTTCGCGTCCGGTTTGCGCAACCCGGTTGGGCTGGACTGGCAGCCGGGCACTGACACGTTGTGGGCGGTGGTCAATGAACGCGACGAGATCGGCAGCGACCTGGTTCCCGACTACCTGACCTCGGTGCAGGCCGGCGCGTTCTACGGCTGGCCGTACAGCTACTGGGGCCAGCACGTGGACAAGCGCATCCAACCCCAGCGTGAGGACCTCGTCGCCAGCGCAATCGCGCCCGATTACGCGCTTGGCAACCATGTTGCCCCACTCGGACTGAGCTTCTATGACGCCACTCTGATGCCGCAGTTCCGCGGTGGCGCCTTCGTCGGCCAGCACGGCTCATGGAACCGGCGCCCGAAGAGTGGGTACAAGGTCGCTTTCGTTCCGTTTACCGCCGGCCGCCCCAGTGGGCAACCGCAGGATGTGCTGACCGGCTTTCTGGATGCGGACGAGAACGCATTGGGTCGGCCCGTAGGTGTCGCAGTCGCTGGCGACGGCGCGCTGCTGGTCGCTGACGATGTGGGCAACGTGGTGTGGCGAGTCTCACCCGCCAGCGCCGCTGCGCGCTGAACGATGGGGCATCCCCGCCCGCGTCGCTACACGGGTCGGGGATAATGGCCGGATGACCGCCAACACTCCCGATCCCGCCGCCTCGACGACTGCCGAGCCTGTCGCTTCCGCACACCTTGGCGGCGACCTGCCGTTGGGCCGAAGCGTGGACTACCCGCGTGGCTATGACGCCTCGCTGCTGTTTCCCATCGCGCGCACGCTGGGACGCGACTCGCTGGGCGTTCGCGCCGACGCGCTGCCCTTCATCGGCAACGATCGTTGGCATGCCTATGAGCTGGGCTGGCTGGATGGGCGCGGCAAGCCCCGGGCCGCCGTTGCGACCATCACCGTCCCGAGCGATTCACCAAACTTGATCGAATCCAAATCGCTCAAGCTGTACTTCAACTCGTTCAATGCCACCGCGTTCGACAGCGGCCAGGCGGTGCTAGCGCGCATTGTTGAGGACCTATCGAACGTGGCCGGCAGTCCGGTACAGATCGCATTCGGTCTTCCTGCGATGGACGAGCAGCACGCCAGCGCGACGCTGATCGATGCGCTGGACATCGACATCGACCACTACGGTCCCCCGCACCCGGATTTCATTAGCGCAGACCCCGCGCGGATCGTTTCCGAGACCCTGACCAGCGCCCTGCTGAAATCCAATTGCCCCGTAACCGGGCAGCCCGACTGGGCGCGGGTGATCATCCACTATCGTGGGCCGCAGCTTGATCACGCCGGCCTGCTGCGCTACCTGGTCTCGTTCCGTGACCACTCCGGTTTCCACGAACAATGCGTCGAGCAGATTTTCTGCGACCTGATGCAGCGCGCACATCCGACCCAGCTGTCCGTCGAGGCCCGCTATACCCGACGGGGCGGACTGGACATCAACCCGTGGCGGGCGACGCCCGGGTTTCCGACCCCAGTCGCTGGACGGGACCTGCGCCAGTAGCGCGTTATTGATCTGACAATCGGCCGCACCGATAACGTCGCGATGCGCGCGACCTCGCAAGCCGACCGCGATCTGTTCTTCACAGGTCGCGTGTGATCGTTGCATCGCCCCCGACGGCAGGAGCCTGATGCAATGACTCACCCAGACAAGAAAGCCGATTTCTCCGGTGTTACCAGCAGTGTCGACAGCACGGCCGACAAGGTCCAGAAGGCGGACTTTTCCGGCGTTACCTCCAGCGTGGATTCCACGGCTGAGAAGGTTGGTCATCGCGCAGCGGAGCAATACACCGTGAAAGCCGGCGACACGCTCTCGCACATCGCCAAGCATTTCTATGGCAAGTCCAGCGCGTGGAACACCATTTACGAGGCCAACCGCGACCAGCTCGACAACCCTGACCGCATCCAGCCCGGCCAGGTCCTGCGCATACCCGCAGGCGATGACCATCGCGCCAGCTGACCCCGACTGACCTTTTCAAGGAGATATTCATGACTGCACATACCCTGCGTTACGCCATCGCGACCGCCCTGCTGGCTTCACTGGCTTTGGCCGGTTGCAAGAAACAGACGCCTGAGACGACTTCGCCGCCGATGAGCACGCCGGCTCCGGCCACGCAGACTGCTCCGCCGGTAATGAACAGCACGATTGCCGTCACCACGGTGACCTTGGGCACGGCCACTGGTGCCGACAAGTCGATCACGGCGGCGACCAGTCAGTTCAGCGCCAAGGATCCGATCGTTGTATCCGTTGCCACCAGCGGTATGTCGACTGACGCGAACATCCACACCCGTCTGATGTTCGAGGACGGTCAGGTCGCAGGCGATGAGTCCCAGTCCATCGCCGCCACCGGCATGGATACGACCAACTTCACCTTCAACAACGCCAATGGCTGGCCGACCGGCAGCTACACCGCGGAAGTGTCGGTCAACGGCGCGCCGCCGCACAGCACCTCGTTCACTGTGAAATAAGCTCCTTCGCATCGCGATGGAATCAACGGGCGCGCCGAAAGACGCGCCCGTTTTCGTTGCCGACCGCTACCATGCCCCCTCCCCTGCCTCGCGTGACCTGCCGCCATGACCGCATCCGCCTATCTCGACGACGACCAGATCGAACGCCTTGCCGACCTGCTTGAGCAGCGTGCAGTGCCGTTCCGCGGCTTCAACCTGGAGGCACTGGACGGCTATCTGACTGCGCTGGCGCTTTCGCCCGTCGATCTGACAATGGAGCAGTGGGAGCCGGCCGTCTGGGGCAAGACCCCGCGCTGGGACGACGCAGACGAGCGCGCCGGCGTCGAAGCCTTGCTGCTGACTCATCACAACATGGCCGCCGCCCGCGTGCGCCACGGCAACGAGACGCTGCCCGACTATCTGGCGCCATTATTGTGGCTGCCGGAAGATCCAGAGAAGATGCCCGAAGGCACCGACATACCGCAGGATGACGAGCTGGACGTCGGTCGCGACTGGGCACTGGGCTTCTTCACCGCGGTCGAGCTGCAGGAAGAACAGTGGCATGTGTGGCTGGACGAACACGAGTGGATGGAGGACATCTTCGACCAGTTCGACCGTCTGGCCAGCGGCGAGATCATCGGCGAAGACCCGACCCAGCCCGGTACACCGATCGATTACGGCGAGCGGCTGGGCATCATCGCGATCCTGCCCGACATGCTGGCCGACCTGCACCATCACCGCATCGAAGCGCTGAGCCAGCGCGAGACGATCCGCGCTGTGCCGACACCGGAGCGCAACGAGCTGTGCTCTTGCGGCAGCGGAAAGAAGTACAAGAAGTGCTGCGGGGCGTAGGCTGACGATCCGCTCCACCCGCCCGGCCCCTCTGATGCCGCTTCACCCTTGTTTGAGCTGTGGCGCCTGCTGCGCCCACTTCCGCGTCGCCTTCCACTGGGCCGAAACCGACCCGTTTCTTGGCGGCGCAACTCCGGCTGAGCTGACTGAAAAACTCGACCCGCACCGGGTCGTCATGCGCGGCACACGCAACGGCGACACCCGTTGCGTCTCCTTGCAAGGTGAGGTCGGCGTGGCCGCTCATTGCGGCATCTACCAGCAGCGCCCGTCGCCGTGCCACGACCTGCAACCCGCATGGGAGACCGGCCAGCCCAGTCCCCAGTGCGACCGCGCGCGCGCTGCCCACGGCATGGAGGCGCTGACCCCTGCAAGCTGGAACGACCCCGCCGATCCGGGATGGACGCCTCTGCCACAGACTGCCTGATCGTCAGTTCGCTTCGATGACGGCGCCCGCACGATCCTCACAGCAGACTCGGTAGTCTGACGGTCCGCAACCCCGAGGAGAACTGAATGAACAAGATGCCCGAAGGCACCCTGGTACTGATCGCCGATGGCGGCAACGCACGCACCTTTATCAGCAAGGGCGATGGCTCGACCGTCCAGCTCGAGCAAAAGGACATACTCACGCCACAGAACATCAATGACGACGGTCCGTCCGGCAGTCGTCCGCATGAGCAGACCGAGTCACAGACCGACGAGGCGACCTTCGCCAAACAGCTCGCGCACCGACTCAACAATGGCGCGCTGAAAGGCGAGTACGCCCACCTGGTGTTGGTCGCCGACCCGCAGACCCTGGGCCAGATGCGTCCGCAGCTGCACAAGGAAACCCAGCAACGCCTGTTGTTCGAACTGGGCAAGACGCTGACCAATGCATCGCTGAAGGACATCGAGAAGGCGCTGACGCCGAGCAGCCCATGAGCGAGACGAACGCCCCGCTCGATTCCGATTTCATCCAGCAGCAGCGGGAACGCCTGGAGGCGTTGCAGGCGCAGCTGCAAGACTCGGTCGAGTTCCGTAAAAGCGACGAGTTGCACATGCAGCAGGCACGAATCAACACCAGCCATGCCAGCGGTGGCGATGCTCAGCAGAGCGCGGCACAGGACAACAGCCGTGCCGTCCGTGCGCACGACCGCATGCGCCTGCAAACGGTGCGGCGGGCGCTGGAGAAAATCGAGGACGGCACTTACGGCCAATCCGATCAGAGCGGCGACGCCATTCCCCGCGAGCGTCTGGAAGCCGCGCCATCCTCGCTGTACACCGTGGCTGAAGAAGAAGCGCGCGAGCGCGAAGCCGCGCGGGACGCTTAGCCAAAGGAGCGCTCGCGGGATCACACCCGCGAGCGGTTCGCAGGCGGTCTGGGCGGCAGGGGCCGCATCGCCTTTGCCCCCATCCACCGGCGGAGCGACAATGGTGGACCGACGGCGCCGTGTGCGCCGATGTGTTTCCGCCGGTGAAGACTCGCTGCCGCGATCTGCGCAGCCGCCCTTCACCCGTCCCCCCGATCCACGACTACGAGAGCCCGCATGTCTGACACGCCAAAGATCATCTACACCCTCACCGATGAAGCGCCGATGCTGGCGACCCAGTCGCTGCTGCCGATCGTGCAGGCGTTTACCGGCACCGCCGGGATCGCGGTGGAGACCCGTGATATCTCACTGGCGGCGCGCATCCTCGCGCTGTTCCCTGACGTGCTCGGCGACGCCGCGGTCAGCGACGATCTGGCCGAACTGGGTGCACTGGCGACCAAGCCGGACGCCAACATCATCAAGCTGCCCAACATCAGCGCGTCCGAGCCGCAGCTCAAGACCGCGATCCGCGAGCTGCAGCAGAACGGCTTCAAGCTACCCGAGTACCCCGACGAGCCGTCCACTGACGCTGAGCGCGATGCCAAAACCCGCTACGACAAGGTCAAGGGCAGCGCGGTCAACCCCGTTCTGCGTGAGGGCAACTCCGATCGCCGCGCGCCACTGTCGGTGAAGAATTACGTCCGCAAGCACCCGCACCGCATGGGCGCGTGGAGCGCGGACAGCCAGTCGCACGTCGCCCACATGGACAACGGCGACTTCTACGGCAGCGAGAAGTCGGTGCTGATCGATCAGGCCGGTCCGGTCCGCATCGAACTCGTCGGCAACGACGGCAAAACCACCGTGCTCAAGGAAAAGACCGCGCTGCAGGCCGGCGAGCTGATCGACGGCTCGGTGATGAGCCGCAACGCACTGGCCGCCTTCGTTGATGCCCAGATCGAGGACGCCCGCGAACGCGACCTGCTGTTCTCGGTGCACCTGAAGGCGACGATGATGAAGGTGTCCGACCCGATCATCTTCGGCATCGTGGTCAGCCGCTTCTATCGCGACGTGCTGGCCAAACATGCTGATGAGCTGCGCAGCGTGGGCTTCGATCCGGACAACGGCATCGGCGACCTCTATGCGCGCATCAGAGAGCTGCCGGCGGACCGTCAGGCGGCCATTGAAGCCGACATCAAGGCGGAATACGGCCACCGCCCCGACCTGGCGATGGTTGATTCCGACAAGGGCATCACCAACCTGCACGTGCCCAGCGACGTGATTGTCGACGCCTCGATGCCAGCGATGATCCGCGACTCGGGGAAGATGTGGAACGCGGCCGGTGAGCGTCAGGACACCAAGGCGCTGATCCCCGACCGTTGCTACGCCGCTGTGTTTCAGGCCGTGATCGACGATTGCAAGGCCAACGGCGCGTTCGATCCGGCAACCATGGGCACGGTGCCCAACGTCGGCCTGATGGCACAGAAGGCCGAGGAATACGGCAGTCACGACAAGACCTTCCAGATCCCCGCTGACGGCACGGTGCGGGTGGTCGATGGCAACGGCACGGTGCTGATGGAACACGCGGTCGACGCCGGCGATATCTGGCGCATGTGCCAGACCAAGGACGCGCCGATCCGTGACTGGGTCAAGCTGGCGGTCACTCGCGCGCGCCTGAGTCACACCCCGGCCGTGTTCTGGCTGGACCCGCAGCGCGCCCACGACGCCCAGGTCATTGCCAAGGTCGAGACCTATCTCAAAGACCACGACACCGCCGGTCTGGACATCCGCATCTTGGACCCGGTCGCAGCGACCAAATTCTCGCTGGCGCGCATCCGCAAGGGCGAGGACACGATTTCGGTGACCGGCAACGTGTTGCGTGACTACCTCACCGACCTGTTCCCGATCATGGAGCTCGGCACCAGCGCAAAGATGCTCTCGATCGTCCCGCTGATGGCGGGCGGCGGCCTGTTCGAGACCGGCGCGGGCGGCAGCGCGCCCAAGCACGTGCAGCAGTTCACCAAGGAAAACCACCTGCGCTGGGATTCGCTGGGCGAGTTCCTGGCACTGGCCGCGTCGCTGGAGCATCTGGCCGAGCGCTACGGCAACGCCCAGGCGCGGGTGCTGGCCAAGACGTTGGATGAAGCCACCGGTACGTTCCTGGACCACAACAAGTCACCGTCGCGCAGCGTCGGCGAACTCGACAACCGTGGCAGTCACTTCTACCTGGCGATGTACTGGGCCCAGGCGCTGGCCGCACAGGACGACGACGCTGCGCTGAAGGCCAGCTTCGCGCCGCTCGCCGAGATGTTGACCCGCGACGAGGCGAAGATCGTGGACCAGCTCAACAGCGCTCAGGGCAACCCGGTGGAGATGGGTGGTTATTACCATCCCGACCTTGCCGTGCTCGGCGATGCCATGCGTCCCAGTGCGCTGTTCAATGCGGCATTGGCAACCCTGTCCAAGCACTGATCGCGACTGCCTGTGGTCACCGCTCGAATGACCGCCCCCTGTCCACCCCGTGGAGCTACTGCCATGAATCATCGACCGACCCTCGCGCTGCTCAGCTGCGCGCTCGCTCCCTTCCTCCTGCTTGCTTGCACCAGTGAGCCTGGCGCACCCAATGCGGACACTGCGTCTCGCGCGGCGGCGTCGACCGAAAGCGATGCCCGCACTGCCTCCAACGATCACATCGCGCTGCGGGGCGCAGTCACCGGCGCGTGGCGCAGCGCGGAGGACAGTGCGCGCGACGCACACCGTCATCCACTGGAGACCCTGAAATTCTTCGGCCTTGAGGCGGGTCAAACCGTGGTCGAGATCACCCCAGGGTCGGGTTGGTATGCGCAGATCCTCGCGCCCTACCTGCATGAAGATGGCAACTACGTCGCCGCCGTGGTGGATCCTTCCGCGATGCCGGAAGGTCCTGGGCGCGATTACCAGCAGCGCAGCAAGGATCAGCTGGAGGCCACCTTCGCCGCCGCACCGGCACAGTTCGATCGCGCCAACATGGTCACCTACGATCCCGTCGCACCGATGTTCGGCAACCCGGGCACCGCGGATGTCGTGCTGACGTTCCGCAACGTCCACAACTGGCGCAAGTCCGGCCAGGCGCCAGGCATGTTTGAAGGCTTCTACAAGGTACTCAAGCCCGGCGGCACGCTGGGCGTAGTCGAGCACCGCGCCGCGGCGGACGTGACTGATGACGACGCCACCGGCTACGTCGGGCAGGATCAGGTCGTGGCAATGGCCGAGGCCGCCGGGTTCAAGCTCGATGAGGCCAGTGAGATCAACGCCAACGCCAGCGATACCCGCGACCATCCCAACGGGGTATGGACCCTGCCGCCGAGCAACGACATTGGCGACGAAGATGGCGCGAAGTATCAGGCCATCGGCGAAAGCGACCGGATGACGCTGCGCTTCCGCAAACCCGGCTGAGCGATCGTTGCTGATCGCGTTCAATAAGCCGTTCCGGGTGCTGTGCCAGTTCACTGACAGCTCCGCGGAATCACCGGCCCGGGAGACCTTGGCCGGTTTCGGGCTGCCGCCCGGCGTGTACGCCGCCGGCCGCCTGGATTACGACAGTGAAGGGCTGTTGCTGTTGACCGATGATGGTCGTCTGGCGCACCGCCTCACGGACCCGCGTCACAAGCAGCCCAAGACGTATTGGGTGCAGGTGGAAGGCGAGCCTGACGAGCGCCAATTGGCGGCACTGCGCAATGGCGTCGAACTCAAAGACGGCCTGACCCTCCCCGCGCGCGCACGTGCCATCTCCGCGCCAGCGCTGTGGGAGCGCGATCCTCCGGTGCGGTTTCGTAAAAGTGTCCCCGACGCATGGCTGGAACTGCAGATCAGTGAGGGCCGCAACCGCCAAGTCAGGCGTATGACCGCCGCGGTCGGCCTGCCTACGCTGCGCCTTGTGCGGGCGTCGATCGGGGAACATCGACTTGGCACATTGGCGCCGGGACAGTGGCATGATCTGGCTACGGCAAGCCGTCGCAGCTGAACCGTTAAGCCGACGAGATGCCGCATTCAGGTAATCGTGTTTTGCTGTCGTCCCTTTAGACCAGTCGCTTCCCGGGGAGGGGTGCGACATCAGGAACTTGAATGACGCCTACCGAGACCAGTCTTGGCACTATTCTGGTTGTCGACGACCAGTCGGCGAACCGCCGTGTGGTCAGCGCCCTGCTTGAGCGCGAGGGCTACCGGGTGGTTGCCGCCGGTTCCGGCGAAGAAGCGCTGGCCAGTTATGAGGCCTCGGAACCCGACCTGATCCTGCTGGACATGATGATGCCCGGCATGGACGGATTTGAAGTGCTGCAAGCGCTGAAGGACCGCGGACTGGTGGTGCCGGTCGTTTTTGTGACGGCAGCGCACGACCGCGACTTGCTGCTGCGCGCGTTCGATGCCGGGGTCGTTGACTACGTGACCAAGCCGTTTCTACCAGAAGAGTTGCTGGCCCGAGTCAACGCTCACGTCGGTCTGAAGCTGACCCGCGACCGGCTTGAGCGCGTGGCGAGCGAACGGCAACAACTGGTCAATCTGGTCGCGCATGACCTGAAGAACCCACTGTCGAGTGTGCTTTTTGCCAGCGATATCCTGCGCAACAACGGGGTCCGACCGGAACGGATTCCGCGCTACCTGGAAATGATCCACGAGAGCGCAGACGACGCACTTGGATATATCCGCCACTATCTGGAAACTCAGGCCGGTGCGTCCGCCGGTCCCGCCTGCGTGGAATCGTGTGCCGACCTGGGCGAGACGCTCACGTGGCTCGCACAACGTTACGAGTTTCAGCTTGATGCGGTCGGTATCGCGCTCACTGTCAGCGCACCACCGCTGGGGTCGAAGGTCGCGATCGACGAGCGGGTATTGCGCCAACTCAGCGAGAATCTTGTCAGTAATGCGATGAAGTACGCGCCCCGCGGCGAGCTGCTGCTGGCAGGTCGACCAGGCGCACCGGGCTACTGGCAACTGGTCGCCGCAGACCGTGGTCCGGGCATCCCGGCGCACCAGCAACGCGAGCTGTTCAAGCCGTTTACGCGCTTGGGCGACGCCAACAAGGACGGCATATCCAGCGGCTTGGGCCTGTCGCTCGCGAAGCAGATCGTCGCCAATGCCGGCGGACAGCTGTGGTACGAGGACCGCGAGGGCGGCGGCTCGGTGTTCGTAATCGAATTGCCGGCCGCAGAGAGCTGACCGCTGTCGGGTCAATGACCTGACAGCGGTGCATCAGAACTCGTGGATCAGGATGCGGCTTCGCTGGTACCGGATTTGCCGGAACCGTGGCTTTCAGACACACGCTCATCGCGCGCTTGGGTCACATCCACGCGGCGCGAGCGGCCTTCGATCAGGCTGCGCTCGGCTTTCTGTGCGCGACGATGAGCTGCATACCAGAGCAGCCCGGCACCTGCGATGACCGCGACCGCGACCGCTGGGTTACGACGCACAAACATGGTCGCTACGCGGCCACCGGTCTTCATGGCGCCCAGCGCGACACCGGCTTCCAACAGGCCGCCTGACCGGGACGGAAGCGCACGGCGCACGCGATCACCCACATCCGACGGCATCGCGTGACGGATACGGTCGCCGACGCTGTTGGCCAGCTCAAGTGCGCGGTCGGGAAGTCGGTCGAATCTGCTCATCGTGTGTGCCTGAAGGGGAATGGGGGACACCCAGTATCGGTGCTGACCCGTCGAAGCCACGTGAGACTACCCCCGCCAGCTCGGTGAACGTTCAGGTCCCACGCGGCTTTGCGCGGTGGGTTGCGGTCGCCGTCCACGGGTCGTCCGGCCACGGATGTCGCGGGTAGCGACCTTTCATCTCCTTGCGTACTTCGGGATAGGTGCGCTCCCAGAATCCGCGCAGGTCGCCAGTGACCTGCAGCGGACGACCGCCGGGCGACAGCAGATGCAGTGTCAGCGGCACGCGGCCGTTGGCGATGGCTGGGGTATCGGCCAAGCCGAACAGCTCCTGCAGCTTGACGGCCAGCACCGGCGCGATCGGTTCGCCAATAGCATCATCAAATCCGTAGCTGATCGCGCGCTCCAGTCCTGACGGTACGGTGATCCGGGTGGGCGCGGACTGATCGACAGCGCTGCGCGCCGACCATGGCAACAGCGACTTCAGGGCTTCCGCCAGTTCGCTCTCGCCCAGCGCATCCAGGCGGCTCTTGCCTGTTAGTGCCGGCAACAGCCAGTCGTCTATGGTTGCCAGTAGCGCCGGCTCACCCAGGTTCGGGAGTTCCAACTCCGGGCACCACACGCGCAGACAGCGCACCCGCGCTCGCCATTGATCCAGGCGTTCGGTCCACGGTAGTGCCTGCAGACCGAGCTGGCGCACCGCGTCCGCCAGCGCCTGCGGATAGCGCGAGCGGTCAGGATTCGCCACGGGGCGGCTATCGAGCACGATCCGGGCGAAGCGGCGCTCGCGTACGGCCGCGATCCGGCGCGCGTCGGCGTCCCAGAACACCCGCTCGGTCTCACTGAAGTGCTGCGGCCAGTCGCGCTCCAGCCGCACAGGGTCCAGCGGCACTGCGCGCAGCACGCGCGCGTCGCGACCGTCCTCGCGCAACTCGGCGACCAGCAGCCACGGCTCGCCGAACAGCACGCTGTCGTCCATCAGGCGCACGCTGCGTCCGTTGGCCAACTGGTAGCGGTACGGATCGCTGCGGTGCTGGTAGGCAATACGGTCTGGAAACGCGTGCGCTAAAAGATCGCCGAGCAAATGGGTGGGCACCTCGCCTGGCGGCACAGCGCTGCAATGCAGACGCCGCCGCCACTGCCGGGCCACCTGATCGATCGACGCCAGCGCGCTGCGCGACGCATCGCCGCCGACACGGTTACGACGCAACCCGGCCAATGCCTGCCAGCGATCGGCCAGCGCGTCACTGCGTGAGCGCAACGGGTCGCGCGACTCCAGCAGTGCCGCGATATCGCAGGCCACCGCTCGTTCGCGGTCGTCCGCGGCGGCAAGCAACATCGCTGCCAAACGCGGGTGGGTGCCCAGTTTCAGCATCCGGCGACCCGTCGCCGTAATCGCCGCTCCGTCCAGCGCGCCAAGCCCGCTCAACAACTCACGCCCCGCCGCAAGCGCACCCGGCGGGGGCGGATCCACAAAGCGCAGATCCGGGTCGCCCCAAGCGACCAGCTCCAGCGCCAGTCCGGCCAACTCCACCTGGCCAATCTCCGCCCGACGTTGCGACTCCAGTCGCTGCGACTGCGGCCAGAGCCGGTAGGCCCAGCCGGACGCGACACGACCAGCGCGTCCGGCGCGCTGGTCCGCCGACGCCTGCGCAATCAACACAACGTCCAGACGGGGAAATCCGCTGTTCGGGTCAAAACGGGGCTCGCGTGCCAGCCCCGAGTCGATGACCACCCGCACACCCGGCAGAGTGACGCTGGACTCGGCGACGTTGGTCGCCAATACCACCCGCCGGCGTCCGTCTTGGTCGGCCTGCAACACCCTCGACTGTTCCTCGACCGGCAGCTCACCATGCAGGGCCAGCAGGTCTACACCGGTCATCTGCCGCTCCAGCACCTGACGCACGCGCGCAATCTCGCGCTGTCCGGGCAGGAACACCAGCACGTCACCGGGATGCGTCGCCAACGCATGCGCGACTGCGCGACCCACCTGATGCTCAAGGCGCTCATCGCGACGCTCGGGGAAGTGGGCGATCTCCACCGGATAGCTGCGACCTGCACTCGACAAGCGCGGCGCATCCAGAAACTGCGCCAGACGCTCGCCATCCAAGGTTGCCGACATCACTACGACGCGCAGGTCCTCGCGCAAGCCAGCCTGCACGTCCAACACCAGAGCCAGCCCAAGATCGGCGGCCAGATGACGTTCATGGAACTCGTCGAACAACACCGCACCGATCCCTTCCAGAGTTGGATCGTCCTGGATCATCCGGGTCAGGATGCCTTCGGTGACTACCTCGATACGGGTCCGAGCGGAAACCTGATTGTCGAAGCGGATCCGGTAGCCGACCGTCTCCCCGATCGGCTCGCCACGCTGGGCGGCCATGAAACGTGCCGCCGCGCGTGCCGCGACCCGGCGCGGTTCCAGCATGATGATCCGCCGCCCCTCAAGCCACGGCTCGTCCAGCAACGCAGGCGGCACACGCGTGGTCTTGCCCGCACCCGGCGGCGCCTCCAGCACCAACCGTGAGTGCTCGCGCAGGCTCTGCAGGATCTGCGGCAGTAGCTCATCGATGGGGAAGGCGGGTACGTTCACCCGCACAAGGATAAGGGCGCAACGCAGCGGCGACTCGGACCGCCTAGAATCCCCGGCATGAATTTGATCGATATCGGCGCCAACCTCACCCACGAATCCTTCGACCATGACCGCGAGGCGGTGATTCAGCGCGCCCGTGATGCCGGCGTTGTGCAGCAGGTGATCACCGGCGCCAGCCGCGAGCATTCTCCACAGGCGCTGGCGCTCGCCTGCGCCTATCCGGGTGAACTGTTTGCCACTGCGGGCGTACACCCACACCACGCCAGCGAGTACACCAGTGAATGCGATGCAGAGATGCGCGCGCTTCTTGCACACCCCGAGGTAGTGGCAGTGGGCGAGTGCGGCCTCGACTACTTCCGCGATTTCTCGCCGCGTCCCGCTCAGCGCCGTGCGTTCGAGATGCAACTGCAGACCGCCGCTGACATCGGCAAGCCACTGTTCCTGCACCAGCGCGATGCGCATGCCGACTTCATGGGCGTGATGGGCGAGTTCGAGGGCAAGATCGGCCCAGCGGTGGTGCACTGCTTCACCGGCAGCCGCGAGGACTTGTTCGACTACCTTGATCGGGACTGGTACATCGGTATCACCGGCTGGCTGTGCGACGAGCGCCGCGGCCTGCACCTGCGCGAGCTGGTGAAGAACATTCCGGCCAACCGGCTGATGATCGAAACCGACTCGCCCTACCTGCTGCCGCGTACGGTCAAACCGGCGCCCGGACACCGGCGCAACGAGCCGATGTATCTGGCTCACATCATCGAAGAGCTGGCCCGCGATCGCGACGAAGAGGTCGCGGCGACCGCGGCAAACGCGACCGCCACCACCCGCGAGTTCTTCAAGCTGCCGACCATCTGATCATGCGGCCGTCAGTGCGGCCGCCAATCGCTGGTCGCAACAGTCAGCTGCGCAGCCCGATTCCGCGCTTGAGCAGCCAGAGGCTGAGCGTGGTGAGGATCACGACGAAGCCGATCATCAACGCGTAGGCAATCCACAGCGGCACGTCGCTGACGCCCAGCAGGCCGTAGCGGAACGCATTGACCATGTAGAAGATCGGGTTGGCATGGGTGGCCGACTCCGCCCAGCTTGGCAGCAGCTTGACCGAATAGAACACTCCGCCCAGATAGGTCAGCGGGGTCAGGATGAAGGTCGGAACGATGGCCACGTCGTCAAATTTGGTCGCAAACATCGCGTTGACGAACCCGGCCAGGGCGAAGATCGTCGCGCCGAGCAGCACCGTCGTGAAAGTCACCAGCGGGTGCGGGATATGCACATCGGTGAAGAAGGTCGCGATCAACAACACGATTGCGCCGACCGCCACGCCGCGCACCACCGCACCGCTGACGTAGCCGGCCAGAATCACCCAGTTGGGCATCGGGCTGACCAGTAACTCTTCCACAAATCGACTGAACTTGGCACCGAAAAAGCTCGACGCGATGTTGCCGTAGCTGTTCTGGATAACGCTCATCATCACCAGCCCGGGGACGATGAAGTCCATGTAGCCGATGCCATCCATGGTGCCGATCCGCGAGCCTATCAGGCCGCCGAAAATCAGGAAGTACAGGGTCATCGTGATAGCAGGCGGGACCAGGGTCTGGGCCCAGATACGCAGGATGCGGTGGATTTCGCGGCGGGACACGGTCCACAGCGCGACCAGATTGGGATGGCTCATTCGGACGCCTCCGGACGTGCGGTCAGGCGCAAGAACAGTTCTTCCAGACGGTTGCTCTTGGTGCGCATCGAACGCACCCGGATACCCGCGGCGTCCAGCGCCACAAAGATGTGATTCAGGTCCATCTCACGCGGCATGTCGATATCCAGGGTGTGCTCATCACGTGCCAGCAGCGTGGCGCCGTCGATCACCGGCAGCACGTCGGGCAGCACGCCATCGGTATCCAGCACAAAGCCCTGTACGTCGAGTTCGGCCAGCAGGGTGCGCATCGGTCCACGCGCAATGATCGTGCCGTGGTCGATGATCGCCAGGTTGCGGCACAAGTGCTCGGCTTCCTCGAGATAGTGCGTGGTCAGGATGATCGTCGTACCGGAGCCGTTGATCTCCTGCAGCGCGTCCCACATGCCACGACGGATCTCGATATCGACCCCGGCAGTGGGCTCATCCAGAATCAGCAGGCGCGGCTGGGTCATCATGGCGCGGGCGATCATCAAGCGTCGTTTCATGCCGCCGGACAGCGTCCGGCTGGTCATCTGCGCCTTGCTCCACAAATGCGCCCGCTTCAGCTCGATCTCGGCGCGCTCCATCGCGAGCTCACGAGGCACGCCATAGAAGCCGGCGTAGTTCACCAGGATATCGATCGGCTTCTCAAACAGATTGAAGTTGATCTCCTGCGGCACCAGCCCGATCAGGCGCATCGCATCACTGCGGCGGCGGGTGATGTCGGTGCCAAAGATCTCCACCGACCCAGCACTCAGGTTCACCAGCGAGGAGACGATCCCGATCAACGTGCTCTTGCCGGCGCCATTCGGGCCGAGCAGCGCAAAGAAGTCGCCCTCGGCAACATCCAGTGAGACACCCTTCAGCGCCTCCACCCCGTTGCGGTAGGTCTTGCGCAGGTCGGTGACCCGCAGCGCCGGCACTGCCGCCGTTATCGCGTCACCGGGTGTGCGGGTCTGATGGGTCGAGTCTGGACGGTCCGGGGTGGGGATCACCGGGGGTTGGGACATCGGGATGGCGGCCTTTTGTCTGGAGCCAGCGCGCGGGAAGCCGCGTGGCGATCCTAGTAGTATAGGGGCCTTGGTGGCCGCGCCCCGGCCACAGTGTGTTCCGCTGGCATGCAGCGCCGGCGAGCCGTCTCTCGTCCAAAAGGTCCAACGCCCTGTGGCAGTCCAGCAGTTCTCCCTGAATCTCGTCTCCCGTCGCATGGTTGCCCCGCAAGTCGGTCACTACGTGTTCGCCCGCGATGACGGCCAGCCGATGTTGTTCATCCCCGGCCAGTTCATCCAGGTGCATTTCGAGTACGCCGATGGCACGGCGACCAAGCGCAGCTATTCACTGGCAACCATTCCGGATCCCGCGATCGGTCCCGGCAGTCTGGTGGAGATCGCGGTCAGCTATGTCCCGGGCGGCGCGGCAACGGCGCTGTTCGAGAGTCTTGAGGTAGGCGATAGCGTTACGGCGACCGGCCCGTTCGGCCGCTTCTGCCTGATGCCCACCGATACCAACCAGCGCTACCTGTTGATCGGCACCGGTACTGGTGTAACGCCGTATCGGTCGATGCTGCCGCAGCTTGAGCAGGCGATTAAAGAACGCAACATCCAGGTCGTGCTGCTGTTTGGTGCGCGCAACCCGGCCGAGTTGCTGTACGGCGACGAGTTCCGCGAGTTCGCGAACCGCCATCCGGACAACTTCCGCTTCCTGCCGTGCTTCTCGCGCGAGCTGCCCGCCGATGACTCCGCGCATGCGCATACGGACATGCGTAACGGCTATGTTCAGCAGTTCCTGTCCGAGTTCGCTCCGAATCCCGATAGCGACATCGCCTACCTGTGCGGCAATCCGAATATGGTCGACAGCTGCGCCGAAGACCTGCGTGAAGCGGGACTGCTGCCGCGCCAGATCCGCCGCGAGAAGTACGTCTCGTCCAAGTAGGCCGCACCCTCGCCAGCCGATGCCGGGGCTCCGCACTATTTGACGCTGCGACCTGCGCAACGCGTCGTTTTGATGGGCGCGTTTGGTGCCGTGAACGGCGACGTCATATTTTGTGTCACGTTTTCCGCCTTGCCCACGTCTTTCATTCTGACCGGCGCGCAAGCAATCACGTGCGCGGCAGATTCACCGGATGGCGTGTGTCGAATGTCGACGCCGCCAACATCCACCGATTCCGACATCAGGGGAGACACCATGCGAAACAGCGGGATACTGACGGTCGCCATTGCGACAGCCGCCTGCCTTGCCGCCTGCCAGCCAGCCGGCAACGCGCAGACCGGCGAGGCCGGCGCGCCACAGGCTACTCACCACTTCGGCAACATCGATTTTGAGCCGTGTTCACTGGCCAGTCTGGGTGGTGGCCAACCAACCGAAGCGCGTTGCGGGACCCTGCAGGTCGCCGAGGATCCGGCCAAGCCTGACGGCCGCCAGATTGCACTCAATATCGCTTGGTTGCCCACCGCCAGCGGCAGCGCCGAGCCCGACCCGGTGTTCTTCCTCGCCGGTGGTCCGGGTGAGGCGGCCACCGAGGTCGCCGCTCAGGTCAGCGCCATGTTGTCCGCGGTGAGCAAGCAGCGCGACATCATCCTGATCGACCAGCGCGGCACCGGCCAATCCAATGTGCTCGATTGCCGTGGCGCCGATGGCAAGCCTTTGCCGATGGACCAAACGAGGGAACCCAGCGAGGAGGAGTTCCAGACGTATGTGCGCCAATGCGCGGAAGGGCTGGTAGGCCGCGCCGATCCGCGCTTCTACACCACCAGCGACGCGGTGCGCGACCTGGATACGGTGCGCGTGGCGCTTGGGGCTGAAACGATCAATCTGTTCGGCGTGTCCTACGGCACCCGCGTGGCCCAGCAGTACGCGGCTACCTACCCCGAACACACCCGCAGCGTCGTGCTCGACGGTGTGGCACCCAACGAGCTGGTGGTCGGCGGCGAATTCGCCAACACACTGGAAGATGCATTGACCCTGCAGTCCAAGCAGTGCCGCGAGATCGACACCTGCGCTGAGCGCTATCCAACCGACATGCGCGAGCAGCTGCGCAACGTCATGGACACGTTGCGCGAAGCCCCGGTGGAGGTCGACTACCGCGATCCGAAAACCAACCTCGGGCGGCGCGACCCCGCTACCGCGGACGTTCTCAGTAGCTTGGCCTTCATGTGCTCCTACGCGCCGCAAACCGCCGCCCTGCTTCCGTTGACGATCGACGAGGCGGCGCACGGCCGCTACGCGCCGTTGATGTCACTGGTGAAGGTGTTCGGTGATTCAATGCATGACCGGATCAGCCTTGGCATGCGTTGGTCCGTGGTGTGCGCCGAAGACTTCGGCCGCTACGTACCCGACCCGACGGCCGCCTCGACGATCATGGGCAGCGAGCTTTCCGAGCAGTTCTTTGCCGCGTGTTCGCAGTGGCCGCACGGTCAGGCGCCAAAGGATTTCCACCAGCCGTTCGCTTCCGACGTGCCGGTACTGCTGTTGTCAGGCGAGCTGGACCCGGTTACGCCACCACGCTACGGCGACCAGGTCGTCGCCAACCTGCCCAACGGCCGCCATCTGATTCTGAAGGGCCAGGGGCACAACGTGTCGTCCATCGGCTGCGCCCCAAAACTGGTGGGTCAGTTTGTAGAGACCGCCGACGCCAAGGCGCTGGATGTGGCGTGCCTGGACACGCTCAGCTACGTACCCCCGTTTGTGAGCTTCAACGGGTGGTCGCCATGAGCGAATCCCAGCCAAGCCGCGTCACCGGATACCCGATTCCGACCTGCCCTCGTGGCACACATGGAGTGAGCCATGATCAGCGCTGAGAACCTGCACAAATCGTTCAACACCAAAGCCGGCATCGTCAGGGCAGTGGAGGGCGTCAGTTTTGACGCCCATGACGGCCAGATCACCGGTCTGCTCGGCCCCAACGGCGCCGGCAAGACCACCACGATGCGGATGCTGTACACCCTGATGAAGCCCGACCAGGGCTCGGTCCGGGTGGACGGGATCGACACCGCTGCCGACCCGACCGCGGTACGCCGCGTACTGGGTGTGCTGCCCGACGCGCGCGGCGTCTACAAGCGCCTGACCGCGCGGGAGAATATCGAGTACTTCGGCGAGCTGCATGGACTGAGCAAAGCGACCATCGCCGAGCGCATCCGCGCCCTGTCGGCGGCGCTGGACATGGACTCGATTCTTGATCGCCAGACCGATGGCTTCAGTCAGGGCCAACGGACCAAGACCGCCATCGCCCGTGCGCTGGTCCACAACCCCCGCAACGTCATCCTGGACGAGCCCACCAATGGGCTGGACGTGATGACCACCCGCGCGATGCGTGGATTTCTCCGGCACCTGCGCGACGAGGGGCGCTGCGTGATCTTCTCCAGCCACATCATGCAGGAGGTGGCGGCGCTCTGTGACCGCATCGTCATCATTGCCAAGGGCCACGTGGTGGCCGCCGGCAGCGCGGATGAACTGCGTGCCCAGTTCGGTGAGGAAAACCTGGAAGACGCCTTCGTGAAGGCAATTGGCAGCGAAGAGGGCCTGCACGCATGAACATGACATCCGAAACGCCACGCGCAGGTGCATTTGGCGCAATGTGGACGGTGATGCGCAAAGAACTGCGCGACTTCGCCCGCGACCGGCGCACCTTGGCACTGACCCTGCTTATGGGCCCGGTGCTGTATCCGTTGTTGATGCTCGGCATGGGTTCGTTGGCTGAAAACCGCGCCAAGACGCAATTGGACAAACCACTGGAGATCCCGGTGATTGGTGCAGAGCGTGCACCAAACCTGATCGCCTTTCTGGCCAGTCACGGTATCCAGACGGTCCTGCCGCCGGACGACCTTGATGCGGCCATCCAATCCCAAGAGGTCGATGTCGCCCTCGAGATCAGCGATGACTTTGCAGCTGACTGGGAAGCAGGGCGTCCTGCGCGGATCGACGTGATCATGGACAGCACCAGCAGGGCGGCCGAGATCCCGGTACAGCGGGTGCGGCAAGCACTGGCCGGCTACGGCAGTCAGGTCGGCGCACTACGTCTGATGGCGCGAGGCATAGACGCGTCGATTACCAGCCCGGTGGCAATGGGAAGCCGTGACATGGCGACTGCAGACGCCAAGCGTGGCCAGTTCATGGCGGTCGTCCTGCCGTATTTGCTGGTCCTGTTGTCCTTCCTCGGCGGCGCCTATCTGGTGATGGACGCCACCGCCGGTGAGCGTGAGCGTCAGTCATTGGAGCCGTTGTTGGCAACGCCAGCGTCACGCGGGGCGATCGTCAGCGGCAAGATGATCGCCGCATGCGTTGTCGGTATGGCTTCGCTGGTGTTGACACTGGCTGCCTTCAAGCTCAGCGCCCAGTTTGGCGGCGACACGGCTCGGATGTTGGATGTTCGATTCACCGCAATGGCTAAGCTGCTGCTGGTGCTGCTGCCGATGCTGTTTCTGGGCACGACGCTGCTGACGTGGCTGTCTGCCAGCGCCAAGAGCATGAAGGAAGCCCAGAGCCACATGACCTGGTTGATGATGTTGCCAATGTTGCCAATCATCGTGCTGATGGTGAATCCGATGAAGGCCGAGCTGTGGCACTACGCGGTGCCGTTCCTCGCGCAGAACCAGCTGATCCTGAAGGTCATCCGCGCAGAGCCGATCGGGATGGAGGTCTGGGCGGTCTATGTGGGCGTCGGGATGGCGCTGGCGACGATCATCTGGTTGGCTGCGGTGAGCCGCTATAAGCAGGAACGCCTCGCGATCTCCGGGTGACCGGCTCGTAAGAACGCTTTCGATAACAATGAAAAACCCGGCCGAAGCCGGGTTTTTCATTGTCTGGTGACACTCTGTGAATCAGCCGCCTGGGTTGAACGCAATCGTACGGCGGGTCGTCACCGGCTCGGAGATGGGCTGGAAGCGCCAGCGCTGGACTGCATCCAGTGCGGCACGATCGAACACCCGACGCGGCTCCGCATTGACGACACGCGCTGCCGTAACCGATCCATCGGTGCCGACGGTGAACTCCACCTGGACCTCACCCGTGGTCCGCGCACGCAAGGCATCCGGCGGGAAGTTGGGCGCAGGGGTGGACAGCGGACGAAGGTCGGCTGCGGTTGCGCGTGCCGGGCGTGGCGGTGCCGCCGGTGCGGCCGGTTTGGCTGCTGCTTCCGCAGCACGGCGATCAGCAGCGCGCTTCTCCGCAGCGGCTGCCTCTGCCGCGGCTGCCGCAGATGCCTGCTCCGCGGCCTGCTTCTCCTGCAAAGCCCTGGCTGCCTGCTCCTGCTGCTGTTTCTGATCGACCAGACGCTGCTTCTCCAGTTCCACCTGCCGTGCCGCTTGCTGCTCAGCGGTGACCTGCTGCTGGACTGCCCGCTCGGCGACGGCCTGGGTGCGCGAATCAATGCTGGATTTCAGTCGTGCCAATGCCGGGTGCTGCGGTTCCGCCCGCTCAAGCAAGGCCGTCAGACGCGCGGCTTCGGCGAAATCTTCGCGGGTGATGCTCTGCTCGGTGGCGATCACCGTCATTGGCAGCAGGTCGGTCAACGCACTGGATACGCCCGCATCGCCGGCGCTCTTCTCGCGCAATGCGAGGTAGTACTCGACCGCGTTGTTGCCAGCCGGCGCATAGAGACGGTTGTCGCCGTAGGATTTCCGCGCAGCCTCGCGCAGCTCGTCCGCGCTCATGGCCTGAACACTGTCGGAGACGGCGGTTTCCGGCGTTACCGCCGGTTCGATCTTGGCGGCTGCATCAGCCGTAGCAGCAGGCTTGGCGGCATCGGTGGCGGGCTCATCCTTGCCACAGGCGCCCAGTACCAACGCGACGGCCAGCACCAGCGACAGCCGGGAAATGGTCAAAGGCCAGCGCGATTGCGCGGCTTGTGTAGTTACAACGGTCATTGGCGAAGCTCCCCTGAAGTACGCCCTGATGGTCGCACGCGCTCTAAGGAAGCGAGACAAGGGAGGTTTTGTCAAGTTTTCCACGCGTATGCAACACACAAGGCCGATAGCGTTCCGCAGCGGTTGCGTGCGGATCATCATATTTGTCCCCCCGTTATTTTCCAACGCAGAAGCTGGAAAAGATGTGCCCCAACAGGTCATCGGCGCATACCCGGCCGGTAATCTCACCAAGAGCGTGATTGGCACCCCGAAGCGCCTCTGCGGCCAGCTCCAACGCACCGTGCTCAAGCTGTAGACGCGCGTCCGCGAGTTCGGCAACTGCGCGTTGCAGGGCATCGACATGTCGCGCTCGGGCGGTAAAGGCACCATCGCCGCCGTCAGCCACCTCGTCCAGCGTGAGGGCGCGCAAGCGCGCGTGAAAATCAGTCATGCCGTCGCCGGTGCGCACTGAGACCAGCAGCGGATCCGCCGCGTCGTCGTCGACGGGTCGTACAACCACTCCGCCGGGACCGATCAGGTCGGCCTTGTTGTAGACCCACAACCGTCGAGGCACGTCGGCAATCGCCTCTGCGACGGCGGCCGCGCCAGCAATGGCATCGCGCGCATCCAGCAGCACAATGGCCAGGTCGGCCTGCTCGAGCTCAGCTTTCGCCCGCCGCATGCCCTCGCGCTCGATCGAGTCGCCGCCCTCACGCAACCCCGCGGTGTCCACCAGGGTCAGCTCCACACCGTCGACACGCACCACTTCATGCAACAGGTCGCGGGTGGTACCGGCGATGTCGGTGACGATGGCACGGTCGCTTCCCGCGAGGTGGTTCAGTAGCGAACTCTTGCCAGCATTCGGCGGCCCGACAATGACCGCATGCAGGCCGTCGCGCAGGCGTCGGCCACGTTGTGCAGCGACAAGTAGCGCATCCAGATCGTCGGCCAGTTGGCGACAACCCTGATGCAGCGCTTCTCCGCCAAGCGTGTCCAGCGGCTCGTCGGCAAAGTCGATTGCCGCCTCCATGTGGATCCGCATCCGCAGCAGCCCGGCCGCAATGGCCTCGACACGCCGCGAGAACTCCCCGTCCAGCGCCCGTCGTGCGGCTCGAGCGGCACGCTCGTCGCTGGCTGCGATCAGGTCGGCGACCGCTTCGGCCTGGGCCAGATCGAGACGTCCCTCGAGGAAGGCACGCTCGCTGAACTCGCCAGGCCGTGCGAGCCGTGCGCCCAGCTGCGCGCAGCGTCCCAGAACCGTCTGCAGCACCGCCGGACCACCGTGCCCCTGCAGTTCCACTACGTCTTCGCCGGTATAGCTCGACGGTGCAGCGAAGTACAAAGCGATGCCGTCGTCGATGACAACGCCATCGTTATCGCGGAAACGCGCGTAGTGCGCCTGTCGTGGCACCAGCGCCCGATTGCAGATGGTCTGACCGATTCGTTGTGCATCCGGCCCCGATAGCCGGACGATGCCGACCCCGCCCGCGCCCGGGGCGGTGGCAATAGCGACGATGGTGTCGCGGTTGGCAGCAAATGCGGACGGAATCATATCAATGGGCCCGTGCAGTCAAAGCGTGGAAGGTCAGCAACGATGATGGCGCGCCGCCGGATACACAAAGCCCGCCGGGTGGCGGGCTTTGCGATTGCGATCAACTACGCCTTGGCCGGCGCGGGATCACTGTATTTCTTGATCATCCACCACTGCTGGATCAGTCCCAGACCGGCGTTGGTCACCCAGTACAGCACCAGGCCGGCCGGGAAGAACGCGAACATGACGCCGAAGGCCAGCGGCATGAACTGCATCATCTTCTGCTGCATCGGATCGACGCCAGTCATCGGATTCAGCTTCTGCGTCGCCCACATCAGCGCGATGTTGATCACCGGCAGGACGAAGAACGGATCACGTGCGGTCAGATCCTGGATCCACAGGATCCACGGCGCATGGCGCAGTTCAACCGACTCGGACAGCATCCAGTACAGGGCGAGGAACACCGGCATCTGCAGGACCAGCGGTAGGCAACCGCCGACCGGATTGATCTTCTCTTTCTTGTACAGCTCCATCATGGCTTGCTGCAGCTTCTGCTTGTCGTCGCCGTAGCGCTCCTTGAGCTGAGCCATGCGCGGCTGGAACTTGCGCATTTTCGCCATTGATTTGTACTGCGCCGCAGACAGCGGAAACATCACCGCCTTCAACAGCACGACCAGCCCGACGATCGACCAGCCCCAGTTGCCGAGCACACCGTGCAGCCACTGCAGCACCCAGAACAACCATCCGGCGAGTGCCGCCATCGGTGCGAAACGACTGAAGTCGACGGCGCGCTCGAGACCAGGCACCTGCTGTGCCTGGATCTGGCTGACGAGCTTCGGGCCTACCCACAGGCGGGCCTCACTCACCGCATTCGTGCCCGGCGCAACGTTCACGCCGTTGCCCATGTCACGCATCACGTAACGCGGTGTGCCTGCATCGGTGTTGGTCGAAAGCGAGAACGTCCCTTCGTCGGTGCTGGTCGGAATCCATGCGCCAAAGAAGTGATGTTGCAGGAACGCGATCCAGCCACCGGTGCTCTGCTTGTCCAGCGGACCATCATCGGTGAAATCAGCGTATTTACGCTTCTCATATTTGTCGGCGGTGGTAAACCACGCGGCGCCCTGGAAGCTGTACTTCTCCGGGCTCATCGGCGCGCTGCTTTCCAGCGCACGTGGCACCCGCGACAGCTGACGATAGGCGAAGCCCTGCCACGCCGCAGTGCCTTGGTTGACCACTTCATCGCGCACATCGACCACGTAAACGCCGCGCCGGAAGGTGTAGGTGCGATGGATACTCACCCCGTCCGGACCATTCCAGACGAACGGAACCACGACTTCATCCGCACCCTCAGCCAGACGGAAGTCGCCGCTCGCCGGCATTGCCGAACGATCAAGCGCAAAGCCGGAAAGATGCGACGGTGCCGAAGCCCCCGCGCTCACCCAGCCACTTTGGGCGACGAAGAAGTCCGAAGGATCCTGGCTGAACAAACGGACCGGTGGACTGTCCTCGTCGGCCGTACTCGGATAACGCAGCAGGTCCGCTTGCAGAACCGCGCCACCATCCAGCTGCACGGACAGGACGTCGGTATGCACATTGACCGCATCGGCTGACGTGGCAACCGCTGCCGGCGCCGGCAATTCAGCCGGTGGCGCGCTCATCACCGGAATGCCTGGAACGCCCTGGGTACCAGGCGCGGCCGGAGCGCTTGGCGCACCCGGAACACTGGAATCGGGGATGGCCGGACTGGCGGTCTGGCTCATGGTGACCGGAGCCGGTGCCGCTTGCTCCTTGTTCCACTCCATCCACAACAGGGTCGCCACCATCAGCCAGGCGAAGATCAGGAATAAACGGGTCTGGTTCATGGGCAACAGGCAGGCTCAGCCGCCGCGCGGAGGCGACGTTGGTGTGATGGGGACAGGGACGTCGCTGGGACGCAACCGGGGCATTGTGCCGACCGTGGCCGGTGGCGGCAACGACGGCCCGCCCTGCGACGACGAATCAACTGCGTTTACTGGCAGGGCGCCGGCTCGCTGCAGCAGCCCAAGCAGGGCCGCGCGCAACTGCGGTTCATCCAGACGGGCAGCACCTACCCGGCCGACGATGACGTAGTCACCATCAGCCAGTCCCGCGCGGTGAGCGCGGAATGTCTCACGCATGATGCGCTTGATACGGTTACGACCGACGGCGCGGGGATCAACCTTGCGCGAGACCGCCAAACCAAGTCGCGGGCCGTTGTCTTGCCGTTCAAATCGCAAACGTGACTTCGGCCTGGACTCGGCGAGTGCTTCGTTCGCCCGCGCACAACTGGCCACCGCCGCGTCGGCAGTTTGCCAATGCAGTGCAAGCACAGGTAGCGCCACGCGCCGGCCGTGCTTGAATATGCGGTCGAAGTCGGAACGTGCGCGTACCCGCGCGGTGCGCGGGAAGCGGTTCGTCGGCATCATGGCGGCAACGGCGGCAAATGGCGGCCGTTGCAACATCAACTGCGCTTAGGCGCAGAGACGCTTGCGGCCCTTGGCGCGGCGGCGCGACAGGATCTTGCGGCCATCGGCAGTCGCCATACGGGCACGAAAGCCGTGATCGCGCTTGCGCTTGAGGTTGCTGGGTTGGAAAGTGCGCTTTGGCATGGCTCGGCTGCGGTATTGGCTGAATAGACCGACAAGGGTACTCACATGGCCGTGGTCGGGTCAAGCACCTGTCCCCGTTCCGCCACTGGCACGGTTGCAGGCTGCTGCTTGATGGCTCTCTATGACGGTCATTGTGCCCGGCCCGCGCGTGCTAATCTGACCGACCCCCCATTTGCCTCACGTGGCCCGGCTGACGGTCGCTGCGGGAGGTAAGTCATGCCATCAAGAAAACCCCTATGGATGTTTGGCACCTATGCCTAGAGCGCCTCGAAGCCGAATTGCCGGCCGAGGATGTGCATACCTGGTTGAAACCGCTGCAGTCGAGTGCTCGCAACGGCGCCACGGTGCTGTTTGCGCCCAATGACTTCGTCGTTGAGCACGTACGCGAACGCTACCTGGAGCGTATCCGTGAGCTGCTTGCCCATTTTGCAGGCAACGACGAGGTCACTCTAGAGGTCGGCTCGCTACCGCGTGCTGTCACCGCCCCACCACTGACGAGCATGACGGCCCGGGCAGCGTCCGCCCCTGCGGCGGAGCCATTCAACGGCAACCTGGACAGCCACTACACCTTTGAGAACTTCGTCGAAGGCCGTAGCAACCAGCTGGGCCGTGCAGCCGCTATGCAGGCGGCGCTGAACCCGGGCGAGCGCGGACACAATCCATTGTTGCTTTACGGCGGTACCGGACTGGGTAAGACCCATCTGATGTTTGCCGCCGGCAATCTGATGCGCGCCAACAATCCCGGTACCCGGGTGATGTACCTGCGCAGCGAGCAGTTCTTCAGCACGATGATGAAAGCCCTGCAGGAAAAGGCGATGGACGGCTTCAAGCGTCATTTCCAGCAGGTCGACGCATTGTTGATCGACGACATCCAGTTTTTCGCCGGCAAAGACCGCACCCAGGAGGAGTTCTTCCACACCTTCAATGCGCTGTTCGACGGTAAGCAGCAGATCATCCTCACCTGCGACCGCTACCCGCGTGAGGTGGAGGGTCTAGAGGCGCGGCTGAAGTCGCGTCTTGCCTGGGGGTTGAGCGTGGCGATCGAGCCACCTGATTTCGAGACCCGGGCCCAGATCGTGCTCTCCAAGGCCGCTGAGCGGGGCGTGGTTATTCCAGAGGATGTCGCGTTCCTGTTAGCCAAGAAGATGCGCTCCAACGTGCGCGATCTCGAGGGCGCGCTCAACACGCTTACCGCGCGGGCGAACTTCACCGGCCGGGCGATCACCACCGATTTCGCGCAGGAGACCTTGCGTGACCTGCTGCGTGCCCAGCAGCAGGCGATCGGAATCCCGAATATCCAGAAGACCGTCGCTGACTACTTCGGTCTGCAGATGAAGGACATGCTCTCCAAGCGCCGTACACGATCACTGGCGCGGCCGCGGCAGATGGCCATGGCCCTGACCAAGGAATTAACCGAGCACAGCCTGCCGGAGATCGGTGATGCGTTTGGTGGTCGCGACCACACCACCGTCCTGCACGCATGCCGGCAGATCCGGACGTTGATGGAAACCGACGGCAAGATGCGCGAAGACTGGGACAAATTGATCCGGAAGCTCAGCGAATGAGCCTTGTGTGCTGCTTGGGCACAATCTGTGGACAAGTCGCAGTTCCAGATCTTCCGAAAATTCTATCCACAGCTTGTACCCAGTCCCGCTAAGCGTTGTACCGTGGTTTCGATCTCATTAAATGCCCTTTAATTCAATCACTTAGGGCGGTTTTCCCGGGTTTTCCGTTACCCCACCACCACCAAGCTTTTGATTTATACATACTTTTGTATTGGTACTGAGACACTGCTTCTATCCGCCTCAACGCTAAAAATAGGTAGCAAACCGCTGGGTCTCGCCTCACCTGGACGCTGGATGGATCGAGTTCGGCTTCGTGCTCAGGCACATGTCGACTTCTGCTCGATCACGAAGGATTGACTGGTCTCCTCAGTCATGTCGTACGGGCTGTCCACGTACGTGTCATGGGGACGTTTTTGCAACTGTGGGGACTGACGGGGCATAAGCTGTGGGCAAGTGCGCTGTAGCGGTATCATCGTAAAGTTGCCCACAACTTGTGCCTGCTACACGATGCAAGTTGTACATGGGTTTGGGTGTTGGTAAAACGCTTTTATATCAATCACTTGGAGTTGTTTTCCCGGGATTTCGGCTACACCACCACCACCAAGCTTTTGATTTATACATTCCTTTGTATTGGTTATAGGGGTAAGGACGGTATGCGTTTCAGCCTGCAACGCGAAGTATTCCTCAAGCCGCTGTCTCAGGTCGTCAACGTGGTCGAGCGCCGCCAGACCCTTCCTGTGTTGTCCAACCTGTTGGCGCAGGTGCGTGACGGTCAGCTATCGCTAACCGGAACCGATCTCGAAGTCGAGATGGTTTCCCGAGTGATGGTTGACGATGCCCAGGACGGTGAGACCACGATTCCGGCCCGCAAGTTGTTTGAGATCGTTCGCGCCCTGCCTGACGGCAGCAAAGTGACTGTCACGCAGTCCGGTGAAAAGCTCACCGTGCAAGCGGGTCGTTCACGATTCACCTTGGCCAGTCTTTCGGCAAACGACTTTCCGTCGATTGATGAGGTGGATGCCACCGAGCGGGTTCGCGTTCCGGAGTCCACGCTGAAGGAGCTGATTGAGCGCACCGCGTTTGCGATGGCTCAGCAGGACGTGCGCTACTACCTCAACGGGCTGCTGTTTGACCTGAGAGAGGACAGTTTGCGGTGCGTCGCGACTGACGGTCATCGCCTGGCGATGTGCGAGGCGCCATACGAGGGCAGCGCGCAGACCAATCGGCAGATCATCGTCCCGCGTAAGGGTGTTACCGAGCTGATGCGTCTGCTTGAGGTCGGAGACCGCGAGCTAGAGCTGGAAATGGGACGCGGCCATATTCGGGTAAAGCACGACGATGTGACCTTCACCAGCAAGTTGATCGATGGTCGTTTTCCCGATTACGAGGCCGTGATTCCAATTGGCGCGGACAAAGAGGTGCGGATCGAGCGGGAAGTGTTGCGTGCGTCGCTTCAGCGAGCAGCGATCCTCTCCAACGAGAAGTACCGTGGCGTGCGTATTGAGGTCTCACCAGGTCAGTTGAAGATCAGTGCCCATAACCCTGAGCAGGAAGAGGCGCAGGAGGAAGTCGAAGCAGACACGCGGGTCGATGACCTGGCGGTCGGCTTCAACGTCAACTACCTGCTGGACGCGTTGACGGCGCTTAAAGGCGAGATGGTCGTATTGGCCCTGAGGGATGCGAACTCCTCTGCGCTGGTACGCGAGGCCGACAATGAGCGTTGTCGCCACGTGGTGATGCCGCTGCGCCTCTGACTGGGAACCATGTTCCACGTGGAACACATGCAGCTACTTCTCACGCCCGGCATGCCCGGGCGTGATGGTTCTTGCGGTTGCAGAGTTGGATCTGGAACAAATTCATGCGCGTGACCCGGCTCGACATCCACCAGCTGCGTCGTTTCGACCAAGTACAGTGCTTGCCGGCCCCCGGTCTCAATCTGTTTACCGGGGATAACGGTGCTGG
Source organism: Lysobacterales bacterium (assembly GCA_038242455.1). Taxonomy (GTDB): domain Bacteria; phylum Pseudomonadota; class Gammaproteobacteria; order Xanthomonadales; family Xanthomonadaceae; genus Novilysobacter. Next base: position 43,321 of record JBBSSB010000011.1, read on the forward strand.
CAAGACCAGTGTTCTGGAGGCCCTTCACCTGATGGCGTATGGCCGGAGCTTTCGTGGGCGGGTACGGGACGGGCTGGTTCGAGCGGGCCAGCCCGCGCTCGAGGTCTTCGTTGAGTGGGACGAAAACGGCCGAGCTCTGCAACCTTCTGAAGAGGTTGTTTCCACTAGCCCCCCACGCAAACGCCGCGCTGGACTACGGCACAGTGGTCAAGACTGGAGTGGACGTCTGGACGGCGCCGATGTCGCCCAGCTGGGCGAGCTTTGTGCCGCACTGGCGGTGGTCACCTTTGAGCCCGGAAGTCATTCGTTGATTACCGGTGCTGCGGAGATTCGCCGGAGATACCTGGATTGGGGTTTGTTCCACGTGGAACATGACTTTCTAAAAACGTGGCGCCGCTACTCACGTGCGCTCAAGCAGCGCAACGCGCTGCTGAAGACCCGTGCCCCACTCTCCCAGCTGGATACCTGGGATCACGAGCTCGCGGATACTGGAGAACCCCTGACCCGCTTCCGTCAGGCATATCTGGACGTGATCCAACCGGAGTTCTCGAGCCTTCTGCAGGAGTTCGCTCCAGCCTTGGGTGAATGCCGACTCGATTACGTGCCCGGATGGCGACGCGATGAGATGCCGTTGGCTGACGCACTGCTGATAGCGCGTGAACGGGATCTCCACGCCGGGTTTACATCCGTCGGTCCGCACCGAGCAGATTGGCGTATTGATTTTGGCGCGATTCCGGGGCGGGACGCTTTATCGCGCGGACAGGCCAAACTGACGGCATTGGCGGCGCTGTTTGCGCAAGCCGTGCAGTTCGCCACCAGCACAGGAGAGTGGCCGGTCATCGCCTTGGATGACCTCGCTTCAGAGTTGGATCGAAAACATCAGCTGCGGGTCCTCGCTCGGCTCGTCGGCAGCGGTGCCCAGGTCTTTATCACCGGCACTGAGATACCGGCCGCCCTTGCCGACTCCGGGTTCGCGTTCACAAGGTTCCACGTGGAACATGGCGTGTTGGGCGTCGGTGTGGCCAGCTGAAGGTGTACTTTCGCCGTAGCCTAGGACCTAACCTGCGCTGAAACGCTATGCCTGGCGGCCCCAGAGGGCCCCTGCCCCGCCTGCTATACTGGCGACTTGATATCCCATGTGTTTTGACGCCGCCACGACCTGTGGTCGCGTCGTGGAGCCTGTTGCCGCATGACCCAGATCGAACACGATCCCGCGTCCGTCGAGGACGAGACCACCCTTGCTGCCGATCCGGTAGTTTCGCAGTCCTACGATTCCAGCAAGATCACCGTTCTGCGTGGTCTGGATGCGGTGCGCAAGCGTCCGGGCATGTACATCGGCGACGTGCACGACGGTACCGGCCTGCACCACATGGTGTTCGAAGTCGTCGACAACGCCGTTGACGAAGCATTGGCGGGTCACGCCAACGAGATCCGGGTGCTCCTGCGTGAGGACGGTTCCGTGGAAGTGTCCGACAACGGTCGCGGTATTCCTGTGGACATTCACAAGGAAGAGCACGTCTCTGCGGCCCAAGTGATCATGACGGTGCTGCATGCCGGCGGGAAGTTCGACGACAACAGCTACAAAGTGTCCGGTGGCCTGCACGGCGTAGGCGTCTCAGTCGTCAATGCGTTGTCCGAGCACCTGTGGCTGGATATCTGGCGCGACGGCCACCACTACCGACAGGAATACTCACTCGGCGAGCCGTTGTATCCGCTCAAGGCGATGGAAGCGACCGACAAGCGCGGCACACTGCTGCGCTTCAAACCAGCGACCGCGATCTTCAGCGATGTCGAGTTCCACTACGAGAGTCTCGCCAAGCGCCTGCGCGAGCTGTCGTTCCTGAACTCCGGGGTGAAGATCGTCCTCACCGACGAGCGCGGTGAAGGCCGTGAGGATGTGTTCGAGTACGAAGGCGGTATCCGCTCCTTCGTCGAGCATCTGGCCCAGCTGAAGACGCCGCTGCACCCGAATGTTATTTCCGTTACCGGTGAGGAAAATGGCATCACGGTCGACGTTGCGTTGCAGTGGACCGACGCATACCAGGAAACGATGTTCTGCTTCACCAATAACATCCCGCAGAAAGACGGCGGTACCCATCTGATCGGCTTCCGCGCCGCGCTGACGCGCACGCTCAGCAACTACATCGAGCAGAACGGCCTCGCCAGGCAGGCCAAGGTCAGCCTCTCCGGTGACGACATGCGCGAAGGCATGATTGCGGTGCTGTCGGTGAAGGTGCCCGATCCAAGCTTTTCGTCGCAGACCAAGGAAAAACTGGTGTCTTCGGACGTCCGTCCGGTGGTCGAGCACACTTTTGGTGCGCGACTGGAAGAGTTCCTGCAGGAAAACCCGACCGAAGCGCGTGCGATCGCCGGCAAGATCCTGGATGCCGCTCGAGCCCGTGAAGCGGCCCGCAAGGCGCGGGATCTGACCCGCCGCAAGGGTGCGTTGGACATTGCTGGCCTGCCCGGCAAGCTCGCCGACTGTCAGGAGAAGGATCCCGCTCTCTCCGAGCTGTTCATCGTCGAGGGTGACTCCGCCGGCGGCTCCGCCAAACAGGGTCGCAACCGCAAGACCCAGGCGATCCTGCCGCTGAAAGGCAAAATCCTGAACGTCGAGCGTGCCCGTTTCGACCGCATGCTCTCCAGTGCCGAGGTCGGTACGCTGATCACGGCGCTCGGTACCGGGATCGGCAAGGACGACTACAACCCGGACAAGCTGCGCTACCACCGGATCATCCTGATGACCGATGCGGACGTCGACGGAAGCCACATCCGCACGCTGCTGTTGACGTTCTTCTACCGCCAGATGCCGGAACTGATCGAGCGTGGACACATCTATATCGGCCTGCCGCCGCTGTACAAGATCAAGCAGGGCAAGACCGAGCTGTACCTGAAGGACGACGCTGCACTGAATGCCTACCTGGCCAACAACGCGATTGAAGGCGCTGCTTTGATCCCAGCTGAGGGAGAGCCGCCGGTAACAGGCGCCGCGCTGGAGCACCTGTTGCTGTCCTACGCAGGTGCACGCGAGACCATCGCGCGCAATGCCTATCGCTATGATCCGGCAGTGCTGGAAGCCTTGGTCGATTTCACGCCGCTGGATATCGAGCACCTTGCCCAGAACATCGATCAACGTGCCGAGCTGGACGCTTTGGAAAAGCGTCTCAACCGCAAGGGTCTTGGCCGTCCGCGCTACGCCTTGAGTTTGCAGACAGCCACTGAAGGCCATGCTGCGGCACTGATCGCCAAGCGCGCCCACATGGGCGAGGAGCTGACCCAGGTACTGCCCTTGGCCGCGTTTGGCGCTGGGGATCTGAGGCCGTTGCGCGAGGCCGCTGCGCAGCTGCACGGGTTAATCCGGGAAGGCGGCAAGATCGTACGTGGCAACCGCGAGAAGTCGATCGAAAGCTTCGCCGAAGCCCAAGAATGGTTGTTGGAAGAGGCCAAGAAGGGCCGCCAGATCCAGCGCTTCAAGGGATTGGGTGAGATGAACCCGGAGCAGTTGTGGGACACCACGGTTAATCCGGAGACCCGCCGCCTATTGCAGGTGAAGATCGAAGACGCGGTAGCTGCCGACGAGGTGTTCAGCACCCTGATGGGAGACGTCGTTGAACCGCGACGGATCTTCATCGAAGACAACGCGCTGAAGGCCGGCATTCTCGATATCTAAGCAAGAAGCGGCGTGGACTGGCGACGGATTTTGGTCTCCGGCGCTCATTCCACGCAGTCAGAACGGCCCGCCTAGTGCGGGCCGTGCCTTTTGCGGATCAGTATTCGTGATGTGCGTCACAAATAACGATTGGTGAATATTCACCTCCCATCCTGTTCCCGCCAATTACAGTCAAGCCATCGCCTGTTTAGCGTCGTCAGACTTTGCCGTATGTGCCGATTGGCTGTACATCGGCCTTGGCTGACGAGTGTCGCTATCCATTTAGCGAGTCGGCTACCGACCCTCGACTCGCGTTCCACGGCGTATAAATCCCCATTTGACCCGGACCAATCCCACATGAAGAAGCTCTTTCTTGCCTTGGCCATTACCACCTTGGTTGCGGCCTGCGCCACGACGACCTCGCCCACCGGACGGACCCAGACGGTCGGTGGTATGTCCCAGCAGCAGCTCGACCAGATGGGTGTACAGGCATTTGACGCGTACAAAAAGAAGCTGCCGCGCAGCACAAACAGCACTCAGACCGCGTACGTCGGCTGCGTGGTCAACGCCCTGACCCGCCAGCTGCCGGCCGGTGCACAGACCGGTTGGGAGTACGCGCTTTTCAGTGATGACTCACCCAATGCATTCGCTCTCCCCGGCGGGAAAATCGGCATCAACACCGGCATCTTCAAGGTCGCAACCAATCAGGATCAGCTCGCTGCGGTGATTGCGCACGAGATCGGCCACGTGATTTCCAGGCACCACGATGAGCGCGTTACGCGCGAAATGGGCGCGCAGACAGGCCTTGGATTGATCGGCGCGCTGCTCGGTTCGCAGTATGGAAGCGGTGCTGAACAGGCGACCCAGCAAGTCGGCGGCGCTGTGGTTCAGGGGGCCTTTCTGCTACCCAATAACCGCCGCCAAGAGACCGAGGCGGACGTGGTCGGACAACGTCTGATGGCCGAGGCGGGTTTCAATCCCCAGCAGGCGGTAAACCTTTGGGAAAACATGATTTCCGCGAGTTCCAGCCGCACGCCGGAATGGCTTTCCACCCACCCGGATCCACGTTCGCGGATCTCCGAATTGCGCAACCGCGCCGGTGGTCTTGCCGGTACCTTCGAGCAGTCCCGCGCCGCCGGTCGCAAGCCGAAATGTGGCTAACCACGAATTTGCCCGCCTGACAAGATGGCTTCTTCCTGCAAACACTTTCTGCTAGGTTGACCGTCCCACCGCAGCTTTCAGTGCCGTGTCCGGGTAGACCGGAGCGCGGCCAAGAGACCCGATGAATAATCTGCACCTCTCCCAGCGGATCCTCGCAGTCGCCATGGGTGTCGCGTTCCTCTCCTTCACCGGGGCGGCTCCCGCGGCGCCAGTGGGTGAACCGACTGGTTCGCCCCAAGCACGCAGCGCCGGCAAGAACGCGGATCGCAGCGGCTCGCGATCCGGCAAAAAGACCAAGACCGTGGAGTCCTATCCCGACGCCACCCGCACGAGCCCTGCCGCTAAGGCGTCCGAGCGCAACTCGCGCAAGTTCACCGAGATGACCAAGCTCTTCGATGCCGACAAGCGCGAGGAGTCCCGCGCCATTGCCGACGAGATTCTCGCTGACTCGAAGTCAAACGGTTACGAGAAGGCATACGCCGCACAGTTCGCAGCGCAGATCGCTTACGACGCCGACGACATGCCCGGCGCGATCGGGTATTTCAAGCAAGCCATCGACGCTGACGGCCTCGACAACAATGCGCACTTCGGGATCATGCTGAATTTGGCCCAGTTGCAGCAGCAGGAAGAGAAGTACGACGACTCCCTGGCAACCTTCGAGCGCTTCTTCGCTGAAACCAAGAGCGCGGATCCGACCGCCCTGGTGATCAAGGGCCAAGGCCTTTACCTGATGGATCGCTTTCCCGAAGCGGCTGTGGCCATCAAGCAGGCGATCGACAACAGCGACGCGCCAAAACCGGAGTGGACCGCTCTGCTGATGCAGGTCTACGTGCAGGGCGAGATGATCGGTGAGGCTGTCGCGACTGCCGAGCAGATCGCCGCGTCGAACCCCGACGACAAGCGGGCACAGATGAACTTGGCGGCTATGTACTCCCAGGCGGACAAGCCGGACAAGGCGTTGTCGATCCTGGAGAAGCTGCGCGCCGGTGGTCAGCTAGACAGCGGCAACGAGTACAAGGTGTTGTTCAGTACCTACGCAGGCATCGATGGTCGCGAGAAAGACGTCATCGCGGTCATCAATGAGGGTATTGAGAAGGGCGCCCTTGAGCCCGAGCACAACACCTACCTGGCACTGGCCCAGGCGTACTACTTCTCCGACCAGCCGGCAGAGGCGATCACCGCGTACCAGAAGGCCGCACCGCTATCGAAGAACGGCGAGACCTACCTCAACCTTGCCAAGGTACTGCACCAGGAAAACCGTATCGCCGAGGCCAAGGCAGCGGCACGCCAGGCACTAGCGAAAGGCATCAAGAGAGAGAAGGATGCCAACGTGATCATTGCGCTTCCGGGCAATTGAGCAGAGCACCCGAACACCAATTTCCGCTTGGAATACGGCGCGGACTTTGGTATATCCTAGGAGGTTCCTGTCGCCGTAATGACGGCAGGAATCATTTGACGGTCCGAGGTGCTACAAGCGCCCGGCAATATTCCCGAGCTGACGGCGCATGACGCAAGACTTGCATACCCCCGCAAAGAAGGTACGAGACGACAGCGAAGGCCTGAACTGGGCGCGTATCGCCGGTATCACCATGGCTATCGCTGTCCACGCTGGTGCACTGCTGATGATGTTGGCGCCGATGTCGGCACCACCTACCGAGAAGGCCGAACAGGAAGTGATCACGGTGAGCGTCATCAAGCCACCGCCGCCGCCACCGCCACCGCCGCCGCCGCCGGAAGAGCCGCCGAAGCCGATTACTCCGCCCAGGGAGCTGTCGCCGCCGAAGCAGACCACGCCGCTGCCGCCGCCTCCGCAAACGCCGCCGATCGTGTTCGATGATCCGAGCCCGGTGGATCTGCCGCCGATCCCGCCGACTCCGCCGACGCCGCCCGTACAGACCACAACATTGGGTTCGGTGGATCCTTCGTCGAAGGCGATGAATCCGCCGCAGTATCCGGCTGCTGCAGTACGCGCAGGCATTGAAGGCACCGTAGTTCTGGTGATCAGCATCGACGCACAGGGCAACGTGCTGGGTGTGGAAGTGGAGAAGTCCAGCCGCAACCGCGATCTCGATCGAGCTGCCATTGCGGCTGCTAAGAAGTGGCGCTTCACCCCACAGATGGAAAACGGCAAGGCTGTCGCCAGCCGCGTCCGGGTCCCGGTCGATTTCAATCTGAATTGATCAATGCTGTCGCCGTAACCGTTTTTTGCATCATCTTTTGTTACAACTAGCTGTCCCTTTCTTCCACGACATCCAAAGGTAAGCGTCATGCTTCAGGAAACCACTACCGCTGCTGCTGGAGGCAACAACGCCGACGCGTTCCAGCAGATGAGCTTCTCTCACATGGTGACGAACTTCGATCTGGTCGCATGGATCGTGTTCCTCACGCTGGTGCTGTTCTCGGTGCTCTCGATCTACTGGATCGTGGTCAACCTGATCAAGGGTGCACGTTTGCGCTCCAAGGCCGACCGCGTAGTCAGTACGTTCTGGGAAACCACTAACGCGCAGGATGCAATCCGTTACATGGAAGAGCAGGGCAGCTCGGAGCCGTTCTCCAAGATCGCCCTTGACGCGGCCCAGGCCGCAGCCCATCACCAGCGCAATGAAGGATCGCGTCTGGTCGAGTCGCTGAATCGCTCCGAGTTTGTGGACCGGGCCCTGCGCCAGGCCGTGACCCGCGAGTCGATGCGGCTGGAAAACGGTCTGACCGTGCTGGCAACCGTCGGTTCCACTTCGCCGTTCGTCGGTCTGCTGGGTACCGTTTGGGGCATCTACCACGCCCTGATCCGTATCGGCCAGAGTGGCAACGCGTCGATCGACGCCGTGGCCGGCCCAGTGGGTGAGGCGCTGATCATGACCGCGTTTGGTCTCTTCGTCGCAATCCCGGCGGTGGTGGCATTCAACTTCTTCACCCGCACCAACCGTGTCACCAACAGCCGTTTCGATACGTTCGCGCACGACCTGCACGACTTCTTCGCAACGGGTTCGCGCGTTGGCGAACTGCCGTCGCAGCGTTGATCGGCCGTCCATAAGCAAGTTGGAGTACGGATATGGCCTTCAGTACAGGCAGTAACGCCGGCCCGATGGCCGAAATCAACGTCACGCCTCTGGTCGATGTGATGCTGGTGCTGTTGATCATCTTCATGATCACAGCACCGCTGATGTCGCACAAAATCCAGGTGGCGTTGCCTGAAGCCAACCTCGACCAGAAGGATGAGATGGCACCTGAAGTGCCACCGATCACTATCGCGATCGAGGCCGACGGGACGTACTACTGGAACGACGAGCCGGTTACCCCGGCGTTGCTGGAAAGCCGTCTTTCGGTCGAAGCGCAAAAGACGCCACAGCCGCAGGTCAACATCCGTGGCGATAAGACCACCAAGTACCGCATCGTCAATGACGTGGTACAGATTGCGCAGTCGCAAGGCATGCGCAAGGTCGGTTTTATCGCTATCAAGGATCGTTCCAACTAATACCGGAGAACACAGATATGTCTTTCAGTTCAAACTCCGGTGGCGGTGCGATGTCGGACATCAACGTGACTCCGTTGGTGGACGTGCTGCTGGTGCTGCTGATCATCTTCATGGTTACCGCACCGATCGCGTCGTACCCGATTGAAGTCAACTTGCCGCAGCGCTCCACCCAGCCACCGCCGTTGTCCGAACCGCCACCGCCGATCCGGTTGCGTATCGCAGCCTCCGGCGAGGTGTATTGGAAAGAGCAGGCGTACCCGTTGTCGATGATCGGCAGCCTGATGCGCACTGAGGTCGAGCGTGATCCAAGCAATCAGCCTCAGCTGGAGATCGACACCAACGACGACGCTGACTACGGCATCCTGGCCAAGGTCTTGGCTTTGGCCAAGAACGCGGACATGAAGAAGATCGGTTTCGTCCAGAAGTAAGCAACGAAATGTCGTGATTTGGAAACGCCGCCCACGGGCGGCTTTTTTTTTCGCAATGCCTCGGTCGTCGACAGCGGATTTGGGGCAGTCGTCGGGACCGATCAGGCGTTTCGGAGTATCGAAAGGTAGCCTTCGACTGTTTTGCTCAGACCGTCATGCAGTGCTTCGCTGATCAATGCGTGGCCAATCGATACCTCCAGAACATCGGGAACGCTCTTAAGGAAGTCGGCAAGATTGGTCTGACTCAGATCATGGCCCGCGTTGACTCCGAGTCCGACCGCGTGGGCGCGGCGCGCAATACTTGCGAAGCGCTCCAACATGCTCTTCGCACGACCAGCTTGGAAGGCTTCCGCATAGGGGCCGGTGTAGAGCTCGATTCGGTCCGCGCCGATCGCCGCGGCGTGTTCGATACCGTCTGATCGAACCGGGTCCCAGGCATCTGCAAACAGACTGACTCGGCATCCCAACGCCCGGAGCTCCGCTACCAGAGGGCGGAGGCGCTCGTCGTCGCGAACGAAATCGAAGCCGTGGTCGGACGTGAGCTGGTCATCGCCGTCGGGCACCAAGGTCGCCTGTGCGGGACGTACCGCTTCGCACAATGCCAGGAACCCGGGATAGCCGGAGCGCGGCGGTGCAAACGGATTGCCCTCAAGGTTGAACTCGACCCCCCGGGCTGTGCACAGCTCACCCAGAGCCATGACATCGTCGGCGCGGATATGCCGTGCGTCAGGACGCGGATGGACGGTAATCCCGTGCGCACCGGCGTCCAGACAGGCACGGGCGACCCCGATGACATCCGGATCAGTGCCGCCGCGGGAGTTGCGCAGGACCGCAATTTTGTTGACGTTGACGCTGAGAAAAGTCATTCAACAAGCTTAACCCACACGCGTTTACCCGAACTACTGCGGCAGGGTACTGACGTCTTCTGTCGGCGCAGCCGGGGCCTGGCGGCGGAGTCGCTCCAGTTCCAGCGGGTCGATCATCAAGGTTTCGTCCTGACTACGGCTCGCCACCCGTTGCGAGAGCAAGCGCACGAACCCGGCAATCGTCAAACCGAAGCTGACCAAGAGGCAGGCCATCAGCAGTGCGACCGAGCCTGTTCGAAACGCGACTACCAAAGCCGCGGCTGCGACAGCGAAAAAAATCCAAGGCATAGCGACGCTCCATCAGGATCAACGGCCAGAGTTTACGGTGAGATGACACCGTGTGGACACTCACGGCATCACCGGGACCGCCCATGGTATCGCCAGCGCCTACAGCAGCGGGGACAACAGGCGTGCGAGGGCCTCGGGAAGTCGGCTGCGCCACAGCGATCGGTTGCGGTCAGCCGTGACCGTTGTACAACTGGCGCAGTCGTGCTCGATCAACTCGGCAAGGTCAGCCACCACCCCTTGGTCATGAAACATCACTGAGCTCTCGAAGTTCAGACGGAAGCTGCGGTGGTCAAAGTTCGCGCTGCCAATGATCGCAAGATCGTCGTCGCACAGCAGGGCCTTCGTGTGCAGCATTCTCGGCCCGTACTCGAGGATCTTCACCCCAGCCGCCATCAGATCATCAAAGTACGACCGGGCGGCATGGGTCACCAGTCTGCTGTCGGTCTCCTTGGGGACCAGCAGGCGCACGTCCAGACCACCGAGCGCAGCGGAGGTCAATGCCATCATCGCTGCCTCGCCGGGCACGAAATACGGTGTAACCAGCCATACCCGCCGCCGCGCCGCGTGGATGGCCGCCACGTGGAGCCGGTGGATCGCCTCCCAAGGTGAATCCGGGCCAGAGACCACGACCTGGGCGACGATGTTGCCGGGGTTGGAGTCTGGAAATCGGATGTGCAGCAGCGGCTTACCGGTGGCGTAAGCCCAGTCTTCCAGGAACACCAGCTGCAGCGATCGCACCACATCGCCTTCCAGCCGTAAGTGAAGGTCACGGTAGGCGATGTCTCCGAGGCTTTCGTCTTCCTCGTCGGTGATGTTGATGCCGCCTGTGTAGGCGATTGCCCCGTCGATAACGACGATCTTGCGATGGCTGCGCAGGTTCAACCACGGTCGCTGCCAGAACCAGTGGATGCGCATGGGGTGGAACCACGCGACCTCGCCCCCGGCATCGATCAGCGGCTTGAGGAATGCCCGGGACGTACTGCCCGATCCGACCGCGTCCAGTAGCAGTCGAACTTTCACGCCCGCCTGAGCGCGCTCGGCGAGAGCGTCACGCAACGCCGTACCGGTGCGGTCGGGCTGGAAGATGTAGTACTCGAGATGCACGTGTTCGCTTGCGCCGGCGATCTCTTGGTTAAGCAGCCGGTACTTCGAGCTGCCATCAATCAACAGGCGGGCACTGGTCGCGGTGCTGGGCGGCAATCCGCACGTGGCCTGCGACATCCGCGCCAACTCCACTGCGGCCGGGTCGGGTAAATGCCCATCGGATGGCGGCGCTGGCAGGGTCGAGCGGCTGCGGTCGCGACGCAGACGTTGGCGCTTGATGCGCTGTGGCCCGAAGAAGAAGTAGATCGCGAATCCCAAATACGGCAGAGCGGCCAGACTTATCAGCCAACTCAGGGTCGCCGCGGGCTCGCGTTTCTGCAGAATGATCCAGAAGCCCAGGCCGAGCACGTAGATCGCCCACCCGGCGACCAACCATGCGACCAGGTGTTCCGTCGCAGTCCAGTGGTGCCACCACGCGTGCAGGGTATCAATCATTAATCAGCCTAGTCCGGGGATCAGTGGACCGTCCAGCCACAGCCAACGCGTCATCCAAGCGCTGACAAAGGCGATCAGCGCGGTCAGTGGAACCCCGACGCGGACAAAGTCGCTAAAACGGTACTGACCGGGGCCCAGTATCAAAAGATTCCCGTGGTGGCCGATCGGGGTAAGGAACGCGACCACGGCGCCCAGTGCCGTACACACCACAAACGGCGTCGGATCCAGACCCAGCGATTGGGCCAATTGGACCGCGATCGGCCCGACCAGCACGACGGTAGCCGCGTCGGACAGCACCTGGGTGAGCAGGCCGGCGATCGAGAACAGCACCAGCAGGATCATCAGGACCGGCCAGTCCGACACCACGTGGCGTAATCCGGACGCCATCAACTGTGCGGTGCCGGTCTGCTCCATCGCGATACCCAGCGGAATAACACCGGCAATCATTACGAACACCCGCACGTCGATTTCGCGGTAGGCCTGGCCTATGTCCACGCAGCGGGTGGCAACAATGGCGACCGCGCCGAGCAGGAACGCGAGTGGCACCGGCAACCATTCAAGCACCGCCGCCAGCACGGTGAAACCAAGAATCGCCAGCGCCAGTGGTGCACGTATCCGCCGCTTGGCTTCACCGGCGAACGGCACCAGCATCAAGAACCCATGATGGGTCGCCAGCTCGGCGAAACGGGCCGGCCGCCCCCACAGCACCAGCAGGTCCCCCTCGCGCAAGCGCGCATCGGCAAGACGGGGCGCGACATGGCCCTCGCGCCGCCACAATCCGACGATCACGGCGCGAAAACGGTGTGAGAAGTCGAGTTCCCGGATACTGCGGCCGATGAACTCCGAGCCTGGGGCGACCACTGCCTGCACCAGTTGCGGTTTGCCTTCATCGTCGCCCAGCGTGCGGGTCCCAAACCGCGAGATGGCATGCAGGTCGATCCCCGCATCATCGTGCAGCGAAGCGAGCGCATCGGCGGAGGCTTCGACCAGCAGCACGTCACCGCTGACCAGTCGGCTGGTCGGGCCAAGGTCTCGTCGCAGCTGATTGTCACGCAACCACCCGATCATGCGGAACTTGTCGCCCAATGCCTTCTGAAGTTCGGCCAGCGGGCGGGTGCTCCAGCGAGAGCCGTCGACGATCAACAGCTCGGTCCGGTAGCGATCGAGTCGCAGATAGCCCTCATCGTCGGCGTCGACGCCGCGCTTGGGCAGGAGCCAGCGCGTCAGCAACATATAGGCCATGCCGATCAGCACTAAAGCGATTCCGATCGGGGTAATTGAGAAGACCCCCAGGCCTTCCGCGCCGGTGCGTTTGAGCAGGTTGTTGGCGAGCAGGAACGCCGGTGCGCTGACCAGAGTCAAGCAGGTGCCCAGTGACGCCGCCAGTGACATTGGCATCAGCAGACGGGAAGGAGCGAGCCCGTTGGCTTTCGCGAGTCGGCCAAGAATCGGCAGCATCATCGCGGTCACCATCACGTGGTGGGTGAAGGACGCCATGATGGCGACAGCGGGCATGGTTACGGCGATCACGCGCGCTTCGCTCTTGCCTGACGCTCGGCCGATCCATTGACCGATGTGCTCGGTAATGCCGGTTGCCCCCAAACCGCCTGAGATGACGAATACCGCTGCGACGATGATTGCTGGCTCACTGGAAAAACCGGACAGTGCCTGTCGCTCATCCAGCAGGCCGGTTACCACCAGCGCCATCAGGATCAGCATGGCCGTCACATCGACCCGCAAGCGCTCGCTGATGAATAGGTATAGGCCACCGCCGAGGATCAGCAGAAAGGTCAACTGCTGCAGTGTTATAGGTAGCCAGTCCATGGCGCGCATTGTGCGGTACAAGCGGTCATGACGGTGGTGATGCCCGTGACGGCGCGTGACTACCGGGCCATCACAAGCGCGGGCGGTACACTTGTACCAACGATCTAAGTAGTGCCCTGATGTCCCTGGTTTCGCTCCAACAATCTGGTGATGACCGTTTCCGTGCCGGAGTAGCGGCCACGGCAGTCGGTATGGCGATTCTTTCGCTTGATGGTGGCTGGCAGGAAGTGAATCCTGCACTGGCCCGATTACTTGATGGCGCAGTGGGATTGCCTGCAGACGGCGAGGGTGGCGCAGGGACGCTTTTTGACGTTATTCAGCCGACCCAAGCCGCCGGGCTTCGGAGTGAGTTGGGTGCCTTGGTGCGAGGTGACGTCGGCTCAATCGACCGCTCAATCACCTGCCGTCGCGGCAGCGGGGATTTTGAAGCCCGTATCAATCTGGCGGTGTTGAGCGAAGCGGCTGATCAACCCAGCGGCTTGGTACTTCAGCTGCAGCAAGACCGCGCGGCGGGCGACTCACCAGCGATGGAAGCCATGCGGCGGCAACTGCAGGTGCAGGTGGACGCGGTTGCACACGACCTGCGTGCTCCACTGCGCTCCATCGAGAACTTCTCAGGCTTGCTCGCGCGCAAGCTGGGTGATGAGGTTGATGCCGCCGCACTTGACCATCTGGGCCGGATACGTGGAGCCGCATCGCGCATGGCCCGGCTGCTCGACGGACTGACCGAGCTCTCACGTGCGGGCACCGCGGAAATCCGATCAACAGTGGTGGATCTCAGCCTGTTGGCGGAGTGGGTTGCCGCCGAACAGCAGGACGCGCATCCCGATCGCGAGTTTCAGATCACCGTGCAGTCGGGTCTGGCGACCCAGGGCGACGAGCGCCTGCTGAAAGCGATGCTGGCGCAGATGGTGGACAATGCGCGGCGCTTCTCACACGAAGGCGCGCCGGTCGTCATCGAGGTTGCCGGTGAGGTAGTGGCGGGCATGTTGCATTTGAGCGTACGCGACCACGGGCGCGGGTTCGACATGCGCTACAAACACAAGCTGTTTGAGCCATTCCAGCGTTTGCACGGCGGTGACGAAGGCGCCGGCGACGGTCTCGGGCTGGCCATTGCGCAGCGCATCGCCGAGCGCCACGGCGGCCATATCGATGCCGAGTCCGATATGGACACCGGCACTGTTTTTCATATTCACCTGCCGGCTGCCCACGCGGCCGGTGCGTCATCCGGAGAGTAGTAGCAATGAACAAGGTCATCCTTCTGGTCGAAGACAACCCCGACGACGTCGAACTGACGCGTCTGGCGTTTGACGAGGCCAAGATTGCCAATCAGTTGGTGGTGGTCGGCGATGGCGCGGAGGCACTGGATTACCTGTTCGCGAAGGGCAAATACGCCGATCGTGATCCCACTGAGCTGCCTTCGATCGTATTGCTGGACCTCAACCTGCCCAAGGTTGATGGACGCGAGGTGCTGCAGGCAGTGCGTGCCAATGAAGCCACCAAGACCCTGCCGGTAGTCGTGCTGACCACCAGCACCGAGCCGTTTGATGTCGAGGCCAGCTACGCGCTGGGGGTCAACAGTTACATCCAGAAGCCGGTGGATTTCGAGCAGTTTGTTTGGGCGGTCAAGCAGGTCGGCCTGTACTGGCTGGTGTTGAACCACCCTCGCAGTTGAGCGACCGCTACCGCGCGGCTCAGGCGGCGCCGTAGAGCGCTTCAGCGCGCTGGAACAGAATCCAGCTGGTGGCGATGAACTTGTCGCCGCCGTGGGGCCGATTGCCGCGGTGGGTATGGGTGAACCCGGCCGGTGCGATCAGCAGCGAGCCGGTGCGCGGCGTGACCTTGCGCTGCTGGTAGAGGAACTCGGTCTCGCCCTGTTCGAACTCGTCGTTGAGATAGACCGTCCATAACAGGTGGCGATGCAGGGTTTCCGCTTGCGCGTCGCGCGGATACAGCTCGCAGTGCCAGTACGGATAGCCGCCGCGACCACCGCGGTAGCGTTGCAGGTTGATACCTGCCGGCCGCAGCACGGTGCGAATGATCGGGCCCAGCGCCTCGTCGTCCATGGCCTGGATCCGCTCAGCGGTCAGCCGCTGATGCTGGCCCTTCGCATCGGGCACCTCCAGCATCAGCGGCGCGATCAACGTGTGCGGCCAGCGCCGCACATACTCAAGCAAGGTCGTGAACATCGCCGCGTTGAGCGATGCCTCGACATCGCGCCATTCCGGCCGGCCGCTGATGGTCAGATCAAGGCTGTCCTTGAGCTCGACGTGGACGCCGCCGCCGACTTCACCCGGCTGAACTTCGTTGCTGCTGCCAAAGCGCTCCACCAGCTCATTGCACCAGCTCCGGTCCAGACTGTCATGCCGGATATGGATGAAATCGTCGACGTTGGTCGAATCGGACATGCGAACTCCGTGAGCGATACGCGGGTGTGGGTGAGGGCAAGAGTGCCGTGGCGGCCGCGCGGGTCAGGCGGACGTGGTGTCGTGTTCGTGGTGGTAGCGGACCGCGGCTTCGACCTCGTTGCGTGAGCCGAGGAACACCGGTACGCGCTGGTGCAGGCCAGTGGGCGTTACTTCGAGCATGCGCTGGCGGCCGGTGCTCGCAGCGCCGCCGGCCTGCTCGACCAGCATCGCCATCGGGTTGGCTTCATACATCAGTCGCAACTTGCCGCCCTGGGCCGCGCATTTTGCATCCAGCGGGTAGCTGAAGATGCCGCCGCGGGTCAGCAGACGATGCACGTCGGCCACCATGCTGGCGACCCAGCGCATGTTGAAGTCCTTGCCGCGCGGACCGGTCTTGCCAGCCAGCAGATCGGCGACGTAGGACTGCATCGGCGGCTGCCAGTGCCGCTGGTTGGACATGTTGACCGCGAACTCCTGAGTCTCAGCCGGGATCTTCATGTCGCGGGTGGTCAGGGTGAAGCTGCCGATCTCGCGGTCCAGCGTGAACGCGTGGGTGCCGTGACCGATGGTCAGCACCAGCGTGGTGTTGGGTCCATAGGTGCAGTAGCCGGCAACCAGCTGCTCGGTGCCCGGCTGCAGGTAGTGCTCATCGGCGGGCTTTTCCACGCCTTCCGGACAGCGCAACACCGAGAAAATCGTGCCGACCGAGATGTTGACGTCGATGTTGGAGCTGCCGTCCAACGGATCAAACAGCAGAAGGTAGTTGCCGGCGGGCGAGCCGTTCGTGCACAGGTCCTGGATGGGCACGCTGTGGTCCATCTCCTCCGACGCCAGTCCGGCCAGATGGCCGCCCCAGGCGTTGGCTTCCATGAGTACGTCGTTGGCGATCACGTCGAGCTTCTTCTGTGCCTCGCCCTGGATGTTGATGCTGGCGTGGCCTGGCGTGCCGGCATCGCCCAGCACGCCGCCCAGTGCACCCTTGCCGACTTCAATAGAAATACGTTTGCAGGCGCGGGTCACCACCTCGATCAGCAGGCGCAGGTCGGGACGGATGTGACCGGCGCGCTCCTCCTCGATCAGGAAGCGGGTGAGCGAGTACGGGCTGTTCAGGCGATTGGGCGTCATTGTGGCGTCCGGGGCGATGGCGAGGGCCGCATTGTAAGCCGACGCAGCCGCGACCACGTTTTCCAGAATAAGTCAGACGTCGCCGTCGTTGAGCCAGCCCTCGCCGGTACCGCGGTTGTAGACGTGATCGGTATCCAGCACGTCGCCCGCCGGAATTGAGGACTGGGTTGCGAGCTTGTCGTAGATAGGCGCGAAATCCGGTCCGGTGGCGTCCATCAACTGCTCGAAGCCATCGATCACGAAGTAGGTCTTCTGGTAGGTGTCGATGCGGTAGCGGGTGCGCATGATCCGCTCCAGATCGAAACCGATCCGGTTGGGAGCTTCGCTTTGCAGGCAATGGATCGATTCGCCCTTGGACGAGATGATGCCACTGCCGTAGATCCGCAGGCCGTCCTTCTGCTGGATCAGGCCAAACTCAACCGTGTACCAGTACAAACGGGTCAGGTTGACCAGTGCGTCGCTGCCGATGCCGTGCGCCTTCACGCCGCCGCGGCCGTAAGCGGCCATGTAGTCGGCGAACACCGGATTCATCAGCAGCGGAACGTGCCCAAACAGGTCGTGGAACAGGTCGGGTTCGGCGAGATAGTCGAGCTGGTCTTGGCGACGGATCCACCAGGTCACCGGGAAGCGCCGGTTGGCCAGATGCTGGAAAAACTCCAGCTCCGGCAGCAGGCCTTCCACGCCGATCAGCTCCCAGCCGGTGGCGGCTTTCAGGGTCGGGTTGAGGTCGCTGAACCGCGGGATCCGGTCTGCAGTCATTTCCATCGCGTCCAACGCCGCGATGAACTCGTCGCTGGCGAGGCCCGGCAGGATGCGCTTCTGACGCTCGAACAATTGCGCCCAGACCGCGTGGTCGGCGTCGGTGTAACTGTCCCAAGGCTGATCGACCACGGCGGTGGTGTAGACCGGCACGTAGCCCTTGTCAGTGAGCTGGGATTCGACGCGTTTAGCGGTTTCCATGGGAGTTCCTTGTTCACATCCTGAGTGATATTCCCAGCCTAGCGGCTATGGCGTGCAATCAGGTTGCGTTGTTGCGCGAATGGACCGGCGCAGAGCAATATAAGTGCGCAAAAACGTCTTATGGAGCAACGCAATGCCGAATGTGAGCCTGGACCGGACGGATCTGCAGCTTCTTGGCGAGCTGCAACGCTCCGGGCGTCAGACCAATGCCGAACTGGCCGAGCGGGTGAATCTTTCGCCCTCGGCCTGCCTGCGCCGGGTCCAGCGACTGGAGCGCGATGGTGTGATCGCCGGCTATCGCGCGGTGGTGGATCCGGAGCGGGTCGGAATCGGCCTGCAGGCCTTCGTGCGGGTCCAGCTCAGCCGTCACGACACTAGCGCGATCGAGGTGTTCAGCCGCTTCGTCAACCAGTGGGACGAGGTCGTCGCCTGCCACGCGCTGACCGGGGACATGGACTACCTGTTGCAGGTGGCGGTGCGTGATCTCGAGCACTTTTCCCGTTTTCTGCTGGATCACCTGCTCAACCAGTCCGGCGTGGACGACGTCAATTCAAGCTTCGTGCTGCGCACGGTGAAGGCATTCCAGGGGATGCCGCTGGCAGCACGTTGAGCTGCGCCGACGGATTCTGGACGCTTAAGGCACTTCAGTGTCGGCGCAGACGGGGTCGCGCCGTAGCAGGCTCGCTACGCGTGATTGTTCCTTGGCACAGCGCTCGGCAGCCTCGGCGGCCGCCTTTCGCTTCGCTGCGGCAGCGGCCGCGGCGGCCGCTTGCAGGTTGGCGGCTGCCTCGTCGATACGGGCCTGTTGCATTTTCGCCAGCGCGGCACGGATCTTCGGCAAGGCGGCCATTCCGGCCTTTTCACCTTCCAGGATCGCGTCGTTGCGCTGCTCAAAACTGGCAGGTCCGATGTCATCCACGCGTGGCCGGATGACGATATCGGCGCGACTCAATTCCTGGGCGCCGAGCTTGCGCCCCATGATGGCGATCGACTGGTTGACGTTGCCGAGCAGGCTTCCTGGTGCTTTGCCGCTGGCGATCGTGGAGATATCCACCGCGATGACGAAGTCCGCGCCAAGCTCGCGCGCCGCGTCGACCGGAACCGGGCTGACGATGCCGCCGTCGACGTAATTGCGGCCACCGATCAGGGTCGGCTCAAACACGCCAGGGATGCTGCTGGATGCGCGAACCGCCTGTCCGGTATTGCCGCGAACGAACACGGTGCGATCGCCGGTTTCCAGCTGGGTCGAAACTACGGCAAACGGCTTGAGCATCTTCTCCAGAGGGCGCTTGTCGACCAGTTCATTGACGTAGTCCTGCAGCTTCTGTCCTTTGATCACGCCGCCGGAAAACAGGCTGACATCGCGGATCTTTGACTCGTCCAGCGCAAACGCCTGCTGCTGCATCTGGAACGGGTCCATGCCGCTGGCATACAGCGCACCGACCACGCTGCCGGCGCTGGTGCCGGATATCACTACCGGCTCCATGCCGTTCGCCTCGAGCATCTTGATCACCCCGATGTGGGCGAATCCCTTGGCGGCGCCGCCACCCAGGGCGATTCCGATGCGAATCTTCGGGACCTCGACAGCAGCGACCGGCGTTGCGATCGGCGGCGGCGGGTCAGGGCGGGTCTTGCCACCACCGCACGCGCTCAGCAACCCGGCCAAGCAAAGCAGCAACCACGTGGGGCGCGGGACGGAGTTGATGATCGGCATCGTGAGGAGTCGAGATTAAGAAAATGGACGTAGCGCCAAGGATACGTGGTGCAGCTTGAACGCCATCCATTCCCTGCGGGTGCGGGCGTGGGCGGCGCTGTCCTGTCATTCGGCAGTCCAGCGTTGTTGTCCATTGGTAGCGCTGCGTTGTGGTTGTGGCGGCAATGGGGAATCGCATGAGTACCATTCTCGGAAGCAAGGAGACGGCTGAGGGCGTGCCGGCAATCGTCGTCGGGCGTGGCGAGACCGGACTGGGTGCGCTGCGCTCTTTGGTGCTCGCCGGCATTCCGACCTATGTGGCGTGTCCCGAAGGCGACCTGGTCACCCGTTCGCGTTGGTATCGACCCGTTCCCGGCGCCGGTTGGGATGGATCGATCAATGACGGCACAGCCTCGTTGCTGCGCGAGATGCCGCTGGATCGCGCGGTGATCGTGCCGGGTCACGACGACGCGGCGCTGTGGCTGGCCGACCTTCCGGCTGGCGACCTTGGCGATCGATTCCTTGTCAGCTCCAGCCCGCGTGCGAGCTTGGAGATCCTGCAGGACAAGTCGCTGTTTGGACGCTATCTGGCCTCCATCGCGATCCCACACCCGCGTACCTTCAGCATCGCCAGCGCTGCGGATATCGCGTCGGTGCCGTTCGACTCCCTCGACCGGGTGTTCATCAAGCCGGCCGACTCCCAGACGTTCAGTGCGACGTTCGGTGCCAAGGGCATATGGGCCAATAGTCGGAGCGAGTTCGAGACGATTTGGCGGCGGCTCGACGACCATGGTTTCAAGCTCATCGCTCAGGAGTACGTTCCGGGTACCTCGGCCGACCACTACTTCATCGATGGTTTCCGTGATGCCCATGGTGAGCTGAACGGTCTCTTTGCACGCCGTCGCAGGCGGATCTATCCGGCGGATTTTGGTAACAGCTCGTACTGCGAAAGCATCCCGCTGGAACAGCTCGGCGCCGCCGCCGGGAATCTCGAGGCCCTGCTGTCGGGACTCGCCTATCGCGGCATCTTCAGTGCTGAGTTCAAACGCGATGCACGCACGGGCGAGCTGTGCATCCTCGAGGTCAATACGCGCGCGTGGTGGTATGTCGAATTCGCCGCGCGCTGTGGCGTGAATGTGTGCGCGATGCTGTATCAGGATGCTCAAGGACTTCCGGTCTCACCTCCATCGCGGAGGCCGGTCAGCGGTGCTGGCTGCGTCCGGCTTGACGACGACTTCAAGGCGGTGGTCAGCGCCAACGCGGGTCGGTCGTGGTGGCGCGCCGCCTGGCAATGGGTGCGTGCGCACCATCACGTGTTCCGTTGGGACGATCCACGTCCAGCGTGGTCACTGGTAAGGAGGGGTCTGCGTCGACGGATGATGCCGGTATCCAAGCCGCCGCTGTCAGGGCAGGCTGCCGTGGCGCCTGGGGAGCGCGTGTTGTGATCGCTTAGGCGAGTGACCATCCCGGGTCTCAGGCTGGCACCGCAGTGGAATATCTGTGCACCGTATTGGCCGGACGGTGGCCTATGCTCGGGGCGTGTTCGAGCTCATCCACGTCTGCAAATCATTCGGCTCCGTCATCGCCTTGGACGACTTCGACCTGTGCATTGAGACCGGGCGGACAACGGCGCTGATCGGTCCCAGCGGCGCAGGCAAGTCCAGCGTGTTGCGGATGCTGGTGGGACTGGATTGGCCAGACAGCGGGGAGGTCCGCTTCGATGGCGAGTCGCTGCAACGCTCACGCCTGTTGAAGCAACGCCGCAGGATCGGCTACGTGATTCAGGAAGGCGGCCTGTTTCCACATTTGAGCGCGGCCGCGAATATCGGTCTGTTGCCAAGGACGCTGGGCTGGTCGGTACAGCGTATCGCCGAACGCGTCGAGGTGCTGGCCGCCATGTGCCGGTTGCCAGTCGACGCGTTGCAGCGCTATCCGGCCGAGTTGTCCGGTGGCCAGCGCCAACGGGTCGGCCTGATCCGGGCGCTGATGCTCGACCCGCAAGTGCTGCTGCTGGACGAGCCGCTGGGCGCGCTGGACCCGATCATCCGTAACGAGCTGCAAGCGCAGATGCGGGAGCTGTTTGTGGACCTGCGCAAGACGGTGGTGCTGGTGACCCATGATGTTGCCGAAGCGGCCTACCTGGCGGATACGTTGGTGCTGCTTCGTGGCGGCAAAATCGTCCAGCAGGGCAGTGCGCGGCAGCTACACGCAGAGCCGGCCGAGCGCTTCGTGACGACCTTCATGACTGCGCAACGCAGCCTGGAACAGAGCCTATGAAGGTCCGCGCCTTCATCGCAGCGCTGTTGCTGCTGATCGCCGGTGCCGCCGCCAGTTCGGCGCACGCGGAACGGGTCACGGTCGGTTCCAAGGCATTTACCGAGTCGGTGATCCTGGGTGAGGTCGCCGCCGGCCTGCCGCATGCCGATGACATCAGCGTCGCGCACCGCGCCCAGCTGGGCGGGACCCGCATCCTGTGGCGGGCCCTGCTGGAAGGCGACATCGACGCCTATCCCGAGTACACCGGCACTCTTGCCAGCGAATTGCTGCAGCTGCCCGACGCGGACCTGGGTCAGATGCGCGCGGCACTGGCAGAGCACGGATTGGCGATGACCGACTCGCTCGGTTTCAGCAACACCTACGCGCTGGGGATGACCCGCATCCGCGCGGACGAGCTGGCAGTGGCCACGGTGTCAGACCTGGCCACGCACCCGGAGCTGAAGATCGGCCTGAGCAATGAGTTCATGCAACGCGCCGATGGCTGGCCCGGAGTGCGCGATGCGTACCGCTTGCCGCACACTCCCGACGGCCTTGACCACGATCTGGCCTATCGCGGCCTGGCCAACGGCGCGCTGGGTGTCATCGATCTGTACACCACGGATGCGGAGATTCCCTACTACGACCTGACCGTGCTGGATGACGATCGCAGCTACTTTCCCGACTACGACGCGGTTTTCATTTATCGAGCCGATCTGGCGACGCGTGCGCCGCAGTGGCTGGGGGCATTGCAGGGGCTGGCTGGGCGCATCGATGCAGCAACGATGCAACGGCTCAACGCGCGGGTAAAGCTGGAGGGCGATAGCGAAGCCGGAGTGGCCGCGGACTGGCTGGGGATCGCAGCCCCGCGTCAGGCGAGTCGCGCCCAACGGATCTGGCAGCGCACCGGTGAGCACTTGGCACTGGTGGGTATCTCTCTGGCGCTGGCGCTGCTGGTTGCGCTGCCACTGGGCGTGCTGGCGGCGCGCCGGCCACGGCTGGGGCAGGTGGTCCTGACGGTGACGGGACTGCTGCAGACACTGCCATCGTTGGCGGTGTTCGTGTTCATGATTCCGTTGTTCGGCATTGGCGCCGGACCCGCGATCGCGGCGTTGTTCCTCTATAGCCTGCTGCCGATTGTGCGTAACACCCACGCCGGGCTGACGGGCATCCCAAGGGAGCTGCGCGAGACCGCCGCAGCACTGGGTCTGCCGGCGCGGACCCGTCTGTGGCGGATCGAGCTGCCGCTGGCCATGGGCACGATCCTGGCCGGTATCAAGACGGCGGCGGTGATCAACGTCGGCACCGCGACACTGGGCGCGCTGATCGGTGCGGGCGGTTATGGCCAGCCGATCCTCGCCGGGATCCGATTGGACGACATCGGTTTGATCCTGGAAGGCGCGATACCGGCCGCGGTCCTCGCGCTGGTGGTGCAGGGGGTGTTCGAGCTGATTGAGCGAGGGCTGACCCCGCGCGGCCTGCGACTGGCTGTGCGGCGATAGTCGGCGACGACGGTCAGCTTATTGCCGGGGCCGGAACGGCAGCACCACACCGCGTTCCTCTTCCACTTCTTGCGGCCGGTGCCACAACACTGGCACGTCCTCGGGTGCGGACGGCTCAAGACCGTCGGGATCCGGCTCCGCTTCGAGCGCCTCGGCGAGCTCGGCTTCCAGCTCCCAGCTGTACTTCTTGCGCGGCGCGCGTGGATCCAGCCGCCGCCACAGCACCGCCGCGAGCACCCCACCGAGCGCGCCACCCATGTGCGCCTGCCAGGACACCCCGACCTCGCGCGGGAAAACCGTCAGCAACATGCCGCCGTAGAGGAAGAACGCGATCATCGCCGCGGCGATCGCCGGGCGGTCGCGGCGCAGCAAGCCGAGGATGAAGACCAGAAACATCAGGCCGTGGGTGATGCCGCTGGCTCCCAAATGGTGTGAGCCCGGTGCGCCCAGGAACCATGCGCCCAAGCCGGACCCGATCCACATCAGCGGTAGACCGCGCAGGGTGGCGCGCGGGTACATGCCGCCGGCCAAGGTGCCCAGCATCAACAGTGAAATGGCGTTGGCGGCCAAATGATCAAACGAGCCATGCAGCAGCGGCGCGCCGATTACACCGAGCAGGCCCTTGGCCGACAAAGGCTGGACCATCCAGCCGCGCAGGTCGACGTGACCTTGCAGCGAGTGGATCACCAGCAGCACCAGGACAGACGCAAGGCTCAGGTTGAACGCGCCCATCCAGCGCTTGCGGTCGGCGATGCGCTGGGCCTTGGGATCCAGCACGGCAGTTTCGGGAATCTTGTCGGGCATCCCTCAACTGTGGCGTTGGCGGGCGCGAATACAACCCGGGGCCCGTAGAATGGTGCGTATGAACAACATGATCCCCACTGTGCACCTCAAGAACGCCTGGAAGTCGTCCCACCCGTGGATCTTCCAGCGCCTGGTCGCCAAGCCGGCGCAGCGTCCGCGCGCGGGCGAAATTGTTGACGTGATCAGCGTGGACGGCGAGCTGATCGGTCGCGGCTTCTACAACGGTCATTCACGCATTGCTCTGCGGATGCTCGACAACAACCCGAATGCGGTGATCGACGCGGACTGGTTCTCGCGCAAGATCGCCGCGGCGGTGTCGCTGCGCCGCGACGTGCTCGGCCTGGATGAAGTGAGCGATGCGTGGCGCGTGTTCCACAGCGAGGGTGACGGCATCTCCGGGCTGGTGGTCGACCGCTACGCCGATCTGCTGGTGCTGGAGTTCTTCAGCGCAGGTGCGTTCCGCTATCGCGAGTGGATCCAAGCGGCATTGCGCGAGCAGTTCCCGGGTTGCCGTTTCCATATGTTTGCCGACCTCCACGTGCAGAAGCAGGAGAGCTTTGACTTTCGCGGTAGCGAGCCGGCGCAGCCCGCGGTGATCACCGAGAACGGCATCAAGTTCCGCGCCGATCCGGCGGGCGCCCACAAGACCGGCTTCTTCGCTGACCAGCGCGAGAATCGGCAGTGGCTGAGCCAGCACGTGGCCGGCAAGCGCGTGCTCGACCTGTGCTGCAACACGGGTGGGTTTGGCGTGTATGCCGCGGCACGTGGCGCCAGCGACGTCGTCGGTGTGGACATCGATGCCGATGTTCTGACGATCGCCAAGGGCAACGCCAAGCTCAACAACGCGCACGTCAAGTTCGTCCAGGCCGACGTCTTTCCATGGTTGCGCGACGCCGCCATTGCCGGTGAGCAGTACGACGTGGTGATTCTGGATCCGGCGAAGATGACCCGCGACCGCGAACAGATCATCCCGGCGCTGAAGAAGTATCTGGACATGAACAAGCTGGCGCTCGGCGTGGTCAAGCCGGGCGGGCTGTTTGCGACGTTCTCGTGCACCGGGCTGGTCAGCGAGGATCAGTTCCTCGACATGATCCGGCGGGCCGCATTCTTCTCGAATCGGACGGTGCAGGTGCTGAAGGTTGCCGGTGCGGGACCAGATCATCCGTGGTTGGCGCAGGTACCGGAGTCGCGGTACTTGAAGGCGGCATTCTGTCGGGTGTTGGACTGATCGGAGCGTTTTTTGCTGCGGGATGGTCTACGTGAGGGCGACGGCCGGGGGTCCCGATCAGTCGCTCCACGATATTCGCTTTGTGATCGGAACCCCCGGCCGTCGCCTTCCGGTTGACGCGGGGGCGGGGTGGCTCGAAGGCGGGTTGCAGTGGTGGGCTGCGTGTTTGCGCATGGCGTCGCAGGGGTTGAGACCGGCGTCGATACACTGGGCGGATGGATAACCAGATACTGCTGATCTTGCTGTTGGTGGCCGTGCTGATCGTCGGGATGATGCTGGTTGTCCTGCTGCGCAGACAGGGTTCGCGGGGGGAGGACTACGAGCCGGCCTCGATGCGAGAGGAGCGGGAACGGTTGGCGGCTGAGCTGCGCGCCGAACGGGAGCAGGCGCTCGCGACGGTGCGTGCGCGTGAAGCGCAACTGATCGCCGAGCTGGATACCTTGCGTGACAAATACCGCGAGCTGCACGCCGAGCATGCCAGTGTCGTCGCCAATCTGGTCCACGCCAAGCAATCCCAGCTGGAAATGCAGGCGTTTCTGGCGGATGCCCAGACGAAGCTCTCCGGGGCATTTTCCGAGCTCGCCGGGAAAGTGTTCGAGGAAAAAGGCCAGCAGTTCGAGAAGAACGTCAAACAGGCGTCGCTGCAGTCCAAGGCCGACATCGATGCGTTGCTGAAGCCCTTCGCCGAGCGCATCGGCGAGTTCCGCACCCGTGTCGACACGCTGTACGGGGAGGAGGCCAAGGAGCGCGCATCCCTGCTTGGCGCGGTGACCGAACTGAAATCCCTCAATCAGGACATGGCGCAGCAGACGCTTGCGTTGACCCGCGCGCTGAAGGGCAGCTCCAAGGTCCGCGGTGACTGGGGCGAGTTGATGCTGGAGAGCGTGCTGCGCGGCTCGGGCCTGGAGGACGGTATTCACTTCGATCGTCAGAAGGGGACGGTCGATGACGAGGGCGCGCGTCTGCATCCGGACATCGTCGTGCGACTGCCCGATGACCGCTGCGTGGTGGTCGACAGCAAGGTCAACCTGATCGCCTGGCAGGAGGCGATGAACGCCGATACGCCCGATCAGCAGAACGATGCGCTGCGGCGCCATGCAGCCGGCTTGCGGCAGCACATGCGCGAGCTGAGCGACAAGAACTATCCGAAGGTACTGGGCGACAACGCGCTGGAAGTGACCGTCGCGTTCATCCCGATCGAGGGTGCATTGTCGGCGGCACTGGGCACCGATTCGGCGCTGCAGACCGATGCGTTCGAGCGCCGCATCGTGTTCGCCTCACCCAATACCCTGATGGCGTTGCTGCGCGTTATCGAGCGGCTGTGGACGCGTGACAAGATCCAGCGCGAGGCGATGGCGATCAGCGACACCGGTGGTCTACTGCTCGACGCGTTGATCGGGTTTCTGGCCGACTTTGACAAGGTCGGCAAGAGCCTGGACGACGCCGACAAGGCGTTCAAGAGCGCGCGCAACCGGCTCAGTGAATCCAGTCGTGCGGTGATCCCGCGTGCCCGCCGGCTGGCCGAGCTGGGAGCGCAAGGTCGTCGCGCACTGACCGACGAACTGAAGCCGGATACAGCAACCCAGCACTTAGTGGCTAAGTCGTTGGAAGCTGATCAGCACCCGGGCTAGTCGGTCGGCATTACCGGCATCGCCGACGCCGGGACCAGCGGATTGTCGTCGTCGCGGAGATAGTCGGGCAGCGACTCGTCGGTGTCCTCGGTCATGCGGTCGCCGAGAATCTGATAATTGCGGCGTTGCGTCCATGCATCGCGGACCAGCGCGTAATCATCGGCCGCACCTTCGCGCAGGCTGTCGGTGGACAGCAGCTGGGTACGCACATCGACCAGTTGAAGCCCCTGCAGCGGGACCCGGAACTTGTCCGGTTCAACCTGGCGTAATGGGCTCAGCGGCGCATCGCCGACCATCCCCAACACGTCGCGCACCGTGCGCGGGCCGAACAGCGGCAGCTCGACGTAGCGCGACCGCTCCCAGCCCCACACGCCAAGGGTTTGACCGAAGTCCTCGCTGCGCCGGTCCAGATTGGCGTCACTGGCCGGGTCGAAGATGCCGACGATGCCCAGGGTCGTGTTGAGTACAAACCGACCCAGTGAATGGCCTGCCTGCACCGGCTTGCCCTGCAGCAGCGCGTTGATCGCACTGACCGGCTGGCCCAGATTGCTGAAGAAGTTGCTCACACCCAGACGGACAGGACGCGGCGCCAAGGCAACGTAAAACTGCGCCAGAGGACGTGCAACATTGCGGTCAACCGCGTTGTTGAAGCGGTGCATCGTGCGGTTGTAGCGCTCCCACGGATCGTAGACGCCCGGCATCTGTGCGGCGTCCGGAAGGGTGGAATCGGCGACCGGGTTGTACGCGCCATACAGCGCGTCGAAGTCGCGCTCGGCATCAGTTGCGGCGGGAGCCGATTGGACCTCAGCGCCCAGCGCGATATCCGTCGTGGCCGGGTCGGTGTCTGCGGGCAGAGCCTCATCGGCATCCTGTTCGACCTGGTCATCACTGACGTCGACCGGCGTAGACATGCCGTCCTCCGCCGCGATCGCGATAGCCGTCAACGGGACTTGGGCGACGTTACCGGCAGGGGTGCCGCCGGATGTGGTCGCGCAGCCGGCGATGGCAACGCCCATGCTTGCGACCAGAAGCGGTACAAAACCTGACGCGCAGCGCCGAATGCAGTTGGATAGTAGGGAGGGCATCAGAGGCAGTCCATGGCGCGTCGGGGGATGCGATGTTGCGGCGCGGGCGGAGGATACCGCACGCCCGGTGGACCTAGGTCGCGAATTCCAGCGACGGTCCCAGCCGGTACGCACGGCGCAGTTCGGCCAGGCCAATCGGATCGCCATCGACGGTGGCCGCACCGGTCCGCGCCGCCAGCTCGGATATCAGCGCGACCCCCGCACTGTCCACGCTGCTCACCGTGGACAGATCAAGTCGGGTGATGCCGGTCAGTAGAGGCATGCACGCCTTCCACAGGGCCGGTGTAGCGACGCGGTCCAGCGTCCCGGTGAAAACCAGTGAGTCGCCGTCGCGGCGGACCGAAGCCTCATCGACTGCCATCGTCATCTCACTTTGCGGTGGGCTGCAACTTGCCCGCTTCCAGGTCGGCCGAGACCTCGTTGATTGATTTGCGCCCCAGCGGCTCGTCAAACTGGTTGCGGAAGGTCTGGACGAAACTCACGCCCTCAACCATCACGTCGAACACCTTCCAGTCGTTGCCGACTTTGCGCATCAGGTAGTCGACCGGAATCGGGTCACCGCCCTGGCGCAGGAACTCGCTCGAGACCTTGACCATCGCGCCGCCTCGCAGCGGGGTCTCTGACTTGATGCGCACCGTGAGGCGGGTGTTGAAATCCAGCAGCGATGAGCCGTAGCGTCCCATCAGATTGCTCATCAGGGCTTTGGCGAAGCGGTTCACGTCCGCGTCGGCGGCGCCACGACCGTGTCGGCCGAGCACCAGCTGCGCCGCGTACTTGCTGTCGAACATCTGCTCGAACTCAGCGCTGACGAATTTCTGCAGCGCGCCACGGTCAGCGGTGAACTGGGCACGACGCGCTTCCAGCGTGGTCAGAACGCGGGTGGAGTTGTCGAGCACCAGCTTGCTGGGGGCGGTCGCGGTGTTGGCTGCTGCTGCGGCTGGCGTCGCGCCGCCGGCAATGGCCAGCGCGGGGATCGCCGCCATCAGTGCGGTTGCGACCATCAGGGAGATCAGGCGGATTTTCATTGCATGTATTCCTCAGGGGGTATCGTCGCTGTCCTGCAGGTACGCAGGCACGTCGGCTGCGCCGTCGTCGGCGCTACTCGCGCTATTGTCCGCACCGCCGCTGAACATGTACTTGCCAACCATCTGCATAAGATCGACAGAGGACTGGGTCAGGAAGATCTGGTCACCGGCCTTGAGCGGTTCCGGATCGCCACCCGGTTGCAGGCCCACATAGCTCTCGCCCAGCAAACCCGACGTCAGAATCGCGGCGCTGGTATCGGCGGGCAGGTCGGAGTAGCGCTTGTCGATAGCCAGCGTGACCACCGAGTCCAGCTTCACCGGGTCCAGCGTGATGTGCGACACCCGCCCGATGGAGACGCCGCCGATCTTCACCGGTGCATTGGTGCGCAGCGGACCGAGGTTGCTGAAGCGGGCGGTGATTTCATAGTCACTGCCGCCGAACCAACCCAGCTTGCCGTTGGTGGAACTCATCGCGAGCACCAGTAGGGACGCCAAGGCCAGCAGCAGGAAGGCGCCGACGGCAAACTCGATACGGGGGCTGCGGATACTCATGGAGAGTTACTCATGGACGGTTACCAGGCGGGGTGTGGATCAGAGACGGGTGGGTCAGGCGAACAGCAGGGCGGACATCACGAAGTTCAGCATCAGCACCAGCAGGGAGGCGTTGACCACTGCCTTGGTGGTGGCCACCGAGGTGCCCTCGATGGTCGGCTCGGCGTGGAAGCCGACATAGGCGGCGACCAGTGCGGCCACCGCACCGAACACGGCGGACTTGATCATCGCCATGCCGAAGTCGTCGACCAGATCGACGCTGTCGCGCAGCACCTGCCAGAAGATACCTGCGTCGATACCGATAACGTAGACGGCTTCCAGGTAGCTGGCACTGATGGCAAGGCTGCAGAAGAAGCCGGTCAGCAGCGGAACGCTGATCACCGCAGCCCAGAAACGCGGCGCCACGGCCTTGCCGACCGGATCGATGCCCATCAGGCCGAGGGCGGTGATCTGGTCGGTCGCACGCATCAATCCCAGCTCGGCGGCGATCGACGACCCGGCGCGGCCGATAAACAGCAAGGCGGTCAGCACCGGTCCCAGCTCGCGGTAGATTCCCAGCCCCAGAATCAGGCTGACCTGATTGCTGGCGCCATAGGTATCGAGCGCGCGATAGGCAAGCAGGGTCAGCGAGAGCCCGACAAATGCGCCGCCAACGACAATGATGGGCAGCGAACGCGCGCCGATCTTGTAGATCTCGCGGACCAGTTCACGAAACAGGTCAACGCTCGGCACCGAGGCGCGCAACACCGACAGGGTGAAAAGGCCGCCGCGGCCAACCGCGCGGACAGTACCGGCAAGGGCCATCAGGCGGCTTCCTGGGGTGTTGTGGCGGTGCGTGGCAGCGCATCAAATGGAATGGGACCGTCGGGCTTGCCGTCCAGAAACTGCCGCACCAGTGGGTCGGTGCTGGCCTGCAACTGGATTGGCGTGCCGGAAAATGCGATTGAGCCGTTCGCAATCATGATCGCGTGGTCACAGATCGGCAGGGTTTCATGCACATGGTGGGAGACCAGGATGCTGGTCAGCCCGAGGCTGTCGTTGAGCCGGCGTACCAGTTCCATCACCACACCTGCGGCAATCGGATCCAGTCCGGTCAGCGGCTCGTCATAGATCATCAACGGCGGATCCATTGCCAACGCTCGCGCCAAAGCGACCCGGCGCGCCATGCCGCCGGACAGCTCGCGAGGAAAGGCGTCAGCAGCGGCCACCAGACCAACCGCGTGCAGCTTCATCTTGACCAGCCGGTCGATCACCGGCCGCGGCAGTGCGGTGTGGGTGCGCAGGGGCAGGGCCACGTTCTCGGCTACGGTCAAGTCGGTCAGCAGGCCATTGCCCTGCAGCAACACACCGATCTGCTTGCGCATCTCCAGCAACGCGCGAGACGTCCGTGGGATCGGCTGGCCGAAAATCTCCACGGTTCCCGCGGCGGCGCCCAGCTCACCTGTGAGCGCTGCCAGCAGGGTCGACTTGCCGCTGCCCGACGGGCCGAACACCGTAATCACCTGTCCGCGCGGCACGCTGAGGTTGACGTCGTGCAGCACAGTCCGACTGCCGCGATCGAGGCGCAGGCCGGTGAGTCTGACGATGGGCGTGGAATCGTTCATGGGCATGGGGCGACAGGCGGACGCAAGTTACGCAGTCTGGATGCGGTAGCACCAGTGCGGGTCGGCATTGTCGCAGTCTGTCGCGCCTGACGCACATTGCAGCCTGAATGATCGGCTCAGCGGTGTTCTTCACCGTGACCGTACATGCGGCGCGCGATGGTTGATGGCATGCCGATGTGACCTCGGCGCTGTCCAATCAGGAGCACGCGAATGAGCAATGAAAACAAAATCGATGCCGACGATAAGCAAGGCTTGGGTGTTGGTGCCGGTGCCATAGCGGGTGCCGTCAGTGGTGCCGCCGTCGGCGCGCCGGGCGGCCCGATCGGAATGGCCATTGGCGCGGTCGCTGGAGGCCTGATCGGGGCCGGGGCCGGGGAGTCACTGGCGAGGACTGCCGACGTGGAGGACTACCGTGCCCATCTGATGAGTGACTACGCCACCACCGATTACCATCGCCCCGGCCGGGAGTTCAGCTACTACGAGCCGGCGTACGACTTCGCATTCGCCCAGTTCGAGGAGTACCACGGCGAGCCGCTTGCCGACGTGGAGCAGGGCATGCGCACGGATTGGGAAGACCAGCGCATCGGCAGTCCTGAGCGTCCGACGTGGGAAGAAGCGCGTCCCGCGGTGGCGCATGGTTGGGACTACCTGCGTGAGCACGCACTCGCCGACTCCTCCAGCAAGCACGGTGCCCGCTAGACGCGGCTGGAGTAGCATGACGACCCCCGCAATACAGGTGCATCCGAGCCATGGTTGATTCCGTCAAGCCCACCCGCGAGCAGGCCGAGGCCGCTGTCCGAACCCTGCTTTCGTGGGCGGGCGATGACCCGACCCGTGAAGGCCTGCTCGACACCCCCAAGCGTGTCGCCAAGGCGTACGCCGACTGGTTCAGTGGCTACGGGACGGATCCGGATGAATATCTGGCTCGCACCTTTGAGGAAGTGGCAGGCTACGACGAGCTGATCGTGTTGCGTGATATTCGCTTCGAGAGCCATTGTGAGCACCACATGGCGCCGATCATCGGTCGTGTGCACGTTGGCTACCTGCCCGATGGCAAGGTGGTCGGGATCAGCAAGTTGGCGCGGGTGGTGGACGCGTATGCGCGGCGTCTGCAGGTGCAGGAAAAGATGACCGCTCAGATCGCCGACTGCATCCAGCGCGTGCTGCAACCTCGCGGGGTCGGTGTCGTGATCGAGGCGTCCCACGGGTGCATGACGACCCGCGGCGTGCACAAGCGTGGTGTGTCGATGGTGACGTCCAAGATGCTCGGTGGATTCCGTGACGATGCCCGCACCCGCGCGGAGTTCCTGCAGTTCATCGGCACCACCGGTCGCAACTGAGCGCGGTTGGGGCCGGACGTCGTGACTTGACCACGACATCGCTGCCCGTAATCTCGATGCATGCCCAGCCAAGCTTCCCCTGACCCGGCCCGCTACTCCGCCGTCCGCTCGCGCAGTCTCGCCTTGGCCGATCCGGTGTCGGCCGAAGACGCCATGTTGCAATCGATGGAGGAGACCAGCCCGACCAAATGGCACCTCGCGCATACGACCTGGTTTTTCGAGCGTTTTGTCCTTGCCGAGTGCGCCGGCTACCAGCCGGTCAACGCGCAATGGGACTACCTGTTCAACAGTTACTACCAGAGCGTAGGCCCGATGCACGCGCGCCAGCGCCGCGGGATGCTGTCGCGGCCGTCATTGGCCGAGGTGATGGACTATCGCGCGCAGATCGATTCGCGCGTGCAGCGCGCGTTCGATAGCGGCGACTTCGACGGTTCGCTGCTTGAGCGCATTGAGCTGGGGCTGAACCATGAGCAGCAACACCAGGAGTTGCTGCTGACCGACATCAAGCACGCGCTGTGGTGCAATCCCCTCAAGCCCGCATATAGCCTTGAGCTACCGGTAGCCCAGGGGCATTCGAGCGATATGGCTTGGCGCAACCAGCAGGAGTCCATCGTCGAGATCGGCGCGCCTGCATGGCCGGTAGAAGGAGAGCGTTTCGCCTTCGACAACGAATCCCCGCGTCACCGCGTGTTGATGCCGGCCCATGCCATTGCGTCACGCCCGGTCAGCAATGCCGAGTACCGCGAGTTTATCGACGCCGGCGGATATCGGGATGCCGCGCTATGGCTGAGCGATGGCTGGGCTCGAATCAACCAGGATGGATGGATGCGACCGTTTTATTGGGACGAAGCAATGGACACCGAATTCACCCTTGGCGGCATGCGGTCGATAGATCCAAACGCACCGGTAAGCCACCTGAGCTATTACGAGGCCGACGCATTCGCACGCTGGGCGCAAGCGCGGCTGCCAACCGAAGTGGAGTGGGAGCACGCTGCCGCAGCGTTGCCAGTAGACGGCAACTTCGTCGACCAGGGCCACCTGCACCCGATGCCGGAGCAGGGTGACACCGCCTCTATCGCGGGAGCCTCCACGGGGCTGAGTCAGATGTACGGTGATGTGTGGGAGTGGACCTCCAGTGCCTACACCGCGTACCCCGGTTTTCGCGAAATGCCCGGCGCGCTCGGCGAGTACAACGGCAAGTTCATGAGCGGTCAACAAATCCTGCGTGGCGGCAGTTGCGCCAGCTCGCGGGATCACCTGCGCGTCAGCTACCGGAATTTCTTTCATGCTCCGGATCGCTGGCAGTTCACCGGTCTGCGTCTGGCGCGTGACGCATGATGGTCGCCGTGGCTCCGAATATCGTCCTCAGCGACCTTCAACCGAGTGCGGATGACATCACCGGCGACGTCATCGCCGGGCTGTCGACTACGCCGAAAACGTTGCCGTCGAAGTACTTCTACGACGAGCGCGGCTCACGCCTCTTCGAGCAGATCACCCGCGAGCCGGAGTACTACCTGACCCGGGTGGAGTTGGCGCTGCTGGAGGACTCCATGCCGGCCATTGCCGCTGCGGTCGCGCCGGGCGCCCACATCGTCGAGTACGGCAGCGGCAGCGGTCGCAAGACCCACTTGCTGCTTGAAGGCCTGGTCGATCCGGTGGCGTATACCCCGATCGAAATCTCGCGCACCGCTCTGCTGGCCAGCGTCGAGCGGTTGGCCGAGGCGTATCCGCAGGTCGAGATGTTGCCGGTGTGCGCGGACTTCACCCAGCCTGTGCCGCTGCCGGTGCCGGCGCGAGGCAATGGCCAGGTGCTGGTGTTCTTCCCAGGCTCAACCCTCGGCAACTTCCTGCCCGCCGATGCGGAGCGTTTGCTGCGCTCGATGCGGGCGACGATGGGCGCCAATGGCCGGGCACTGATCGGCATCGATCTGGACAAGGATCCAGCGCTGATCGAGGCCGCCTACAACGACGCCGCCGGGGTCACCGCTGACTTCACTCTCAATCTGCTGGTACGGCTCAATCGCGATATCGGCAGTGACTTTGATGTCTCATCGTTCGCCCACCGCGCCGTGTATTCACGTGAGCGGATGCGGATCGAAACCCATCTGGTCAGCCTGCGCGAGCAGCGCGTCCACGTTGCCGGGCGGCGTTTTGATTTCGACGACGGGGAGGCCATGGAGGTCGAGTACAGCCACAAGTACACCGATGCGAGTTTCGCGGCGTTGGCGGCGCTTGTCGGCCTGCAGGTGGTGGGCCGTTGGAACGATCCGCAGGACTGGTTCGGCCTGCGTCTTCTTGCGCCGATCTGATAGCCTTTCGTCACTTTTTTTGCAAAGGATCTGCTATGCGCGCAATTGCCTGTGCCCTGGCCGCCGTGGTGCTTTTCTCCGGTTGTGCCAACGTCGAGTACCGCGACACCAATGCGTCGGTCGACGCACGTCCTGAATGTGCTGGCACCGAGAACGCGAAGTCAGGCGAAGGCATTCCCAGCTGGTGCGAACGCAGCTCGACGGTGGAGTGGTCTAGTTCGGATTCCAGCGAGGTTGATTTCGGTCGCAAGGACGAAAGCTGAGTTCTGCTGTACTGATGTTGTTGTAACCACGTTCGCAATATCTCGACACTGGCCCCGGGATGCTCTCGCAATGAGATCGCAGCCCTCCGTGCCACCACCGCCCGACCCCATTGAAACCGCCGCTCAGGCTGGTCTGCGCTACGTCAGCGACGACCAGCCCGGCATCGCCCGGCTACGCGCCGGAAAGGGCTTCCGCTATCGCGACCCGGACGGCGATCCAGTACGCGCGGACGCCATGCTGACGCGTATTCGCGCTCTTGCCATTCCACCCGCGTGGACCGAGGTGTGGATCTGCCAGCGCGAGAACGGCCACCTGCAGGCGACCGGTCGCGACGCCCGCGGACGCAAGCAATATCGCTACCACGCGGACTGGCAGCGAGTACGTGGCGATGGGAAGTTTGACCGGATCATTGAGTTCGGCACAGCGCTGCCGCGCCTGAGAAGGCATCTACGTAAAGACCTTTCCGAGCCCGGTTTCGGTCGTGACAAAGTCTTGGCAATCGTTGTCGCGCTGCTGGCCGACACCTTGGTCAGGATCGGCAATGACCGCTACGCGCGTGAAAACCGATCATTTGGACTGACCACGCTGCGCAACCGCCATATCGCCTTTCTGCGAGGGGGACGCGCGCGGCTGAATTTCCGGGGCAAGGGTGGTCAGGAGCACGAAATCGCGCTTGATGACGCACGTCTGGCGAAGCTGATCAAACGTTGCCAGCAACTGCCAGGGCAGTCTCTGTTCCAGTATCAAGACGATGATGGCGGGATCCAGCCGGTCGATTCCGGCGCGGTAAACGACTACCTGCACCGCCGACTGGGCAACGGCTTCAGTGCCAAGGACTTTCGCACTTGGGGCGGCACCTTGGCCGCATTCCGGGAGCTTGCCAACACGCCGTTACCTGACGCGGGACCGGATGGCGAACCCAGCGAACGCGCGTTGGCGCAGGCTCGTAACGGCGTCATCAAACAGGTCGCGCAGGAGCTGGGGAACACCCCCGCCGTGTGCCGCAAGGCGTATATCGATCCGGTGGTGTTCGACGGCTGGGAGAATGGACGGCTCCAGCGCGCCGCGGCCAAGGCGCGAGGCGCGCGGCAGTGGGAGCAGTCGGCCCTGGCCTTCCTCAAGCGAGAGCATCGACGCAAACGCTGAGTCGGCCCGGATGACTTGGTCTGCCGTTACGGCCCGTCGTATGAGGAGTCGAATTCCGAGGATGGCGCTACCTCCGACACCGCTGATTTCTCGAGCAGTTCCAGTTCCTCTGCCGGCAGCGGCAGCAGTGCCCAGAAAGCCACATTGCGCTCGCGCCATTCCTCAGCGGCCTCGTTGAGGATGGCCAGCAACGTATCGAACTCTGCACCTTGCGCCTCGTGCCACGCACCGCTGTGCTCGATCAGCAGCAGATAGCCGGGCGAGAGCAGCCACGACAAATCACCCAGACAGTCGGCGAGCGCATCCCAATTGGCGCCAAACCAGCCTGGAAATGACAGCGCTTTGCCGATCCGCGCCAAGGCCTCGGACTTGTCCCGACAGCCGGTCAGATCGGCGCGCGCGATCGCGTAGTCCAGTGATGCGGCGGCTTCGGCCATCGGGGCCGTGTCGCGCTCATCGATGAAGAAGGCGCGTGCCTGGTCGGGCTCCACCAGCAACGCACGGATATCTGTCGGAATCATGGCGCCACCTCGAATGGGCGGAAACTGCCGTAGTGGTCGTCGGTGTAGTAATACTCCACCGGTGGATCACCACCGGTCACGATGCGTCGTGCGCCCCGATCCCTTGTTCCGGGTGTCGGCACGGTGTATTCGCGGTAATACCCGCGGGGCTGCGAGGGCAGCCGACGTTCGCGGTTCTGGAATACGCTGCCATCCTGCCGCTGCGCATACGGGCCGCCACGCGCGATCGCGGCGAGCACCGGCTGCGCTTGCGGCGGAAGAAAGGCCGGATAACCGGCTTGATTGCTAATTGCGGGCGCGACGGACTCGGTCGTTGTTGGCACCGGAAG
Organism: Lysobacterales bacterium; assembly: GCA_038242455.1. Taxonomy (GTDB): domain Bacteria; phylum Pseudomonadota; class Gammaproteobacteria; order Xanthomonadales; family Xanthomonadaceae; genus Novilysobacter. The sequence continues at coordinate 80,327 of JBBSSB010000011.1, forward strand.
GCTGGCCGCCTGACGAAACTGGCTCCACGACCACAAGCCGGCCACGATCACCGCGGCAACCAGCCATAAGCGTCTGCGTTCCATCAGGGAATTCCTCGTCTCATCAGCAGTCGAAGTCTAGCGCTTGTCCGCTGGTCGCCGCGATCCGATTACGCACGCACAAAAACGGGCCGGTAGACGAACGCCACCAGCCCGGATTACAACTCACTAGGCGACCGCTTGAGTCAGCCGCAGGTGGCCTTGTGGATGGCACCCGCCTTGTTGACGTACAGGTTCAGGCGGTCTTCGCGGTAGTCCATCGTGACGGCATGATCGGGCTCGATCACGCGCACGTCGCGACTGTGGCTTTCGTGCTGCGCACGTTCGACGACCTCGGGGGATGCAGCCTTGCCGATCACCCAACTGATGGGAGCCGTGTCGCAGGACCCCATGCTCGGACGGGCTGCCAACGGCGGCGGGGGCAGGGTGGTGCAGGCAGCGGCGGCGAGGACAACGGCGGTGGCGGACAAAACGGTGCGGATCATGGGAGTCTCCCGGAGGTCTATCCCACGGATCGTGCCGACCGCATCGTTAGCATCAGGTAAACGACGTGCGCGCCGCATCCGCCTCGGCTTCCACCAGACGCACGATCAACCTCGCCAGCGTCACCACGTCCTGATGGTTGTGCATGCACACACGACGCAGCAGCGACGACGGGCCGCCGCGTACATAGGACAGCCACGCGGCGGGGGCTTCCGATCCTGGCAGATCGTCTTCGCGCACGATGCCCAACAGCTCGCGTTCGATGGTCGCCAGCCGGCAGTTCTCCCACACCCCACGGTAGCGACGGCGAGTAGGGAACAGCAGGTCGACGTGGTCCAGCGCGGTGATCGGGTCATCCATCCGCGCCAGCCGATAGCGTGTCTTCAGCAGCGGCGAGTCATAGCAACGGCCGTTGTAGCTGGATAGCACGGTGGCTGGACTCAGCCAGTCGGCGAAGGTGCGCAACATCTCCGACTCGGCGGCAAAGGTCGTGATCAGCAGCTGGCGTATCCGCAGGCCGTCGCCGTGGACGGGGTCGTGATGCCAGTCCGCCGCACCAATCTGGAACGCGCGGGTGCCGGTGCCGCCGGCAAGACCGGTGGTTTCGGTATCGAAGAACAACAGATCGCGCGGATCGATTGTCTCTCCGTGACGCTTGGCAAAGTCGAGTGCCAGCGCGTTGATGGGGGCAGGAAAGGCGACGTGCGACTCGATCAGGCGCAAGCCCGGCGCAATTTCTTCGCCCGGCAATGAGCGGTCGATCGGGCCGACGGGATAGTTCATGTACGCCGGCTTGCGCGCGCGTACGCCGAGCAGGCGACGCAGGGATTCGATCGAGGTGCTGCGCGGGGTTGCGGCGGATGAGGCAGCCGGATCGGCCACGGCACCGGTGGGTGCAGGCGCAATCGCGGTTGCCGCGGCGTCGGATGAGTTCGCAGGTTTGACGGTGTCTGTTGCGTTGCGCGGGTGCCCCGCCGATGGGCGCGCGGGCACCTGGCCACCCGCCTGTCGCCGCAACGCCCGCAACTTGTCCAGATTGATGCTCACGCCTCGTGCCTCTCCAGCATTTCCTCCGCCTGCAGCAACTGCAGCACACGCCGGGCTAGTGCCTTTGGCGTGGCTTCATCGCTGCCTTCGTCGGCCGCGAGGATCGGGCCGACGCAGGCAGGGCAGCCGGCCTTGCAATCGCAGCGCTCCACCAGCTCTGCAGCGCGCCGGACCAGTTCAGCCTGACGATTCCACAAAGGCTCACTGAGCCCGACGCCGCCCGGGAAGTTGTCGTAGAGGTAGATGGTGGGAATGAACTGGCGTACTTCGATCAACTCTTGCCTCGCGGGCGTGAGGGCCTGGTCGGCATCATCGTCGTCGAGGATGCTTGGGTCCTCCACACCGCGCAGCTTGCCGCGCCCCTTGTTGTCGGCGGTCGCGAACCACGCCCCATCACCGTTGCCGATCGCCTTCTGCAGATCACGCGCATCGGCCATCACCGCGACCGTCGCCACCACGTGCAACGCGTAACCGGCGCCGAGAAAACCATCCAGCGCATCCTGCCGCGAGGAAAACCACGCCAGCAGCGTCGCCTGTGGCAACTGCCACCACGCCGCGCTGGTGTGCAAATCCTGGTCGGGCAGGTTGACCGGCCCGTAGCCGATGTTCTCGTGGGTGTAATAGCGGATTTTTTTGTACCCGGAGACCCGACGCACCACATGCACCTCGCCATGGTTCGCCTCGCCACGGCCGGCGGCTTCGCCCTCGAAGCGCTCCAACACCTTCAGCTTGGTGTAGTCGATCGAGTCGGTGTAGTAGTCCACGAAGGTGCGCACCACATAGGCCTTGCGCCCCTCCCAGTCCAGCCGTTCGACTTGGTAGGGCGTGGACTGGACCATGTGGATCGCGCCCTCGTACAAGGTCAGCGCTGCGGCCGAGTAGTCGACCTCGGCGATGATCTGCTGCTTGCCACCGGTCTTGTCGACCACAACGAAATTACCGTCAGCCACTGCGCGCAGCGATACCGAGCCGGCCGGATAGCTGTCGGCGATCCACTCCCAGCGCTCGCCCTCTTTGTGCACCACGTCGGTCTCGGCCAGAGCCTCCAGAAATACATCCGGATCAATTGGCCCGAAGCCCTCGCCCACCACAAACGGCAGCTCGAAGGCGGCGCAGCGGATGTGGTCGAACAGGATCAACGGCTGGTCTGGCGCGACACGCGCGTGCTCGGGTGAGGCGTCGGCGAAGAAATCGGGATGCCGCACCACGTACTGGTCCAGCGGTTGCGAACTGGCGACCAACACGCCCAGTGACGGCTGCTGACGACGACCGGCGCGACCGAAGCGCTGCCATGTAGCCGCGACCGAACCCGGGTACCCGTTGAGCACGACCACATCGAGCGCACCAATGTCCACGCCCAGCTCGAGCGCCGAGGTTGAGATGATCCCGTCAATGTTGCCGGCGCGCATGTCTCGCTCGGCGGCACGGCGCTCGGTTGGCAGATAGCCACCCCTGTATGCGCGGATGCGCGGCGGCTTGCGCGGGTCATGGTCGAAGACGTCCTTCAGGTACTTGGTCAGCACCTCCACCATCAGACGGCTCTGCGCGAACACCAGCGTCTTCAAACCACTCTTGATCGCGATGCGGGCAATGCGGTTGGACTGCGAACGCGCCGATGCGCGCAAGCCCAGGTCGGCATTCACCACCGGTGGATTCCACAGCAGCACGTGCTTGTCGCCAGACGGAGCGCCGGATTCGGTGATCGCGGTGACCGGTGCCTCGATCAGCGCCTGACAATGCGCCTGCGGGTTGCCAATGGTCGCCGAGCACAGGATGAATTGCGGGCTGACACCGTAGAACGCGCAGATGCGCTTGAGTCGGCGCAGCACGTTGGTCACGTGGCTGCCGAACACTCCGCGGTACGTGTGCACCTCGTCGATCACCACGTAGCGCAGGTTCTCGAAAAACTGTGCCCACTTGGTGTGATGCGGCAGGATCGCCTGATGCAGCATGTCCGGATTGCTGACCACGATATCGCCGTGCAGACGGATCGCCTGCCGCGCGTCGCCGGGCGTATCGCCGTCGAAGGTGAAGGCTTTGACGCCGAGGTCGCCGGCGCGGTTGAGCTCAAGCAGTTCTGCAACCTGATCCTGCGCCAGGGCCTTGGTCGGGAACAGATACAGCGCCTTGGCATTGCCCGTCATCGCTGCGCTGACCACCGGCAGGGTGTAGCAGAGCGACTTGCCCGAAGCGGTGGGCGTGACTATGGCGACGTGCTGACCGCGCTGCGCCGCATCCCATGCCTCGGCCTGATGCGAGTACAGCTGCTCGATGCCGCGTTCTTTCAGTGCCGACTTCAGCGCCGCCGGCACATCATCCGGAATGGGCGCATAGGACCCCTCGCGGCCGGGGATCATGAAGCTCCCGGTAATCCGGTCGGCGTAGCGTTGCTCCAGCCGCTGGCCCAACAGCGCCCCGTCCCGGGACGGGCGGCCGTCAGTCGTCGCCAGCGCCTGTTCGCTGGCAGCGGTGCGGGGAGCAAGGGCGTAGGACATGGCAGCCATCCTGATCAAAGGGCGCCATCGGAACATGGGGCAGTCTCAGGGGGTGAGACTGCGGGGAGGACACACGATCAGATCACGGAAACGCCACCACAGAGAGCTCGCAAGGCGAGCGCGTCGGCTCTGCGAGCGCCTGATCGATGTCGCAAACAGCCACACTGGATGAAAGGCCGAAGCCATCGCCGCTCTCCGATGGATGGACGAACTGGAGTATCGCTGTGCCAATCCAGAGATCGTAATGATCGACTAGATAGCTCAGATCCAGCCGGCTGTCGGCAAGGGGGCGTCAGAGCCTAGTGCTGAACGCCTCCGGTGACCACTGCCAGAAGCTGGTAACAGCTATACCTCCTACGCTACCGGGGACCATGTCACCTGCGTCAAGTAACGACGGCTACCGATATCGGCGGGCGTGGACCAGCATCCAGAATTTAGGCGCGCAGCGGGCCTGCTACCAAGTCGCTGAAAAACCCCCACGCTGCGTCCACCCAACAGATTTAAGAAACATAAGCGCGCTAATAAAAGTTCCCACAAAAATCGGTCGATTGTGATCGTTTAACCGGTGCTTTAAAAATTCTCCACTCGCTTGATGGCATTGGAGCACTTTGGAGACCCAATTGTCTGAAGGCACGCATCTTTATCAAGTTGTATGCCGCGGTGCCCAAGACGCAAATTTGGTCTACTTTCTCCAGCCCACGCACCATGACCTGAAAAAAAACGGTCGAGCAGTTCTGAACGCCCAACATCCTGTTCAATCAGTTTGCGTTTGTTAGGGACAGGGCGTAGCCCTCTAATGCGGTGATGGCGTCAGGTAGCGCCGAGCGGCAGTTGCTGGTGTTTCGCACCACATGCGGAACAACCCACATCTCCCGCAATTGATAGTGAACAACTGCTAGCTGAAAAAGGTTAAGCCGTGCAGGGGATCTGGGGTAGCCGGTATTGCAGCTAGTCTAAGCTGGGGAGCGGCTTTGCAGTAGCCGGTTAGGGAAGTCCTGAACAGCTCCAACTCGGCACTACCGCCGCGCGAAATCGGCAGATATATCGAATAATCACGAAAAGAAATCAATGGCTTATGGGGCCATCCAGTCGCTGAATTTTGAGGCGGCCGGCATCGCTCTGAGTTGTTGAGAGCATCCTTAGGCGATAAAGGGATCTAGAACTGTCTTGCCGCCAAAAAACGCCGAATTATAGCGCCGTTGGGAGATATCCATGTCCCAACGATGTAGTTTTGTGTCAGTTTTGCATTGAAGGTTCCTGTTCCTACTTCTTTTAGTTCTTCCAAAATTCTTAGGTCGTTCCCGTTTATGTCGCCGTCCAGATCAATCCATGCGGAGTCTTTTCGCGCGGTGTAACGATACCGGCCTCTTAGCTTACCGCCGACCCTTTCTAGCTGCATTTCAAATGGGAAGGATTTATCCATCATGCCGAAGAAATAATATCGGTTGCTTTCAATAGACAATACCGGATCATCATCCCTGCAGGCAGTTAAGCACGCCATTCGCTCTATTGGAAGATTTCCATCCGACTCTCCAGTGGGAAAAAAAACAACTCCACTTTCTTTTGTCGCATCCGGTTCCTCCGCAGATGTTAGTTCAACGCCGAGTCCATACAGGTTCGCCAACCTAAGCTCAGCGAGATCATCAACTGCTTGCAAACTGTAGTACTGTTTCTCGGCTTTTGGAGCGTATTCGCTCCATTTGAAAGCACCTTCAACCTTTTCTGGATTGAAATGTAGCCGGGTGCCGAACCATCTCACCGTGTTTTCCGCGGGGAGCACTTCCCTTGTGAAGTAGACAATGTTGCTAAAAAAGATCGCTTTGCAGTTTGTTTCCAATGGGGCGATAATAGTCGTCTTGCTTTGCGTGTAACTCTCATTCACCAGTAAATACTGATTGTTCTGTCTGATTAGATAGGTGCTGCTGTTTATCGAATCATCAGAAGCATTGGTCTCGCCTCGATCCGAGAGGTCTCTTGATATCTCCAGGCTCCCATCTGTCTGCAAATGTATATGACATAGGGCGGCGTTTAGCTGGCCGGAGCAGCCGGCGAAGGCAAGAGCAAGTGCGATAATAAAGATATGTCTTAGCATGTACTTGATGCTCTCAAAAGTATCTCGAACTGTTGAGCGTAGGCCGCGAACTCATCCTTTTTGTCCGATCCATTTATGATATTCCGTGCGCCGACATAGTCCTTGTTGCTCTCCGTGATCCGGTCAGAGAGAGATATGCCGGTGAAGTGGCCATGTACCATTCCCTTTATCATTATGTCAAGTGCTGTATTCCATTCCGATGCGGAGTCTGGGTTTGAGACTAAACGAGCGCCGGTATGTTTTTCAAATGAGATGTAGTGGGACTTCCAAGTGATTTGAACCAGCCCTCTGCCTCTATATTTATAGCCGTCTCCAATCTCTACCTGTCCCATTTTCTTCGCATAAGCACTTCTCCGCGCAGTTGGCCCCACTCCATAGTCGATTTCGGCTTGGTCGTAGCTTATTTTTTCTGCGATAGGTCCAAAGAACTCCGCAATCCAGAAGGCATACGACTCAATTCTGGCCGTCGCCAACATGTACGCGATGTGCGGTATATTGCAGCCATATTCCGGGACGAATTTATCAATTATCCCATTCAGAAGTATCCGAAGGTTAGCTTCTGATTTTAGGCTGAGCGCTGGAATAGTGATCTTTTTCCCTGCCTGATACCAACCGAACTGCTTGCTGTGAGCGGTCCGGTAACGAACTATGAATTCGTCGACATTTATACACCCGCCAGTACTAGAAAAAGTTCCGAGAAATCCGATGGGGTGGAGGTGCATCGGCTTTTTATCTTTCTGAAACCCGCTCTTGCTTTCAATGAGATCCCACCACAAAAGCTTCTCAATCCGCTTCTTCTCCTGCACCCAGTCCGCCTTGCGCTTCGCAGGGACTAGCGGATCGATAGCATCCCACTTGCTCATCGGACCTGCCCATTCGCTGTCGTAGCGAGTGACCAGCCGTGAGATCGCCTGCGCCAGCCAGGGTTTTGCCAGTGCGTTCTGGATCTCAGCCGCGGTCAGAGCCTGGTCATTGTCCAGATCCATCAGGTCATAGAGTTTGGTGAACAGCGGTGCGCTCTCGGCGCTGGCACCTTGGGCGACCAGTTCGGGCTTTTCCTCTTGCGGGGTTTGCGGTTGTTTGGCCACGTGATTGGCGTAGAACGTCGCAGGGGTCGTCGTATCTGCATCGACGATCTCAAAACCAGGCCAGTCCCACGGTGTGCACAGGCGGACCTTGGCTTGCCCTTTCTCGCGCGCCCATCCTTCGTTGCCGCTGCCATCGCTGGCCCCCACCATCACCTTCCACCAGCGTGTGCCGTCGTGTTCGGTCGTTACCTCGTTCAACATTTTGACTGGAACCACCCGCGGAAAGTCCGCTTTCGGTCCGGTGCTGCCAGTCGTCCGCAGCGGAAAGCCGCTCCACGCCTGCAACGATCTCCCGGTCATGAGCGGCCCTTCACCGAGCATCCCGCGCTCCACCCACACGGCGTCGCCGGTCGGCAACACGACTTCGCGTTGGGTGTAGGCCGCCTGGTTTGCCTTGGAGAGTGCGTTGAAGGCCTCCACGTCGATCGCGGTGCCGTCGCCATCGACGACCCGCGAAAGCACGCTACCGTTTGCATACGTGCGCGTCGCGGAGACGTAGCCTGTCAGGCCGGCCTTAGCGACGACTTGCAGGGCGCCTTTGCGCACCTTTACCCATTGGCCGGACTTGGGTGAGGTCGCATCAACAATGAGGCCTTCGCGCTCAGCAATCTGCAGGTCGGCCGCAGCCGGCAGGGCCAGAGTGGCACCGGTGTCAATAAACAGGAGGGTTTTGTGTTTGTCCTCCAGTTGCTTGGCCCGCTCTCGGCTTTTGGCGATGAAGCCGGCGACGTCCTCGGTGCTGAACACGTCCAGTTGGACCAGAGGCCGGTCCTTGCAGGTCGAGCCAAGCGGGTCGGTGTCGATGTAGCGTTGGTACTGGCCCAGATGTCCCATCAGATCGCCGGCCTTCACCGGTACGGGCTTGTCGAGGACGACTACCTTGTCGGGGGTGGGCTCGGCGGGTTTGGCTGTAGTCTGCGCTCCTCCCCAGTAGCCGGGACGGGGCTGTTTCGCATCATCCTTGTACCCCTTCCAGTGCATCAGGTGCATGTACAGACTGTAGAAGATCAGTGACGGCTCTTCAGCCTTCGCCGCCGTCGTATTGGCCGTTGATGCCGTGGTGGTTGCCGCCGCAGCTGCCTTTGGCGCTGGGGGCAGCTGCAGCCGATGCCGCACCAGTGCGAAGCCAGTCGAGTAGGTGGCCGGGCCGCAGGAGTCGTACGCAACCTGCGGATAGGCGCTGTCGATGCGGTAAGCGATGACCTCGCCGTCGGCAATGCAGCGGATGCCAGAATCCTGGTCCAGGGTCCCGGCAGTTTCGCTGCCGAAATGGATTCCCCCGTGCCACTGGCCATTGGCGCCGATGGGGTAGAACCCGTCTTCGGCAGTTGCAAGAGCGGTGTAATAGGTCTGCGGGTCGACAACCTCGACCGTATCCGAGGCTCCCTGCCCGGTCGGCGCTTTAAATGGGTATAGGAACCTTTTCAGTGGAGGAAGGCTGTGCGTCTTGTCGCTCATGCGGACGTCCTTGTCTGTTTCAACCGGAGAAGTCCAGCATCCGGTCCGGATCTGGCTTGAAAGGGTCGCTGGACGATGAGGCGCGGACCGGGCTGCTTGCTGCCGACCCACCCCCGCCGAGCGCCGCAGCTTTTGCGGCACCAGCCGCTTGCGTCAATTGCGCACGCGCTGCGTCTGCGGCTGCCTTGCGCCCAAGACCAATCGGTAACTTGGTGCTTTTCGGTGCTTTGCTTTGCCCGCCCTTAAACGGCACCTGCCCCGCCTTCACCGTAAACGTCCCCGGACAGGCAAACGTGATGTTCGCCCCTTCCAGGGTCACCTTGGTCTGCCCCGCCTGCAGGACGATCTTGTCCTTCGCCAGCACATCGATGCGGTTATCGGTGGCGGTGATCGTGACGGATTTGTCCGCCAGCACTTCCATCTTGCCGGCGTGGGCCTGCAGGCTGATGGGGCCGTCGGCGGCAATCGCCTTGATCGGGCCGCGCTGGGCAAACAGCGCCAGCTGACCACCCGCAACGCCGCCCATGGTCTGGCCGGCGACCAGATGGGCGTCCTGCTGGCTGGTCAGGTGGATGTTGGCGCCGGCGTGGGCCAGTGCGCTTTTTGGTGTCGCCAGGACAATGGCATCCGGGCTTTCCATAAACAGCAGCGGCGTAGACAGGCGCTCGACGGGATCGCCGCCGTCGCGCTGCTCGCCGGTGGGCTTGGTTGCCGGCTGGCCGTTGACTGGGCCGGGGTACTTGCCGTCCTGGTCCGGATCGACCGCCTTCAACATCTCGGTCTGCTGCTCATTGGCCTTCATCGGCGCGATCTGGCTGGCGCTGAGTGCGTCATCCAATGCCTGCGCAGTGAGCTCGGCGCCCTTGAACTGGCCGACGGCCTCGGTGATATCCATCTGTGTGGATACGCCCTGGCTGCGGGCGGTGGTGGACAGCAACAATCCTTGGCCAGCACGCACGTTGGCCCAGCCCAGTGTGGCCAGATCGAAGCCCGAGCCACGCAAACCATCGCGGCGGCTGTCAGCGTGATCGATCAGATACCCCATCTCCAGTCGGCTGTTGGCCACGCTGCTGTGCAGGCGTTGGCGCAACTGGCCGGGGGCATCATCGATCACCCATTGCTGGCTGCCGCCATCGTCGAGGCTGCGGGTGTGTAGCCCGCTCAACGTGCCGGGATGGTTGCTGGCATCAGCCAGTGCAAACGGCGGGGTGACCCGGTTGTTGTACAGCTGGCCGGTAATCACCGGCTGATCGATGTCGCCGTGCAGAAACTCGACCAGCACTTCGCTGCCGATCCGCGGCAGGGTGTGGCTGCCCCAGTTGGGACCGGCCATCCACTCGGCCACGCGCACCCAGGTGCCGGTGGTGTCATCGCCGGGCGCATGGCCGTCGGGATGGGCACTGGATCCGGTCTCGGCCAAGCCGCCCGGGTTGGGGGTCGGGCCACGCTGCCACGGAAACTGGATGCGGACCTGATGATCGCGGGTGGAG
>JBBSSB010000012.1:0-85491 GCA_038242455.1 Lysobacterales bacterium
GAACCATCACAGTGGCCGAGGCAGTGGCCTGCCCTTGGCCTGCCGCAAGCGCAGGCAACGGAACCAGCGCTGCGACTGCGGCGACACTCAGCGCGGAGACGGCCCTCATGTCACGTCCCTCACGATCGCATCGATCAGTGGGTCGTAGTGCTTGTTGGACAGGTGAACGAATGCGGCGATCATCACCACCGCACTGATCGCGACCACGATCGCTGACAGCACGCCGACGCTCATCGTGAAGCCGGGACCGATCGGCCGCGCAAATACCTGCGGCCAGAACGCCAACGTCAGGATGAAGCCGGCGTACACCACCAGCATCAGCAGAAAGTATCCGAGGCTGGCCCGTCCACGCCGGCGTATCAGTTCCTGGTACTTGGGGTGAGCGAGCACCCGGTCGATCACGTCGTTCGCCTGCATTGCACGTCCCTCCAGGGTGGATGGCCGCTGTCCCGATCAGTCCGCGCGAATTAACGCCGTACGGCCGGATTGGGGGCGGTTGCCATCTGAATCTAGGAGGTGCCTGCCGCGGCGGACAGTCGACTTTGGTAGTAGACGGGCAGCCCGCGCTATCGGTTACTGCGGCGGCGAGGCGAGCTCAACGGCACTCAGAAAGCCGTCCTGGTTGGCATCCTGGCGCTTGAACCCCTCGCTCAAGCGGGTGCGATGCTGATCACGCGTGAGCGACTTGCCCTTGCCGCCGGGCTGCTCGGCGGGGCTCAACACACCATCGCCGTCCACATCCATCGCATCGAAGGCATACGTCATCCACGCCAGATACTCGTCCAGCGAGACTCGACCATCGCCATCGGAATCCATCCGCTGCAGGTAGTCACTGGTGGTCTCCACCCGTGATTGGGCAGCGGCCGGCGCGGTCAAAGCGACCAGCACCGGCACGGCAAGCGACAGCAACGATATGAAACGCATTCGACCCTGACTCCTGCGGCTTATGCCCGCGCCGGGACCAGGGTGTAGCCCTTCATGCGGGCCGAAAACTGCTGCAACGCATGGTTGCCAGTCGCTTCGGCCTCGACACACCAGTCGTGCAGCTTCTGCAGCGTCGCCTGTGCATCGTGCGAACGGTCGTCCAGCACCTGCTGCAGGCGCTGGCGGTACTCGGCCAGCGTCGCCATGTGCGGACGGTCATCCAACCAAGCCTGCAAGCGGGCGCGTTTTTCATCGTCCAACCAGCGGCCGCCATCGGCCAGACCCTTGCGCAGCTTGCGTGGCAGCTTCTCGTCGTTGGCACGCAGGGTCGGCAGCGTGACCTTGCGGTAGTAGTCAGTCATCGCCTGGAAGCGAATCGCCAGCAGTGCCTTCAGCGTCTCGCGGTCCGGGATGCTGATATTGGGACGCACGTCCAAGGTCGGGGCAACGCGCAGCACTTTGGCCAGACGCATCGCCTGCAACACCCGGATCACGCTCCAGCCGATGTCGAACTCGAACTTGCGCAAGGCGAACTTGGCCGAGCTGGGGAAGGCGTGATGGTTGTTGTGCAGCTCTTCGCCGCCGATCCAGAGCGCCCACGGCGTCAGGTTGGTCGACTTGTCGGCGGTCTCGAAGTTGCGATAACCCCACCAGTGACCCAGTCCATTGACGACACCGGCCGCCCACAACGGGATCCACAACATCTGGATCGCCCAGATCGCCACACCGGCAAAGCCGAACAGACCGAAGCTGATGAACAGCAACAGGGTCGGTCCCATGGTCGCGTGCGGGGTGTAAAGATGACGCTCGATCCAGTCGTCCGGGCAACCTTTACCGTACTTCTCGATCGCGGCACGGTCGCTGCGGGCCTCGCGATACAGCTCCACGCCGCGCCAGAACACGTTGCGCAGGCCCTTGGTGACCGGGCTGTGCGGATCTTCCTCGGTCTCGCACGCCGCGTGGTGCTTGCGATGGATCGCCACCCACTCGCGCGTGATCATCGAGGTGGTCAGCCACGTCCAGAAGCGGAAGAAGTGGTTGATCACCGGATGGAAGTCGACACCGCGATGGGTCATCGAGCGATGCAGGTAAAGGGTGACGGCAAAAATGGTCAGCTGTGTGGCGACCAACAGGTAGACAACCAACGCACCAAAACTGGCCTGCAGCAGGCCGCCAGCGAGGAAGTCGAGCAGAAAAGCGGGCATTTCATGACTCCGGGGAAGGACACCGGGAACGCGCCCGGATGAGCCGGCAGGGCTAGGCCCAACCGCATCTACGATGATGCCACGCGCCGCGTGCCGGTGCAGTCGTGACAACACGGTGATGAGGGCGTTGAGCGGTCACTCAAGTCCCGCGCGTGAACCGTTCAGCCGGGCGACGGTTTCCATCGCGCCTGTAGTGCAGTCGTAGACTGTGCAAATGCCCGAACTGCCCGAAGTCGAAACCACCCGCGCCGCCCTCGCGCCGCACCTGACCGGACGCACGGTGACGGGGGCGACCCTCCGCCGGACCGACCTGCGCTGGCCGATCGCATCGCAGATCACGGACCTCTTGCCCGGCCACCGTATCCGCGAGGTGCGTCGACGGGCGAAATATCTGCTGTTGGATACCGATGTCGGCAGCGCGCTGCTGCATCTGGGCATGTCCGGCAGTTTGCGGGTGCTGCCAGCTGAAACGCCGCCGCGAGTGCACGACCATGTCGATCTGAACCTGGATGACGGGCGCGTGCTGCGCATGCACGACCCCCGGCGTTTCGGCAGCTTGCTATGGCAATCGCCAGGGACCGTGCACCCACTGCTCGCGGCGCTAGGTCCGGAGCCACTGTCTGAGCCGTTTACCGGCGACTACCTTTACGCGCGCAGCCGCGGCCGCCGGGTTCCAGTGAAAACGTTCCTGATGGATCAGGCCGTGGTGGTGGGGGTCGGAAACATCTACGCCGCCGAAGCCCTCTTTGCTGCCGGCGTATCGCCAATGCGTCCCGCTGGCAACGTCTCTCGCGAGCGTTATCAACGACTGGCCGCTGAAGTCCGCCGTGTCTTGGCGGCGGCAATCCTGCAAGGCGGCACTACGCTGCGCGACTTCATCAGTCCCGACGGCAACACCGGGTATTTCGTGCAACAGCTGTCCGTTTACGGTCGTGGCGGAGAGCCGTGCCCGAGCTGCGGCCGCGCCCTTAAGCAAGCATCCATAGGGCAACGCACCAGCGTCTGGTGCAGTCACTGCCAACGCTGATCGGACTTAACTGGAGGAGTTTCGTAGAGCTTGCGTGACGCGCGTCACAAAGCGCTATATTGATTCACCACCACGACAAGGACGCGCGATGGATGACAGCGGCGACATCACCCAGCTCCTGCAAGAGGCGCGCGGCGGCGGTCGAGGTGCGTTGGACGAAGTGCTGTCCGCGCTTTACCACGAGTTGCATACCATGGCGCGGCGGCAACTGGCCGAGCATCGCGGGCAGACTCTGGACGCGACTGCGCTGGTTCACGAGGCTTACCTGAAGCTCTGGGGCAAGCGCGAGGCACAGTTTGACGACCGGGCACACTTCTTCGCGTACGCGGCCTCGGCGATGCGCTCAGTAGTGGTGGACTATGCCCGCCAACGGCTCGCCCAGAAGCGCGGGGGCGACATGCACCGGGTGACTGACCTGCCCGAAGACCTTGAAGGCGGGCTGCGTCTGGATGACGACATGCTGGCACTGGATATCGCGCTGACCAAGCTCGCCCAGGTCGACGCCAAACTGGCCCAACTGGTGGAGCTGCGCTACTTCGGCGGTCTCTCTGAACAGGAGATTTCAGCTCTGCTGGAGCGCTCCGAGCGCAGTATCCGGCGCGACTGGCAGAAGGCCCGGGTATTTCTGCTTGCCTCCCTGCGCGAAGACCCACACGGCTGACGTTTCGTCGCGCTCACCCCACCCCGCCACACGCCCGGCCCGCAATACGGATGACACATGGATCCTGCACGCTGGCAACAAGTCTCCCCGCTGCTCGACGAGCTGTTCGAGCTGGACTCGCGTGCGCGCAAGGATCGATTAAACGGGGTGCGTGCCGAGGACCCCGCACTGGCCAACGAGCTGGAGTCGCTGCTCGCACTGGATGCGGATAGCGACTTCCTCTCCGGACCGGCGGTGCGACCGAGTCATCTGGCGATGCCGGGGTGCCAGGTAGGCCCGTATCAGCTGGAGCACCTGTTGGGTGAGGGCGGCATGGGCCAGGTTTGGCTCGCCTCGCGCGCAGACGGCCTCTACCAGCGTCGGGTCGCATTGAAGCTGCTCCGCCCGGGGCTCGCGGACACCGACCTGCGACTGCGTTTCACCCGCGAGCGGCAGATCCTGGCCCGGCTTGCACACCCGCATATCGCCCGTTTACTGGACGCAGGCATCAGCGCCGATGGCCTGCCCTACCTGGCACTGGAGTACATCGACGGCATTCCAATCACCGATTATTGCCGCGAACATGACACTCCGCTGGAGACCCGGCTGCAGATGTTCAAGCAGATCTGCGATGCGGTCAGCCACGCGCACGCGAATCTGATCGTCCACCGCGACCTGAAGCCGTCCAACATTCTGGTAACCCCAGCCGGCGACGTGCGCCTGCTGGATTTTGGCATCGCCAAGCTGCTCGACAGCGAGAGCGGCCCCGAGCGCACCCGTACTGGCACCCGTGCGTTCACCCTTCACTATGCCGCGCCCGAGCAGATCCTTGGCGAGCCGGTAACGACGATGACCGACGTCTATTCACTGGGCGTCGTGTTGTACGAGCTATTGGTGGATGCCAAACCCTACCGCCCCGCTCGCCGCAGCGACGCGGCCTGGGAGGAGGCGATCCTGCGCCATGATCCGATGCGCCCTTCGCAGGCAATGCTGCAGCCGACGGGCGAGCTCCCCAGCGGAGCGCACGACCAACTCGCACTGCGCCGGCGTGCGCGCGCGCTGTCAGGCGACCTCGACAACATCGTGCTCAAAGCCCTGTCCAAGCCTCCGGAACAGCGCTACTCATCGGTCGAGGCTTTTTCCCAGGACCTTTTCCGCTACGCGAGCGGGCGGCCGGTCCTCGCACGCGCGCAAAGCTGGCGCTACCGATTGCGCAAGTTCGTCGGGCGGCACCAGTGGCCGCTCGCGACCGGCACGCTGACCACCGGCGTACTTGCCGTTGCCCTGGTCATGGTCGCGTGGCAGGCCCGGCAGGCCGTCAACGAGGCGGCGCGTGCACGGGCAATCCAGACCTTCATGATCGACGTCTTGGAAAGTACCGGGGGCACCCGCAACGGCGAGCCCGTGGACCTGCGCGCGCTGCTTGCAACGCTGGTTGAGCGTGGTGAGCGCGATCTGGCCGACCAACCCGGCACATTGGCCGAAGTGCTCGGCGTCGCTGCCCGACTGCACATTGGCTTGGGCGAGCTGGACAAGGCAAAGCGCCTCCTCGACCGGCAGGCCGACCTGCTGTCGTCGCTCGAGCCGGTGCCTGAGCGTCTGATGCGGGAGTCGATCGCGCAACGTGAAAAGGTGTCGGGCCTGTTGCAAGGGTGCGGCGATGCTACGGGTCAGTCGCTCGCCGGCGGCAGAGACAGTGACGGCTGCATCGGATCAATGACCCCTTCCCCGCGGGCCACTTTTTTGTACTCGGCGCGCGAGACGGACAGGTAGCGCTCGTTACCGCCGATTTCGACCTGCGGCCCGTCTTGCACTGCACGCCCCTGCCCATCCACGCGCACTGTCATGGTGGCCTTGCTGCCACTGTGGCAGATCGTCTTGATCTCGCTGATCTCGTCGGCCCAGGCCAGCAGGTACTGGCTGCCCTCGAACAGCTCGCCACGAAAATCCGTACGCAGTCCGTAGCACAGCACAGGAATGTGGAACGCATCCACGACTTCCGTCAGCTGCCAGACCTGCGGTTTTTGCAGAAACTGCGCCTCGTCCACCAGTACGCAATTCAACTCACCGTGAGCGGCAACATCCGAGGCCACCAGCGCCTGCAGATCCTGACCGGAATCGAACACCGTCGCCGGTGCGCTCAATCCGATACGCGAGCTCACGGTGCCGATGCCGGCACGATGATCCAGCCGCGGCGCCATGATCAGCACCCGCATCCCGCGCTCGCGGTAGTTGTGCGCCGACTGCAGCAGGCTGGTGGTCTTGCCGGCATTCATCGCCGAATAGTAGAAGTAGAGCTTCGCCATGGGCGCATTCCAACCCTCAGGGCTGGGGATCCGGAGTGTCGTCCGCCGACACCGGCGCCGGTTGCGACGGCTCGGACAGACGTCCGGGAAGCACTTCGGTGTCACCCACATCCACTGTACCGACGCGCGGGTTCATCCAGATTCTGTCGTGCCAGGCGGCGTACTTCTTCGGATCCCAGTAACGCTCGTCGTGGAACTTGGACCCGTCGATGGTGACCTGTTCCCCGCCGGGACCGGTCGTCAGGATCTTCAGTGAGCCGACAAAACCGGTGCGACTACCGGTCACCTGCTTGCGCGCACGGCGCAACACCGTTGCCATGCGAGGCTGTGCGACCGCATCGCCATAACGCTCGTAGATCGCCTGCCCTTCGTTTACAGCGCGCGCGCGTTCGCCTTCGTCAAGCTGGTCCCAGTACTGCTCGCGGAATCGCAGGAAGCCTCGATAGCCACGCTCGGACGCCAGATCCATCCACGCGTATCCCATGGCGCGGTCAACCGGGGTGCCACGACCCTTCCACAGCATCTCACCGACCATCGCCTGCGACGCCTTGTCGGCGTAAAGACTGGCGCGACGGAAATACGCCAAGGCATCTTCCTGACGCTCATCCTCGAGGGCCTTCTGACCTTCGATGCGATAGTTCAGGTCCGGATGTCCGGCGAGGAATCCAGCCGACAGCATCACCGGATCCTCCAGTGGATCGTCCAGCGGTTCCGCTGCAAAGCTGCCAAAACTGAGGGCGGCCAACAATGACGCGAGCAGTACCCGCAAAAGCAACTGAGGAAACATCCGTGATCCTGAAGCGCGTAGTAGCCGCCCACGTTAACGGTGGACAGCCACGAGGTAAACTGGGCAACCGCTCCATCGCGTGACTGCAGTCCACATGCACGGCCTCAACCCCCCCCAACGCGCCGCTGTCGAACACGTCGACGGCCCTCTGCTTGTGCTTGCCGGTGCCGGCAGCGGCAAGACCCGGGTAATCGTGGAAAAAATCGCGCATCTGATTGACTCCGGGCGAATGCCAGCCCGGCGGATCGCAGCGATCACCTTTACCAACAAGTCCGCCAAGGAAATGCGCGAGCGTGTTGCGAAGCGGATCCGCGGCGACAGTGCGGAAGGGCTGACGATCTCGACGTTCCACGCGCTGGGCCTGCGTTTTCTGCAGATTGAGCACGCCAAGCTTGGTCTGCGTCGCGGCTTCTCGATCTTCGACAGCGACGACAGCGCCGCTCAGATCAAGGACCTGATTGGCACCGGCGCCAAGCCCGACGTGCTCGACGACATGCGCAACCTGATCTCACGCGCGAAGAACGCGGGGCTGTCTCCCGAGCAAGCGATGGCGGAAGCCCGCAGCGCGCGCGAGATCGACGCGGCGACGGTGTACGCGCTGTATCAGGCCCGCCTGACGACCTTCAACGCAGTCGATTTCGACGACCTGATCCGGCTGCCGGTGCAGTTGCTGGAGTCCGACGAGGAGTGCGCGCTGGGTTGGCGCGAACGTATCGGCTACCTGTTGGTGGACGAGTGTCAGGACACCAACGATGCCCAGTACCGGCTGCTGAAGTCACTCGCCGGAACCACCGGGCTGTTCACCGTGGTGGGCGACGACGACCAGTCGATCTACGCCTGGCGTGGCGCCAATCCGGATAACCTGCTGTCGTTGGAAAAGGACTATCCGGCGTTGCGCGTCATCAAGCTGGAGCAGAACTACCGCTGCTCCAACCGCGTGCTGCGCGCCGCCAACGCGCTGATCGCCAACAACCCGCATGTCCATCTCAAGACCCTCTGGAGCGAGCAGGCCGACGGCGAGCGTATCCGCATCTGGGAGTGTCGCGACAACGCCCATGAGGCGGAGAAGGTCGCTGCCGAGATCCAGTTCACCGCCACTGCGAAGCAGGCGCCTTGGAGCGACTTCTGCATTCTGTTTCGTGGCAACTTCCAGTCACGCGCACTCGAAAAGGCCCTGCAGCAGGTGCGCGTGCCGTACCACCTCACCGGCGGCACCGCGTTTCTGGAGCGTGGCGAGGTCAAGGATGCGATGTCGTGGCTGCGCCTGATCGCCAACCCGGACGACGACGCCGCGTTCCTGCGCGCAGTCACCTCGCCCAAGCGCGAAGTCGGCGCCACCACGTTGGCCCGTTTGGCCGAGCTGGCCCAGCGGGCCGGGATGCCGATGTCGCGCGCAGCAGAGTCGGTCGGCGCGCTGAAGCAGTTGCCACCCCGGGCCGGCAATGCGCTGGATAGTTTCGTCGGCATCGTCCGCCGCCTGCGCGAGGACGCCCGCAAGCTGCCGCCGTCAGAGCTGGTGCGGGAGCTCGCCGACAAATCCGGCCTGCTGACCGCCATCCGCGCCCAGTGCAAGGACGAGGCTTCTTTCCAGCGCCGCAAGGCGAACCTGGAAGAGTTGGCCGACTGGTTCGACGGCGGCAAAGGCGCCGGCCCCGGCGAGCTCGCCGCGCAATTGGCCCTGCTGTCGCACGCGGACAAGGGCGACGCCGGCAACCAGGTGCGGCTGATGAGCCTGCACGGCGCCAAGGGCCTGGAGTTCCGCTACGTGTTCATCGTCGGCGTCGAAGACGGCACCCTGCCGCACGAAGCCAGCATCGACGAAGGCAGCCTGGAGGAGGAGCGTCGCCTCTTGTACGTGGGCATCACCCGGGCCAAGGAACAGTTGTGGCTGTCGTACTCGAAGAAAGCACAGAAGTGGGGCGACATCATCCGCCTGAAACCCAGCCGCTTCCTCGACGAGTTGCCGGCTGCCGAGGTTCAGCGTGACGGCGCCGACCCAGTTGCCGATGCAGAGCGTAAACAGGAGCGTGCGGTCGCTGGATTGGCGGCTATACGCGCGTTGCTGGATAGTTGATTAGAGGGAGGGGTGTCCGAATTGAATAATATCGGGATACCACTCGACGTATCGTCGGCATTTTCATAATTTAGTCCGTCCTTTAATATCCATATCGCGGAAGCCTCTATCACTTTTCCGAGTCATTATATTCCCGCAGTTCGAAACGAAGACCACGTCGCTGACATCGCTGTCCAGTCTAGATATCACTCCCGAATTCCTTGCCACCCCTATATTATCTACCCCGATATGATGCACCCCGAAGCTTTCGCGCGTTGGAGAGCTGACATCGTCATCCGTGAGGTGATTCGAGTAGCGGAACTGCCGGGTTTCGATAGCATAGTATGACCTACCAAACCCTCGCATTTTCTCGAATATATTTGGGCGACACTTCGTCGCCCCAGAACCGACCCGCTTTATGTCTCGAGAGTCTATTCTTTCTAACCAGACGCCCGACACCAGATCGTAGAACAGTATCGTCATTGGTTCTTTTGTCAGTTCAGTTTCCGGACCGTCGACATTTCGTAGATATTTTTTTAGTATTTCTGGTAATTGATTGCCGCTTGCTGCACTCGCTACCGCTTCCGCAATTTCGTCATCAGGCACAGGTTCCGTGACTAACATCCCCATTCCGCCGTGGTTGTATTCAATATTTTGATGGCGAATATTCTGCAATCTAATGTTTATCAGGTCGTCTATTACCGCGTGCCTTAGCTCGTCATCTGTTAATACTGAACCCGTTCGTGCACAGATGCCGGCGTCGACTTGTTTGAGTTTCCACCACAGAAATGAGCCGGATGCGATCAAGGCCAGCATCAACGCACCCCCTATTATTTTCTTTGCCATATAGAACTCCGTGTCCCTTCACTCATCTTTCCCGGAATGCTTCTTTACTGTGCTGCTGCAACGGACTCAGCAGATAACTGATCACTCGACGCTTTCCCGTTTTTATTTCCGCGCTCAAACTACTTTTCTGCGGCACGCATACCTGCGCGGCGTCGTGTGACGCTCTGGCGACGGCGCCGGTGAGGTAGCTATAGCGGGTATAAGGGATGCTCTCAATCGTGATGGTCACACGATGGCACGCCCGGATAAACCCGATATCTTTGGCCAGTATGGTCGCTTCTATTTCGACGGACTCTCCACTGGGCACCACCGCCAATAGGGCTCGGGCGGAGGTGAGCTGGGTGACTTCTTCGCGGAATTCATGCAAGCCGTCTCGCCGCCGACTTTGGCCACGATAAGCTCTCGCCGTCGAGGGCCGGCGCCAGCGCGGGCAAGCTCGCCACCGCCAACCGCGCAATCCGCGATCGGATGCCACGTCCGCCTGCGCATCCTGGGCGTCCTCGGTCTCTCCGACCGCAAACGCTGCACCTTCCTGTGCCATTACAACGTCCTTGTTTACAGCGTTGCCAAAGCAGCCAACCGACTGCGCCAATTAGGAATCAGTCTGGCAACCACATCCGGAAGGGGCAATATAGAACTGCTGGACTGTAAAACTCCGGAGGAAGCGATGACTGGAGAGATGGGCAAACTTGCATCAGGATGTTGCACTTGAATCCTGAGACCAAGCAGCGCTTGCACACTCGCCATAGCCAACCGCGCCACTGGTTGAGAGCTGACGGTGCCTTCACGCCAAACTTATCGGCAGCCACAAACAACCTAGGCTCGTCGGAATGGTCGCCATTGCGGCAACAATTCCTGATGCGCTTAACATCAGCCCGAATCCTGTTGAGAGCAGCTTCGGACACGCGAAGCTATGGAAGCAACAATTCGTGAGCCGGGCACGCCGGCCCACAGAATCATAAATTAGATCAAAGCGACATCTAGTATCACTACGCGATGGATGCGTAGTGATCCGCTCCGCTCGCGGTGTGCCTACGCAAATCACTCCAGCCAACCTGGCCACCCATGAATCCGAAGTCCTTCGGCTCCAGACTGCCACTAACAACCGCTGCTTGCGGGTATGCTGACATCGCACTGACCAGCAGATCTAGTTCGCGAGACATATCGGCGGGTCCGGAAACTGACGTCGGAGCGCTCACGTCTAATTCCAGCACCGCCATATGGCGCTGAACAATGCCGTCCGATAGGTTCGACTCCATACCGTGTTGGATGATCCTCATGGCTTCCGTGCTATCGCCGGCCGACCCCACGTAAACATTGACTTCTTTCGGGGCCGGCGCCGAAGCCCCATTGGCGAGATTCAGCGAACGACCTTCCCCCAAAGATACCCCGCTATCGGTGTGCACATAGGCCAGCTCGCTGGTTTCGCGATGAAACACACTCGCGAGGGTATTGCCGAAACCCATCATGGAATGAGCTTCAAAGCTGCTCCGCCTCACGGAGCGACGCCCCCCCCGCATGAGACCAGCTGCCGAGTGAGCCCGAACGTCCCACTCATCTATTGACATCATCGCAAGATCGGTCGTAATCGACATCGGCGTCAACCGACCATCGAACTCCGAAGCCGGAATACCATAACCGCCGTCTCCCGGCTGTACGAATGCGATGGCAAACTCGCCGCCCTGGAAGTGATTGAGCACCCGAGCTTGCTGATTTGCGTCACCATCTACGCGGACCAGCAGATCGTCACCGTCGCGATGGAAGCTCAAACGCTCCCGCCCGATTGAGGCGAAGTAAATGTAGTCGCTGCCACCTCCAGTGTTGTCAATGGTGTCGATGCCAGACCCAGCGGCGTAGTAGTAACTGTCATCACCGGCACCGCCCATGAGATAGTCATTGCCGTCCTCGCCCTTCAGGCTGTCATTGCCAGGCCCGCCTATTAGGATGTCGTCGCCCGACCCATTGAACGAGCCATTACCACCATACAGATCATCATCCCCCGCACCACCTTCGAGCTTGTCATCTCCACCGAAGCCAAAAACGGTGTCGTTGCCGCCAAAGGCGCGGATCAAGTCTCTGCTATTGCTGCCCAGCAGCTGCTCACCAGACGCCGTTCCCTCGACGATATTGGAATAGTCTTTGTCATCACCGGGCGTGCGGTTCCCAGGATGGCCGTCGCCAGGGTCGCCGCTACCCGGATCGCCCGCGCCCGGACCACCAGGGTCAGGCCCGCCGGCGCCCACCAATGCATTGATCGCATCGCGGTCCAGCGTTGATCCCCCTTCGGGCTGCACATAATCAATGGCGGAATCGCCGCCCAGGAAGTGGGCTAACACCCGAACAGATTTATCTGGATCGGCGTCGATAGTGATCAGTAGATCGTCACCATCACGGCTGAAGCCCAGGCGGTCAGTACCAACGTCGGTAAAGAACACCACGTCGGTTCCCCCACCGGTGTTGTCAATAGTGTCCTGGCCCCCGCCGTAGATATAGGAGTCGCTGCCTGCACCACCGACGAGTGTGTTGTTGCCATCCTCCCCTGCCAACGTGTCATCGCCGGCACCGCCATTCAGATGGTCGTCACCGGAGTTGACCCCACTTCCGCTGCCACCGGCGATATAGTCGCTCCCATCCCCACCGTCCAATACATCGTCTCCCGACATACCAAACAATTGATCATCTCCACCGGCGCCTTGGACAAGATCAGCACCCGCACTGCCAACGAGCTGCTCCGCCATAGAGGATCCCCCAACATAAACCTGCTCGTTATGAGCGAGCTGGTTGATCTGCTCAGATGTAAGGTAATAGCCATCGGCGGATCCAATATAATCGAGTGACGAATCACCACCTAGGAAATGCTGACTTACTGAGAACAGTGGATTCTCACTGCCACCAATGTGGACGACCAAATCATCAAATGACTTACGGAACGAAATATGGGTTCCTGAGGCAGCCCCAACAATCGAAACGCCATCAGAGCCGCCCCCGGCATTATCGATCCAGTCCAATCCATCAGATTCAGCGTCTATGACGTAGTGGTCGTCACCGGCTCCTCCAAACAACCGGTCAACCCCGTGACTGCTGTAGATCACATCGGCTCCTCCACGCCCGATAATTCCCTCATCGGCATCGGTTCCGTAGAGAACATCATCCTGGGCGGTCCCAAGGACCGACTGATAGACCGATAGCGACAAAAGCTGAGCAGCACTCTCGCCAGCACGGTCAGTCGCGCGCAACGTCATCGAGATGTCCGGATCAACAATGTTCGGTACGCCGGAAAGCGTACGTGAAACTGGGTCGAATTCCAGCCATTCGGGCGCACCTTCCACGCTGTACGTCAGTACATCGCTGCTATCGACGTCATGGAATGCATCGGAAGGAACGGTGAACTGAAATTGTTCACCGAGAAAGGCCTTTCCCCAATAATCTAAGGACGAACCCACCACCGGACTGCTGTTGGACATCTGAAGCAACTGGTCGATCGTCATCTCCCTGTCGTTGAAGATGAATTTTTCGACAGCGATGCCGGCACCAGGATCGTAAACGACCTTGATTACCTGACTGGAGATCGTCAAAGTATTTGACACCTCGATCTCGAGCAGCTCACCGCCTCCAATATATTCGCTACGGGTAACCCGCAGTATTCCGCTCGATGCGAATCCCGCGCCAAACACGACTCGATCGTTATCATCCGACACCAATCCACGATCTTCGATGAACGTTTCAGTGCCCGAGTCGCTGCGAATGAGGAACCTGTCATCTCCGGACCCGCCGTCGAGCCAGTCACCACCACCATTCCCATCAATGACATTATCCAGCTCATTGCCGTAGATAGAGTTATATAGTTGCGTCGCCTTAACCGAGACCGCGCCATCAAGCAAACGAATTGTCCCAATACCGGAGGATTCCGAAAAAACGTAATTATCAACTTTTACCAGTGCTTCACCACGGCGCCAAGTTGCTTGCGGATTCGGCTCTTGGATAGAGTCACCCAGGTTGTCAATTACATATGTATTTCGCCCTTCGCCCCCGTGCATTTCATCGGCGCCAGCACCACCATCTAAAAGGTTGTCACCATCTCCACCGCTCAGATAGTCATTGCCGTCGCCTCCATAGAGATCACGATTTCCAATCAGATGGTCATCTCCACCCAACCCGTAGACATTGCTGTTGCCGGCATTATTCCAGCTGTCAGAATGCAAACTGTATGAACCGTTTATCACGTTGTCCAGATCATTACCGTAGGCATTCTCCAGCTGGTAATAGTCTATATCCAGATCTTCGATACCGGACTGGAGGTGATACTCGATAACTGGCGTCAACCCGTTCGAAGACGAGCGAATAAGCACTATTTTATCATGGCCTGAGGCGTCTACTACCACATCATTCTGATCGACGTAGTAGATATCATTCCCAGCACCGCCAATAAGTGTGTTCTTTTCAGGGTTATTGACACCCCACATGATATTGTCTCGCTCGTCGCCGGTCACCGAGGTCTCGACAGATCCTGTTGCGTTAAATTCCCGAACGGAGCTATCAAAAACGAAGTCACTATTGAGCGAACTGTGAATCACGAATCTATTATCGCTGTCGAGAACCCACTTAGGATGGTAAACCATCATACCCGAGCCAATCCATTCACCGCCGGCGTCGCTATATGCTTCCCAACTGTCCCCCGGATTATCGATAACGATCGATACGTATCTAGCAAAGCTCTCTCCGCTATGCCGGAAGATATAGTGGTCCGAGCCCTTTCCACCGTTCAGAAACCCTTGATTAAGCCACCCGCCTGACTGATGCATAACAATTGTGTTATCGGAATCATTGCCGTGAATCCTGAACGGGTTATTGAACCAGTAGACGCTAGATTTAAATGACAGGAATTCGACGTTGGCGGGGATGTGATACTCGGGGCCTGCAGCCCCATCGACATATATTGAATCGTACCCTTCAGAATCGTACTCTACGACATACTCGACGTTGTAGTACGCATCATCCCCACGACCACCCGCGGCACTGTCTGAACCGGCACCTCCATCGATATGGTCGTTCCCATCCCCTCCGGAAATATCGTCGTCACCGTCATTTCCCTCAATAAGATCGCCACCGGACGACCCCACTAGAAAATCATTCCCGCTTCCACCAATGACAGCGGTTGAGCCATCCTCGAATTCTACCGAATGCCTTTGTTCACCGTCGTCGGTCGCACCGAACCCCTCGAGCTTCAGCCGACTTGTCCAGCCTCCGGGCACATTGCTGATCGGCCCTGCGAAGATTGTCAAATCCTGCCCATCATTACTCCATACCCACGCGGTTTCCGAAGCGCTGATCCCGGCACCGAAGCGGATTATGTCATTCCCAGAATCGGGATTGCCGAGCCCCACTATGCGGTCGTCACCAAATCCGCTATTGAATATGTAGATATCGCTTCCGGAGCCGCCATCGATCAGATCATTTCCGGCATCGCCCTGGATAACATCATTCCCGTCTCCCGCGTAGATCGTGTCGTTTCCAGCGCCACCTTTGACAGCATCATCGCCTTCGTCACCCCAGATGCTGTCATCGCCACTCCCACCATCGATGGAATCTCTGCCTGCGTTTCCCGAGATATTGTCATCGCCGTCTCCGCCAGAGATCACATCGTTGCCATCATGCCCATTGATGATATCCACGCCGGCCCCACCAAAGATGGAGTCATTGCCCGCTCCACCTGAGAGCTTGTCATCGCCAGCCATACCATTCAGGACATCGTCGCCGTCACCTCCGAAAAGCTCATCCCGTCCGTCGCCACCAAACAGCTTGTCATCTCCCGCATCGCCCCAGAGTTTGTCGTCGCCGCTGCCTCCATTCAGCAGGTCATTTCCTTCACCCCCAATGAGCTGATCTCGACCGAGCCCGCCGTGGAGCTGGTCGTCACCTTCCCCTCCCTGAAGGTGATCGTCACCGATTCCACCATCGAGATAGTCATTCCCTCCCGCGCCCTGCAGGATATCGTCGCCACCTTCACCGAATATGGTGTCATTTCCATGGTACTGCAGTGCCAAATTTGAGATGTGCGCGTCACCGATCAGGTTGTCGTTGCCGTCGCCACCCCTGATATGGTCGTTTCCACCTGCGCCATAGACAACGTCGTCACCGTCACCACCCTCAATTCTGTCGTCGCCATGCAAGTAACCAGGGCTTGCTAGGCTGTCACCCAGTATTGTGTCGTCCCCCGCCCCACCAAGTAGCGTGTCGTTTCCACCGTCTCCGTGGATCTGATCGTTGCCGGCACCGCCGTCAATGTAGTCGTTACCTGACTCGACCGGCTGGTTCAAGACATAGTCGAATCCAAATTCCAGCAGATCCCCTGAAAGGAGGTCGTCACCGTCGCCACCTTCAATTATGTCGTTACCGCCCATTCCGTAGAGGCGATCATTCCCCTGCCCACCAGTGATGATGTCATCACCGTGGGCATTGGCGGTCATGGAGTTGTGCGTCGAAAGGTAGGCGAACAGCCCCTCACCCACAGTGAGGTCATCTCCAAGAATCAAGTCGTCGTCGTCGCCGCCGTCCAGTATGTCCGCATCTGCACCCCCGACGATCAGATCATTCCCACTCCCGCCACTGACCCGGTCGTTTCCCTCACCACCATACGCAGTATCTGAACCGGCACCCCCATCGATATCGTCATCTCGGTTCGGGTAAATGTTCGGGTCCACCTCGATCCATATCTCATCGGTACGCGGATCACCGTCGGCTTTTCCGTACGCCGTTATCCGAAGATCCAAAAGGTGATTTGGCGCGTTATCGCGCTGCGCGGTAGTCCCGGGTGTGACATGAGCGTGCCACCCATTGCCGTATGACAAGACATCTGCGCTACTTTCCATGCGGGCATAGATATCTTCCAACCGCTCCGGAAACGCATTGACCTCGTCATCCCAACGCAACCATGCCATTACAGTGGCATCATTTATAAGAATGTCGTTACCGAGACCTCCATCCAGCCTGTTGGAGCCAGGGCCACCAAATATAAGATCGTTGCCATGACCGCCAAAGATCCTGTCATCCCCGTAGCCGCCGTCGATACCGTCGTTTCCGGCCATTCCAGAAATGACATCGTCACCGCTGATCGGTGTTTGTGGATCGCGATCCCCATCGTGACCGATCAGGTCATTGCCGTTGGTTTGCGGATTCGGGTTCTCGGGGCTGCCGGGCTGACCGAGGTCTGGCAACGTGATGCCCAAGTCGCCGTTTGACCACTTTTTCACTATCACGCGACTTCCAGTGCTGCGATGCAGGAGCAACAATGATTGAGCGCTCCCGCTGCCGATCACAGCGAGCCGGAATTCTCCGCCGGAGGTCTCCCATCCCAATCCATCGCGGGTTACGTTCTTCAGTCCGTAATCACCGATCGCAGTGCCGTTGAACGTTATCTTTCCAGCCCCATCGACATCTTCGATTATGTCCTGCGACAAATCCTTGAAATCTGAGATCGAGAACGCGTAGGTGTCAAACCCCTCTCCACCCTTTAATACGTCGTCTCCAACCCCTCCAGTCAACGTATCTCCGCCATCGCCCCCCACGAGCACATCGTTACCGGCTTCTCCATATATGGTGTCAGCGGAGTCCCCGCCATTAATGTAGTCAGCCATGTCTCGACCAAAGATAGTGTCTTGGCCCTCTCCCCCGGTCATCGCGTTTGATACGCCCAGCTTGCCGTACAGATCGTCGTCGGCGTCTGTACCAAACCACAACTTATAGCCAAGGTGAGGAAGATCCGCATTGCCGTAGTTCCTGACGTCACGGCAGATTACCTTCGCGATATCGTCCTCCTCCAAGTTTCCGAATATCTCGAGAAAGGCATCGATCTGGTCCTGCGCTTCTCTACCTGCTTCAAATCCGATATATCCAGCGATGCCTAGAACGATCGCTCCCCCAATGACGCTAAGGGCAGCTGGAGCGAACAGCGCGACCGCAAGGGCACCCACCAATACGCTGACTGCAACACCGCCGAAGATGGCTACGATTTTGCTCGAATCTCCCTGTTGCCATGCCTTGTATATATCCCTGACCGTTAGGACATGGCCGGCCACCCCGAAGACTTTTTTGAGCTTCCCGCCTGCATTCTCTCCTATTACTTTATCTATCTTGCCGCCTTTGTCGTAGATGTTCAGTACCGCAATTGTTGCTCCTAGAATATAATCAATGTCAGCGCTCCCACCTTGCTCATATGCTGCGAGGGCGCTACTTAGTCCATCGGCCTGATTTTGAAAGCCTTCCGCGAATGCGGCGCATAACGCCGCCTCTGGCGCATCGCCTGACGCGGTAAATATCTCGGAGAACATCGTCGCCATTGCGGAGGACTGCTTGGCGGCATCGTTGATTGCCCTTGCGAGTGCCACCTCGTTTCCGGAATTCGCGTCCCAATCTCCCAGTGCCGCAACCGCGCGATCGAAGTTCGCTGTTATCGCCGCAGATAGCTCCGATATCCGGATTCCGCTGCTTTCCGACCCAGACGACAAATTATCCATGGAAACCTCCGTGTTTTCGAGTTGGCTGTATTTGTTGTGCCCGCGGATCGAACCTATTGCCGCGGGAATCAGTAGAATAGTGCTATCAAGAGATTCTGAATATCGCTTGACGTATCTAGCGTGCGCCCGGGGACGCGCGTATTTCTCTCTTCGCTCTAGGGCGACAACGCCACATGGCAATCGAGATGTAATATTGTGCGATCTCGATAATTATTAGAGCTTGCGACGTAGTTCTCGATGGAGCGCTGTGCGTGAGACCAGCGCCCCTCTTGAACTGGTGGCGATAGGGATTTTCAGCGCTCTCTCAGTGATTCCGACGTGTGCTGCTGCAACGGACTCAGCAGATAACTGATCACTCGACGCTTTCCTGTCTTGATCTCCGCGCTCAAAGTCATTCCCGACGTTAGCCCCACCTGCACGCCATCGATCATCAGCGTCGAGGAGTCGAGCTTCACACGTGCCGGGAATACCAGCCCCAGATTTTCGTCCTGCGCGGCGTCGTGGGACACGCTGGCGACGGTTCCAGTGAGGTAGCCATATCGGGTATAGGGGAAGCTTTCGATCTTGACGGTCACCGCCTGGCCGGGCCGTACGAAGCCGATGTCTTTGTTCAGCACGGTCGCTTCGATTTCCAGAGACTCCTCACTGGGCACTACCGCCAGAAGGGATTGGGCCGGGGTAATCACGCCGCCCACCGTATGCACCGCAAGTTGTTGGACGGTGCCGTCTACCGGCGCGCGCAACTCCATCTGCTGGTCGCGCTTTCCGGTCTTGCTAACCTCCGGGTTGAGCTGGGCGACTTCCTCGCGTGCTTCCCGCAGTCCGTCCAGGGTCTGCTGTCGGGTATCGGTGACCAACACCCGCAGTTCTTCACGTGCAACGCTGAGTGCGGAGCGAACCTCCTGTAGCCGGTTGTACTGGGTCGACAGTTCGCTTTCGGCAGCAATACGCTCCTGCTCACGCTGCAGATAGTCATGACGCCCCACGTACTTGCCCTCCACCAACGTGGCGTAGTCCTCGGCGCGCGCCTTTGCGATCTTTGCGTTTTCCTGCAGCGGCCCTATCATTGACTGCACGGTTCGCTGCTCTGCCTGCCGTTGGGCAATTGCGGCTGTCAGTCCGTGGTGACGTGCCTGGAAGGTTTCGAACTGGCTGGTAGCAAGTTGCTGAGCAGCCCGGACCTCCTGCTCAGGCAAGGACCCGTCTTCCATCAGCAGGGGCGGCCGGTTGGAAGCGATCGCATCGGCGAGCGCTGAAAGCCGGAGTTCGTCAAGCCGTGCGTTTAGAAGCGCGCCGCCGGCCTGCGCATATTCGGCACCGGTAGCAGTGGCATCGAGCTCAATCAGGAGCTGTCCCTTCTCCACCAGTTGACCGTCGTGCACCAGAATGCGCCGCACCACGGCGGTCTCCGCTGATTGCACTATCTTCGTGCGTGAGCTGACAACAGTTTTTCCCGGTGCGGTGGCGACGATATCGACCTTGCCAAAGCAAGCCCACAACACCGCGATACAGAAGAACGCGATGATGATCCGCATCGCCCAACGGGGGGCGGGCGATACCGGCGTATCGGTAAGCTCCAGGTGCGCCGGCAGGAAGGCCAACTCGTCAGAGCTGCGCTTGGGTGGCTCTAGCTGATCGCGGACTGCCCAAGCCGACTTGAACACTACAGCGTAGCGGGCCAGAAAATCTCCCCCGGCTTGGAAAATGTGCTTCATGCCGGCCCCTGCTGCAGGCGGTGCAGATGCGCGTACTGGCCATCCACTTTGTCGACTAGCTCGGCATGAGTGCCGCACTCCACAATTCGGCCTTTGTCGACAACGACAATGCGGTTGGCATGGCGCACCGTGGAGAGGCGATGAGTAATGATCATCACAGTGCGTCCCCGGCAGATAGCACGCATGTTGGCCATCACTGCGTGCTCGGACTCGTAATCGAGCGCACTGGTCGCTTCGTCAAAAATCAGGATGCGCGGGTTGGTAATCAGCGCTCGCGCGATGGCTATCCGCTGTCTTTGCCCGCCGGACAGCCCGGCACCCTGCTCTCCGACGATGGTGTCGTAGCCTTCCGGGAGTTCGACGATGAACTCGTGCGCGCCGGCCAGTTCGGCCGCACGGATCACGCGCTCAAGCGGCATTCCTGGATCACTGAGTGCGATGTTCTCCCGCACGCTCCGGTTGAACAGGAAGTTTTCCTGCAGCACCACGCCAAGCTGGCGGCGCAACCATGCCGGATCCGCCAACGCCAGATCGTGGCCGTCGATGAGTACCCGTCCGCGCTCCGGGGTATAGAGCCTTTGCACCAGCTTGGTCAGGGTGCTTTTGCCAGAGCCGGAACGGCCGACGATTCCGATAACTTCGCCTTCCTTGATGTCAAGCTCGATGCCGCTGAGCACTTCGGCTGTATCCGGGCGGTAGCGGAACGTTACCCGTTCGAAGGTCACGCGACCCTTGATCGGTGGCAACGCCATCCGGCTGCCGGGCACTTCGGTGCGGGTATTGAGGATGTCGCCGAGTCGTTCTACCGAAATGCCGACCTGCTGGAAGTCCTGCCACAGTTGCGCCAGCCGCACGATGGGCGCGGCAACTTGTCCGGCGAGCATGTTGAAAGCAATCAGCTGGCCGATCGACAGCTCACCCTGGATCACCAATTTCGCACCCCAGAACAGGATGCCTATGCTGACCAGCTTCTGCACCAGCTGCACACTCTGCTGACCCACCATCGCCACCCGCGTAACACCGAAGCTGGCGCCCACGTAGCCCGCCAACTGATTGTCCCAGGTGCGGGTTACGCGGGGGTCGACGGCAGTAGCTTTGATGGTGCCGATCCCGCTGATCGATTCGACCAGAAAGGACTGGTTGTCCGCGCCACGCGCGAACTTGTCGTTGAGACGCTTGCGAAGGACCGGCGTAATCCCCGCCGAGACCAACGCATACACCGGCAACGACAGCACTACGATCAGCGTCAGCCAGCCGCTGTACCAAAACATCACCGCCAGAAACACGACGGTAAAGAACAGGTCGAGCACGGACGTCAGCGCCTGTCCGGTCAGGAAAGTCCGGATGTTCTCCAGCTCGCGCACGCGTGCAATGGTGTCACCAACCCGACGCGATTCGAAGTAGGCCATTGGCAAGGCGAGCACGTGCCGAAACAGGCGCGCACCCAGCTCAACATCGATCTTGCTGGTGGTATGAGAGAACACATACGTCCGCAAACCCGAAAGCACGACATCAAAAACCGCTATTGAAACCAAACCCACCGCAATCACGTCCAAGGTGGTCAGTCCACGATGTACCAGCACCTTGTCCATCACCACCTGATAGAACAGCGGCGTGACCAGTGCGAACATCTGAATGAAGAACGAGACGATGAATACTTCGAGTAGCAGTTTGCGGTATTTGACCACCGCCGGAATAAACCAGCTGAAGTCGAACTTGGCGAGATCACCCATCACCGAGGCACGTGAGGCGACCTGCAGCAGGCGTCCGGCGTAGCGGGACTCGAAGTCTTCCAGTGATATCGCGCGCGGGCGGCGTTCCGTCAGGTCGTGGATCAGTATCTGGTCGCCGCTGACTTTGGCCACGATGAAGCTCTCGCCGTCGGGGACCAGCGCCAGCGCGGGCAAACTCGCCATGGCCAATCGCGATATGGGTTGCGAGTTCACCCTGGCCTTCAGGCCGAGCTTCTTCGCCGCCAGCAGCAACGTGGTCTCGTCGAAATGCTCGCCATTGCGACCGTACTCATGGGCAATCTGGTTGGCATCAGCGGCCACACCGTGAAATTGCGCCAAAAGCACCAGACCGCGCAATCCGCGATCGGATGCCACCTCCGCTTGCGCATCCGGGGCGTTCTCGGTCTCTACGACCGCAAACGCCGCACCTTCCTGTGCCATTACAACGTCCTTGTTTACAGCGTTGGCAAAGCAGCCATCCGACCGCGCCAAGTAGTAACCAGTTTCGCAACCCGAGCCGGACGGGTCAATAAAAAACTGCGTAACTCAGTGATCACGGGCCGCGAGCGGGATTACGACGCGGCGGCCGATGCTGCATCTGCGCCGGATGCCGCTGCCAGCGCGGCAGCCAGTGCGTCACCTTTGCGCTCGCTATAGCGGCTGACCAGATACTCACTGCGATCGCGGACCATCAGCGTGAACTTGACCAGCTCCTCCATCACGTCAACCACTCGGTCGTAGTACGCGGAAGGCCTCATACGACCCTGCTCGTCAAACTCCTGCCATGCCTTTGGCACTGATGACTGGTTGGGGATGGTGACCATACGCATCCAGCGACCCAGCACCCGCAGCGCATTGACCACGTTGAAGGATTGCGACCCACCACAGACCTGCATCACGGCTAGCGTCCGGCCCTGGGTCGGGCGAACCCCTGCATCCTCCAGCGGCAGCCAGTCGATCTGGTTCTTGATCACCCCAGTCAGCGTTCCGTGCCGCTCCGGGCTGATCCAGACGTGCCCCTCCGACCACAACGATGCCTCTCGCAATTCACGTACTTTCGGATGATCGGCCGGCGCCGTATCCAGCATCGGCAGCTCATGCGGATCGAACAGCCGGACTTCCGCGCCGAAGTGCTCGAGCAAGCGCTGTGCTTCCAATGCGAGCTTGCGGCTGAAGGACTGCGGCCGGAGCGACCCGTACAGGATCAGGATCCGTGGCTTGTGGGTACTGGGGGCCTCGACGGTAAGCCTGTCCGGCGTCGGCAGCTCGAGCGAGTCGCTATCGATGTTGGGGAGATCGAGCATGCTGTTGTTCCAGATAATCGTTTCGACTATTCTAGAATCATGGAACATAAAACAGCAACCCGTGCGTTGGCAGCGCTTGGTCACGCCAGCCGGCTATCGATCTTCCGCCTGCTGGTGCAAGCCGGCTCGGCGGGCAAGCTGGCCGGTGAGATCAGCCAGTCACTGGCGCTGGCCAGTGCCACGCTGTCTTTCCACCTCAAGGAAATGGTCGGGGCGGGCCTGATCACCGCCGAACAGCGAGGCCGCACGATCTGCTACCGGGCCGATTTCGACGCCATGAAAGATCTGGTTGGCTATTTGACCGAGAACTGCTGCGAGGATGAGGCGTTGTGCAGAACGGCCGTGACGGGCTGACCGATGCACCCGCCCGGTCGCGGCCGCCAGTTATGTGGCAAGGCGATCAAACGTAAACAGCGGCGCAAGTCGATCACGCTTGCCTTCAATGAGCGCAAGCAGCAGCCCCGCTCCCAGCATCGAATACGTGATCCCGTTACCGCCATAGGCCATCGCGAAGTGCACCCGTGGCCCGGTAGCCGGGTGCGGCCCGAAGTACGGCAATCCGTCGCTGGTTTCAGCAAATGTGCCGGCCCAGGAGAACGTGGGAGTGACGTTCAGGTGCGGAAACAGCTTCTGCGCCTTCTTCGCCAACGACCGCGCCTTCCGGTCGACCCTCGCGTCGCGCCGCTTGGGTATGTCGAGCCGGTCATCGGCCCCACCGACCAGTAGTCGGTTGTCGGACGTGGTGCGCAGATAGAGGTACGGCCGCGCGGTCTCCCACATCATGGTCTTGGCGAGCACACCCAGCTCGTCACGGCTGATCGGGTCGGTGACAAACGCGTAGCTGCTGTGGTTGGTCGCGACCTTCTGCGGCAGAAACCGCTCGCCCTCGTAACCGGCTGCCACCACCACGTGTTTGGCGCGCACGCGTGCGCCATTTTCCAACTCCAGCTCGACCGACCGCGGATTTGCATGAAGCTTTGCGACCGCCGTACGGTCATGCACGCCGACACCGTTGCGCTCAAGACGCGACAGCAGGCGATAAGTCATTCGGTACGGATCCACGCAGGCGGCGGGACGGTTGAGGATCCCTGCCGGCGCCGAGAATCCGTAGCGCTCCTTGATCTCGCCTTGAGCCAGCCAGGTGACATCGAATCCGTGCGCCTTGCGCATCCGGAATTCGTTCTCCAGTGGGGTGTGATCACGCTTCCGACTCGCGTAATACAGACTGTCGCGGGTTTCGAAGCCGACGTCGCGCAGGCCACGCGCGCACTCGGCCAGCATCCCGATCGCGTCCACGCACGCGCGGTAGGCGAGCACGGCATCGTCCTCGCCCACGGTCTTCGCCAGCTCGGTCAGATGGGTGTCGATTTCGTACTGCAACAACGCGGTACTTGCCGACGTGCTTCCCCAGCCAATGTCGCGCTGCTCAAGCACGACCACCTCGTGTCCGGCAGCCGAGAGCGTGTCTGCAATCAGCGCGCCGCTGATTCCTCCGCCGATGATCGCGACATCGCAACGCGTGTCCGTCTCAAGCGGCTTGAATGCATGCATCAGGCCGTTCTTCACCGCCCAGAATGGGTAGCCGCTCTTAAGATCCATGCGTTGCGTTTCCGATGTGGGTTTGGACGCAAGCAAGATGTACGGAAATCGGTCAAGCGCAGGTGAACCCGAGTGGCTCCCCAGCCAAGCGACTAATGCAGCAGCCGACCTCGACGCTCGGCGAAATCAATGACTGCCTCCAACCCCGACCGGAAATCGAGACCATCCGCTTCGATCCCGTCGCTGAAGATCACCCCACCCTGCGGCATCAGCGAGCGGATCCGCATCGGCGTGCTGGGTGTGACGTCGCCGAAGACCAGCGTCGCCTGACTCCACTGGCTCGGAAACGGCTCGCGTACGCTGAACACCAGACGTTGTGCGTCCCACGCGAAACCATTCTGGCG
This sequence comes from Lysobacterales bacterium, assembly GCA_038242455.1. GTDB lineage: Bacteria > Pseudomonadota > Gammaproteobacteria > Xanthomonadales > Xanthomonadaceae > Novilysobacter. The sequence goes on from JBBSSB010000012.1 coordinate 24,997, forward strand.
AAGCTCCTGCACGTCGGAATAGTCACCGGAGTCGGTCACCGCCATCGCGCCGGTCAGAACACTGCGGAGCCAGCCGGTCGACCCCAGCCCGGTGGAGACGATGATCCCGCTGGACGACTGCCGCTCGTGGCGCTCATCCACCGTCAGCTCGTACCGCGCCGAGACATGGCTGCGGGCACCGATGAAGAAGTCATTGACGGCAAGCAAATGCTGGCCGTCGCCGAGTCGGGCCCGTGCCATCGTCACTTCGCGGATCGGCCGCTTCGCCCGCAGCACCTCCGGCAGCACCTTGGCAAGCTCGGGCACGCTGAAGGGCAGTAGCGGGCCATCAAACCGGTCCGGATCGGGATTGATCGCCAGCAGCGGTTGACCGTCCAGATATTTCAGGGTGTTGGCGACCAGTCCGTCCTGGCCCAGCACCGCAACCAGCGCGTCGGGCGGAAACAGGAAGTTCGGCAGAAAGCTGCGATCCAGACACTGCAGCCGACCGTGCTGCTCCAAACGCGCGCTGACCTCGACCAGCGCGGATTGATAGATCTGGTCTTCGATCAGGAAGTCACTGAAATCCAGCCCCAGATGCTCGGCCTGAAAACGCGCCTGCTGCACCGTGTTGTAGCGCGCGACCAGCTCCTGCAGACGCGTTCGGCGCGTGATCAACACAATCTTGCGGTCGGACACGTCCATCTGGGTCAGTCCTCCTGACGTGCCAGCTGGCGCAACAGGTCGGGGGAGAAGTTGAACTCGCCGATCTTGGCCGCGTTGTCCGCAATATTCTGGAAGCCCGCCGCCATCATCATCTCCGGGCTGGCCTGACCCAGCATCAACACCTGCACCACCCTCGGATCCATGTCCTTGACCGCCACGGCCAATGCCTTGACGCCGTAAGCGCGCGCGTCCGCCTCGTGCTTCTTGTTCTCGGACTGAAGCTGGACCAGCTCGCCGTTCTGCTGTTCCAGACCGACCTGGCCGGCCAACTCCTGGGTCTGAATCTGCTGGCGCTTCTCAAGAATCAACCGTTCGGACTCGATCTGGGTCTCGCGCACTTCGCGCTTCTTCTGCTCAATGATCAGCTCGCTACGCAGCTCGTTTTCCTTGACCAGACGCTCCTGCTCGATTGCCGCGTTGCGACGCGCATAGGTCGCATCATCGGCGCCCTTCAGGATCTGCTCGCGCACCGGTGCTTCCAGTGCACGTGCGGTGTCGGGTGTCGGCTTGACCGCCAGCACGCTCAGATCGCCAATCTCGATACCCAGCCCCAGCAGGCTGGGGCTTTGCGACAGACGCTCGCGGGCGGCGATGGACAGCTGCTCGGTTGCGCGCAGCACGTCGCGCAGATCCAGTTCCTGCAGCAGCGCTCGAAACTGCGCCTTGACCGCGTTGAGAATGCGCAGCGGCAGTTGCTGCGGGTCCTCCGATGCGTAGGAGCCATTCGCCAGCAGGGTGTAATTCAACTGATCGGCCAGCGCCTTGGGCTGGGTGACACGACAACTGACCTGGCCCTGCAGAGTGACCGACTGAAAGTCGCGGGTGATTTCCTCAAACATGAAGGGCACTTCGGTGGCACTGACCGGCACGCTGACCAGCGTGGAGCGCGGCGCGAAGTAGAAAAACGACAATCCCTGGCCCTCGCGGATGACTTTTCCATCGCGGTACTGGAGCAGGTAGTGGCTGGGGGAAGACTTGAAATACCGGAAGCCGAACATGGGTGACTCCTTGTCGCGCCACAGGCGCAGATGTGCAGGTTCGCGCGACCCGGATCATCCGGGTCGCCGTTCAAGTGCGAGGAATTGTGAAGGATCAGAGCCGCGTCACGTCAGCCTGTGCGCGGATTTCAGCGAAACTCCAGTCATTGACGATGCGGCCGTCCTCCCACACCGTGACCAGCGCATCGTCATACCCCGTGGGCTTGACGACATCCGCCAACGACTCGGCTCCCGCTGGTACCGGCACGGTCAGGAAGGTGCCGTCGTCGCGGTGCTTGAGCAGCGTCATGCGACCGCGCTTGCTCTGCTTGCCCTTGTCGGTGATCGGATCCTTGTAGACATCGACCCAGTGCCCATCGACCCGCGCCGCCGAGCACTTCAGGGCAAACCGCTGCGTGTCACGGTCCAGCTTCTGCAACAGCCCGCCACCCATGCCAAACGCGACGTTGTCGGTGGCGTAGCCGGCGCCGGTGATGCGCTCAAGGATCGCGCGAATGGCGTCCGGGTTGATGCCGTCGCCCTGCAGCACGCGGACATGCTTGAGTACCTTGAAGCCCTTGCTGTTGACGGTATGGCCAAAGGCTTCATCCAGCAGCGTCAGGCACTGATGGACCAGCTCAATCGGATCGCCTGAGTCCGGCCGCACCACCAGGGTCGCACCCGAATTGATGACCTCGTCCCTGAGCGTCTTGCCCCAGTGCTCGCTGATCGCGTGATAGATGTCATAGCTGTCGGACACCACCGCGACAATCGAGCCCGGCTTGGCGAACTGGCGAAGCATGTTGCGGTAGGCATCGACTTCGTTCTCGCGCCCCCAGCTGGTGATCGTGCTGTGTTCGGCCGCCGGGATCGAGAAGCCTGCCATCGGCTCGTGATAGAACGCTTTGGCGGCAAGCAGGCCGAACACGTTGTCGGTACCCATGAAGTTCACCAGATGCGCGGCGCCGCCCAATGCTGCCGTCTCACCGCTGGACGCACCGCGCGCACCAAAGTCGTGCAGCTTGAATGGCAACTCGCCCGTGGGATCGTCGCTGGTACGCTCCAGAAACTGCCGAATGGTCTGTTTCACGTGCCAGCTGATCGTCGCAACCGTCACCGGATACCACAGGCGCAGCAGCATCGTCTCAAGGTAGGACGGCACCCAGTAGGCCTGCGGATCGGTCGACTCGATCGTGACCAGCGCCTGATGGGTGGGGACCACCGTGCCCTCGGGGACCGCGCGGATTCGAATGGGCATCAATCCGCCGTGCTTGTCGACGATGTAGCGCCAGCCGGCTTCATTGAACGGCTCGCCGTGAGCGGCGAACAGGTCGCGGGCCTCGTCGATATCGGCATGAGTCACCGGCTTGGCAAGGGTGTCCTTGAGGATCGCCTGCAAGCCAAAGAACACCGTGCGGTCGTAGACACCGCCGCGGGATTCCACATAGAAGAATGTTGCGTCGGTACCCGGTGGGTACTGCAGCCAGTGACTGGCTTTGTAGCTGTCGGTATTGAGCAGCAGGTTATCGAGGCATTTCATGACGGAAGCTCCTTCGCGTCGGGGAAAGTCGGCGGTCTATCCGCCAACAGGGTGGCCGGATCAACCCCGGCCCAGGAAAAACTCCAGGATGTGCAAATGATCTTCGTACAGCTGCGTACCCATCTCGAGCGCTTCACTGACCGGCACCCAGCGCGCTTTATCGGCGTCATCGGCGCCGCGGACACCGGGTAGATCACCACCGGGGAATTCGAAATGAAACGCGTGGGTAATGGTCCGGCCGCGCAGACTGCGATCCGGATGGTCGAACACGTGCTGCTCTTTGAGCGAGCCCTTCAGAACGGGGACCGGCACCTTCAGCCGGGTCTCCTCGCGCAGCTCACGCAGGCAGGCGTCAAGGATGGTTTCCTGCTGACCAACAAAGCCGCCAGGCAATGCCCACAGCCCTTTCCCCGGTTCAGCGCGGCGGCGCACCAGCAACACATGACCGGAATGCACCACCACGGCGTCGGCGGTGACAAACGTCGGCGCGTACGGCGCGTCGTCCCAAGCCGCGCGGTATCGATCAATGAACTGATGCTCGGCCACCAGCTGCTTGAACACCGGCGAGTTCTTGCGGAATGCTTCCAGCATCTCGAACACCGGGCCGGGCACGTTGGCGCGGATCAACATCAGCCCGCCGTGGCTGTCGAGCTGGTTGGCCTCGTACAGATAACGGCGCAGCTCGGTGGCTGACAGGGTCTCGGTGTGCTTGACGTCGACCAGGTCCCACTGCGGGAACTCCCGCAGGTAGTAACTCGACGCGTCCTTGTCCTGACCGACCAGACCAATGCGCGCATCGGCGCTTCCGCCGTCCGCCTTGACCGCCTCGTTGACCGTGCGCTGTACGGCGGCAATCCACTGGCTTTCGTTGTACAGATGGTCGTGCAGCGGACAGGTAATCAGACGATCGTCCGCCTCGCTCAGGGCAGAGCGGATCATCACCGTGCGTTCTGCGACGGTCCAGGGGTTCTTGATGGTGCGGGGTGTATCGGCGGAACCGACGAGAAAAATAAGCTTCGTGGTCCGCGACAGCGCGTGTCGCGCAACGGCAGCGTGGCCGTTATGAAAGGGCTCGAAACGCCCGATAAATACTAGGTAATCAAAATCCATGAGAATCCCTCACGGTGAGTTGGCCAACGGTCTATCCGTTTGCGCTGGAGATACTTTACTCCGGCGCTGAGGGTTGGGGCAAGTGTGAGCGACCGAAATCTCTCCAACACCATTCGATGTGGTGGGCCCACCAGGACTCGAACCTGGAACCAAAGGATTATGAGTCCTCTGCTCTAACCATTGAGCTATAGGCCCGCGTCGCGGCCGGCAATTATAGCCTGCCGGATACGCGAAGCCCCGCACGGGGCGGGGCTTCGGTTGCGCCATGGCGCGATATTGCTTGCTTGCGTTGCCGCCTGCCGCTTACTCGAGCTCGAGGAAACTGCGCAGCTGCTCTGAGCGACTCGGATGACGCAGCTTGCGCAGCGCCTTCGCTTCGATCTGGCGGATACGCTCGCGTGTGACATCGAACTGCTTGCCGACTTCCTCAAGGGTGTGGTCGGTATTCATGTCGATGCCGAAGCGCATACGCAGCACCTTGGCCTCGCGCGGGGTCAGCCCGGCCAGCACGTCGCGCACGGTTTCCATCAGGTTGATGTTGACCGTCGCATCCACCGGGGACTCCACGTTGGTGTCCTCGATGAAGTCGCCCAAGTGAGAGTCCTCGTCGTCGCCGATCGGGGTTTCCATGGAGATCGGTTCCTTGGCGATTTTCATCACCTTGCGAACCTTGTCCTCGGGCATCTCCATTTCCTTGGCCAGCTCTTCCGGCGTGGCTTCGCGCCCGTACTGCTGCAACATCTGGCGCGAGATGCGGTTGAGCTTGTTGATCGTCTCGATCATGTGCACCGGGATACGAATGGTGCGGGCCTGATCGGCGATCGAGCGGGTGATGGCCTGACGGATCCACCACGTCGCGTAGGTCGAGAACTTGAAGCCGCGACGATGCTCGAACTTGTCGACGGCCTTCATCAGGCCGATGTTGCCTTCCTGGATCAGGTCGAGGAACTGCAGTCCGCGGTTGGTGTACTTCTTGGCGATCGAGATCACGAGGCGCAGGTTGGCTTCGACCATCTCGCGCTTGGCCTTGCGCGCGCGGGTCTCGCCGTACGCCATGGTGCGGCTGATCTCGCGCAGGTCGCTCAAGGTGATCCGCATTGCCAGTTCGGTGGCGAGGGTCGCCTCCTGCTCGGCAACGATCTGATCCTTCACTTCGCGCAGGCCTGACGCCCACTTCTGCTTGCGCTTGAGCAGATCGTCGACCCACTCGAGATTGGTCTGGTTGCCGTCCCACGAGCGGATGAAGTCTTTACGCGGCATCTTGGCGACGCGGGTCGCCAGCTCCAGGATGCGACGCTCCTGACGCTTCAGCTCGGCCTGGGTGCTGCGCATGTTCTGCACCAGCACGTCGGTCAGCGGCAACGGCAGCTTCAAGGTGACGAACACCTCGGCCATGTCCTCGCGCAGCTTGACCACGGATTTGTGGCTGGGGCCGTGCTTGGCGTACGCCTTCTCGAACTGGGCGTACAGGTCGCTGAGGTGCTCGAAGCGGCTGGTGACCTCCAACGGATCCGGGCCGGTCGGGCCTTCGTCGACGACTTCATCGTCGTCCTCGTCTTCGCCGTCCTCGTCGGCCTCTTCATCTTCGGCGACAGCCTTGCCACCCTTGGCTGCGGCCTTCGGAGCCTCCTTCTTCGGGACTTCCTTCTCCGGCACAGCGGACATCGCCTCGGCCGGCGGCGGTGCCACGGTCGGGTCTTCCAGCTGATCCAGGAAGCCGACCAGCAGCTCGGCCAGACGCTTCTTGCCGGCTTTGTGCAGTTCGTAGTCCTGCAGGATCAGTTCGATGGTGCCGGGGAACAACGCGATCGAGGCCTGGACCTGGTTCAGGCCGTCCTCGATGCGCTTGGCAATTTCGATCTCGCCCTCGCGGGTCAGCAGGTCGACCGTACCCATCTCGCGCATGTACATGCGCACCGGGTCGGTCGTGCGGCCACCTTCGGCATCCAGACCGGTAAGCGCGGCAGCAGCTTCTTCGGCAGTGGTCTCATCGACCTCGCGACCGCTGGAGCTGGTGTCACCAATCGAGAGGGTGTCGGCGTCGGGTGCAACTTCGTGCACTTCGATGCCCATGCCATTGATCAGCGCAATGACGTCCTCGATCTGCTCGGCTTCGACCATATCGTCGGGCAGGTGATCGTTGACTTCCGCGTAGGTCAGGTAGCCTTGCTCCAGACCTTTGCTGATCAGCTTTTTGATATCGGACTGGGGAGCCTGACGTTCATTTGCCATACGGCTGCGCTACCATGATATTGAGGACTGGGGAACCTTCTATTATACCACCGCTCCGCGGCAGCGCTTGTGCGCTACCGGCGGGACGTGCTTCTGCGGCATTTACGCCCGCAAAAGGAAGGTGACCGGGCCATCATTGGCCAGGCTGACTACCATATGGGCACCAAAGCGCCCGGTTTCCACCCCTGTGGGCAGCAAACGACCACATGTCTGCACCAGCTGGTTGAATACGGGTTCAGCCTGGTCAGGCGCGGCGGCAGTGCTGAAGCCCGGCCGCATGCCGCTGGAGGTATCCGCGACAAGGGTGAACTGGCTGACCAGCAACAACTGACCCCCTCTGTCCTTGAGCCCCAGATTCATCCGTCCCTGTGCATCCGGAAACACCCGATAGCCCAGCAGTCGACGCGCCATGCGCTCGATCTGCGCATCGCCATCGCCGGGCTCCACGCCCACAAGCGCGAGCAGGCCCGGGCCGATCTCGCCGAGGAGTTCGTCGTCAACGCGCACGCTGGCGTGGCTGACACGCTGGATAAGGGCAAGCATAAGGTCAGGTTAACCGGTCAGCGTGCCCGCTACACTGCGGACGATGAGCAACGCCTTCGCCCACGCCCTGTATGCCTTAGCCGCCCTCGTTGCGCGGCTTCCGTGGCGCTGGTTGTATCGGATGGGGGATGTGCTGGCGCGGCTCGTATTGCGGCCGTCCAGTCGCGAAAGCCGGGTCACCGAGTGCAATCTCGCCATCGTGTATCCCGACATGCATCCGGCACAGCGCGAGGATTTACGTCAGGCGGTCCTGCGCACCACCGCTCGCCAGCTGATGGAGACCCTGCGTCTGTGGACCCGCCCACACGCCGAAAACTTGACGCTGATCCGTGAGCAACACGGCACGGAGCTTCTGGACGCGGCGATTGCTGCGGGCCGCGGCGTGATCATCGCCGCCCCCCATTACGGCAACTGGGAGTTGCTGAACCAGTGGCTGGCACTGCGCACGCCACTGGCGATCCTGTACGCGCCGCCGGACTCCAAGGTCGGCGAGGCATTCCTCAACCGGGTGCGCGCCGACGACAGCGGCGACGCGGATCAGCCACCGCGAGTGACCCAGATCCGCGCCGAGGCAGCCGGCGTCCGCCAGTTGTTCAAGCGCTTGGCCAAAGGCGGTGTGCTGGGCATCCTGCCCGACCAGCAACCCAAGCAGGGCGACGGCGCATTCGGTGCGTTTTTCGGCACTCAGGCGCTGACCATGACCCTGCTCGGCCGGCTGGCAGCACGCAGCGGTGCGACCGTGCTGACGGCGTACTGCGAACGCATCGACAGCCATGGTGACGGACCGGGATTTGCGCTGCATATCGAGGCGGCGCCGGCTGCCGTTGCGGATGCAAACCCGGAGGTGTCTGTAACCGCATTGAATGCGGCGGTCGAGCGCATCGCCCAGCGCGATCCAACGCAGTACCAGTGGACCTACAAACGCTATTCGCTGCGCCCGCCCGGCAGTGGCGAGGACAACCCCTATTGGCCGCACTGCTATTGAGTCCGCCGCGTGGGCGACACAAGGAATCCACATGAGTCAGCCGTTCAACGACGCACTCCATCCCGCACCCGAGCCCGACCTCGCGGACATCGATTGGCAACCCCTGCCTGCGCGCGCGCGGCTGCTGTTCGTGCTGGGTTCGACGCCGATGATGGCGCTGTCCGGGATGCTGGTCGGCGGCATGATCGGCAAGCTGAGCCGGTTGACCCAAAACGCAAGCCTGTCCAGCGACTTCGCGATCATGCTGGCATGCGCTGCGGTGGGCCTGATGGTTGGCGCGATCTTCGGATTCTGGCTTGGCCACAAGCAATTTCGACACACGTACTGGCGGCTCGACGCGGAAGGGCTGGCGTTGCGCCGCGGTCGCATGTGGCAGCGCGAAACCCGCGTGCCCATCACCCGTGTGCAGCATTTGGACATCAAGCGCGGGCCGCTGCAGCGCTATCGCAACCTGGCCACCCTGACCGTGCATACCGCGGGTACGCGCAACAACGCGGTGGTGGTGCCCAATATCGACCTGGGCGACGCCGAATATCTGCGTGATCGGCTCGGCCGCCAGCTCGATCTTGACGATGAAGACTGAAAACCCGGTTCCAGCGCAGGCCGAGCATCGGCTACACCCGATGTCCTGGCTGTTCGTGCTGCTGGCCCAGATCAAGCACTTCATCATTCCGCTGATCGCGCTGTTTGTGTTTGGCCGCCGCGACTACGAGGGCTGGTGGCCATTGATCGGCTTGGCTGCGCTTGCCGCAGGGTCGATATGGCAATACCTCACCTACCGCTACGGCGTCGGTGAGGACGCGCTGGTGGTGCGCAGCGGCCTGCTGGAGCGCAGCGTGCGGGTGATCCCGTTCGCCCGGATCCACAACGTGGCCGTCGAACAATCCTTATTGCATCGCCTGCTTGGGGTTGCCGAGGTAAGACTGGAGTCCGCCGGCGGACGCAAGCCGGAAGCCACGATGCGGGTGCTTACGCTGCCTGATGCGCTGGCGCTGGAGACGCTGGTACGGCGTCGCGGCCGTGTGGCGGCAGAGCCCGGTCTCAGCGTCGATGCAGCCCTGAATACCGGCGCGGCGACGACCACTGCGGATGCGCCGCAGATCCTGTTGCGGCTGGGACCGATGGATCTTCTGCGGCTGGGATTGGTGTCCAACGGCGGCATGATTCTGGTCGGCGCGGGATTGGCCGCAACCTCGCAAATGGGCAACAACATCTGGCCAACGGTGGCCAAGCTGGTCGGCGGCACGTGGACGACGTGGAATGGCGAGCACCATTGGGAGAGCTGGCAGTTGCTGGCAGGCGGCTTGGCACTGCTGGTCGCGATCATGTTCGTGCTGCGGGTGCTTTCGCTGCTGCTGGTCGTGCTCCAGTACTACGGCTTCGAGTTGCGTCAGGACGGCCGGCGACTGACGGTCGAGCGCGGGTTACTGGCGCGGTGGCGTACCAGTGCGTCGCGCCGGCGGATTCAGGCGTGGACCCTGCGCGAAGGCCTGCTCCACCGCATGTTGGGGCAGCGTTCGCTGGAGATTGATACCGCTGCAAGCGAAGCTCAGGGTCAGACTCGCGCACTGCACGAGTTGGCCCCGATTGCACCGATGGCGTCATGCGATCAGCTGATCGACCAGCTACTGCCGCAAGCGAGCTGGCATGGGCTTGACTGGCAAACACTGCCGATCCGCAGCTGGTGGCGACGCACGCTGCCGACCGTGTTCTGGACCCTGGTGATAACGACGGCTTTGTATCTACGGTTTGACGTGTGGGGGTTGTTGGCGCTGGCGTGGCTGCCATGGGCAGCGGTGCGTGCATACGCGGAAGCGCGTCGTGCGCGCTGGGCTCTGGGCGCCGAGTTGGTGGGCGTGCGCGAAGGCTGGTGGTCGCGTTACTGGCGGTTCGCCGAGATCGACAAGTTGCAGGCGTTGCAGCTCACTCGCACGCCATTGGACCGGTACTGCGGCACCGCAACCCTGTGGCTGGACACTGCAGGTGCCGGGGTCCGGGCGCCGGGCCTGCGCATCCGTTACCTACCTCATGACACGGCTGAAGTGCTGTACCGCACGTTGTCATCCGAACTGGCTCATCGGCCATTGCGCTGGTGATTGCGGCGGGCATGCGGAACGCCTGATCAGCGCGCGACGCGGCCCCAGTAGCCCAACTGCTGGCGGATCTGCAGACTGCGGGTAAACGCTCCGAAAGGCTTTCGGCCGAGCTTGCCCAGCTCGCCAGCCAACAGCGCCTCGGTAGCGGCGATGACCCGCTGCGAAGACTGCCCATCGCGATACGGGTGAATCGAATCGGCATAAGCGCTAATGGCGTCCATCTGCGCCGCGTCTGGCGCGAACGCCCGATCCAGCATCACCGGCAGCGCGTACGAAGCGTCGAAATCGATCATGTGTGGCTTCGGCGCCCGGTTGCGAAAGGTGACCACCGGCTTGCGCTGCACGACGAACTCGCTCACCACCGAGGTGGTGTCGGCAAGCAGTACGTCGGCGGCACGCTGGGCGCTGACCAGTTGCTCAGTCTCGACAAAACACGCGTTGGGTCCGACCAGCCCGCGGTAGTGCTCGAACAGTTCCGGCGCGCATTTGGGGTGCAAGGTCAGGATCCAGTAGCGGTCGCCCCGCTCGACCTCAGCGGCAATCGCGGCCAGCAGGTGCGGCGCGGCGCTCAGACGTTCGGTGAAGGTCGACGCGAACATCACCACCGGACGCCCGCCCGCCGCCTCGCGCAGTTTGCGGGCCAGCGGGTCGGGCTCACCGAACAACGGATCAAGCTTCGGCCAGCCGGTCTCCACCACTTTGAAGTGGCCTGCGGATTGAGCCAACTCACGGAACGGCGCGGTAGTTGCCGGGCCCTGTGTGCAGTAGAGATCGAACAGCCCACGAACGCGGAAATGCCCGCGTGCCGCATCGCGCTTTTCGACGTTGAAGCCATGGAACAACTGCACTTTGGCGCCCGCGACGAACGGCGGCACCCAATTGGCCGCGCTGAATACCGCGCGCGGTCGCAGCGCGACCGCGGCCCGGACGTCGTCTACCATTCGCACCGGTGCCGGCAATTCCGCCCCCGCCGCGCCGTCGACGAACCACGCGCTCACGCCATGTCCGCCGGCTTGCAGCGCATCCGCCACCGGCTGCAGGATGGGCAGCGCATAGCGCTCGGTCGCGAACAACAGGTACTCCGCCATCAACGCTCCCCCGGCTCCATCGCCAACCAGGCCTGCACCCGCGGTGCCGGCCATCTCGGCCTGCATTATCACGTTCAACGAGGCCGCCTGCATTGGCGACTGCCTCGCATCGCTGGCGTTCTGCGATGAGATCGTCGTGGTGGACTCGCAATCGACCGACGCCACCGTCCAGATCGCCGAGTCACTGGGTGCACGTGTACTGCAACGGGCGTTTACCGGCTTTCGCAGCCAGAAGCACTTCGCTGTTGAGCAGGCGAGCCACGACTGGGTGCTGTGTGTGGACGCCGACGAGCGGGTCAGCGATGCGCTGCGCGATACGATCCTGGCCGCGCGCGATCGCGGATTCGAGGGTGCTGCCGGTTATCGCTTCGCTCGTCTGGACAACTATTTCGGTCGCTTCCTGCGCCACGGTAACGCCTACCCGGACCGGATACTTCGGCTGTTCGACCGCCGCTGCGGCGGCTGGCGCGGCAAACGCGAGATCCATGAAGCCGCCAGTGTCGACGGCGCAATCAAGACACTCGCCGGGGATCTGATCCACTACCCCTACCGCTCGCTGGAACAGCAGCTGGCCAAGACCCAACGCTACGCGCGGATGATGGCCGAGCACGACTTCACCCGCGGCAAGCGCGCCTCACTCGCAAAACTGGTGCTGTCACCGGCGTGGCGATTCTGGCGTGGCTATGTGTTCCGCGCCGGCTTCCTGGATGGCTGGCACGGGCTGGTGTACGCCTATGTGCGCGCCAACTACGTGCGCCAAAAGACGATCATGCTGTGGCTGTTGCAGAACGGGCAGGCCGTCGCAGATCCCGTACCGGTCATGACCGGCAAGCCGGGCGACCACACCAACCCGCCGCGCGCGGAAGGCTGAGAACGGACCATGTGTGGCATCGCAGGCGCTTGGTCGCCGACCCCGCGCGACAGCGCCGAGGCGCTGACGGCATTGGGCACGCGCATGGGCGCGGCCATCGCTCATCGCGGCCCCGACGACGCCGGGACGTGGACCGAACCGGCGGCCGGACTGGTGCTGTCACACCGCCGGCTCGCGGTCGTCGATCTGAGCCCGGAAGGTCATCAGCCGATGGTCTCTCCCGCCGGGCGCTGGGTCATCGCGTTCAACGGCGAGATCTACAACCATCGGCCGCTGCGTGATGAACTGGCCGCGCTCGGCCACCGGTTCCGCGGTCATTCCGATACCGAGGTGCTGCTGGCGGCGATCGCTCAATGGGGCGTGCAGGCGGCGCTGGAACGCGGCAACGGCATGCTCGCACTGGCCGCGTGGGACCGTCAGGAGCAGGTGTTGTGGCTGGCCCGCGATCGGGTCGGCAAGAAGCCGCTGTACTACGGCTGGGCAAGCGACGGCACATTCCTGTTCGGCAGCGAGCTGTCGGCACTGCGCGCTCACCCCGCGATGAGCGGCGACGTCGATCCGGACGCGCTGGCGCTGCTGCTACGGTTGGACTACATCCCGGCGCCGCACGCGATCCTGCGCGGGGTACGCAAGCTGGCCGCCGGCAAACTACTTCGCGTCGATGCCGCGACCGTCCGCGCCGGCAACACCCCCTTCCACCCGTTCAACACTCCGCAAAGCTGGTGGAGCAGCCGGGACAGCCAACGCTCTGCGATCGACAATGGATTCGCCGGCGACGAGGACGCTGCGCTGACCTCGCTGGACGCGCTGCTCCGGGATGCCACCGCAATGCGGATGGAGGCCGACGTACCGCTGGGCACATTCCTCTCCGGCGGCACCGACTCCTCGCTGGTGACCGCGCTGATGCAAGCGCAATCCAGCCGTCCGGTGCGCAGCTTCTCAATCGGTTTCGACAACGTCGCACACGACGAGAGTACCTATGCCGCTGCCGTGGCCCGTCATCTGGGCACGGACCACACACCCCTGCACGTGGATGGCGCAGCCGCGTTGGACCTGGTGCCGCAACTGCCACAGATCTTCGACGAACCGTTTGCCGATTCCTCACAGGTGCCGACCGCGCTGCTGTGTCGGCTGGCCCGCGAACACGTCACCGTAGCGTTGTCCGGCGACGGCGGCGATGAGTTGTTTTTCGGCTATGGCCGCTATGCGCGGGCGCTGCGCAACGACCAGCGCCTGTCACGACTGCCGCGGAAGATGCTCGCCCGCCTTGCCGGCGATCCCGGTGAGCGTGCGCGTTTGGGCGGGCTCGCCGCGCTGCGGGCGGAGCTGGCCGCAGGCGACCTGCAGGGTTTGGCGCGCCAGCGCGTCACCCGCTGGCGCCGCCCGGAAGACGTGGTCATCGGCGCGCGTCGGCTGGCTACCGCCTACGACGATCCGGCGGCGATGCCCGGCGTCGGCAGTGGCGCAGACGCACTGATGCAGCTCGACTTCGCCTGCTATCTGGCCGAGGACATCCTGACCAAAGTCGACCGCGCAAGCATGGCCGTCGCGCTGGAAACCCGTGCACCCCTGCTGGATTGGCGGGTCGCCGAGTTCGCGTGGTCACTGCCGCTGTCGATGAAATGGAACGACGGCACGCTCAAGCATCTGCCCAAAAAACTGCTGACGCGGTATCTGCCTGATGAACTGGTGTATCGACCCAAATCCGGGTTCGGCGCCCCGGTAGGCGACTGGCTGCGCGGTCCGCTGCGCGAATGGGCAGAGGCCCAGCTCGACGAGCGCCGGCTGCGTGAGGAAGGCCACTTCCACCCCGCGCCGATCCGCGAAATCTGGCGCGAATTCCTCGGCGGTCAGCGCAAATGGCACACGCATCTGTGGGGCGTGTTGATGTTCCAGGCCTGGCACGAGGCGCAGCGGTGACGGATCCCCGAAGCATTCCGTCATCACGCTCAGCTGATCGCGCTAAGCAGATAGGCCGCATCGCCTCGTCGGGACTTGCTACAAATGGTCATTCCCCCGACGCACCCGGTCTCACCGGTCCCGACCCTATGCCTGCCGATACGCGTTTTTCCGTCGTGGTCACCAGTTACAACTACCGCGACTATGTTGCTGCCGCCATTGATGGCGCCCTGACTCAATCCCATCCGCCCTGTGATGTGATCGTCGTGGACGACGGCTCCACCGACGGCTCGCCGGAGATGTTGCGCGAGCGCTACGGCAATGATCCCCGCGTGACCTTGGTATGCCAGCAGAACGGCGGTCAGCTGGCGGCCTTCGTGGAAGGCTTGCGCCACACGCAGGGCGACATCGTGTGCTTCCTCGATTCGGATGATCACTGGAGTCCCGGCTACCTGCACAAGCTGGCGCAGGTCTACGCATCCGGTGAGATCGATTTCGTGATCTCCGACATGCAGGTGTTCGACAAGGACGAGCGCGTCATCGGCTACGGCAACGAGCCGGTCGACTTCGGCTACACCGCGATCAGCACCGCGGTGACCGGCTGCTGGTATGGCGCACCGACGTCGGCGTTGTCGATGCGGCGGCACTGGGCGCAGCAGTCGCTGGACTTGCCGGAGCGCTTTGTTGAGCGCTGGAAGTTGTCCGCCGACAACTGTCTGGTCTATGGCGCCAGCGTGTTCGGGGCGCGCAAGTTTTTCCTGCCGACCGGCGACGTGCACTACCGCATCCATGGCAAGAATGGCTGGTGGGCCAACGTCGGTGCGTGTCACAACTATCGCAACCGGCTCGATTGTCGTGCCCTCATTGACCACTATGCCGATGCTGCCGGCATTGGCGCGTGGTGCCCGGAACTGGCGAAGCTGGAGTTCCGGACCAAACCGGCGCCCTCCTGGCACGAGACACGGCGCTACGTCTCGATCAGCATGCGCGGCAACGCTCCCTGGTGGCGGCGCGCTGAGCAGGCGGTCGCGATCGTTGGCACTCGTCTTGGCCGGCGCAAGGCCGCGGCGCCCGTGCAGTCCACCACCCCTTGAAGATCCTGCTGACCAACTTCCACGATGGCGACGGTGGAGGCCATACGACCTATCTGGTGTCGTTGGCCAGGGGGCTCGCGACTCGCCATCAGGTGTGTGTCGCCGCGCCTCCGGGCAGCCGCCTGCTGCGCGAGGCGGGCGCGATCGCAGGGGTGACCGCGCTGGCTCAGCCGTTTCCCAACGGGCTGCGCCGAATGGCGGCAATCCGTCGTGCCCGCAAGGGCCTCGCCGCGCATCTGCGCGAGGCCGCCTACGAGCTCATCCACGTCAACGGGTCGGCCGACCACCGCCTGGTGCTGTCAGCGCTGCGCGGCCTGCCGCAGCGGCCGCAACTGGTGCTGACCAAGCACAACTCCAAGCCGATGCAGGGGATGGGCCACTGGTGGCGAGCGCGCCACACCGATCAGGTCATCGCGGTCAGCGACTTCACCCACCAAGCACTGACCGATACCGCCTATGCCCGCTGCCGGGTCGCTACCGTGCACAACGGCATCGACACCGACTACTACACACCGTGGCCAGCTGACATGTCGGCTGCGGAGCGCAAAACCCGCTTCCCGACCGCTCCGGCGCTGGTGCTCGGCAGCAATGCTGGCACTGCGAACTACAAGGGTTGGATGGATCTCGTCGAGGCACTGGCTCTGCTGCCCATCGACCAGCGCACGCAGGTGCGCCTGCTGCTTGCTGGCCGCCCGCCCTCACCAGCTGCATTGTTACGCATCGACGAGCTGGGTTTGGATGAGCACGTCTGCTTCGCCGGGCTGCTGGACGACGTACGGCCCATGATCGCGGCGATCGACGCCGGCTTTGTGCTGTCCTGGGACGTGGAGACGATCTCGTTCGCTTGCCGCGAGATGATGGCGATGGGCAAGCCGGTACTGGTCAGCAACTACGCCGGCCTGCCGGAAAACATCCGCATTGGCGTCGACGGCTGGATCACCCCGGTACGCGACGTGCCGCGCATCGCGGCCGCCATCCAGACGATGCTAGCGCAACGCGCCGCACTGCCATCGATGGGCGAGGCAGCGCGTGCGCATGCGGTGGAGGAGTTCGGCATCCAACGTTTCGTGGATCACACCGAGGCGGTGTATCAGCGCTTACTCGCTGACCGGGACTGAGTCTGCTGATTTGCGCAAGCGCGCGTAGAAAAACCCGTCCATACCGTCTTCGCCAGGCAAACGTTGGCGACCGTGGATCGTCGATTCGGGCGAACGCCCGAACGCATCACCCAGCGCTTCGGGGTGCGCACCCGATGTGCGGGCAATGAACGCAGAGACCTGACGGTCGTTCTCATCGCGCAGGATTGAGCAGGTCGTGTACACCAGCAATCCACCGGGGGCGAGCGTTTGCCACAGCGCATCCAGCAAGCGGCCTTGCAGTGCGACCAGATTGTCGATGTCGGACTCGCGGCGATGCAGCAACACATCCGGCTGGCGACGGATGATGCCAGTCGCCGAACATGGCGCATCCAGCACGATCGCATCAAACGCGACCCCGTCCCACCACGCCGCCAGTTCCGTCGCATCGGCCGCGAGCAACGTAGCGTAGGTGCCCAGCCCAAGGCGCTCAAACGTAGCCTGGACATGGCGTATACGTCGGCGGTCGATGTCCAGCGCGGTCAGATCGATTGACGGCTCGCGCTCAAGCATGTGGGCCGCTTTGCCACCGGGCGCGGCGCAGGCATCCAACACTCGCATACCCGGCTGGACCGCCATGGCTTCAACGACGCGCTGGGCCGCACCGTCCTGGATCGATACCCGACCCTCGGCAAAACCGGGCAGCGTCGCAACTGGTACCGGGTCGCCGAGTCGCAGCGCATCGCCCAGCCCTTCAACGACGTCTGCATCGATACCAATGGCGCTCAGCTGATCGCGGTAGGCCTCACGGCTGACCTGCTGGCGATTGATGCGCAGCCACATCGGCGGGGCCTGCTCACTGGCAGTAAGGATAGCCTCGGCGTCATCCGGCCAGTCGGACTCGATTCGAGCCCGCAGCCACGCAGGCCAGTGTCCGTGCGCGGTCGATACCGGCAAGCCTTCCCGCACCGCACGGCGCAACAGGGCGTTGACCATGCCTGCTTGATGGTCGCGACCCATACCGCGGGCGGCCTCAACCGTGGCCGCCACCGCCGCATGCGCGGGCAAACCCATCGGATCCAGTTGCGCGAAGCCCACCAGCAGCAGAGCGCGCAGTTCGCGATCACGTCGCGCCAGCGGGCGGGCCATCCACGCCGTCAGCGCCTCATCAAAACGCGTCGGTTGGCGCAGCACCGCCAGGCAGATCGCTTCCACCAGAGCGCGGTCGCGAGGATCTTCCAGTCCTTGCTGCGCACTGGCCATCTCGGCCTTCAGCGACCGCCCGTGATGCAGTACCGCATCAAGTACGCGCGTGGCCGCAATGCGGGGCTCACTGCCCGGTGTGATGATCATGGCCGTATCAACTGCCGGCCATCAGGTCACGACGACCGTTGAGATAATCTGCGGCGGTGATCGCCTTGCCGCCATCGCGCTGGAGCACACGAACGCGCAGCACTCCTTCTCCGCACGCCACGTCTATGCCATCACGGCTGGCTGCGAGCACAGTTCCCGGAGTGGCATCGGACTGCCCCGGCAGAGCCACGACCCCATGCAGGCGTAGTCGCTCACCGGCGATCTGTGCTTCAGCCATCGGCCAGGGATTGAACGCACGCACCTTGTTCGCCAGCTCGACTGCTGGACGGCTCCAGTCAAGCTTGGCCTCGGCCTTATCGAGCTTGTGCGCGTAGGTGACGCCAACATCCGGTTGTGGCGGTGGCTGCGGGCGCATACCCGCACGCAGCAGGCCCAGACCGTCCGCCAGCACCTGTGCGCCCAGCGCTGACAGCCGGTCATGCAGTTGTCCGCCGGTTTCATCCGCGCCGATATCAATGGACTGCGACAACAGCACCGGACCGGTATCCAGGCCTCTCTCCATACGCATCAGGCACACCCCGGTGCGTGGGTCGGCCGACTGGATGGCGCGCTGGATCGGCGCCGCGCCACGCCATCGCGGCAGCAGCGAGGCGTGCACGTTCCAACAGCCCTCAGTCGGGATGTCGAGCACCGATTGCGGCAGGATCAATCCGTAAGCCACCACCACCAGCAGGTCCGGCTCGAGTGCAGCCA
Organism: Lysobacterales bacterium; assembly: GCA_038242455.1. GTDB lineage: Bacteria > Pseudomonadota > Gammaproteobacteria > Xanthomonadales > Xanthomonadaceae > Novilysobacter. The sequence goes on from JBBSSB010000012.1 coordinate 43,280, forward strand.
AAAATTCGCGCGCCTCGGCACCGCGAAAATTCTCGGGCTGGTAGACGGGGATCGAGAGTTCCTGCGCTGTACGTTTGACCGGCGACGGCGTCAGGCCGCGCCCGCGGCCAGCAGGCCTGTCAGGCTGGGTATAGACGGCAACGACTTCGTTACGCTTGGCCGCCGCGCGCAGGCTGGGGACGGCAAATTCCGGGGTACCGGCAAAGACGATTCTCATTGCGCCATCTTACAGCCGGACCGGCGGCGCACCGCCCTTATCAGGCAGCGCTGCGGCGCGCCTTGGCCAGCTTCTTGCGCACCATCTCGCGCTTCAGCGGCGACAGGTAGTCCACAAACAGCTTGCCTAGCAGATGGTCCATCTCGTGCTGTACGCATATTGCCAGCAAGCCATCGCACTGCAGTTCAAAGGTCTCGCCATCGCGGCCGAGCGCTTTTACCGTGATCTGCTCCGAGCGGGTCACGTCGGCAAAGATGTTAGGCACTGACAGGCATCCTTCCTGATAGACCTGCTCACCTTCGCGCGTGAGGATCTCCGGATTGATGAACACCATTGGCGTGTCGTTTTCATCAGATACGTCGATCACCATGAAACGCTTGTGCACGTCGACCTGGCTGGCTGCCAGACCGATGCCGGGCGCGTCGTACATGGTCTCTAACATGTCATCCAGCAGACGCTGGAACTCTGGCGAACCTATCTGCGCCGGATCAACATCCACCGCGACAGTCCGCAGACGCGGATCAGGAAATTCTAGGATCGGTAACTGGGCCATGGCTCTGAAATGGAGGCGTGGATCACATCCACAAGGTACAGACTCATTATAACGTCTGCATCCAGGGTGAATTGCTTGCAACGAAGCCATTCATCTGGGCTATAGTGACCCGTCCGCGTCGCTTTGTGACGTCCGGACGCACCTGCATGGGGAATCAGGTATACCAATTATGTTGAAACCGATCCGCACGGTCGCTACCGCTGCGTTGCTGACAATTGCCACCTTTGCGATGGCCTCCGGTTTACGCGGAGACCATCCCGACACCTATGTGGTGAAGAAGGGTGACACTTTGTGGGACATCGCTGGCACCTTCCTCCAGAAACCTTGGCTATGGCCGGAGATCTGGCAGGCCAACCCGCAGGTGGAGAATCCACACCTCATCTACCCTGGTGACGTCCTGTCACTGGCGTATCTGAACCGCGTGAGCGCTGCACCGGGCCCACGTCAACAGGCGCCAATCACGGGCATTCCGCTGTCGCAGGTCGAGCCGTTCCTGAAGGACCTCCGCGTCGTAGACGAAGTCGAAAGCCTTCCCTACGTCGTCGGGCTCGAAGAGGACCGCCTGCGCAGTGCCAAGGACCAGCTGATTTACGTCAAGGGTCTGTCAGGCGCCGTCGCGGGCCAACGATACGCCGTGGTTCGTCCGACCCAGCGCTATACGCGCCTCGACCGGACCATGTGCTGCGACATCTTCGCGGCCGCGGACTTGGACAATCGTGGCCGACACACAGTCGACTTCGAGCGCCACTGGACCAACGTGGTCGTTCCCGACAACGGTACCGAGTTGCTTGGGTATGAGCTGATGCAGCAGGCGACCGGCACCGTAACGCGCGGCGAAGTTGGCGGTATCGAGGCCACGACGCTGGTGCTGGATTACAGCGGCCGCGAAGTACGTATCGGGGATCGACTGATTCCGGTCGTAGCCCAACCGTACGACCTGCAGTTCTTCCCGCATCCGCCCCGCGAACAGCTTGAATACGGCCGTGCGCGAGTACTTGCAGTGGCAGATATGCTGCGAACTGGCGGTCCGCGTGACGTGGTCGCACTGTCGGTAGGCGCCCGCGATGGCGTTGATAATGGCACGGTGTTCTCCAGCTGGCAGGTCGGCAGCGAAGTTGCTGACCGCATGACGACGCTCAGCAAGTGGGACCGCAGCGAAGACAGCTTCGGTCGTGCCAGCCGGGTACGTTTGCCCGATGAGTTCGCGGGCCATCTGATGGTGTTCCGCACGTTTGACAAGGTCAGCTATGCATTGGTGATGGAGGGCGTCCGCCCGGTTCATGTCGGACAAGAGCTCAAGCATCCTGACGCACCGTACTGACCCATTCGCCAGGGGTTTCCCTACCGCGATCAACAACGGCACCCGAGGGTGCCGTTGTTGTTTTCGCTGGATGCTCTGGCAATGGATGATCTTCCCACCACACCCCTAACGCCAATCGACCGCAACGACCCGGCACGCAATGAAGCCATGCTGAGGTTGGTGGAGTGCGCGGGGCCGGCTGCTCCGCGCAGGACGCTGCTGGAACATGCCACCCCAGTCGGCGCACTCGCCGCCGGACCGTCGCTGTGGCGCGCGTGCGGCCTACAGGCCCGACAGGTCGCGTGCCTGCAGCTTCCTGCCACCGATGCTGTGGGAAACGCACTGGAGTGGCTGGCAGAACCCGACCATCACCTGATCGGCTGGGACGACCCCGACTACCCACCGAAGTTGCGACACACGCAGAGCCCCCCGTTGGCGCTGTTCGTCGCGGGTGATCCAACGCTGCTGTGGCTGCCGGCCGTCGCGCTTGTCGGCAGCCGCTCGCCGACACCGGGAGGATTGGACAATGCTCGCGCGTTCGCTCGGGCGCTCGCGGGGACCGGATTGGTCGTCGCCAGCGGCCTGGCGGCAGGGATCGATACCGCGGCCCACGAGGCTACATTGGCGATAGGCGGCGCCACCGTCGCGGTCCTGGGCACCGGCCCCGACATTCCGTATCCACGCGCAAATACCGCCTTGCACGCGCGAATTGCGGCGCACGGCGCCATCGTCAGTGAGCACCTTCCCGGCACCGGACCCCGTCGTGAGCACTTCCCCAGCCGCAACCGGATTCTCGCTGGAATCAGTTTGGGCACGCTGGTGATCGAAGCGGCGCACCGTTCCGGTGCATTGATCACTGCCCGCTTGGCTGGCGAATGCGGCCGCGAGGTGATGGCACTGCCCGGCTCTATCCACAATCCTCTGGCGCGCGGCTGTCACCGCCTGATCCGCGACGGCGCCTGTCTGATCGAAAGCCCGGAAGATGTCATCGCCTTGCTGACGCCGTCCGTCAACGAACAGGCCGGCGACTTGCGCAAACGCCTCGCCGCCCCCAGTTCAGGCGTGAAGGCAGAGTTACGCACTGCACCCACCCAACGCCCGCGTGACCAGGAACTGGCTGCGTGCCAGCCATCTAGCGACCCGGATTCCCACCAGATTTTGTGGCAGGCACTGGGTCACGACCCAACAGATATGGATCAGCTTGTCCTGCGCACCGGATTGACGCCCGCACGGCTCTCATCCATGCTGCTGCCGCTGGAGCTGGAGGGTCGCGTGGTCGCGCAACCCGGCCGCTACCCCCGCCATCGATGAACCGTCGGCCGACGGCTCGACGGTCCCAAGCAACTCCTGACCCACCGCGCCGCTTGCGGCGCAGGCCGAGGGGAAATGACAGACAGCATCCTGGATGTCCTGCTGTACCTGTTCGAACACTACTTCACCGAAGATGCGGATCTGGTCCGCGATCGCGAAAATCTGCAAAGTGGCCCGTTGTTCGAGGAGCTTGGTCAGGCTGGTTTCAGCCCCGCCGAGATCAACAAGGCCTTCGAGTGGCTGGATGCGCTGGCGCGACAGCGGCCGGCTCCCAGTCCTGTGCGCGCGGATTGTCCAACTCGGGTGTATGCCGGACCTGAACTCGACCGGCTGGACACCGATTGTCGCGGCTTCTTGCTGTTTCTTGAGCAGCATGGAGTGCTGGACGCTGGCCAGCGAGAGCTGGTGATCGACCGGGCAATGGCGCTGGATCAGCACGAAATCGATCTGGACGACCTTAAATGGGTGGTCCTGATGGTGCTGTTCAACCAGCCCGGAAGCGAGGCGGCATACGCGTGGATGGAGACCCAGATGTTTGAGGACGAGCCCGACCCCGTGCATTGAGCGTCGCTACCATTAATACTGTGCGCGCCGCGGCCGGATCTGATCCGTCCGTTTGCTGCGGATAGAGCTTGACAACAACGCCTGCGGCATGATTCCACTGGCACCGCAATTTCGACGGTCGTGGTCCTGTCACGGGCGTCTGTTTTTTCGTCCATCTTCCCGCGCAGCCTCCACGGCGCGCACCCGCCCTCAATACAGGCTCTGCCGCAATGGCCAAGAACCTCGTCATCGTCGAATCGCCCGCCAAGGCCAAGACGATCAACAAGTACCTCGGTAAGGACTTCATGGTCCTGGCTTCCTACGGCCATGTGCGTGACCTGATCCCGAAGGAAGGTGCGGTCGACCCCGACAACAACTTCGAGATGCGCTACGACCTGATAGAGAAGAACCAGAAGCATGTCGAAGCCATCGCCAAGGAAGCCAAGAAGGCTGAGGCCGTGTTCCTCGCAACCGATCCAGATCGCGAGGGCGAGGCGATCAGCTGGCACATCGCGGAGATCCTGCGCGAGCGCGGCCTGCTGGATGGCAAGCTGCTGAAGCGGGTGGTGTTCACCGAGATCACGCCACGAGCGATCAACGAGGCCATGGCCAACCCGCGGGATATCGCCGGTGACCTGGTCGACGCCCAGCAGGCGCGTCGCGCGCTGGACTATCTGGTCGGGTTCAATCTGTCACCGGTGCTGTGGCGCAAGGTCCAGCGCGGCCTGTCCGCCGGCCGGGTGCAGTCGCCTGCGCTGCGCATGATTGTCGAGCGAGAGGAAGAGATCGAAGCGTTCAAGGCGCGCGAGTACTGGTCTATCGCAGCCGATTGCCAACACCCCTCGCAAGCGTTCAGTGCGCGCCTGATCAAGCTGGACGGCAAGAAGTTCGAGCAGTTCACGATCACTGACGGCGACACCGCCGAAGCTGCACGCCAGCGCATCGTGTCCGCCGCGGGTGGCGCTTTGCAGGTCACCGATGTCGTCAGCAAGGAGCGCAAACGTCGCCCCGCTGCGCCCTTCACTACCTCGACCCTGCAGCAGGAAGCCGCGCGCAAGCTCGGCTTCACCACCAAACGCACCATGCAGGTCGCGCAGAAGCTCTACGAGGGCGTCGCACTCGGTGGCGAGGAAGGCACCGTCGGTCTGATCAGCTACATGCGTACTGACTCGGTCGCCCTGTCGCAGGAAGCCGTTGCAGATATCCGTGATGTGATCGCACGCGACTACGGCACTGGCGCCTTGCCCGACCAGCCGGTGACCTACAAATCCAAGGCCAAAAACGCACAGGAAGCGCACGAGGCGGTACGGCCAACCTCCGCGTTGCGCACGCCCGCGCAGATGGCCAGTTTCTTGGAAGACGACGCGCGCCGCCTGTACGAGTTGATCTGGAAGCGTGCAGTCGCCAGCCAGATGGTCCCTGCGACCCTCAACACGGTCTCAATCGACTTGGCTGCGGGTGGCGACCACAGCTTCCGCGTGTCGGGCACCACAGTGATCGATCCGGGCTTCTTGGCGGTGTACGAGGAAGGCAAGGACACCAAGGCCGACGACGCTGACGATGAGGGCCGCAAACTGCCGGCGATGAAGACCGGCGATCGCATTCCGGTGCAGCAGATCAACGCCAATCAGCATTTCACCGAGCCACCGCCGCGCTTTTCGGAGGCATCGTTGGTAAAGACGCTAGAGGAGTACGGCATCGGCCGGCCCTCCACCTACGCATCGATCATTGCGACCCTGCTGTTCCGCCAGTACGTCGAGCTGGAGAGCCGCCGCTTCCGCCCCAGCGACGTCGGCCGAGCGGTCAGCAACTTCCTGTCCGGGCACTTCACCCGCTACGTGGATTACGACTTCACGGCGAAGCTTGAGGACGAGCTGGACGCGGTCTCGCGCGGTGAGCAGGACTGGGTGCCGCTGATGGAGCGGTTCTGGACGCCGTTCAAGGAAATGGTCGACGACAAGATGGAGTCGGTGGATCGCAGCCAGGCCACCGGCGCACGCGAACTGGGTACCGATCCGAAGACCGGCAAGCCGGTCAGCGTACGACTCGGCCGGTACGGGCCGTATGCCGCGATCGGCAGCACGGCCGAGGACGCCGAGGACAAGCCGAAGTTTGCCTCGCTGCGACCGGGCCAGAGCATGCACACCATCAGTCTGGAGGACGCGCTGGAGCTGTTCCTGATGCCGCGCCATCTGGGCCAGGACAAGGATGAGGACGTCAGCGTCGGTATCGGCCGCTTCGGTCCATTTGCCAAGCGCGGCGCGACCTATGCATCGTTGAAGAAAGAGGACGACCCGTACAAGCTTGACCTCGCCCGCGCGGTGTTCCTGATCGAGGAAAAGGAAGAGATCGCGCGCAATCGGATCATCAAGGAATTTGAGGGCAGCGAAATTCAGGTGCTGAACGGTCGCTACGGCCCGTACCTGAGTGACGGCAAGCTCAATGGCAAGATCCCCAAGGATCGCGAGCCCGCCTCGCTGACGCTGGAAGAAGTCATCCAGCTGATGGAGGAAACCGGCAAACCGATGCGCAAGGGCTTTGGCAAGAAAGCCGCCAAGAAGGCACCGGCCAAGAAAGCTGCTGCGAAGAAGACGGCAGCCAAGGCGCCAGCAAAGAAGGCGGTCAAGAAAGTTGCGAAGAAGGCAGCGAAAAAGGTCGTGAAGAAGGCCGTCAAGAAAGTTGCGGCGAAGAAGGTCGTAGAAAAAGCGGCCACCGACAGCACAGCGGAATAGCCATCGGTCCGGCGTAATCGCCGGATCGCGCGGGCCGGACTATGCTTTGAGACATGCCGGCCCCTTCCGCTTTTGACTCACCTGATCTGTGCGCCACCGCACGCGTGTTGCGCGAGGGTGGCGTCATCGCCTACCCCACCGAAGCAGTGTGGGGTCTGGGATGTGATCCCTTTAATGACGACGCCGTTCGGCGTCTGCTGCAAATCAAGCAGCGCCCGGTTGAGAAGGGCCTGATCTTGATTGCCGGTGCTCTGGCGCAACTGGACGGCTTGATCGACTGGAGCGCATTGCCAGTGGAGCGCCGTAACGCCGTTCTGACCAGTTGGCCCGGCCCTCGTACGTGGGTGGTGCCGGCGGCGATGCAGGTTCCAGCGACGATTACCGGCAAACACACCAGCGTCGCGGTTCGCTTAAGTGCACACCCCACCGTCGTTGCCCTGTGCGAGGCCTTCGGCGGCGCACTCGTATCCACCAGCGCCAACCTTTCCGGTCAGCGTGCGCCGACTATTCGCGCAGATCTCGATCCTTCGCTGCTGGTGCGGATCGACACGGTCGTCAGCGGCGAGGTGGGTGGCCGCTCCACGCCTAGCACTATCCGTGATGCGCTTACCGGCTTGGTGCTACGCGCATGAACGGTGCCCATGTCGTCCGCTTCCGCATCTGCCCACAGACGGGCACGATGAGGCTATGAATGATCGTCCGCTCCACCCGAGGTTGGGCCTGCTGGTGCTTTGCTTGGGCTTCCCGCTGGCCGCTCACGCAAACCCGGCCGGTGACGGCCAGATAACCATCTATCGCTGCACCGACGCGCGCGGACAGTTGAGCCTGCGCGATACGCCTTGCCTGCCGGGTGAGGAGCAAAAGACGGTCGCTATGCAGCGCCCGCAGGACCCGCCGCCGCGGCCAGCCAGCGCACCCCCATCAGCACCCTCGGCGATACCCGTACGCGAGGCCGCGCCCGCGCCTTTTGCTCGTTCGATGCACGCACCGCCACCACCGATCTATCGCTGCACCACGCCAGACGGCGAGCAGTACACCAGCGACTCTGCAGATGGCAATTTTCGCTGGGTACCACTGTGGACATTGGGCTATTACCCGGTCCCCGTCGGACCCGGCTACGGACACCATCCTGGCCGCTATCCGGCGCCGCCGGTGCGCCCTGCTGCTCACTATCCCTACGTCCCGGCTCCCAGTCCTCAGCCACGCGTTGATCGCTCTGGTTTCATGTTCGACAGCGTCGGTCGACCGTCACCAAAACCGACCCGCAGCCAACCAGGTATTCCGGACCGCCTGCCTGCAGCTGGCATCGTGCAGGGCCCGGGCACGTGGATCCGTGACACCTGCGTGCACATCCCACAAGCCGAGGTATGCGACGACCTCCGTGACCGACGCTCGTCACTGACGCGCCGTTACAACAGCGCATTGCAGAGCGAGCGCCGCCAGATCGACAGCGAGAAGCGCACGATAGACGACCGTCTCGCCAATGAGTGCCATCCATGATCCGCGTTCTTCCGCTGTTGCTGCTGCTCCTGTCCGCCGCGCCGTCCACGTCGCTGGCGCAGAGCTCGGTCGTCATCTACCGCTGCACCGATGCCAGCGGGGCACTCAGCATCCAGAATGACGTCCCCTGCGCGAAGGGCAGCGAGCAGGAGCGCCGGGTGATGGAGACCGTTCGCCCGAGTGCCCCGCCACCGCCCGTGATCACCCCACAGGTTCCGGCGCTGAGCGCGGCGTCAGCTGCCAAGGGCAAAGCGGATGCCAGCGCTGCGAAGCACGCTGGCGACACAGCGCATGCAAAACAGGAGGCTGGCGGTGATAGCGCGTCTGCTGCGCCGCTCGACTCTCCACCCCCGCTCTTCACCTGCCGCACCTGGGAGCGCAAGGACCACTTCACCGACAACCCGGTTCCGACCCGCCGCTGCGCGCCGCTGCTCGTGTCGGGTCTGGACGGAAGCGCAGGCGGCGGAAGTGCATCCGCCTGCGAATACGTCGTCGACACTTGCACCGCAGTCCCACAGGAGGCGCTGTGTGCACAGTGGCGACAATTTAAGAATGACACCCAGGCGATGCTGGTGTTCGGCCGCGCGCCGGATCCAGCCGCTACCCGCGCCGAAGTAACGCGGATTGAAGCAATCCTCCAAGCCAGCAGTTGTGCAGGGGGCGGTTGAGTCGAGGTTCGGAGCGGCTGCGGCAGGGGTGCCCGCACAAGGACTTCAGTCGCCGCTATAAACCCGTGGCACCCGCTTCAAACCACACAGCAACCGGTACGGACTGGTGGCACACAATTCGGTGAGCTCGCTCGCTCGTATGTGATTGCCCCACAACTCCACACGGCTGCCCATGCCGGCGTCGGGGTGACCGCCCAAGTCGACCGTCAGCATGTCCATCGACACCCGCCCGATGACCTTGCTGCGTTGACCGTCGATCAGGATTGGGGTGCCGTTGGGCGCGAACTGCGGATAACCGTCCGCATAGCCGATGGCAACCACACCGACCCGAGTTGGTCGTTCGGTGACGAAGCGGGCGCCGTAGCCAACCGGCTCGCCAGCCGCCAGTTCACGCACGGCAATCACCTGCGATTCAAGCGTCATCACCGGCCGCAGCTGATCCGCAACCGGGTGTGGCATCGCAAACGGCGTGGCACCGTAAAGCATCAAGCCTGGACGTGCCCATTGCGCCGGGGTGTCTGGCCAGCCCAGCAATGCCGGGGAATTGGCCACGCTGGCCAGCAACTCGCTGCCTCCGACTCCCTGACCGTCGATAACCTGTTGAAAGAGGATGTGCTGCTCGCGCGTATGCGTGCTGTCGAGCTCGTCGGCGCGGGCGAAATGGGTCATCGCCACTACGTCACCCACCTGAGGCATCGCCTGCAGACGGTGCAGGCACGCGCGGTACTCTTGCGGCGAGAGACCCAGCCGGTGCATCCCCGAATCCAGCTTCAGCCACACCGTCAAGGGACGAGCCAAGCGCGCGCGTTCGATAGCGTCAATCTGCCACGGCGCCTGGACTACGCACCACAGGTCGTGGCGATCAATTAGCGCCAGTTCGTCGGCCTCGAAGAAGCCCTCCAACAGCAGGATCGGCGCCCGGATGCCCGCTTCGCGCAGTTCCAATGCCTCCTCGATGCACGCCACGCCGAAGCCGTCAGCTTCAGGCTCCAGCGCGCGTGCGCAGCGCACCGCGCCGTGACCGTAGGCATCGGCCTTGATAACCGCAAGCGCCTTGTGTCCACCCAGCTCCCGCGCCAAGCGGTAGTTGTGGCGCAGCGCCTCCAAGTCGATCAGAGCACGTGACGGACGCATCAGGCGTCGCCTCCTGCCCGCAACGGGCGGCCCGGGCGGTAGCGCGAGATGTCCAACCCCTCGCTACTGATTTTCGGCATTTGGCCGGAGATCAAGTCGGCAAGATATCGCCCCGATCCGCAGGCCATCGTCCAGCCGAGGGTGCCGTGGCCGGTATTGAGGTAGAGATTGTCGAGGCCGCTGGCACCCACCACCGGCGTGCCATCCGGCGTGGCCGGTCGTAGTCCAGTCCAGAATTCCGCCCGGGCCAGATCCCCGCCATGCGGATAGAGATCGTTCACCACCTTCTCAAGAGTCTGCCGGCGGCGCGGGTTGAGCGACAGGTCGAAGCCGGCGATTTCCGCCATGCCGCCGACCCGGATCCGCTCGTCAAAGCGCGTGATGGCAACCTTGTAGCTTTCGTCGAGGATGGTCGACATCGGGGCCATGGCCGGGTTAGTGATCGGCAGCGTGAGCGAGTAACCCTTCAGCGGATACACCGGCAGATAGACGCCCAGGGGCGCCAGCAGCCGCGGGGAATAGCTGCCCAATGCCAGCACGTAGCGATCGGCGCGTTCGATGAGCCCATCGATACTTACCCCGGTGACACGCCCGCCGGAGGATTCAAGGTAGTCGACCGTCGCCCCGAAGCGGAACTCCACCCCTGCGTCCTGCGCCATTTTCGCCAGTCGGCGGGTGAACAGCTCACAGTCGCCGGTCTCGTCATGGGGCAGGCGCAGCGCGCCGGCCAGCGAGTCGACAACACCGGCCAGCGCTGGCTCGGCCCGGGCGATGCCGGCCCGATCAAGCAGCTCGTACGGCACGCCGTACTCCTTCAGCACCGCGATATCCTTGCCGGCATCGTCGAGTTGCGCCTGCTTGCGGAACAGCTGCACGGTACCCAGTTGGCGACCTTCGTATTCGAGACCGGTCGCGGCACGCAGTTCGTCGAGACAGTCGCGGCTGTACTCGGACAGTCGCACCATGCGCGCCTTGTTGATCGCATAGCGATCGGCGGTGCAGTTGCGCAGCATCTGCAGCATCCACTGGTACTGTCGCGGGTCAAGATCGGGCTTGATCGCCAGCGGCGAGTGGCGTGAAAACAGCCATTTGAACGCCTTCAGCGGAATGCCCGGCGCGGCCCACGGCGAGGCATATCCGGGCGAAATCTGCCCAGCGTTCGCGAAACTCGTCTCCTGCGCCGGGGCCAACTGCCGATCGATCACGGTGACTTCAAAACCCGCCTGCGCGAGGTACCACGCGCTGCAGGTCCCAATTACGCCACTTCCCAGTACCAGTACCCGCATCTCGATCGCTCACCCGGTGTCGTCTCCGCGAACCGTCGCGGGAACTCAGACGGGAAGTATAGGAACGAATCGTCAGCCATGTTTCCTGTATTTTTAATGATGCACAGTCAGAATCACTGGCATTCACCGTCAGGACGGGAAGCCGATGCCCGCACATCCGCGAGAACTGGACAAAATCGACCGCAAGATATTGCGCGTGCTCCAGCAGGACGCGCGGATCTACGAGATGGCCTCATACCGGAAGCTGCTGGGCAACACGTTGCTGACGATGCCGCACGTGCGCGACTCCAAGAGCTACATCGTCATGGAAGAGGTCAAGGAAACCTTGAATCTGCCAGTGAGTGGCTGAGGGCTACTAAAACCCGTAGCGCAGGAAACCGCCGTCCACCGCGATGCACTCGCCCGTCACATAACTGGCCGCAGGCAGGCACAGGAACGCGACGGCGCCGGCGACTTCCTCCGGCTCGCCGATGCGGCCGAGCGGCGTGCGCTCCAGCACCTCGTCCAGATAGTCGGGATCTGCCAGCGCGCCCGACGTGCGTCGCGTGCGGATGTACCACGGCGCCACCGCGTTGACCCGGATACCGTCTTCAGCCCACTCCACTGCCAGGTTGCGGGTCATCTGGTGCATCGCCGCCTTGCTCATGCCGTAGGGCGCGCCAGTACGCACATGGGTCAGGCCGGATACGCTGCCTACGTTGACGATGCTGGACGCCGCGTGGCGGGTCAGCATTGGGTGCAGATGCCGCGATAGCTCGAAGGCGGCGAACACGTTGACTTCGAAGATCTCGCGCCACTGCTCATCGTCGTAATCGGCGGCCGGACGGCTGACGTTCGCGCCGGCGTTGTTGACCAGAATATGCAGGCCGCCACCTCCCTCGTCTTCGACCCACTCGAGCAGTTCGCGACGCTGCTCGTCGATGCCGACGTCGGCGGCGAACACCTGCACGTCACGCTCGGGAAAGTCCTCCAGCAGCTCGCTGCGCGCATCGTCCAGCGCGTCAGCGTTGCGGGCGACCAGCAGTACATCAGCGCCCAGGCCCAGCAATTCGCTCGCGATCGCGCGACCAATGCCGGCGCTGCCGCCGGTGACCAGTGCCAGCTGCCCATCAAGACGCCAACGTTTGGGATCCATGTCTGCTCCTGTGGTCGCGATCAGCGACGCTCGACCCGGCGCGTTAGCATAACGCCGAGCCCACAGGAGAGCCCCGTCATGCACGTCAAACCGATCATTGTGTTTTCGCTTTGCAGTGCGCTGCTGGCGCTGGCCGCTTGCAACAAGCCGGCCGCACCGGATCCGGCGCAGCCGCCGGAGCCCAAGGCCGTTGGACAGAGCGCTGCGGCTCGCGCGATCCATGAGCCGTTGGACCGGGCCAAAGCGGTCGAGGCGGCTACCCACGAGGCTGCAGAAGCGCAGCGGCAGGCAATCGAGGACGCGGGCGGCTGATCGAGCGTCGATCACTGCGCAGTGCAGTCAATCCAGCGTCTGCACGCCCCCACCATTGACGAACAGCGTCTGGCCACTGACCCACGCCGACACCGGCGCGGCGAAATACAGCACGGCGCCGGCGATGTCGTCGGGCTCACCCAAGCGCCGAAGCGGCGTGTGCTCGAGCATCTTCACTTCGATCTCTGGGGTCAGCACGCTGGCCAGCGCATCAGTTCGCACCGCGCCGGGACCCACCGCATTGACCCGGATCAGTGGGCCGTAATCGAACGCAAGGTTGGCGGTCATGTGGTTGATCGCCGCCTTCGACGACGCATACGCGCTGATCGCCGGACTGGTATTGATCGATGCCATCGAAGTGATGTTGATCATCGAGCCGTAGCCACCGGCGCGCATGTGGGGCGCACACAGCTGCGACAGCCGCCACATGCTGAACACGTTGAGCTGGAAGACATGGGCGAACTGCTCGACGCTGAGCTGATCCGGCGATTCGCGCCCCGCCCCACCGCCGCCGACGTTGTTGACCAGAATGTGCAGGCCACCAAACTCCGCGACGGTCTTGTCGACCAGTTCGACCAGGGCCGCGTCCTGGAGCACGTCGCAGGTCACCGCGAGCGCGCGCCCACCACGCTCGATGATCGCGGCTGCGACAGCCTTGGCCGCCTCGGCATCGCGGTCGGCCACCACGACATTGGCGCCGTGGTCGGCCAGCATCAGGCAGCAGGCGCGGCCGATGCCGTTACCTCCCCCACTGACGACGGCGGTCTTGCCGGCGAGATTAAAAAGTGCTGAAGCGGTCATGGTGTTGCCTCCCAGGGTGGCTGCCCGCATAGGTGAGAGGGTCACGTCGACTTCGGGGCCTCACCGGGGCTACCGTCAGGCGCCTGCCCGGCCGCCGTTTGCCCGGCGACCGGTGAACGCTCGACTAGTCGAGTTCGCAGAAGCAGTAAGCGAGCGCCTTCACTGGCACGCCAGCAGTCGGCGTAATGGAGTCCTCCAGCAGCTTCAGATCAGCTTGGGTGCCCGGCAGCGCGCGCGCCATCAGGCCACGGGCGAAGTCGGAGTCGCGCAGCCACAGGCTGCCCAGGCGGCTTTCAGCAAAACCACCGAACCACTGCTCAAACGGCGTGCCCGTCTTCTCCACGTAGGTTACCGCGTACTCGCCTTCACCCAACTCAACGCGCTTCGCCACGTCGGCAATCGCGGCCTTCATGTCACCCAACTCGTCGACCAGTCCACGGTCCTTGGCCTGCGATCCGCTCCACACGCGACCACGGGCGATCTCGTCCACCGCGTCGATCGACTTGCCGCGCGCATCGGCTACCTTGCCGATGAAATCGCGATAGCCCTTGTCGATTACCGATTGAATGACCTGCCCCACGGCAGGATCCAGCGGGCGGCTGATATCGAACGCACCGGCGAGCGGGGTCGTACCGACGCCGTCGGTGTGCACACCGATCTTCTCCAGTGCGCGCGGGATGGTCGGGATCAACCCAAAGATGCCGATCGAGCCACTGATGGTGGATGCGTCGGCATAGATACGGTCGGCGTTCATGCTGATCCAGTAACCACCGGAGGCGGCCAGATCGCCCATCGACACCACCACCGGCTTGCCAGACTCCTGAAGGGCCACCACCTCGCGGCGGATCTGCTCGGAGGCAAACACTTCGCCACCCGGCGAGTTCACCCGCAGCACGACCGCTTTGACCTTGTCATCGTCGCGCGCCTGGCGCAGCAGCGCCGAGGTCGAGTCGCCACCGATCGTGCCCGGCGGCTGATCGCCCCCGCTGATGGCGCCGGCGGCGACCACAACGGCCACCTGCGGACGACGGTCGGGCGCGAGCTTGCCTGCGGTATCGAGGTGGGTGAGATAGCCGTCCAGCGATACCCGGCGGAAACCGCCTTCGGCCTCCGAATCGGCCACGCCGCGCTCCAGCAGCTCCATCTGCACTTCCTCGCGGGTCTTCAGACCATCGACCAGCTTGTGCTGCAGGGCGTACTGGGCGAGGTCGCCCTTGACCGCCGCGATGCCCGCGGGAAGCTGGTCGATGTCAGCCGACAGCACCGCCGGATCCAGCTTGCGTGCACTGCCAACATCGGCCAGGAAACGCTGCCAGAGATCGTTCATCCAATACAGGTCGGCTTCCTTGGACTCCGGCGAGGCCGCGTCCAGCACATACGGCTCGGCCGCCGACTTGAACTCGCCGACCTTGAACAGGTGCACATCAACGCCGAGCTTGTCCTGCAGACCTTCGCGGTAGTACTGACGGTAACGGCCCAGCCCTTCCAACATCAGGCCACCCATCGGGTCGAGGTAGAGCTCATCGGCCTCTGCGGCGATCAGATAGTTGGACTGGCTCATGCCCTCGGTGAAGGCAATCACCTCTTTGTCGCTGGCGCGCACCCGCGCAACCGCCGCGGCGATTTCGCGACGCGATGCAAACCCGCCGCCGTTGAGCTGGTCGAGCTGCAACACGACCCGCTCGATGCGCTTGTCATCGACCGCTTTGTCCAAAGCACGAATCACATCGCGCAGCTGAATTTCGCCGCCTTTGGAGCCCATCGCCTTCAAAAAAGCGCGAGTCGCCTGGTCGGCGCTGAACTGCTCCACCAGGTTGCCCTGGGGTGCGATCACCAGCGTGGTGCGCTCCAGCAACGGAGCGGCGCGATCACCACTGCCGATGGCCACCAGAATGATGAACAGCAAGGTGAAAAACACCAGGTTGAAGATCAACCGGCGGGTGAAGTTCATCGCATCCCACAATCCGATGAAAAAACGCGCGATCGGGCCGCGACGCTGAACCTGATTCATTGCTGACACTCCATGACGTTGCCGCGAGCGTAACCGCTGACGCCGCTCGATTCATCCACCATTGGTCACCCTTTGGGCTGGCTGGGGTGCATACAGCAGCGTTTGCAGCTGACGGTCCCGGCTGGAGTGCCAGAATCGCAGCCCCATCAGCACCGCCGCGACAGACAGTCCACCAATAAGACCCAGCCACATGCCACGCGGGCCCATGGCCGGAGTGAAGCCACCAGCGCCCAATCCCAGCACGGCGCCGAGCGGCATACCCACACCCCAGTAGGCAAAAGCGGCAATCAGCATCGGTACCCGGGTATCGCGCAGACCGCGCAACGCGCCGGCGGCAATGACCTGGATACCGTCAGGAAACTGGAATGCGGCTGCGTACAGCAACAGTGCCGCTGCCAACGCAGCGACCTGAGCATCTCCGGTGTAGAAGCCCACTACCACCTCGTTACCCAGCAGCAATGCCAGGCCCGACAGCGCCTGAGTGCCCAGCACGATGATGAAGCCCGCCCAGGCCGCGCGCCGCACCGCGACCGGATCACCCCGGCCAACGGCGTGCCCGATCCGCACGGTGGTCGCCTCAGCCAGACCCAGAGGAATCATGTAACAAAGACTGGCCACATTGATCGCGATCTGGTGAGCCGCCGCCGGCACCTCGCCCAGCCGACCGATCAGCAGAGCCGTCGTGATGAACAGACCGCCCTCCATCGTCACCGTCACGCCGATCGGCAAGCCAGTCCGCAGCAGGCCGGCAATCGGCGGCCATTGCGGGCCGTCCCAGCGGGCGAACAGCTGCAGGTCTGCAAAGCGACGCGCGCGGCGCAGGTACAGCAGAAACGCCAGCGCCTGCATCCACATCATCGCCGCCGAAGCCAGACCCAGTCCGCCAGCACCCCGTCCGGCTATTCCGGGCACGCCGTAGGTCAGCGCAAAGCCCATGGGCACCAGCAGCAGCAACCCACCAAACCCGAACAGCATCGTCGGCAGGGTCCAGTGCAGGCCATCGCACAGGTAGCGCATGCACAGGTAGAACGTCAGGGCTGGCACGCCCCAGCGGATCCCGTCGATGAAGTCACGCGCGCCCTCACGGATGTCCGGCGCGATACCCATCGGCTCGAGCGCCATACCGGCCGCGCTGAGAAAGACAAACAGCGCCAGCCCCAATGCCAGAGACAACCACAGGGCCTGACGGAACAGGGCTCCGATCTCGGCGCGCCGGCCGCTGCCGTCCAGTTGCGATACCGCCGGCGGCAGCGACATCAGGGTTCCCATCGGCACCATCATCGGCAGCCAGAACAGCGCGGTGCCCACCGACACCGCCGCCAACGTCGCCGTGCCATGGTGGCCGGCAATGACGGCGTCCACGAAACCGATCAGTCCAGTGGATACGTGGCCGAGGACCAGCGGTCCGGCCAGCAGACCGGTGCGGCGGATTTCGGTGCTGAACCGTGATGACGGCAGTGCCGCAACCGGGATCGCGTCGGGATCAGGGGGGATTGGAGACATGTAATGAACTCGGTCGCTGGCGCTGTCTCAGCGGTCCAGTCGATCCCACAACCAGTCGCTGATTGCGCCCGGCTCCAGTGCCGCCAGCTCGGTCCGCATCTGCGCGCGATCCTGCGGCGCGCTGCGCTGTACCAGCACCGCCAGATCGCTCCGCTGGGAAGGAGTCATCGCACGCAAGACCTTCAACAAAGGCGCGTGCTCTTCACCGGGCAGCTGAGCCAGCAAGGGCTGAAGGGCCGGATAGTCCCCGCCGAGCGCCGGCCCAAGCAGCCAGCCTCGACGCTCGCTGCCATCGAGGGCATCAAAGGCTTCGCGCAATTCGTGTTGCTGCGATGACGGCAGTGACTCGAAGACCCTTGCAGCGTCAGCGACAAGCGCCCGCTCGCTGGCCGGAAGCATTTTCCACGCGAGGTAGCCCTCGCGGGTTGCGCCGCGCTCAGCTCGGGTCAGTTCGTCCCATGCGTGTAAACGCTGCTGGAACGACTCACGCTGCGTACCACTCCACCCGGCCCACTGCGCCGCACGCAACTGCAGTTCGGCACGCATCGCGGGCTGCATCCGCGGAAGCAGTTCGGCGAGCCCATCAAGTGGTGCGCTGCCGGCTTGTGCAACCGCGGCGACCGCCAGCAAGCACGCGACCCACCAACGATAACGGCTACTCGTGTTCATCGGAGGTCTCACCAATGGCGCGCTCGAGCAGAGGCTCGGCGGTCGGCGCTGCATCATCGCCCGGCTCGGCCTGCAGCTCGACGCCGCGCGCGGAAAGCCACGCGTGGAACGGTAGATCCGTCGCCATTGCAACGCCGTGTGGGTCGGCCAGCAACTCAAAGTCCCGGTGCAGGACGGCAGCCGTCTCAGCGTCGTAGCGCGACGCTGGGGCTTTCTCGGCCAGCGCTGCCGTACTGATGGCAGCCGGTCCGGCGCCGGTCATCCATTGCCGGACCTGCGGAAGAAATGTCGCCGCCATCGCCAAGACGCAGATGACGAGAAAAGTCCACAACAACGGCATCAGCCATGCCGGACGAGCCCGGTTCGAGTGCGCCGAAAAGGGGTTCGCGGTCGTGACAGGGGTGGGCCCGGGGCTGCGCAGGGCTGCCTTGCGGGCCTCACCGAGACGCTGCAGTCGTGCGTCAGGCAAGGTTTTGATGCGGCGATGGACCTGCTCGCGCAAGCTCTCCCAAGCGCGCGGGTCTGCGCGCCCATCGGCCTGGTGCGGCAAGCTGCGCTGCAGAGCCAAGCGGTAGGTCGGCGTGCGCACTCCGAGCACGGCCGCTGCACCTGCTTCGTCCAGCCCGGCGGCCAGACGCAACAATAATGCCGCTCGCGGCCCACTACCCAGTTCGCCCAGGCGATCAGTCGCATCCACCGCGATGGCGACCGGCGTTCGGGTCTTCAGCGCGGGCTGAGCCAGCAGCAACGCCCAGAACCTCCGCGGCCAGTCGTCCATCACTGTGCCACCCGCGGAATGCCGGAACTCGAGCATCGCGTCCGCCAGCGCCGCATCACCGGCGACCGCATCGCCGCAGTGGAGCTCGGCCATGACGGCTCCGCGCCGCTCAACGCCACGCAAAAACGCCGTCAATGCGGCGGGAGGTCGCCCGCCGAGCCGGCTTGTGGGTGTACCCGCGCCGGTCTCGGGCACAGCGCTGGGGTGGATCATCGAAATAGCCTCGGCATGGGCCAATGATAGCGATCCTGAGGCGCTCCCCGCTCGCTTGACAATTGGATAAACCACCGGTGAACAAAGCGGGCTGCGGGCTGCGCTCCAAAACGGTTGTACACAGCAGCTCC
Organism: Lysobacterales bacterium; assembly: GCA_038242455.1. Taxonomy (GTDB): domain Bacteria; phylum Pseudomonadota; class Gammaproteobacteria; order Xanthomonadales; family Xanthomonadaceae; genus Novilysobacter. The sequence continues at coordinate 62,077 of JBBSSB010000012.1, forward strand.
GTGAACCCTCATGAGTGTCAATTGGCTGCCACACCCGGTGGTGTGATTGCAATGTTTCACGCCCAACTCATTGATTCATAGATCTTTTTACCGATTGGCACTTTTTTGACCAACACAAGCCGGGGGCTTGTGGCGGCGGCTTCACGCACTGTTGCCAAGCATCCATGCACAGACTTATCCACAGGATATGTGGATAACGATCAATCCCCTGCAAAAACGGGCACTTGCGCCCACTTCGTGATCGCCGGGGCAACAATGGGCTGCAACTGCCACTTGCCCACAAAGCGCCGATCCCCTAGCGACCGATAGACTGTTCCGATGTCCGATTCCGCCCACCAGTCGCGTTTTCTACGCGTCGCCGTCCCGGTTCCGCTGCCACGCCTGTTTGACTATCTGGCCCCCGCAGGTGAGCCCGAGGGCAAGATCGGTAGCAGGGTTCGGGTGCCTTTCGGGGCGCGCGAGCTTGTTGGCGTGGTGGCCGCCCTGCCCGACGATGCTGAAGCCGATGCCAACACACTCAAGCCGGCGCTGGCAGTACTGGATGCGGAACCGCTGTTTGCCGGCGAGCTACTCGCTTCACTGCAATGGCTGGCGCGCTACACACACGCACCGCTCGGCGAGGTGTTTGCCGCTGCCTTGCCCGGTCCACTGCGTCGTGGCGATCCCCTACCCGACACCAACGGATGGGCCTGGAAGCTCACCGAGGCCGGCCACACGGCGATGGATGGCATGCGGCCCGGCCGGCCGCGACTGCTTGCCCTGCGCCTGCAGCGCGGTCCGATAGATGAGGAGCAGCTGGATGCGGCCGCCCCGGATGAGGATGAGACAGTCCAGGACGCAAGCGTCTGGCGCGCTGCGGCGCGGACGCTGGCACAACGTGGCCTGGCAGAACGCATCGCGATATCGCCGTCCCAAGCAGCTCCGGCCCCAAGTGCCGGCCCACAGCTCAACCCAGAACAACAGAACGCGGTGGACGCGATCCTTGCGCACCGGGACGGCTTCGCCCCGTTCCTGCTCGATGGCGTGACCGGCAGCGGCAAGACCGAGGTGTATCTGCACGCGATCAGCGACTGCCTGGCACGCGGCAAACAGGCGCTGGTGCTGGTCCCGGAGATCGGCCTGACGCCACAGCTGTTGGCGCGGTTCCGCGCGCGCCTCGGCGTGCCTGTGCACGCCCTGCACTCGGGACTGTCGGATGGCGAGCGCACTCGTACATGGGCGGCGTGCCTGCGGGGGGAGGCTCGCGTCGTGGTGGGCACTCGGTCTGCGGTGTTCCTGCCACTGCCTGCCGCCGGGCTGATCATTGTCGACGAAGAGCATGACGGCAGCTTCAAACAGCTGGATGGCATCCGCTACCACGCCCGTGATTTCGCGCTGGTACGCGCCCGGGCGTTGAACGTGCCGATTGTTCTGGGCAGTGCGACCCCATCGCTGGAGTCGCTGCGCAATGCGCTATCAGAGCGCTATGGACATCTTCGCCTGGCCCAGCGCGCTGGCAACGCCCGTCCGCCCACGGTGAGGGTGCTGGACGTGCGCAAGCGCCCACTGCAGGCGGGTCTGTCACCGGAGCTGCTCGAAGCGGTCGCCGCTGCACTGGCCGCTGATGGCCAAGTGCTGGTGTTCAAGAACCGGCGAGGCTACGCACCGGTACTGCTATGCCACGACTGCGGTTGGAGCGCGCAATGCCGTCACTGCGATGCAGCGATGACCGTGCATGCCGGTGGCCGCCGATTGCAGTGCCACCACTGCGGCGCGCGGCGGCCAGCGCCGAATGCCTGCCCGGACTGTGGCGGACTCGCGCTGCAGTCGCAGGGGGCGGGTACCGAAAGGATCGAGGAGCTGCTGCGCGAGCGCTTCCCTGACGTCCCGGTGCTGCGGATTGACCGGGGCACCACCAGCCGTCGCGACGCCCTGCAGACGCACCTGGAGCAGTTTGGCGATACCCGCGGCATCCTGGTCGGCACCCAGATGCTGGCCAAGGGCCACGACCTGCCCAATCTGACCCTGGTCGCCGTCGTCGGTATCGACGAGGGACTGTTCAGTGCTGATTTCCGCGCACCCGAGAAGCTGGCCCAGTTGTTGATCCAAGTATCCGGACGGGCCGGGCGGGCCGACCGCGCCGGCCAGGTGGTACTGCAAACCCATCACCCCGAGCACCCGCTGCTCGACAACTTGCTGAGTGGGGGCTATGCCGCCTTTGCAGCAGTCGAGCTGGAGCAGCGCGAGGCCGCCGTCTTTCCACCGTTCGCGCATTTGGCGATGTTCCGTGCCGAAGCCAAGCGGGTCGAGCTGGCCGACGGGTTCCTGCTGGTGGTTCGGCGTGCCGTCGAGGATGCGGATCGGGACATCCGCGCGGACTCCACGCCACTGGAGCTCAGCGGCCCACTGCCCGCTCCCATGCCGCGCCGTGCCGGCTATCAGCGCAGCCAACTGCTGCTGCTGGGCACCGCACGCGGCCACCTGCACGGTGTGCTGCAGACCGCATTGCCAGTGATCCGGAGCTGCCCGGAAGCACGCAAGGTGCGCTGGTCGTTGGATGTGGACCCGGTTGATCTCTACTGAGATCCACGCTCAACTTTAAGCACCGCCCGTCTTGCTACCGCTGGAGCGGCTCGGCAGCATCCGCACGTACAGGGTCAGGCCTTCCTTCTTTACCTCGAACAGGCCTGTCGCCGACACCACATCGCTCAGCTTTGAATACCCATAGTTGCGCGGGTCAAAGGACGCCTGGTTATTGATCTGACTGCCCACCGGACCCAGGTGTGCCCAGCCATCGTCGCCGGCCACGGCACTGACCGCGCTGCGCAACATCTGCACCAGTCGGGTGTCCTGACGCAGCTCCGCGCGCCCTTTGCGAACGGCTACCGGATGCTCGCCGTCGTCATCGTCCTGTTCGTCCTGCTGCCCAAGCGCTTCCACATACGTGAATATCGAACACGCGTTGACGAACGGCAGCGGCGTCTTTTTCTCGCCGAACCCGTACACCTTCACCCCATCGGTCAACAGCCGCATCACCAGCGGGGTGAAATCAGCGTCTGAAGATACGATCGCGAAACCGTCCAGATTGCCCGCGTAGAGCAGGTCCATCGCATCGATCACCATCGCCATGTCGGACGCGTTCTTGCCAAGCGAGTAGGCGAATTGCTGGATTGGCCGGATGGCGTACTCGTGCAGGCAGGCTTCCCAGCTCTTCAAGTGCGGACTCTTCCAGTTTCCGTAAGCGCGACGGACGTTGGCCGCGCCGTGGCGGGCGACCTCCGCGAGGACCACGTCGATTTTTGCCGCCGGCGCGTTGTCTGCGTCAATCAGCAGCGCGATCCGTCGTTCGTCGGAAATCATCGCCATGGTTTGCTCCAGAAAGGTCAGTCCCGAGCCTAACGCATGGCGCTCGGGGTCCCCGGCCATTTCAGGACGCACATGCGAACGGCCCGGTTTCCCGGGCCGTGGCAGATCGCGAATTGACGATGTACGTTCCGAACGCTTACGCGGCGAACAGCACCCGCATCTTCTTCAACGCATTGGCTTCGATCTGGCGGATGCGCTCGGCGGAGACGCCGTACTCGTCGGCCAGCTCCTGCAGGGTCACCTTGTTTTCATTGCCCAGCCAGCGGCGGGCGACGATGTCGCGGGAACGCTCGTCCAGCTGTGCCAAGCCCTCGTGGAGGAGACCAACCTGGTGCTCTTCCTGATTCTCGCGCTCGTACATCTGCGAGGGATCTTCGTCGTGGGTCCGCAGGTAGGCAATCGGGGATGGTGGAGCGCGGTCATCATCGTCGCCTTCAGGGGCGTCGAAGCCGATGTCGCGACCGGAAAGACGCGACTCCATCTCCAACACTTCACGCTCGGACACGTTCAGGTCCGCTGCAACGACGCGCACTTCCTCGGCGTTCATCCAACCCAGACGCTTCTTGCTGCGACGCAGGTTGAAGAACAGCTTGCGCTGCGCCTTGGTGGTCGCGACCTTGACGATCCGCCAGTTCTTGAGGATGAACTCGTGCATCTCGGCACGGATCCAATGCACTGCGAAACTGACCAGACGCACGCCCTGATCCGGGTCGAAGCGTTTAACCGCCTTCATCAGGCCGATATTGCCTTCCTGGATCAGATCACCCAGCGGCAGGCCGTAGCCGTTGTAGCCGCGGGCCACGTGCACGACGAAGCGTAGATGCGCATGCACCAGTTCCCGGGCGGCATTCAGGTCTTCGTCGCCAAGGAATCGGCGGGCGAGCGCCTGCTCGTCTTCGACCGTCAGCACCGGGATCCGATGCACAGCACCGATATAGGCGTCCAACGATCCCAGCGCGCTGGGGACCGGCAGGCTATTCGATACGAGCGCGTTGGCAGTATTCATCTGGGTCATGACCATCACTTTAGCAGTTACAGGATATGACAACTAAACGGCAGATAAGTTCGCAGTGTCCTGTTAACGGGATGCTGCTTCTGTTTCGTCTATGCCATCTATACGTTCAACAACGTCAATTGGATGTGGAACTTGAGCCAGCGACCAGTCAATCGGCTTGCCGCCACGCCGCACAAGGTACTGATTGGCCGCGGAGAAGTGGCCGCAACCGATAAAGCCTCGATGAGCCGACAGTGGTGACGGGTGAGGTGCCTTCAACACCCGGTGTCGGCTGCGGTCGATGATCGCGCCCTTCTTCTGGGCATAGGCGCCCCACAACATGAAGACAAGACCCTCGCGCTCGCGGTTGAGGGTCTCCACGATGTGGTCGGTAAAGCCCTCCCAACCCTTGCCGACATGCGCGCCCGCACTGGCCTCCTCCACGCTCAACACAGCATTGAGCAGCAACACGCCACGATGCGCCCAAGGCAGCAAACACCCATGCGAAGGCGCAGCAATACCGAGGTCGTGCTCCAGTTCCTTGTAGATATTGCGCAGCGATGGCGGCACCGCGACCCCCGGCCGGACCGAGAAGCTCAGGCCGTGGGCCTGCCCGGCACCGTGGTACGGGTCCTGGCCGAGGATGACCACCCGGGTCGCGTCAAACGGGGTGGCGTCGAAGGCGGCGAACATCTCGCGCGCCGGGGGGTGGATCTTCGCTCCCGCCAGCTGACGCTCACGCAGGAAGGCGGACAAGGCCTGCATATCCTCCCGCAGCAGGTAGTCACCTACCCGCTCACGCCATGAGGGTTCCAGTTTGATCCGGGTGTCGTCTGCCATGCCTTCCGCCCATCACATCATTGCCAGCTCGGTGTTGCTCAAGGCGCGCGGCCGCAGCGGACACCGGAATTGCAGCGAATGCTGCGATCAGGCCAGCTTTGCCAACCGCAGCTGGAACAGCGTTTTGGTCACCAGCAGGCGTTCCTCGATCGGCTTCAACACCAGATCATTGGCACCCGCGCGCAACAGCGCACTCTGGTTGTCGACGTTCGCATCGCCTGTCATCACCAGCACCGGCAGCCGCCGCTTGCCGTAGCCAAAATCATTGCGGATCCGATCCAGAAGATCGCTGCCTTCCAGCTGACCCTTGAGGTAGACGTCGGTCAACACCAGGTCGGTACCCGGGTCGGGCTGGCCGCGATGCTCCTCAAGATATTCGAGCGCCTCCTCGACACCGACAAAGTGAGTCACTTCCAGCTGCTGTCGCTCCAGCATGCGCTTGGTTGCCACCGCGACCACCCGGCTGTCCTCGACGTACAGAACGCGCGCACCCGGCACTGATTGCGGCTGTACATAGCCACGAATGAAGGTTGCCAGTGCTGCGTGACCCAGCGCCTTGTCGAAATAGTCGGTGACATCTTCAGTGAACTGGCGGGACTCAAGATGCGACTGCGCATCCGCAGATACCACGATCACCGGTACGTAGCTCTGGCCGGCTGCACCGCGCACGGCGCGCGCAAGCGCGATGCCATCGCCATCCGGCAGCGACAGCGAGGTGGTGACCAGATCCACTGGGCCCTGAGCGAGCGCCTCGGTGGCTTCGGCAATCCCGGAGCAAGGAACGATCCGGACATCGGCCAACTCGCGCGTCAGCACATCGCCGATCAAACGCCGCACCAATCGCGAGCCATCGACCACCATCACACGCGGCGCAACGCCCACCATGTGGCGCAGGTTGTCGGGCATAGGTTGGGAGACGGGAGTGGTCATGTGTCGGTCGGCCGAGTCTGACGCAGATAGTGCCCGGTCACCAGCCACGCGCCGAGCCAGCCAAGAATACCTGCGCAGGCAAGCACCCCGACCACTTGGATGGCACTGAATCCGCGCAGGGAGAAACCACTGCCATAACTACGCGCCAGCTCGGCCAGCGGCGGTCCCAGGGCAGCGTCCGCCGCGGTTAGCAGCCCCAGCGCGAGCGCTCCGGCGAGCAGTCCATAGCCCAGACCGAGGTACAGGAACGGACGGCGAATGAAGCCATCGGTCGCACCCAGCAACTGCAGGATGCTGATCTCGCCGGTGCGTTGCTGGATATCCAGCCGCACCGTGTTGCCGACCACCAGCAGCGCGCCCAGCCCGAGCATTGCCGCCAGCACCCAAGCCAGTCGACCGCCAAAACGTAACCAGCCGTCCAGGCGATCACGCCATGCGGCATCGTGTTGGACCAGGTCGACCTGCGGAAGCTCTGCCAACAGAGCAGCCAACCCGGCTTCGTCGCCGGTCGGCGTGATCACCAGAAGGTGCGGCAGCGGGTTGGCATCCAAAGCAGCGATGGTTTCACCAAGTCCTGGAACCCCCCGCAGCTCGGTCAGGCCCTGGTCGGGGCTGCGCCATTCCACCGCGGCCACGTCGGCGCGCCCGCGCAGCTCATCGGCAAGGTTGCCGGCATCTGCCTGCTGGATACCTGGCTTCAGAAACACGCTGATCTGACGCGCTTCCTGCACATCCCCGGCAAAGCGTTCGACGTTCGACAACGCCGTCCACAAGCCCAATGGCAGGGCCAACGCCAGCGCCATTACCCCGATCGTCAGTGCTGTCGACCAGGGTTTGCGCGCCATCCGTCCCAGACTCGCCATCACGCTGTACAGATGATGGTCCACCCACGTGCCCAGACGGTTGCGACGGACCGATGGGGCTGGATTGGTCGGCGCGCTCATTCGGCCAGGTCCTCAGGGTTGATGTCATCCACCAACCGGCCCTGATTGAGCACCAGTACGCGCTTGCGCATCCGCTTCACCAGCGCGAGGTCATGGCTGGCGATCAGCACGCTCGTGCCGCGCTCGGGCAGGGACTCGAACAGGGTCATGATTTCCGCCGACAGGGTCGGATCGAGGTTGCCGGTCGGCTCGTCAGCGCCCAGCAACGGCGGCTCCCCGACAATCGCTCGGGCGATGCCGACCCGCTGCTGCTCACCGGCAGACAGCTGCGAAGGCAGGGCCTGAGCCCGGGCACCGAGGCTGACCCGATCGAGCACTGCGCGCACGCGCTTGACGATCTCCGACCGGCGCAACCCCTGCAGCAACAATGGCAGCGCGACGTTGTCGGCGACGCTGCGGTCAGCCAGCAGACGATGGTCCTGAAATACCACGCCCACACCACGACGGTGCATGGCGACCCGGCTACCGCGCACGCGCTGCAGATTGCGCTCGCCGAACAGCACGGTACCGCTGGTCGGCCGCTCGGCCAGATGAATCAGCTTCAGCAGGGTGCTTTTACCCGCCCCGGAATGGCCGGTGAGAAACAGCATCTCACCTTGCCCAACCTGGAAGCTGACCTCCTCCAGCGCCGGGCGTCCGCCGTCGTATTGCTTGCTGACATTGTCGAAGCGCAGGACGCTCATCGCGGTGTCAGGACTTGCCGCCAACCAACCACTTCAGACTCCGACCGATACGGTTGAAGAGTCCCGGGGCTGACGGCTCCGACGGACGTGCCGAAGGAACCTTCCTGGCAGGCACTTGCTGGGAGCGACCGCTTCCCGTTCCAGACCGGGCAGGCTGCGGAGCACTGTGGGCGGGCGCTTCCTGACGTGCCGCCGCAGGCTTGCCGCCACCCGGCGAAGCTGACGATGGCTGAATGTGCTCACCCGGCTGGCCTTCGATCTTGCTGCCTCCGCGACGGCGACGGCGCTTGCGCGGCGTGCGTGCGGCCTCACCCTCCGGCCCTGCGACCGGAACAACGGCAGGCGTGCGCTCGACTGCGGTTGCGACGACGGGGCTAGCGCCCACTGCCGCTGCTGCGGGATGTTCGGTGCGGGGGCGCCGCGCCGGCGGAGCGCCTTCTCGACGACCCGAGCCAGCGGTACGGGTGCGACCTCCACCACGGCGTTCTTCTTCGGCGGCGCGCGCTTCGCGTGCTTCCTTGAAGATCGCGCCAACGCTCTCTTCCTCTTCGCCTTCGACTTTTTCCCGCACCGGGCGTGGCATCGCTACCAGCAACTCGGGCTCTACCCGTGCGCTGGGGATCTTCTGCTCGATGTAGGCCTCGATGTCGGGAAGGCCGATCGCATACCGCTCGCAGGCGAAGCTGATCGCATCGCCTTCTTCGCCCAGACGCGCTGTGCGACCGATCCGGTGCACATAGTCCTCAGCGTCAAACGGCAGATCGTAGTTGTAGACGTACTTGATGCCGTCGATATGCAGGCCACGCGCGGCCACGTCGGTGGCGACCAGCACTTCCAGCTGACCCTTCTGAAACTTGGCCAGGAGCGACTCACGCTTCTTCTGCGGCACGTCACCGGACAGCACGCCGACCCGGTACCCGCCCTTCTCCAGCGCGCGAGCGACCCGCTCGACCCACACCTTGGTATTGACGAAGACCATCGTGCGCGCGCCTTCGCTACGCGACAGCAGGCCCAGCAACAGCGGAATCTTTTCCTCGTCAGACGGGAAGTACAGCAGCTGGCGGACCTGAGATGCGGTGATGTACTCGGACTCCACCACCAGCTTTTCCGGCTCGTTCATGTGCTCGTACGCCAGCTCCAGCACCCGGTGGCTCAGCGTTGCCGAGTACAGCTGGGTCTGGCGGATGGTGCAGGCCGGCATCCGGCGCAGCAGGAAGCGAATGTCCTTGATGAACCCGAGGTCGAACATCCGGTCCGCTTCGTCCAGCACGCAGACTTCGCACGCATGCAAGCTCACGACTTTGTGCTGCTTGACGTAGTCGATCAGTCGGCCGGGGGTCGCGATGATCACGTCCACGCCCTGCTGCAGCAGCTCGCGCTGCTTGTCGTAATCGACGCCGCCGTACACCAGCGCAAACTTCAGGCCGACTTCCGGGCCCAACTTGACCGCGTCCTTGTGGATCTGGATCGCCAGCTCGCGGGTCGGGGCAAGGATCAGCGCGCGGGGGTCGCCCGGGTTGCGATCGGCCAATGCGGGCCGTGTCAACAGGCGATTGATCGTGGCCACCAGAAACGCGAGGGTCTTGCCGGTGCCGGTCTGGGCTTGGCCGGCGACGTCACGGCCCTTCAACGCAAACGGCAGGCTCATCGCCTGGATCGGGGTGCAACGGGTGAAACCGGCCAACTCCAGCCCGGCCAACAGGCGCGGATGCAGATCGAAGGAGTCGAACGTGATATCGGTAAGAGGCTTGTCGCTTGGGCGGTCAGTCATAAGGGTCCGGGAGTCGCGCGCGGAAATGCGCTTGCGTGGGTAGCAGCTGCCAAGCAGACTGCCTAGGTCGGCCAGTTTCGTCCCTGACCGCAGCGTGCGGGGCTTGATAGCGCCCGCCAAACGCCCCAGTTTAACGCATGCACTCCGGCAACAGCGGCTCCGCGGCGCTGCTGTCGCTTTCCAAGAGGCCACCCGGCCGACATCTGTCACATCGTAGGAGAAACCCGTGAGCGAGAAAACCATTCAGGTCGGCGACGCCGATTTCGACACCGTCGTACTGCAATCCTCCGAGCCAGTCCTGGTCGACTTCTGGGCCGAATGGTGCGGCCCCTGCAAAATGATCGGTCCGGCACTTGAAGAGCTGGCTGATACCTATGCCGGGCGCGTCAAGATTGCCAAGATCAACGTCGACCACAACCGCGCCACCGCGATGAAGTACCACGTGCGCTCGATTCCGATGCTGCTGCTGTTCAAGGACGGCGAGGTGCAGGAAACCCAGATCGGCGCGGTCGGCAAAGCCCAACTCGCACAGATGATTGACAAGGCGCTCTGAGCCCCGTTACCGCCGGCCGGGCCCTCGGGACCGGCCGCAGCTGAACCAATTGAACACACTATTTTCTGGCGATACTTGCAGCAGCGCCCTTCACAGTGCTAGTTTCGCAAGACCCGGTGCCTGAGCGACCCGCGTGTTCCGTCCATAACGGCCCACGAATGTCGGTTCCCCGCCGCACCTGTTTATCGAATCCAACGTCCCTGACGCTTCGCCCGCCTTCCGCGGGCGCTCGCCGCTTAGCGAGGAATACCCGCTTGTCCGACAACACCCCCGACGCCGGCGACATCGCCGAAAAGCGCGTGCGCAAGACGCGCGTGAGCAAGACCACCGCCGCCAAGGCCGACTCGCCGCAGAGCGAGCTGCCGATGGCCGCAGCGCCCAAGGCGGAAGCCACCAAGCCTGCAGCGCCCTCGCCCAAGGCCGTGTCCGCGCCAGAGAGCGAGGCACCCAAGCCTGTCGCGAAGGCGGCACCGAAAGCCGACTACGCCCCCGCCAGCGGTGAGCCGGCACCGGCCAAAGCCGCGACACCTGCCCAGAAGCCTTCCGACGACGGCTCCGTGAAGCAGGAAGGCAACGACCCGCAGAGCGGCAGCACCGGTAGCGGCGACAACACTCCGCGTCCACAGCGTGATGCCCAACCGCGTGAGGGCGGTCCGCCGCGCGATACCGAAGGCGGCCGCAGCAACAATCGCCGCGAGCGCTTCCGCAACAAGCGCGAGCGTGGCGGCAAGCCCAGCAATCGTGATGGCCTGCCGAGCGACGATGGTGGCAATGAGCCATTCGTCCCACGCGCCAACCCGCAGGTTCCGGAAGGTTTTCCGGCTTACTCGCTGGGCGACCTCAAGCGGATGCCGGCGCACAAGCTGCTGGAAATCGCCGAGCAGTTGAACATCTCCGAAGGCGTCGCACGCGCCCGCAAGCAAGACGTCATCTTCGCGGTCCTGAAGGTGCTCACCCGCCACGGTGAAGGCGTCGCCGCCGATGGCGTGCTGGAGATCCTCCCTGACGGCTTCGGTTTCCTGCGTGCTGCGGAAGCCTCCTATCTGGCCGGCCCGGACGATACCTACGTCTCGCCCAGCCAGATCCGCCGTTTCAACCTGCGCACCGGCGACCACCTGTCCGGCCGCATCCGTTTTCCGAAAGACGGTGAGCGTTACTTCGCCCTGTCCATCGTGGATACGATCAATGGCGAGCCGCTGGAAGCGTCCAAGAACAAGGCCCTGTTCGAGAACCTGACTGCACTGTTCCCGCGCCGCAAGTTCCACCTCGAGCGTGGCGATGGGTCCACCGAGGACATCACCGGCCGGATCCTCGACCTGATGGCCCCACAGGGCAAGGGCCAGCGCGCCCTGATCGTCAGCCCACCGAAAGCCGGCAAGACGATGCTGATGACCCAGGTCGCGACCGCGATCAGTCACAACCACCCCGACGTGCACATGATCGTGCTGCTGATCGACGAGCGGCCCGAAGAAGTCACCGAAATGCAGCGGACCGTGCGCGGCGAAGTGATCTCCTCGACTTTTGACGAGCCGGCCGCACGCCACGTCCAAGTCGCCGAGATGGTGATTGAGCGTGCCAAGCGCCTGGTCGAGCACAAGAAGGATGTGGTGATCCTTCTCGACTCCATCACCCGTCTGGCCCGCGCCTACAACAACGTCCTGCCCAGCTCGGGCAAGGTGTTGTCCGGCGGCGTCGACGCCAACGCTCTGCACCGCCCGAAGCGTTTCTTTGGCGCGGCACGCAACGTCGAGGAAGGCGGCAGTCTGACCATCATCGCCACCGCGCTGGTCGATACCGGCAGCAAGATGGACGAGGTGATCTACGAGGAGTTCAAGGGCACCGGCAACTCCGAGGTGCACCTGAGCCGCCGCATCGCCGAGAAGCGTGTGTACCCGGCGATTGACATCAACCGCTCCGGCACCCGCCGCGAGGACTACCTGATCGAGCCCGAGCTGCTGCAGAAGATCTGGATCCTGCGCAAGCTGCTGCACGGCATGGACGAGATCGGCGCGATGGAGTTCCTCCTCGACAAGATGAAGAACTCCAAGTCCAACGACGAGTTCTTCTCTTCGATGAAGCGCTGAGTTCAACGCTTCATCGAAAAACAAACGCCCCGCATTGCGGGGCGTTTGTTTTTAAGCTCGACTTTCAGCTAACTACCGCGTGCAAATTTCGCGCACAAAGACCGGATAGTTCATCGTTGCCGCATTTTGCGGTGCCCAAATCAGCCATTGTCCGTTACAGTTGCCGCCTCGCGAATCTTGGCCGTGGCTGGCAGTGAGAACGGATCCAGCAGACGGCGTGCAAGGGCAACAATTCAATACTCGGGGACAGCAAGGCTCCGGCTGTCAGTCCGACAACCACAGGGGCAAACAACAAAAAAGGGGAATGTATGAACTGGTATATGGAAGTCCTGAAAAACTACTTTGGTTTCGGCGGACGGGCACGTAGAAGGGAGTATTGGTTTTTCTTCCTGTTCAACATGATCATAGGTGTCGTTCTCGTCGCTATCGACATGCTAATGGGCACTATCAATCATGAGACCGGGCTCGGATTATTGAGTGGCCTGTACTCGTTGGCCATATTGATTCCCGCTATCGCGGTGACTTTCCGCCGCCTCCACGACACGGGCAAAAGCGCTTGGTGGCTGCTTCTGTATCTGGTTCCGTTTATCGGCCCACTGGTCATCTTTGTGTTTACAATTCTGGACAGCGATCCATCTGACAACGCGTATGGGCCGAGTCCGAAGGGCTACTAACGCGACGCAGATACTCGATGATTGGCGGCGGGAGATGTAGCGCCATAACCCACGCGCGACCTCTACCGCCGTCTGGTCTGCTCTACACAGTTTTCGTGCTGGGTTGAATGAGTGGTCACGTGGCTAAAAGTGCTCGTCACCTTTAGATGGCCAGCAACACGCGAACACACTCAGCCGGCACTTCCATAAAAAAACCCCGCCGAAGCGGGGTTTTTCTTTAGCCGGAGAATCGATCAGAACTTGTAGTTGACCGATGCCGCCAGAATGTCACCACCGACGTCGTAGCTGCCGACCAAGGTGCTGGCAGTGGCGGAGACGCTGTTGATGGTCGGATCCTTGGTGAACAGGTGCGTGTAGCCCACGTTGATCTCCATGCGCTCCGATGCGTTCCAGCCGAGGCCGAGAGACAGCCACTTGCGGCTGACGTCCGGCACACGAGCGTCACGATGCGCGTCGTTGGTCGGGCTCTCGTCCAACGCAACGCCGCCACGCAGGGTAACGGTGTCGCTCATGCGGTATTCGGTGCCCAGCGACACAAACGTAGTGTCGTCGTAGTAGAAGCCCAGCACGTTGTCGGCTTGGGCCGAGTCAAACACCAGCGTCACTGAATCGAATGAGGTCTTCCACGCAGTGCGTGAGACGTCGCCCATCACCGACCAGCGGTCGTTGATGTTGTGGGTGACGCTCAGACTCGCCGACGCCGGCAGGGTCAGCTCTGCGCGGCCCTTGGTGTTGACGTACTGGCCCGGGGCGTACACCGACAGGAACGCGGCAGCGTTGCCCGGCACGGTGAACTTGGCATCACCACCGGTCACCTTGTGCTTGACCTTGGAGCGGTAGCTCAGCGCGATGTGGGTGTTCTCGCTCGGGCTGAACAGACCGCCGATGGTGTAACCCATGGCGTTGTTGTCGCCGGTGATCTTCACGAAGCCGTCGGCATTGCCGGGTGCGAAGCCAGCGGCTCCGCCGCCCTGAGCGTAGATCGCGGTACCGAAGTCGATCGCGTTGCTCAGCTCGAGCGTCAGGTGCTCAACAAACACCGAGCCACCGAAGGACAGGTACGGGTTGATGTCATACGAGCCTGACAGACCCAGGTCGATGGCCTTCAGATCGGTGGTGATCGCCTGATAACGACCGACCCAGTTACGGTCATAGTCGGTCTTGAAGCCGAACGGTGCGGTCAGCGAGACACCGAGGTGCGCGCTCTCGCCCACCGGCATGTGAAAGTACGCAGCCGGCACCGGAGCGATCATGCCGGCATCGCCGCCATTGCCGCCGCCGATCGGCATGCCGCTGCCCGCACCGGTCGGACCGACATAGCGGCCGCTGCCTTCAAAGTCTGCGGAGAAGCTGATTGCGCTCAGGTCGGCCTGAAACTGGCGGCCGTCAAGCCGGCGCATTGCAGCCGGGTTGGTTGCCACAACGGAGGCGTCACCGGCACCGCTGGTGGAACCCGCGAACGCGCGGCCAAGCGCCTTCGCGCTGTTTTCCTTGAGCTGGAAGGCTGCACCCTGTGCCTGACCCATAGCGAGCGCTCCGGCGATACCGAGGACGAGCGCTGAGAGGCGGATGATGCTGTGTGCGTGTTGCATGCGTGTAATCTCCAATACCATTGTTTTTCCGCCCTGCCAGAAATGCCGGGGGTGCCGGTCACCGGCGGGCGCCGGGGCTGCCGCCGTACGGCGCCGTGTGCACTATAGCGTGGCAATTAACCTTACGCTAACAATGTTGCTATCGATTGCAGGTACGGAAGGCTCGCGCTCGCATGAGCGGACATCAGCGTCTTGATCCGTATGATCCAGTTTCCCGGCCGCTGAGGACCCAACGTGTTCATTGCGATTCCGTCGCGCCAGAAACCGCCCGTGCGATGGGCCACCCCGCTGCTGTTCGCGAGCCTCTGGCTGTGCTTCACGTGGGGCGCGCTGCTGCCGGTAAGCGAACAGCGCGCCCTGCTGTTGGAATGGGGCGCGCTCTCCGGCGGCTTGACCACCCCGGCAGCGTGGCGCGAGTCGTTCGCGGACGGCAATCTCATCCGTCTTGTCAGCGCGCTGTTCCTGCACGCCGATTGGGCTCACCTGCTGGGCAATCTGGTGTTCCTGCTGATTTTCGGTCTGCCTGCTGAGCGGGCGATGGGGCCGTGGCGCTTCATGCTGCTGTTCCTGCTCGGCGGCGCGGTAGCGAATCTTGCGGCGGTGCTGGCGATTTCCACGCCAGACCGCCTGATCATCGGCGCCAGTGGCGCCGTGTCGGCATTGATCGGCGCCTACCTCGCGCTTTTCCCCGGAGCACGGCTCGGGGTGGTGGTGCCGCTGGGGCTCTTTTTGCAGTTCGTGAAAATGCCGGCGCCGCTGCTGATCGGCGTGTGGGCCCTGCTGCAGCTGGTATTCACCTACATAGGGCCGGCATTCGGCGCGGTGGCATGGTCAGCGCATCTGGCCGGCTTTGCGTTTGGCGGGGTGTTCGCGCTGCTGGCGCGGGCGGGTATCGCCCGTCGCCTGCGTCACCGTCGCGGTTTCTGACTGCTTGCGTCTGCATCATTCCTTACGCCGATCTGCGGCGGCGTCTTCGGCATCGTCTTCAGTTCCGTCAGCGCTCGGGCGATATAGGTATCGCCTTCCAACACTTCGCCTTCGCCGACTCCCGCCGGAACGTCGCCCTCGCCACCCAGATGCCCCGGAAGGTTGGCCTCGGTATAGCCCTTGCGACCGCCGGCGGCCGATTCTTTGTCTGCATGCAAGACCACGTCCGGGATGATGCCAAGCGCCTGGATCGACTTGCCGCTGGGGGTGTAATAACGCGCCGTGGTGAGCTTGACCGAATCCCCATTGTCCAGCGGAAGGAGGGTCTGAACCGACCCTTTGCCAAACGTCCGGCTGCCGATGACCAGCGCCCGGCCGTTATCGGCCAACGCACCGGCCAGCACCTCGGACGCGCTGGCTGAGCCGGCATCCACCAGAACCACCACAGGCGCGCCTGAGAGGCGGTCGCCCGGCGTTGCACTGAAGACAGCATCGCTGATCGCGATCCTGCCCCGCGTGCTGACAATCGTGCCGTCATCCAGCAGTGAATCCGCAATCTGCACCGCCGCGGTGAGCAGCCCACCCGGGTTGCTGCGCAGGTCCAGAACCAGTCCACGCAGACGGCCGCCGGCCTGCTGGGCAAGATCGACCACCTGCCGGTCGAACTCGGCGGCGGTGTCGGCCTGGAATGCGCTGATCCGAACGTAGCCGTAGCCTGGCTCAATCATCTTGGTCCGTACACTCGCAATCCGGATGGTCTGACGCTCGACCTTGATGCTCAAAGGCTCATTGGCGCCGTCGCGAATCACCGTCAATTCCAGCGTCGTGCCAGCCTTCCCCCGCAGCGACGTCGCTTCCTCATCGGTCGGGGTAAGCGGCATGTTGTCCACTGCGACGATCAGGTCACCGGACTTGATGCCGGCTCGCGCGGCCGGCGTATCGTCAATCGGCGCAATGACACGCAAGGTCCCATCCGGCAATCGCAGGATTTCGACCCCGATGCCTTCGTAGTTTCCACGCGACTGCTCATCGAAATTCTCCGCTGCATCTCCTTGCAGATAGGCACTGTGCGGATCCAGATCCAGCAGCAGCCCGCGGATAGCCGACTGCATCAATTCGTGGTCATCAACCGGCTCGACATAGGCCGCCTTGATCGCTTTGTAGACGGCCACATAGCGCCGGATCTCATCCAGCGGCACCTTGGAATCGCTGAGTTCGGGCTTGCGGGACCCATCGGCGGACGGTGGCTCGGCTGTCGGATCGACCGCGTTCGGGTCGACAGGATCCGCGTCGACTGTTTCGGTGATCGGATCCTTGGCCGGCACCGGTTCGCCATCGGACTGGGCGCCCGCCGGAAAGGACAGAACCAGTGCAATGGCAAGTACAAGCGGACTCAGGTGGCGCTTCGACATGGATCAACTCCGGGGTCAAACAGTGACGTTCGCAGGGGGCCAGCGCGGCTGACGGACGTGCAACGGGACCACGGTAGTCCCCGACACCGGTATTTTGCGTAAAACCCGGTGAGCCTTACTCAACGCTTCAGCCAGACCTCGGGATTGACCGGGTCGCCATTACGTCGCAACTCGAAGTACAGGGCCGGCCGTCCATGACCGCCGGACGTCCCAACCGTGGCAACCGGCTCTCCGCGGCGCACCTTATCGCCGGCGTCATGCAGCACCGAGTCGTTGTGCGCGTACAGGCTCATGTAGCCGTTGCCGTGATCGATAATCAGGATCAGTCCGAACCCGCTCATCCATTCGGCATAGACCACATTGCCATCGGCGACCGCCTTGATCTGGGTTCCCGCGCTGGCGCCGATTAGCAGCCCCTGGCTTGGACGGCCATCCGGCAGCTTTGCGCCGTAGGCGGCTATCAGACTGCCCGTCAATGGCCAGTTCGCGCCACCCACGTTCGGGCCGGCTGCGGTCGCCGCGCGAGGAGGTGAAACCGCGGCCGCAGGTTTGCCGGTGCGCTGCGCCTGTTCGCGTGCCACACGTGCTTCACGTTCGACCTTGGCCGCAGCGGCACGGCGCTGTGCTGCCGCTCGCGCTGCCGCTGCACGAAGCTTCTTGAGTACCTGCTCCAGGCCTTCAACATCGCGCCCCAACGCCTGCTCTCGGCTGTGGCTGACTTTGTATGTCTGGTCGAGTTTTGTCACCAGTTGCGTGCGTGTCTTGCGGTCTT
Source organism: Lysobacterales bacterium (assembly GCA_038242455.1). Classification (GTDB taxonomy): domain Bacteria; phylum Pseudomonadota; class Gammaproteobacteria; order Xanthomonadales; family Xanthomonadaceae; genus Novilysobacter. The sequence continues at coordinate 79,598 of JBBSSB010000012.1, forward strand.
TTTCCAGTTCTGCGACCTGCTCCGCCTGCTTTTTGCGGGCAATGTCCAACTGCTCCCGCTGATCAAGGATCTCGCGCTCCACTTGGTCCATCTGGGCCAATTCGTCGCCCAGCACCTTGATCCGACCGGCGCGGTCGGCCTGCAGATAACGGTGGTACGCCAACAGACGGTTTGCATCGGCCACCTTGTCCTGAGCGAGCAGGACCTTCAGCGGCGCCGCATCGCCCTGGGCGTAAGCGGCACGCAACAGACGGGCCAGTTCTTCGCGGCGACCGGCGAGGTTCTCCTGCATCTCGCCGCGCTGCTGCTGCAGCGCTTCCAATCGCAGACCACTGGCCTCAAGTGCGTGACGGGTCTCGGTCAGGCGGCGACTGGACGCGGCGACGCGCTCGTCCGCCTGCCGCAACTCGCGTGTGGCGGCACCACGCCGGGCGTCGACCTCGCGGCGCTCAGTGGCGACCGCCTTCAGCTCCTTTCTGGCCGTCTGCAGCTTGCGCTCTGCTTCATTGCTGTCCTGCGCGAGCGCCGGCGACAACCACAACAACCCGCATGCCAGGACCACCAGCACGCTTGCGCGCAACTCGAGCATCAAGCCGGACGCCTTTCCAGCAGCAGACTACTGCCCGTCATCTCCACTGGCCGCGGCGATCCGAGCAGATCGAGGATGGTCGGTGCGATATCGCGCAGGGAGCCTCCATCACGCAACACTGCGGACCGCGGGCCGGCATACACCAGAGGAACCGGACCCACTGTGTGCGAGGTGTGGGGCTGGCCGGTAACGGCGTCGCGCATCATCTCGACATTGCCATGGTCAGCGGTCACCAGGATCGCGCCTCCGGCATCGCGTACCGCTGCGGCGATTGCACCAATCGCAACATCCACTGCTTCTACCGCCTTGATGGCGGCCTGCAGATTACCGCTGTGCCCGACCATGTCGGGATTGGCGATGTTGCAGATCGCCACATCGATGGTGCCGGAGCCGATCGCGGCCACCAGCTCGCGCGTGACCTCCGGGCAGCTCATCTCGGGCTGGAGATCGTAGGTGGCAACATCCGGACTAGGCACCAGAATGCGACTTTCGCCCGGATACATGTCCTCTCGTCCACCGCTGAAAAAGAAGGTGACATGCGCGTACTTTTCCGTCTCGGCGATCCGCAATTGACGCAGTCCATTGTTCGCGAGTACCTCTCCCAAGGTGTTGTGCAACTCCTCCGAGCCGAACGCCACGGGTGCCGGCAGGCGCGCGTCATACTCCGTCAGACATACGAAACGCGACAACACGGGCCGGCGCGCCGGGAAGCCGTCGAAATCCGGATCCACAAACGCGGCGGTCAACTGCCTCGCGCGATCGGCACGGAAATTCATGAACACCACCGCGTCGCCATCCATCATCGGTGACGATGGCCCGATCACCGTCGGATCGACGAACTCGTCGTTCTCACCACGATCGTAGGCAGCTGCAAGCGCAGCGTCGGCATCGCCAGCGCTGTGCCCGCCCCTGCCGTCGACGATCACCTCCCACGCTTTGTGGACCCGTGCCCAGCGGTGGTCACGGTCCATCGCGTAGTAGCGCCCGCTGACACTGGCGACGCGCGCATTGCCGGCCGTGTCACAGGCCTGCTGCAAGCGGGCCAAGCTCGGGCCGGCCGAGCGCGGGGGCATGTCGCGTCCATCCAGAATCGCGTGCACCGCAACACGGGCGACGCCCTCGCGCCGGGCCAGGTCGATCATGGCGAATAGATGGTTTTCGTGGCTGTGTACACCGCCCGGCGAAAACAGGCCAAGCAGGTGCAAGGTGCCGCCACTGTCGCGCGCCGACCTGCACGCCGCCAGCAGCTCGGCATTGGCGAAAAAGCTGCCGTCCTCGATGGCGGCGTCAATCCGGGTCAGATCCTGATACACCACCCTACCGGCGCCGAGGTTCATGTGGCCGACCTCGGAGTTTCCCATCTGCCCGTCTGGCAACCCGACGTGGCGGCCCTCGGTGTGAATCAGCGTATGCGCAGACGCGGCGACCAGCGCGTCCCAGTTGGGCAATTCAGCTTGGGCCAGCGCGTTGTCTTCGTACTCATCACGATGCCCCCAGCCATCAAGAATCAGCAACACGACAGGACGCAATGCAGTGGCGGCGGGTACGGGCAAGGTAATGTTCCGGTTACGATGGTCAGATCCGGATTGTAGCGAAGGGGAGAGCCTGCGCCTGACTGGATCAGCTTCGGTTCGGCACAAGATCGATATTGCCGGCGTCATTCCACCCCCCTGCCCCTTTTTCCTGGATCGGATCCTTGATGAAAACCACTGCCTTGGCGATCACCCTCACCGTCGGACTCACCGGCCTCTTCGGTGCAACCTGGTCGCATAGCGCGTCGGCTGCGGAGGACGGCATCAGCAAGGTGATGGGCAACATCAACATCGATGCGGATGCGCACGTCGGCGACCTGAATACCGTGAACGGCAGCATCGAAATCGCCAAGGGTGCACGTGCCGGCAACGTGGCGACCGTCAATGGAAGTCTCAAGCTGGGCGATGGAGTCCACGCTGGGAAGCTTTCTACGGTCAACGGGTCCATTCTCGGCGGGCGCGACGTCCACGCCGGGGCGACATCGACCGTCAACGGTCAGGTCTTCATGGATCGCGGCAGCAAGGTCCTCGGCGACATCGGCACCGTCAACGGCGCTGTCGGATTGGTGGGGACCCGCGTGGACGGTGGCATCGAAATGAACAATGGCAACCTCACCGTCGGCGCCAACTCCCATGTTCTTGGTGGGATCCATTACGGCGCGCCATCAAACCTATGGTTCAAGGCCGACAAAAACGTTCCGCGCGTAGTGATCGGCCCTGAAGCACAGGTGATCGGCGCGTTGGTCTTCGAGCGCAAGGTGCGCCTGTTGGTGCATCAAAGCGCGCGGGTTGGAAAGGTCACTGGCACCACTGCCGAAATCTATCCTGGTGACGTTCCTCCGCGGTGATAGCTGACCGGAGTGGTCGGAAATACGTCACATACCCCTCCCGGGTGGGGATCGGGACAGCCTGATAGTATCGGGTGTCCTGATATATCCGGAGCACCAATGTCCCGCATCCCACTCCTTTCAGCGACCTCACTGGTCGCCGCTGCGCTGGTGTTGGCAGCATGCAGCAGCCAAACGGGGGAAGACCCTGCCGTCGCCGCTTCTGCGCCCGCCGCGACTCCATTAACCGCCGGCCCGATCAGCGAAGCAGACTTCGCCGAGCGGGTGAAGACACTGGCCTCCGATGAGTTTGCGGGCCGTGCACCAGGCAGTGTCGGCGAAGAACGAACCGTCGCTTGGCTGGAGGACGAGTTCCGGAAGATCGGCCTGAAGCCCGGCAACGGCGACAGCTACTTCCAGACGGTTCCGATGGTTGAGACCACCGCTGACGAGTCAACCACCTTGCATCTGAAGGTCGCAGGCAAACCGCTCGAGCTGGGCTTTGGCAGCGACATGGTGATTGGTACGCGTAGCGGGAAGCCACAGATTGAGATCACTGACAGCGACCTTGTGTTCGTTGGCTACGGCGTCAACGCGCCTGAGCTTGGCTGGAACGATTATGCCGGCGTCGACGTCAAGGGCAAAACCGTGGTCATGTTCATCAATGACCCGGGCTTCCACACCGACGATGCGGAGTTGTTTGAAGGCAAGCGGATGACCTATTACGGCCGCTGGACCTACAAGTACGAAGAAGCCGCTCGACAGGGTGCATCAGCCGCGCTGCTCATCCACGACAACGAGGGTGCCTCCTACGGTTGGGACGTCGTCAAAAACTCCTGGTCAGGCGCGCAGTTTGATCTCGCCGCTGCCGATGACCCCGAGCCCCGCCTGCCCGCCCAAGGCTGGATCAGCAGCGAAGTCGCTCGCAGCATGCTTGGCAATTTGGGCCAGGATCTGGACGATCTCTACAAGGCTGCCAACAAGACCGGATTCAAGGCGATTCCGCTTAATGCTTCGATGTCCGTGGACCTGAAGAGCAAGGTCACTGAGAAGTCCTCGCAAAACGTCATGGCGTTGCTCCCCGGAACCAGTCGTCCCGACGAGGCCGTGGTGTACATGGCGCACTGGGACCACCTCGGTGATCACGGCGAAAAGGGCGCAGACCCCGCCGTCGACACGATCTACAACGGAGCGGTCGACAATGCCAGCGGGGTTGCAGGGATCCTCGGCATTGCCCAGGCATTTGTCGCACAAGAGCAGGCGCCCGAACGCTCCGTGCTGTTTCTTGCAGTTACGCTGGAGGAGTCCGGCCTTCTCGGCTCGAAATACTACGTCGCTCATCCGAGCATTCCCTTGGACAAAACGGTCGCGGTGATCAACATAGATGCCATGTCAGTCGCGGGCCGATCGCGCGACATGACGGTCGTCGGTCACGGCAGCTCCGAGCTGGAAAATATTCTTGCTCGACATGCGGATAAACAGGGCCGCGTCCTGACCGCCGAAACCACCCCGGAGAGCGGATTCTACTTCCGATCCGACCACTTCAATTTCGCCAAGGCCGGAGTGCCGGCCCTATACGCGAGCGGCGGAATGGACCTGCTGGAAGGCGGCACGAAGGCAGGTAACGCTGCTGCGGAGGACTACGGCCGCGACCGATACCACAAGCCGGCCGACGAGTTCGATCCGAACTGGAAACTGGACGGTGTCGTCGAGGATCTGGACGCGCTTTACGGCGTTGGGCTTGAGCTGGCTGGCAACGACGAGTGGCCGAATTGGTACAAAGGAAATGCTTTTCGCGCCGCACGTGAGGCGATGATGAAGAACAAGTAGCCACTGAGGGCGGAGCGCAACCTGCTTGACGTTTCCGCCCCACGACGTTCCATAGCTTATGTGATGACAACGGCACCTACGGGTGCCGTTGTCATTTCCGCTAGTCTGAAAGTCCACACGCCCGAGACCGGGAAAGGAGCTTCGTGATGACTATTACCACCGCGTACTGGTGCGTGCTGATTGCCGCACTGCTGCCCTATGTCTGGACCGTTACCGCCAAAGCATCGGGCGGGGAGCGATTCGACAACAACAACCCCCGCGCTTGGTTGGCACGCCAGAAGAGTCCACGAACGGCACACGCCAACGCCGCTCAGATGAATGCGTTTGAAGCGTTTCCGGCATTTGCGGCGGGCGTGATCCTGGCGCAGATGGCCGGGGTTGAACACAGCTTGATTGCGCTACTTGCGTTGGTGTTCATTGCTGCCCGCATCTTGCACGGAGTCTTCTATATCGCTGATCGCGCTCTGCTGCGCAGCGCGGTCTGGTTCATCGGACTGGCAAGTGTCGTGGCGCTTCTGGGTAGCGCGGCGCTCGCCGTCTGAGGATCGAACGCGGTGGCGATGGAAAGCGCGATCAACCAGATCCCGGGGGTTGTTGCAGTGGGGCTATTCGCACGCCGTGCAGCGGACGTAGTGATTGTTGGCGGGGAGCCACCGCGCATCTTCTAGAACCGGCAAGTATCTACAACAGGGCGTCCAGCCACCCGGCTGCGGCGCCCTTTTTTTTGGCCGGCTAATGGGTGCTGGTGCGGGGAGACTCACCGCGGCTGAGCCCGCTTTTCCTGGAATGCCAGGCAAGAAGAAGGCCGGACCCTTTTGGGGTCCGGCCTTCGGTGTAAATGCCCAGCAATGACCTACTCTTGCATGGCTTAAGCCACACTACCATCGGCGCGTGTGCGTTTCACTTCCGAGTTCGGGATGGGATCGGGTGGTGCCACACAGCTATTATCACTGGGCAAGGGGGTGAAGCAGCGCACGAGTGCGCCAGCTTGCATAGGGTTGGGACGTAGCGAGTCAGTATTTTGGTCTGGAATGTCGTCGACGTATCGTCGAGTCCAAGGCCACTTGAGGTTATATGGTCAAGCCACACGGATCATTAGTACAGGTTAGCTCAATA
>JBBSSB010000013.1:0-63798 GCA_038242455.1 Lysobacterales bacterium
GAAGGCGGCGCCTCAGATAAGGCAGCCGCAACCGCCACCCGCTTTGGCACCTGGGGCGTGGACACCGCCGGAATGAACCCTGACGTCCGTCCGGGCGAGGACTTTTTTTCCTACGTCAGCGGCAAATGGGCTGCGGAAACGGAGATTCCTGCCGACAAGTCGATGTACGGCTCGTTCCTCGGCCTGCGTGACCTGTCCGAGCAGCGCGTGCATGAACTGCTTGAAAGCTACCCGAAGACCGACCCCGCGGCCGGTGGCGATGCCGCCAAGTTGGCCGCGCTCTACCGGGGCTACCTGGACGAGAAGACCGTTGAGGCGCTGGATGCCAAGCCGCTGCAGCCCTACTTGGACGCGATCCGTGCAGCCAAAGACAAGGACGCCATTGCGCGCCTGATGGGCAAGAGCAACGCCAGTCTTGGTCGCAGCTTTTTCGGCAGCTATGTGTCCGATGACCAGCGCGACCCTGACGTCAATACCCTGTATTTCAGCCAATCCGGACTCGGACTGGGCGACCGTGAGATGTACTTGGGCGAGAAGTTCGCGCCGCAGCGTGAGCGCTATGTCGCTTACATCCAGCAGTTGCTGGAGCTGGGCGGCTGGGCCGACCCGAAGGGCCATGCCGCCGCGATCATGAAGATGGAAACGCAGATCGCCAACGCGCACTGGACGCGTGCGGAGAGCCGCGACCGCGACAAGACCTACAACCCGGTGGTTCTGGCTGAGTTCGACACCGTCGCGCCGGGCTTCCCATGGCAGACCTACCTGAGCGCCGCAGGCGTGGACTACGCGACCAACGGTGTGATCCGCCAGGACACGGCGCTGCCGAAGATCGCCAAGATCTTTGCTGATACGGATCTGGATACGCTGCAGGCATGGCAGGCCTTCCACACCATCGACAACGCCGCATCGATGCTGTCGAGCCGTTTTGCCAACGCCGAGTTCGAGTTCCGCAGCAAGTTCCTGTCCGGGCAGCCTGAGCAGGCCGCGCGCTGGAAGCGGGCAGTGGGCTACACATCGTCCGCAATGGGTGAGGCGATCGGCCGCGACTACGTGAAGCTGTATTTCCCGGCGGACGCCAAGGCGAAGATGGACGCGCTGGTTGCCAACGTGAAGGCAGCGATGGGCGCACGCGTGGACCAGTTGGAATGGATGAGCCCGGCCACCAAGACCGAGGCGCACGCCAAACTCGCCGGGTTCGGTCTGAAGATCGGCCATCCCGACGAATGGCGTGACTACAGCGACCTGAAGGTGGTCAGCGACGACGTGCTCGGCAACGCGGTACGCAGCGCCCAGTTCGAGTGGGACTATCGCCGTGAGCGCATCGGCAAGCCCGTAGACAAGGCCGAGTGGGGCATGACCCCGCACACGGTCAACGCCTACTACAGCTCGGTCAAAAACGAGATCGTGTTCCCGGCGGCAATCCTGCAGCCGCCATTCTTCGACCCGGATGCTGATCCGGCGGTCAACTACGGCGGCATCGGCGGTGTCATCGGTCACGAGATCATCCACGGCTTTGACGATCAGGGTCGCAAGTCCGATGGCAAGGGCCTGCTGCGCGACTGGTGGACCAGCGAGGACGCAGCCAAGTTCGAAGTCCAGGCCGCCAAGCTGGGGGCGCAGTACGAGTCCTACGAGTTCCCGCAGCTGCCTGGCATGCACATCAACAGCAAGGTCGCGATGGGCGAGAACATTGGCGATCTGGGTGGTCTGACGATTGCGCTTGAAGCGTACCGGCGTTCGCTGGGTGGCAAGGACGCGCCGGTAATCGATGGCTTCACTGGTGAGCAGCGGTTCTTCATGGGCTGGGCGCAGGTCTGGCGGACCCTGTGGCGAGATGATGCGCTGCGCCAGCAGCTGGTCAACGGCACCCATTCGCCCGGCCACATCCGTGCCTTCGCGCCACTGCGCAATATCGACGCGTGGTACGACGCATTCGATGTGAATGACAAGGATGCGCTGTGGGTCGCTCCCAAGGACCGCGTCCGCATCTGGTGATGAAAACAGGTCGATGCGTCGCTGCATGACGTGATCGCCATCAGAAGCCCGGGCTGCCATAGCGGTCCGGGCTTTTTTGTGGGCGTCATTCAGTGGCGTGTTCGGGCTTGGATCCCCGCGGCGTCCCCCAACCCCACACATTGGTCGCAGGCGGTGCGACGATCGAAGGTTATTCTTCGATCTTCATTTATACGGGGCGGGGCGGTGACGGCAGTCGACAACAGCGGGGAGTTGCGCGAGGTGGAGGCCGCAGGTCAGACCACTGGCCTGGTGATCTATCGCGCCAGTCGACTGGAGATGTTGCTTGAACCCCTGCGTGGATTGCTTGCAGTGACCCATCCAGCAAACGTGCTTGCGCCGCAGACGATCATTGCTGCCCATCCGGGCATGAAACAGTGGCTCAACGGCGCTCTGGCCCGAGAGTATGGTCCCGGTGGCATCGTCGCCAACCTCGACATCCAGCTCCCCAGCACCTGGATCGGTCGTCTGGCTCAGCAGCAGCTTGGTCAACAGGCAGTCTCACTGCCGCGCTACCAGCGTGAGCATCTTCGCTGGACCATCCATGAAGTATTGACCGACGGGCTTGAGACCATCGGCGTCACCGATGCCCGGATCGTCTCGTATCTGCAAGCCGGCGACCCGGCCCGACAGTCGGCCACCGCCGAGCAGGCAAGACGCCGGTTCCAGTTGGCTGACCGGTTGGCCCGGATCTATTCGCAGTATCTGGTGTATCGGCCGGACTGGCTGCAGGCCTGGGAAGAGGGCCTGATGGATGAGGTCACCGGTCGCAGTGGCGACGCCATGCTCGCATCCACCGAGCAGCGTCTGCTGGCACCGTTGTGGCGTTACCTGCACGAGTCTCTTGGGCATCATCGCGGTGACGTGGTCGCGTCGTTGATAGCGACCCTGTATGAGGCGGACAGCGGTGCTGGCGAAGCGCTGCATGTCTTCGGCGTCAGTCACCTCGCGCCATCGGAGCTGGCGGTTATCCGCGCCACTGCGCGCCACCGATTGGTAGCGATGTACGTGCCCGATCCCTGTCGCGAGTATTGGGGAGGGCTCGGGCGCACGCTGCCGGAAATTCGTGCCAAGCGTGACCACGAGCAACAATTGCTGGACGCCGCCGACGGTGGCGACTACTGGATCGATCAGGACAATCCTCTGCTGGCCAGTTGGGGGCGAATGGGGCAGCACTTCATCATGGCCTTGGCCGACGGCGCCGGCGATGTGCTGGCGGATGTCCGCCACGGCGCGGACGAGGAGACCAACACGCCCGTCAACCGTCTGCAGCGAATACAGGAGAGCATCCGCGCGTTGGCGCCGCTGCCGGAGGCGGTCGACCTGCAACAACCAGACGTAGTGGCGGCCGAGATGGCCGACGCCTCGTTGCGTATACACGCCAGCCACACCCGCCTGCGTGAGTTGGAGGTATTGCGCGACCAGCTGCTGGATGCGCTGGACGTCGGTGGCGCGGACGGGAGTCCAATACGGCCTGCGGATATCGTCGTTATGGCGCCAGACATCCGCGCGTACGTGCCGCTGATTCCGTCCGTGTTTGGCGTTGCCGGACATGGCGGCGAGCGCCTGCCGTATCACTTGGCAGACGTGTCCGTGGCCCGCAGTCACTCGCTGTTTGGCGCGTTTCAGCGCCTGCTCGACCTGCCCGGCACACGGGTGACCGCTCCGGAGGTGGTCGACCTGCTGGCGATCCCGGAGATCGCGCGGCGACTGGGGCTGGATGCGTCCAGCGTTGACGAACTCAGCGCATGGCTGCAGGCCAGTCGTGTCGCTTGGGCACTGGACCCGATTTTTCGCACCCGCTTTGGCGTGCCGGCGATTGCCGAGCACACCTTCGGTTGGGCGATGGACCGGATGGTGGCTGGCTACCTGGCGGCGGACGGGCCAGACAGCGAACGCCAACCTGCGTTGAACCTGCCCGATGGCGCGGAAATCGGGCCACTGACCGGCATCCATGGGCCGGCAGCGGCTCACGTGGGCGCGCTCGATCACCTGCTGCGTGAAATCCAGAACCTTTGCGATATCGTCGAAGAATCACGGCCAGCCAGCGGGTGGGCGCAGGAGCTGGAGCGCCGCTTTGAATCGCTATTTCGCATCGACCTGATGGATGCCGATGCCCGCGACGCCAAGGCGGTGTTGCTCGGTTTCATTCGCACGCTGGCGACCGAGACTGCCGCGGCGGATGAAGATCCGGTGCTGCATTTCAGCGTGGTCCGCGATCTGCTGGTCGAGCGTCTGGCGGCGGCCCCCGAACGGCAGCGCTTTCTGATGGGTGGCATCACCTTCTGCGGCATGGTTCCGCAGCGCGCTATTCCGTTCAAGGTGGTGGCAGTTCTGGGTCTCAATGACGGCGAATTCCCGCGCAACAGCAGCGATGCCGGTCTGGATCTCATGTCGCGTTACCGCAGGCTAGGCGACCGCGACGTACGAAGCGACGATCGCTACCTGTTTCTGGAAACCCTCATGTCGGCCCGCGAGCGCTTGCACCTGAGCTTTCTCGGTGAAGGGGTGATGGACGGCAAGCCACGCAATCCTGCGCTGCCACTGGCAGAACTGTTGGTGATCCTCGACGTTTCTGCGGGACTGGCTGCTGATGAGTCCGACACGCTGCGTCCATGGATCGTGCGCCACCCGTTGCAGCCCTTTGATGCGCGCTACTTCGATGCAAGCGACGTACGGCTGTTTTCCTACCAGCAGGACTTCGCACAGATGCACGGCGAGGGCGCCAGCGCCGATGTCGAACCCTTTCTGGATCTGGCGAACGCTGGCGAGGTTCTGGTCGACGGCGCCGTACCCCTTCGTGACGTTGTGGCGTACTACCGTGATCCCGCAAAACAGGTGTTGGGGCGGCGCATGCAGATCCAGCTTGACGCACTGGTCGATGATCGCCTGCCCGACGAGGAACCGCTGGATCCCAAGTTCGCTGCCCTCGATACAGTGAGCCGAAAACTATTCTTCAACGATGCGCTGCGGAACTTCCCGCACGGCCAATGGCCGCCGGCTCAGGCACCTGACTGGTTGCGGCTCGGCGGGATCATGCCGCCGGGACGGCCGGGCAGGGAGGCCTGGAATGACTCGGCGCAAGCCGTCAGCGCTCTGCTGGAGCGGCTCGCTCGCCTTCCCGGTTTCACCGAAGGCGTCCCGTCGCCCCGCAATGTGGTCATCGACCTCACGGTGGGCGGTATCGCGCTGGTTGGGCAGATTGAGCAGGTCTACGTGGTCAATGTCGATGGTCGCGAGTACTGGCAACTGCTTCGCGCCTTCCCCGACAAAGCCGGCAAGTTGAAGGCGGAAAAGGATCTGGACTTCAAGGACCGGGTGCCGTTGTTTCTGGAGTGGGCGCTATTGCGGATGCATGCCGCCGCCCTCGGTTTCGATCAGCCTGCCGTGCGATTGGGGCTGCTGCTGGCTGATGAAACTCCCGCATGGGCGGGAGCCCTGAACGCGTGGGACGAAGCATTTTTGCGGGCGGATGCGCGTGGGGAGCAGACGCTGCTCGTGGAGCTTGAACAACGCGTGGCGCAATTGCTGCGCTGGTGGATGAGGGCGCAGGGTCATCCGCGCTGGTACTTCCCAAAGACCGCATGGAAAGCGATCCAGCCCGCGATCAAGGCGGGGATTGGCGCGAACGACGTTGCGACTCCACCGCCGGCGAGCGTCGAAAGCACTTGGGTCGCCACCCACGATGGAGGCACCGGTGAGCGTGACTACTCGCCTGGCTACAGCCGCCTCATGGCCGGCGCAGTGGACTTTGACGACGGCAGTAGCGAGCTGGGTGAGTTACACGCGTTCGCGTTGGAACTCTATCGCTGCATTGACCTTGAAGGCGCTTGGGAAAGCGCGCCAGAAGTTGGCCGAACTGATGCAGTGGAGCAGGGACGATGAGCGCTCGCGACTGGCGTGATCTCGAACTTGGTGAGGGTGGCCGGAGTCTTATCGAGGCGAGCGCCGGTACCGGCAAGACCTGGACGATTGCCGTCCTCTATCTACGGTTGCTGCTGGAGCGCGGTCTTTCGCCCCGACAGGTGGTCGTGACCACCTTTACCGAAGCGGCGGCTCAGGAACTACGTGAGCGCCTACGCGGCAAATTGCAGTGGGCTTCCCAGATCGCCAGCTCTGGACAACAGCCGACGTCCGCCGACCTGGGCGCAGATACGGCGTGGCTGCATGCCCGCTGGTCGCACGATAGTGACGCCCGCTCGCGGGACTTGCAGGCACTGCGTCTTGCGCTGGCTGAGATGGACGTCGCTCCGGTCAGCACGTTGCACAGTCTGTGTCGTCGGATTCTTGCGGATCATCCGTTCGCGTGCCGGGTCGCATTTGTAATGGGTGACATGGTCCCGAGCGATGCAATGCTGGACGAGGTAACGGCCGATCTGTGGCGGCGCTTGCAGCAGGGCGACGACAGTGACGCGCTGGTCCGATTGGCGGGGCGAGCAGGTGGACTGAGTCGCGACAAACTGCGCAAAGGGCTCAAGGTTTGCCTGGCGCAGGGAGTCTCGGTCGCGGGCATGTCGGAGACCGAAATTGCCACGGCGCTTGATCCGGAATGGATACCAAAGCTGGAGGAAATTGTTGCAGGCAAAGACGATACTTTTGTTCAGCGAGTAGCTTTGCCACGTGTCTTCACCGAGCTTCTGGAAATGCTTCGCGACCATTCGAGGTTGCCCTCTCAGGACAGCTGCGAGCGGATGGCCAATGCCTCGCAGCTGACCGGTGTAAAGACGCCCTTCAAGGAGAACCCAGCGCTGCTGGCGGCTGGACGATTCGCTGAAGCCTGTGTCCCTGCGATCGAGGGTCTCCAGATTGGCTTCTGGCGGGAGGTCGCGGCGGTCGCGCGGCACGAGATCCAGACCCGCCTTGCTAGTCGCCACCAGCTCACCTTTGATGCGTTGGTGAGCACGGTGAGCGAGGCGCTGGTTCGTGAGCGGCAATCAGGCGGCGAACGCCCGCTGGCCGATGCCCTGTTCAAGGCATGGCCGGTCGCGTTGGTGGACGAGTTCCAGGACACGGATGCGATGCAGTACGGCATTCTCGATGCCGTCTACAGCGACGATGGCGGCGGGCGACGCGGTCGTCTGGTGATGATCGGTGACCCCAAGCAGGCGATCTACTCCTTTCGTGGCGGTGACATCCACGCCTACCAGCGCGCCGCGTCCAGTGCTGATTCGGACGGACGTCTCACGCTGAATACCAACCATCGCTCAAGCGAGTCGCTGGTCGCGGCGATCAACCAGTTCTACGCCGTCGGTGGCAACAAGCTCAGTGCGCTGAGTGCCGGCGACATTAGCTGTGATCCGGTGAATGCTTCGCAACGTCGGGCTGGAACTCCCTACACGATTGACGGCGAAGTCTGCCCGAAGCCGCTGGTGATCCACTACAAGTCGCCCGCGGCGGCATCGCAACCCGTGCGCAAGGCGGCAGCGCTGCGTGCGTGTGCGGACCAGATCGCGGGATTGTTGCAGTCACGAACGCATCGGATCGCCGGTCAACTGGTTCAGCCATCCGATATTGCTGTCCTGTTGCCTGCCCGACGTGATATCGCCACCCTGCGTGACGAGTTGCGGGCGCGCGGTGTTCCGTGCGTTACCAGCACACGCAGCAGCGTGTTCGCTACCGACATTGCACGCGAGCTGCAGTCAGTGCTGCATGCGGTCGCCTATCCGTCGGACTTGGGGGCGCTTCGTGCGGCGGCTGCGACGAGACTATGGGGCGCCAGCTTCAGCCAGTTGCAGCAGTGGGGCGACGACGTCAGGCAGTGGCAGGTCGTCGCCGGCCAATTTCGCACCTGGCACCAGGACTGGCAACGACGCGGGGTGCTGTATGTGGTCGAGCAGCTGATCACGCATATGGCGCGGCGCTACCTGCAAACTCTTGCCGGCGAGCGCGCCCTCACAGACCTGCGCCACTTGGGTGAATTGCTGCAAGAGCAATCCGAGCGAGACGCAGGCTTCGAAGAGTTGCTGGCCTGGTTGAAAGACTGTCGGGATGACGATGCCGCGGCGGGGGGCGACGCCGCCGACGCCGCGCAAGTGCGGATCGAGTCTGACAGTGCACGCGTCCGTCTGATGACCTTGCACGCCAGCAAGGGGCTGGAGTTTCCGATCGTGTTCCTGCCGTTGATGTGGAATCACGGTGAGAAGAAGGGAGGCGAGCTGCACGCGCTGACCGATCCGGCGACCGGCGCGACCCGCGTGGAGCGCTCGACGGCCGCCGCGGCGATCAAGGCGCAGGAGCTGCAGGACGAGCGTTTCCGTGTGTTGTATGTAGCTCTGACGCGAGCGATCCACGCCTGTCATGTGTTTGCGCTGGATGTGGATCGGACCACGGCGGCGAACTCCAAGAAAGGTTTTGAGGGCACTGCGCGCAGCGCGTTGGATGTGATGCTGTCGCGATTGACTCCCAAGATGGGCAGTGTGGAATTGGCAGATCGGACTGCTGACATCCGGTGGATGCAAGGGTGGCACCCCGACGAGCGTCAACACTTCGTGGCTGATATGGAGACCGTCGGGCAGCCGCGCACCGCTCGGGAGATGCCCGCATGGCAAAGCGGGCCGCTGCCTGGCAAGCACAGCTTCACCACGCTCACCCATGGCGAGCAGCGCGAGGCGATCAATCCCGACGCCGCCGCCGGCGACGAGACTGAAACCACGAGCGTGGCCACGACTTCTGCTGGCAAGCCGTTAACCACGCCTGCGGAACCACATCCCGACTTGCTTGCACTGGCCGACGTCCGAGGCACCGACTTCGGTAACGCGGTCCATGCGGTATTCGAGTTCCGAACACTCGATTCGCCGATCACCAACCAGTTACCGCTGATCGAGCGTTTTCTCGGTGATGCTGGCGTGCGTTGGAAGGATTCAGACCAGACCGGTTTGGTTGAGACGCTCGCTGCCCGACTGCAGGGCGCGTTGGAAGCACCGCTAGGTTTGGAGGGCAACCCGGCGCTGTCCTTGGCGGATCTGGCGGAGCCCGACTTGCGGGCCGAGATGGGCTTCCACTTCACGCTGGACGACGTTTCAATGGTCGATCTGCGCAGCGCGTGCGCGGATCTTGGAGAACCTCATTTGGTGCCGACCAGTCAGCGCGTCCTGACCGGGTTGATGAACGGCAAGATCGATCTGACCTTCCATCATGACGGGCGCTTCCACGTGCTTGACTACAAGGGAAACTACTTGGGGGACACCCTGGCCGACTACACAGGCGACACTTTGGTTGCACAGATGGATCGCAGTCGGTACCGCTTCCAGGCACTCCTTTATACGGTCGCGGTTGATCGATACCTGCGGCAACGACTCGGCACCGGGTACCGCCGGTCGCGGCATCTCGGCGAGTGCGTGTATCTGTTCATCCGCGCTGCTGGATTGGCCCCAGAGGCGGGCATATGGCGACATCGCTTTTCTGACCAGTTGCTCGATGCGGTTGATGCAGTGCTCGGTCAGGCCGTCACGCGGGACGACTCATGAACACGCCTGCCAGCTATCACTTTCGTCGACTGGCCAATGAGCCGGCTGTCCCCGAGTCATGGCGGTTGCTCGACCACACCGTCGCACGCTGGGTTACAACGCATGGCGGTTCACCCCTGCTGGCAATCCTTGCCGGCTGGGCCAGTTATGCCGACGGCCACGGCGACAGCGCGCTGCCTCTGGGCGGTGAAGCTGCCGGTCGCCACGGTATGGCGCCGCTGGACGCGTCGGCGCTTGCGAAGATCATGGCCGAGGCGATGGTGGCCGTCATCGATCCCAGACCCGAGGGTGATGCAGCAGATCCGAACACGCCCTTCGTAATCGACGACGGACATTTCTACCTGCGCAGAAACCATCTTCATGAGGCTGCTGTCTCGCGCCATGTCGCTCATCGACGTTCCCATGCAGACGCCGGCCCTGACGTCAGCCCTGCCGACATTGATGCATTGTTTGACGGTGATGCCGATAAATCAGTGCGCGCACAACGAGCGGCCGTGACTCAGGTGTGCGGCAAGCGTTTGTTCGTTCTCACAGGTGGACCCGGAACGGGCAAGACCACAACCGTGCTGCGGATGTTGATGTTGCTTCTGAAGCGACGGGCTACAACCGGTTCTGAGTCGACCCTCATCCGCATCAGTGCCCCGACCGGCAAGGCCGCACAGCGACTCTCGGAATCGTTGCGTGAAGGTGCAGCGCGGATGAGCGACAGCGCAACCAGGCTACCGGTCGAATGGCAGCCGCATCTGGACGCGACGCTCGGCGCACAGGCGAGCACCTTGCACCGTCTGTTGGGCAGTCGTGGCCAGCGGGGAGGTTTTGTCCACCATGCGGGCAACCCGGTGCCGGCGGATATTCTCGTTGTCGATGAAGCATCCATGGTCGACTTGGCGATGCTGCGCAATCTGCTGGACGCCCTGCGTGAAGACGCGACGCTGATCCTCGTCGGTGATGCCGACCAGTTGACGTCGGTGGGGACCGGTTCCGTTTTGTTGGATCTGGTTGGCGCGATGGAGGAGCAGGGCGACAGCGATCTGGTACGCCTTTCGCACAGTTTTCGTGCCGACCAGTCGCTGGTACCAGTCAACGAGGCGGTCCGGAGTGGCGACGTGGTCGCTTTCACTGCGGCTTGCGATGCGGCGGGTGATCAGGTTCTGCAAGTGAGCATGGGTAGCGTCGGCGACCTTAGTGCTGCGCTTGGGCGCTGGGCTGCGGACTTGGAGGCAGGCTTGCGAGAGGCCGGCGCCTTTGACCCACTGCCGGCGGGCTGCGACAACGCAGCTGAGCAGCGTGCAGTTCTGAGCGCGTTGGATGGCTTGCGGGAACGCCAGTTGCTCTGTGCGTTGCGCGAGGGAGAGTTCGGCGCCGAGACAGCCAACGATCAGCTCGAAGCGCTGCTCCGCTCAGGGGCTAGTCGTGACCAACTCTCGATTCATGACGGTGAGTGGTATCCCGGTCGTGCGGTGATGATTACCCGCAACGACTACACGGCGGGACTCTTCAACGGCGATGTCGGCATCTGCCTGCGCGATGGCGAAGGCAGTCTGGGAGTGTGGTTCGAGGTGAACATGCAGACCAGTGCGGCGAGGGAGCCGATGGATGGCACCGATCATGGGCCAACCAGCATTAGTCGTCAGGTGGTCCGCTTTGCCACGGGAGCGCTCCCAGGCTATCAGGGCGCATTTGCGATCACGGTCCACAAAAGCCAAGGCTCTGAGTACCGTCACGTTGCGGTTTTACTGCCGCCAGACCCGGACAACCGAGTGCTCTCGCGGCAACTGCTCTACACCGGATTGTCGCGGGCGCGGCAGGGAGTGCAAGTGTGGGCAGACCGTGCCGCTCTTGAGCGTGCGATCAATACTCCAGCGCGGCGATGGAGCGGACTGCGTAGCAAGTTGGCTGGTTTTCCAGGAAGCCAACGCTGAGCAGCTCCGAGCGTCGTCAACACGGCGTCGTCGCAGCACAGAGCCGATAATGACCGTCCACTCCGGCTCGGCAACGCTCCGCGCTGGACACTGCATCAACTCAGGAGCACTCCATGAAGAAGACCGCATCTGCCGTCTGGCACGGCGAAGTCAAGACCGGTAAGGGCACGATCTCCACCGAGACGGGTGTTTTGAAGGAAGCACCGTACGGCTTCAAAGCACGTTTTGAAGATGGCCCCGGGACGAATCCGGAAGAACTCATCGGCGCCGCCCACGCGGGCTGTTTTTCAATGGCACTGTCGATGATGCTGGGTATGGAGAATCTGACCCCAGACACCATTGAGACCACAGCTGAGGTGACGCTGGACCCGGATGCGCTTGAAATCACCACCATTCACCTGAAGGTCAACGCCAAGGTGCCAGGTGCGGACGACGCGACATTCCAGCGCATCGCCACCGCTGCCAAAGAAGGCTGCCCGGTATCGAAGGTGCTGAAGGGCGCGAAAATTACGATGGATGCGAAACTCGACGCGTAATTTCGCACGCCGGATCCTAAAGGCCACTGCGCCAGCAAGCGCAGTGGCCTTTCTGGCAGATGCCTATCCGGAAACGCGCATCTGATTTGCTGACATCACCTTGCAACCGCACGCCAGCGAGCTACCGTGCCAGGCAACCGGCTGGCCATCGATAATGGTTGTGGGATCACCGTCGATGATGGGGTAGATCCCTTGGTGGAACAGGCACACTGCGGTGTCACTGATACGCGCAACGGGGATGCCGTTGATAGCAGTGAATGGCGAGCCCGTCAGCACGCCGCCGCCGCCGCTGGGAACATCGCCAATCACGATCCACATCTTGGCCATAGGTGATCTCCTTATCACACGGGACATGTGTAGTTTAGCCCTAGCGAAGGCTTCCAGCGCGTAGTCCACAAAGACCCTTATGGAGGTCCATCTGAAATTCCCGCATGCACGCACTGTTTTGATCCTGACAACCGCAGTATTGGTGGTGCTGGGCGCGTGGATGGTCCTGAGAACAATCCAGGGACCGGCACTGCCCGCGTATCGGTTACAGGTTCAGCCCTTGGTGCAGACGGTGGTGGCAACGGGACGAGTGGCTTCTGCGTCGCGCGCGCAGGTGGGGGCGCAGGTTGCGGGTGTTATTTCGGAACGCCACGTCCGTGAGGGTGACGAAGTGAAAGCAGGTGACGTGCTTGCCGTGCTGCAAGGCGACGACTATCAGGCGCGCCTACGTGAAACGGAAGCTGCGCTTGCCGACATTCAGCAGTCAGCTAAGCCCCAGGCAGAGGCGGCGCTGCGTCGCGCCCGCACGTTCTACAGTCAGGCCAGTCGCGAGTCGACGCGGCGACGCGAGCTCTTCGCCCAGCAATTGGTGTCGCGCGAGATGATGGAGCAGTCCGCCCAAGCCGAAGCGGCCGCGCGCGCAGTACTTGAGCAGGCTGAGTTGAGCGTCAGCTCGCTGATGCCCGGCCATCCGGGCGCTAGCGGTGCTCAGGAACGCGTCGCCGCGGCCCGCGCAGCGCTTGAGAAGACGTTCATTCGTGCACAGGTCGACGGTACGGTTCTGACGCGCAATGCCGAGCCGGGCGACGTGGTTCAACCCGGACGCGTCTTGTTTGAAATCGCCCGTCAGGGTGAGACCGAGCTGGTGGTCCCGGTCGATGAGAAGAACCTCTCGGTACTCGCACTCGGCCAGCCCGCGATGTGTGTGGCCGATGCTTATCCGGATCGCCCATTTCCCGCGACCGTGAGCTTCATAGCCCCGGCGGTGGATCCGCAACGGGGAAGTGTCGACATCCGCTTGCGCCTGGACCCTGTTCCAGACTTCCTGCGTCAGGACATGACCGTGTCGGTGAATGTTGAAACCGGTCGGCGCGAGAATGCCCTGGTCATTCCCAATGACGCGCTTGAGCTGAGTAGTTCCGGTCAAGCCTCCGTCTGGAAGGTAGTCGGAGGACGCGCGGTCCAGACTGACGTGGCATTGGGCTTGCGTGGCATGACGGTGACCGAGCTCGTCGACGGACTGTCCGCAGGTGATGTTGTGCTGAGCGCTCCGGATGCAGCGATGGATGACGGCGACCGCGGTCGAACGCGGATCCAGACACTGAGCGCCGGCCAGCCCGCCCGCGCCACGGACCGGGAAGTCCCGGTCAAGTTCAACTGATTGCCGTGTGGACCGAGTGGACCATTGCGATGCGGTTCTTGCGCGAGGGCCGTGCCCAAAGCAGCTTGATACTTGTTGGAATCGGTGTCGGCGTAGCGGTGATCGTTTTCATTACCGCGCTCATCACCGGGCTGCAGGACAACATCGTCGATCGCACGCTGGGTACCCAGTCCCATATCAAGGTATCGCCCCCGGACGAGGTCAACCGGATCCTCCCGTTGGCCAGCCCTGCGGTACAGATCGTACTGGAGAGTAAGCGTGCGCAACGTCTGCGATCGATCAATAACTGGCAGCAACTACGTGATGTGCTTGATGACTTTCCCCAGGTGAGCGCGGTCTCGCCGATCATCTCCGGGCCTGCCTTCGCCCGGCGTGGCGAAGCCCTACAGTCTGTCGCGCTGGTCGGCATCGATCCTGAGCGCTACCAACGCATCCTCCCGATCGGCGAGGACATCGTTGCCGGCGATTTTCGCGTCGGCGCCGGCGAGGCCGTTATCGGGAAGCAATTGGCGATCGATCTGGGCGTCAGTGTGGGCGACAAGTTACGGCTGGAAACCGGGCAGGGTGGCGACAGCGTGGTCAATGTCGCCGGCATCTTTGAGCTGGGTGTGC
Source organism: Lysobacterales bacterium (assembly GCA_038242455.1). Taxonomy (GTDB): domain Bacteria; phylum Pseudomonadota; class Gammaproteobacteria; order Xanthomonadales; family Xanthomonadaceae; genus Novilysobacter. Next base: position 14,198 of record JBBSSB010000013.1, read on the forward strand.
GCGAACTTGATGCACGCTACGTCTATCTGGACATGAGCCAGGCGCAGTCGCTTCTGGATTTGCCCGGCGCTGCGACCGTCATCGATCTGACCGTCACCGATATTTTTCGTGCCGATGTCATCGCCACACGCATCAGACGTCTCACCGGTCAGAAGGTGGAGAGCTGGATGGAGACCAATGCGCAGCTGCTAAACGCACTGCGCAGCCAGAGCATGTCGACTCGGATGATCAGCGTCTTTGTCGCGCTCAGTGTCGCGCTGGGCATTGCCAGTGTTCTCTCGGTGAGCGTGGTTCAGCGCACCCGCGAGATCGGGATCCTGCGTGCGGTGGGTATTACGCGCTCGCAGATCCTGCGAGTGTTCCTCATCCAGGGCGCGCTGTTCGGATTGCTGGGATCTCTATTCGGTGGAATCAGCGGCTTCGCGCTGGTCATGGCGTTCAATAACCTCGGTCCGCGGCTGTTTTACATCCCGGTTGACCCATGGTTGCTGGTCGCTGCGACCGCGCTGGCGACCTTGACTGGGGTGGTGGCGGCTGCGATTCCCGCACGCCGCGCCGCGCGTCTTGATCCCGTCGTGGCGATCCGGCATGTCTGAGTCGCCTCGCCATGACCAGCAGCAGGAAGTCCTGCGCCTGGATGGGGTGAGAAAAAGTTACAACGTTGGCCTTCCCACTGAAATTGAAGTTCTGCACGGACTGGACCTTCGCCTGCAGCGCAGCGACTTCACCGCGCTGGTCGGCAATTCCGGATCCGGCAAGAGCACTTTGCTCAACTTGATCGGGCTGCTGGATACACCAACCCACGGTGACATCCATCTTTTGGGCGAGGCGACAGCAACCATGGATGACGAGCGCCGCACATCGGTGCGCGGCAACTCAATCGGGTTCGTGTTCCAGTTTCACCACCTGATTCAGGCATTTACCGTGCTTGAAAATGTGCTGATGCCACTAATGGTGGCGAGGGGAAAGCCCTCCGCCGAACAACGTGCTCGCGCCCACGAACTGTTGAAGGATGTCGGGCTTGAGGGATATGCAGAGCGCAGACCCGATCAGCTGTCCGGCGGTCAGCAGCAGCGCGTCGCAGTCGCGCGCGCCCTGGTGACGCACCCGGCACTGCTGCTGGCTGATGAGCCCACCGGCAACCTCGACAGCAAGACTGCCGAAGACGTATTTGCGCTATTCCGCAAGTTCAACCGCGAGTTTGGTTGTGCGGTGCTTCTGGTGACACACGACTCGCGCCTTTCGTCGCAATGCGATCGTACGGTGACTTTGACTGACGGCCGCATCACGGGCGATACGGCGCACCCGGTGATGGACCAGAACGGGACCCCACCACATGCAGGAGCATTACCTGCGCGGTGATGATAAACATCGCCAGCCCGGCCAGCAGAAAGGGGTTTACATACCATTGCTCGCCGAAATTGAGCGTGCCGGCCCAGATCTTCTTCCAGCCGCCGAAGTGCTGTTCCGCTGCCACGACCAGACCGAGTATCCCGAACACGGTCCCTATGTAGCGCGACATCCAGTGACCCGGGTACGGCAACATCATCATCAGCCCGAGCAGGCCAATAACGGAGCGCTGGGTGCGGCAGTACGGGCAGTGGTAAACCAGCTCGGCAAGATCGACCGCCCAGGTCCCGATGCAGACCAGAATCGCAATCGCACCGAGCAAACGGATGTTGCGGGTGTAGGTGTCCAGATCAAGAAGCATGGATGACGTTCCTGTTCATGCGCGAAGGATGGCCTTTTTTTGCGCCATGTCGACTGGATTTTACGTCACAGAATCATACACAGCCGCCGCCTTTCCGTATTGGAATTCTGCCTGCAGCACGGGTTGCCGCCCGGAGCCGCTGGGTCAATCTGCGAAGGTGTCCTAACACTCCGTTGCCATGAACCTATCTATGGTTGGTGCTAACAGCAGGTGTAGACAGGAGCGCTTCCATGGCAACCGGTTGGGCAGGCGATGGCGCCGTGCAGGACCAGATCGACGCTACGGTCGAAGATGCGGTGAAGCGTGCGCGCCGCCAACTGTCAGAGGGGCCGGGGCTGCGTGAGTGCGAGGAGTGTGCGGAGCCTATTCCCGAAGCCAGGCGCGCCGCAGTTCCGGGAGTCCGCTTGTGTGTCGAGTGCCAACAAGCACGAGATGCCGAACACGCTGACGCCGGTTACAACCGGCGCGGCAGCAAGGACAGCCAGTTGCGTTGAGTCGCTGGCGTCTAGGTATGCTGGATGTGAAGACTGAATCCGAGGAGTGGGAGACCCATGGCAACGACGACTGCTGCCAGCATCTACGAGTTCACCGCGACTGATATTGATGGGACGGTCGTACCGTTTGAGACGTTTCGCGGCAAAGTGTTATTGATCGTCAACGTCGCCTCAAAGTGTGGCTTCACCCCGCAGTACCAAGGGTTGGAGCAACTTTGGCGCCAGTACGGCTCCCAAGGCTTGGTTGTGATGGGGTTCCCGTGTGACCAGTTCGGGCATCAAGAGCCCGCCGATGAGGCGGCCATACGTGAGTTCTGCTCAATCACCTATGACGTCACTTTCCCGATGTTCGCAAAGGTGAGTGTCAACGGTAGTGAGGCGCACCCACTGTGGCGCTGGCTGAAGGACCAAAAGAGCGGCTTGCTCGGACTTGATTCAATCAAGTGGAATTTCAGCAAGTTCCTGGTGGGCCGTGACGGCGTGGTCATCAAACGCTATGCGCCGACCGAAAAGCCCGCATCCCTGAACACCGATATCGAGGCCGCCCTATAAATGCAAATAGAACCGCAACCTAGTGAATTGATCTTTCAAGGCTCCAGCTTTCAGGTTGAGTTCCGCCGCGACGGCAACCGACTGCGGGCGCTGGTAACCGGGGTCAGCGGGACGCTGGCGAGAGCCCACGAGTATTGGCTGGCGATTGCTCAGGAAGCCGGTCGCGTGGGGGTTTCAATGTTGCTGGTAGTCGACCGCACCACCGGCGACAAGTTGAGGCCGGAGGAGCTGGAGCAATTTATCCATGATCTTGATGGGCTCGGTCTGGATTCATTACGTATTGCGTATGTAGGCACCGAAGCGTCGCGTGCGGCGCAGCATGAAGCCACCGAGATACTTGCGCGTGAGCAGGGCTTCGTGGTCCGCGTGTTCGGTATCGAGGCCGAAGCCTCGCTCTGGTTGCGTCACGGCGAAAACTGACTGACGGCTGGCGGGTCAGAGCTTTTCCTTGGCCCTCGCGAATGCCGCAGCCAACGCATTGTTGGCGGGCGGCGCGGGCGATGACGGCGACGTCTTGGCGGGCGCGGCGCGACGTGTATCGGCGCGGTTGTTTCCGGCGCGAGGCCGATCGTTTCGACCAGCATTACGATCCGGGCGCTCCTTGCGGTCCGTGGTGTCTGCTCGAGCAGGCGGTGCGGATTCGTCCAGTCGGCAGGTGAGCGCGATGCGCTTGCGCGGGATGTCGATCTCCAGCACCTTCACTTTGATCACGTCGCCTGCCTTCACCACTTCTCGCGGGTCCTTGACGTACCGGTCAGCCAACATCGATATGTGAACCAGCCCATCCTGATGCACTCCGATGTCAACAAACGCACCAAACGCCGCGACGTTGCTGACGACGCCTTCCAGCACCATCCCAACTTCCAGGTCCTTCAACTCCTGGACACCTTCGGCAAATCTGGCGGCCTTGAATTCCGGGCGTGGGTCGCGGCCCGGCTTCTCCAGCTCCTTCAGGATGTCGCGCACCGTCGGTAGGCCGAACCGCTCGTCCGTGTACTTCGCTGCGTCCACCCCACGCAGAAATGCACTGTCACCGATCAGTTGCTTCACTTCCCGCCCGCACTGTTGAACGATCCGCTCGACGACGGGATAGGCCTCCGGATGCACCGATGAGGCATCCAGCGGCTGGTCGCCGTTGGCAACGCGTAGGAAGCCGGCGCACTGCTCGAAAGTCTTGTCGCCAAGCCGCGGAACTTTCAACAGCGATTTGCGGTTGTTGAACGCGCCGTTCTGGTCACGATAGACGACGATATTTTCTGCCACCGTCGAGCTCAAGCCGGACACCCGGGCGAGCAGGGCGGCGGACGCGGTGTTGACGTCAACGCCGACCGCGTTCACGCAGTCCTCCACGCGCGCGTCCAGCGCACGCGCAAGACGGAAGGCGTCGACGTCATGCTGGTATTGCCCGACGCCAATAGCCTTCGGCTCGATCTTCACCAGTTCGGCCAACGGGTCCTGCAAGCGACGTGCAATGGATACGGCACCACGGATCGACACGTCCAGGTCGGGAAACTCCTTGGCCGCTAGTTCAGACGCCGAGTACACCGATGCCCCCGCCTCACTGACCACAATCTTCTGAATGTTCAACTCGGGCGCCCTCTTGATCAGGTCGCCGGAAAGCTTGTCGGTCTCACGCGACGCGGTACCGTTGCCAATGGCGATCAACTGTACTCTGTGTTTCACGCACAAGGCCCGCAGGACGTGCAGGGATCCATCCCACTGGTTGCGCGGCTGGTGGGGAAAGATCGTATCTGTGGCAACCAGTTTGCCGGTGGCGTCGACTACTGCCACCTTGACCCCGGTACGCAGGCCTGGATCCAACCCGAGTACCGCCTTCGGTCCGGCTGGCGCAGCGAGCAACAAGTCCTTCAGATTGTCGCCAAACACCGCTATCGCTTCGGCCTCGGCCTTCTCGCGCGCTTGGCCAAACAGGTCCAGCAACAGGTGCAAGTGCAGCTTGGCCTTCCAGGTCAGCCGGCACGCGTTGACTAGCCATGCGTCAGCCGCTCGGTTCTGATTGGCGACTCCGGCGTGGTGAGCGACCCGCGATTCCGCCTGGGCGTGGCCGACCGCGGCGTCATTACCGGGCTCCAGATCGAGTTGGATGAATTCCTCGCGGCGGGCGCGAAACAGCGCCAACAGGCGGTGCGAAGGGATCTTTGACAGCGGCTCGGAGTGGTCGAAATAGTCGCGGTACTTCGCACCTTCATTCTCCTTGCCCTCGATCACGCGGGCGCGGATTACGCCGATGGTGGAGAGCCACTCGCGCAGCTCGCCGACCAGCGCGGCGTCCTCGCCCCAGCGTTCCATCAGAATCGCACGCGCGCCTTCGAGCGCCGCTTTCACGTCGGCCACACCCTTTTCTTCATCCACGAAGCTGGCGGCGACGGTTTCCGGCACTTGCGACGGATCCGCGAGCAATCCGTCTGCGAGAGGCTCCAAGCCAGCTTCGCGGGCGATCTGGGCGCGGGTGCGGCGCTTGCGCTTGTACGGCAGGTATAGATCTTCAAGGCGCGACTTGCTGTCGGCCGCTTCGATATCGGCGCGCAGCTCGTCAGTCAGCTTGCCCTGTTCCTCGATGCTGGCCAGTACTGAATCGCGCCGGTCTTCGAGCTCGCGCAGATAGATCAGCCGCGTTTCAAGGTTGCGCAGCTGGGTATCGTCCAGCCCCTCGGTGACTTCCTTCCGGTAGCGGGCGATGAACGGTACCGTCGCGCCTTCGTCCAGCAGTCCGATGGCCGCGGTCACCTGGGCGGGCCTCGCCCCGATCTCCGCAGCGATGGTGCTGGCGATCTGGGACGCGAGATCACCGGCGGAGCGATTGCTGCGGGCGGAGGAGGAGTTGCTGGCGGTTTCGGGCATTGCGTTGCGACCTTGCTGAATACGGAACCCCGCTAACCGGGGAGGCCGATTGTCGCCTCGCCAGCGCAGCGGGGGAACCCATTGACACCGCGCCTCCGGCACTGCTCGGAAAGCAATCCGCAGGTTTTGAGACGTTCACCACAAAATATCGATTCGTTCCGTGATATCCGTCACGACCCCGTGTCGCGGAATGCCGGATGCTCCCACCACACGGGGGGGTATTGATAAGTTATGGGCAGGTCTCTGGCCACAGTGCTGCTGGTGCTGGCATTGGCATTGGCACACGTTTTTTCCTACTGCGCCGCAGATCCGGTTGCAGATCTGCGTATTAGTCGTATTGAGACCGTGCTGGAAGATCTCCGGCTGCATGGCTATGCGTCGCCGGTCCGCGCGTCACAGCAGCTGGTAGCAGCGGCTGAAGGCCTGGATGACAGTGCGCCGTTGGAGCTTCGAATGCGCTACCACGCTGCGCTTGCTGACGTGGGTCTTGCGGGCCGCGACGTTATTCAGGTGCGCACTTCGATCGAGAAGCTCGCAAAGCTCGCAGATGTAGAAGACTGCAAGAAGTGCGAAGCGCATGCGCTGATTCTCACCTCTCGCGAGCGACTTGCTGAGAACAAGCTGGCTGAGGTGGGCGAGCTGCTGGCCGAGGCGACGCCGCTGGTGGGTGACGATCCAGTCATGCGGCTGGCATTGCTGCGCGCCGAGTTGCACTACCAGGAAGCGCGGAGCTTGCTCACGACGGGCATTGCGACCGCGGTGGATGCAATCAGGTTGGCTGAGTCACTCGGAAACGTCGCAGATCACGTAAAACTGCTGAATCAGGTCTCGCGACTGAATACGATGTTGGGGAACAATCGGCGCGCCGTGGCACTGCTGGAAGAGGCGCAGGCTATTGCGAGATCAATCGGCTTCGTCGATGCGCAGGCCAACCTGTACTTGGATGAGGGCCATATCTATTCGTTGACCGGTGATCGAGCCAAGCAATTCGTCGCGCTTCGCAATGCGCTTGACATCACGGAAGCCAATCCGGGACTGAGCGAGGTCGAAGTGATCACGCTGTCGAACCTGGCCGATTATTACCTCGGCCTCAGTGACTTCGAGCAAGCGTTGGAGTACGCCGACCGCGCTGCGGCTTTGGCCAAGCAGATTGGCAGCATCAACGGCGAGATCGTCGCGATGGCCAACCAAGGGCTTGCGATGAGTGGCTTGGGCAACGTTGCAGGCGGTGTAGAGCGCCTGAGGGAAGCCGTCCAGATTTCCCGCAGCGTTGAACATGTCATGTACGAGGTCGGTATATCTGCGGAGCTGGCGCGGGTACTGGAGCAGGATGGACAGTACAAAGAAGCTTTGCAGACGATGCATGAAGTTGCCGGGCTCAACGCGCGCATCACTGAGCAGGAGCGCGAGAAGGCGGTCCTGGAGCTGCAGGAGAAATACGACAACGAGCGTAAGGACCGCGAGATCGAACGGCTCTCCACTCAAGCCGAGCTCAAGAAGGCAGAGCTTGATGTACGCAGCTCGCGCCAGAGGCTGTGGGGCGCGGTCGCAGTTGCGCTGGGTCTGGCTGCGTTGCTGATGGCCCAGTGGCTGCAGAGTGCGCGGCAGGCCAATAGACTCTTGCGGAAAGACAACGCGAGCTTGACCGAGCAGACCGTCGTTGACGAGTTGACTGGTGCATTCAACCGTCGCTATTTCAATACGCTGGTTGAGCAGGCCGTCGCATCGGGGCACTTGGGGCCGGAGATGCGTGCCACGCATTCCGACGTCGGGCTGATGGTGCTCGACATTGACCATTTCAAAAACGTGAACGACACGTATGGCCATGCGACAGGCGATGAGGTTCTGGTCGAGTTGGTGCAGCGATTGCGGGTGCTGTTACGCGATGCTGATGCCGTGGTGCGCTGGGGTGGGGAAGAGTTCGTGCTGGTCTTGCCCGTTACGCACAGCCCGGGGGTTCAAACGCTGGCAGAGCGGATTTTGTTCGCCATTGCGAGCAGGCCGTTCTCGACGTCCGCGGGGCCGATCACTATCACCGTCTCGCTTGGCTGCGTTGCCTTCCCTGCGGCTGCTGACGCGCAGTGGGACGACGCTATGGTCCTCGCCGATGCGGCGATGTATGAGGCCAAGCAAACCGGCCGAAATCGCGCGGTCTGCGTGGAGCGAGTGGATAAAAGCGTCACCCTGGATGCGAGCCATGAGAATCTGGCCAAAGCTCAGGAGGAAGGTAAGATCCGGTTGGCTACCGTGTTTGGCAAACCCCGGGGCGCGGTGACAACGTAGCGACGGCCAAGCGGCCGGGACGTCAGTGGCCGTTGAGCATCGGCGCCCATACAGGCTCCCTACGGACCACCGCCACGGGATCCCGTGGCGTTCAGTGAAACCCGTCACCCCCGGCTGTCGTGCGATATTCGATGATCGTACGGTCTTGGGGCATCTTGTATTTCATGGGTAAATTTGTTGCGACAGTGATGTTGCTGACGGCGTTCGTCTTGGCCGACGCATTTTCGTTCAGCTACGCCGATCCCGTGAACGATCTCAGGATCACTCGCATCGAGGCGGAACTGGAGCGCCTGCGATTGCACGGATACGCCTCGCCCGTGCGAGCGTCGGAGGAACTTCGCGCGGCTGCGGAAGGCTTGAATGGCAGCGAACCGCTGGACTTGCGGATGCGCTATCACGCCAAGCTTGCGGAGTTGGGTCTTGCCGGGAGGGAGGACGCATTGGCAAAGATTGCAGCGGAGGGGTTGCTGCGACTTGCTGCTGATGAAAATTGCGAGCTGTGCCGCGCGCATGCGCTGATGTTGGAGGCCCGACAGGGGCTCATCGACAACCAGTTGGACGTGGTGGAAAGCCTACTGGATCAGGCCGAGGTACTGGCCGCAGACAATCCGCGGTTGCGTCTGGATTTATTGCGTACCAGGGTCGACTACCAGGAAGCAGGCAGCAAGCTGACGGTTGCACTTGCGACTGCGCTGGATGCGATCAGGCTCGCCGACTCGATGGGCAGCGTCGCTGACCGGGTCCGATTGCTGAATCAGGTCGCGCGGCTGAATGCCCGTTTAGGGAATTATGACCGCGCGCTGGTGACACTCAGGGAGGGCCAGAGCCTCGCAAGTTCAATTGGTTTCATCGACGCTGAGGCAAACCTCTATCTGGACGAGGGGTACATCCATGCGCTGATGGGCGATCGTGAGAAGCAGTTCGCCGCGCTCACCCAAGCATTGTCTATCGCTGAGGCCAACTCAGGACTCAGCGACGTGCAGGTGATCACCCTATCCAATATTTCCGATTATTACTTGAACGCGGAGCAGTACCCGCGAGCTCTCGAGTACGCCGACCGTGCCGCTGCGTTGGCAGAGAGCATCGGGAGCGTTGAGGGACAGATTGTCGCCATGGCCAACCAAGGCCTTGCGGTCGTCGGTATGGGGGACGTGGCCGCCGGAGTGAAACAGCTTGAGCAGGCGGCGAGCATTGCCCGCCAGCAGGACTACGTCATCTACGAGGTTGGCTTGGCAGCAGAACTGGCGCGGGTGCTTGAGGAGGACGGGCAGTACAAGAAGGCGTTGGAGACCATGCACGCAGTGGCCGAGCTTAACGAGCGGATCACTGCGCAGGAGCGCGAAAAGGCTGTCCTTGAGCTGCAGGAAAAGTACGACAACGAGCGCAAGAGTCGGGAAATCGAACGACTTTCCTCTCAAGCCGAATTGAAGAAAGCCGAGCTGGATGTACGCAGTTCGCGCCAGCGCTTGTGGGGAGCGATCGCAGTCGCACTTGGTCTGGCTGCGTTCTTGATGGCGCAGTGGCTTCGGAGTGCGAGGCAGGCCAATCGTCGACTGCGAAAGGACAACGCGAGCTTGACCGAACAAACCGTTGTCGATGAATTGACTGGTGCTTTCAACCGTCGCTACTTCAACACGCTGGTGGAGCAGGCGGCGGCTTCAGCGTATCGGAGGCCGGAAATGCGGGCGACACAGTCCGATACGGGAATCATCGTGCTGGATATTGATCACTTCAAGACCGTGAACGATACCTATGGCCACGCGACAGGCGATGAGGTTCTGATTGAGCTGGTGCAGCGGTTGCGCTCGCTGTTGCGGGATGCCGATGCGGTGGTGCGCTGGGGCGGTGAGGAGTTTGTTGTGGTGCTGCCAGGTACGCATGCCGCGGGTGTTCAAACGTTGGCTGGGCGGATTCTGTTCGCTATCGCGAGTCGGCCATTCTCAACATCGGCCGGTGCCATCGACGTCACGGTGTCACTTGGATGCGTCGCATTTCCGGCGTTGTCGGACGTGCATTGGGAAGACGCCATGGTCCTCGCAGACGCCGCAATGTACGAGGCCAAACAGACTGGTCGTAATCGCGCCATCTGCGTACAGCGAATGGACAAGAGCGCCACCCTGGATGGGAGCCATGACAATCTGGCCAACGCCCATAAAGAGGGCAGGATCGTGATGGCTACGGTATCCGGAAATCCTACGGATGCGTTGCCGCACTGATACTTGCGCGCGTCGCGGCCCGACGTCGCCGGATCACTTCTCGACGAATGCCCGTTCGAACACATAGTCACCCGGCACCCCGATCCGCGGCGCAGCAACGAATCCGCGTTCATCCAGCAGGGTGCGGAAGTCGGCCAGCATCTGAGGGCTGCCGCAGACCATCGCACGATCGTGGGCGGGGTCCAGCGGCTCCAAACCCAGATGTTCCATCATCTGTCCGCTGGCCATCAGATCGGTCATGCGGCCACGATGGTCGGCTCCATCGAAGATGAATTCTTCACGGGTGACTGCCGGGTAGTAGAGAAGCTTGGTGCTGAGCAAGTCTCCCAGCAACGCGTGCCGGGGCAGCTCGTTGACGATGTAATCGCGGTAGGCCAAGTCATCAGCACGACGCACGCCGTGGGTCAGAATCACTTTGTCAAAACGCTCGTACACCTCCGGATCCTTGATCACCGACAGCCACGGTGCGAAGCCGGTACCGGTACCCAGCAGGTAGAGGTTGCGGCCGGGATGCAGGTCATGGATCAGCAGCGTCCCCGTCGGCTTGCGGCCGATCCGGATCGTATCGCCGGGCTTGATGTGCTGCAGGCGGGACGTAAGAGGGCCATTGGCCACCTTGATCGAGAAGAACTCCAGCTGCTCCTCCCAGTTCGCGCTTGCGATCGAATAGGCACGCATAAGCGGCTTGGTCGATCCGTCCGGTTGGGGGATATCCAAGCCGATCATGACGAACTGCCCGTTCTCGAAACGGAAGCCGTCATCGCGGGTGGTGGTGAAGCTGAAGTAGTCGTCAGTCCAGTGACGGACGTCCAGCACGGTTTCGGTGCCGAAAGCAGAGGCCATATCAGGAGTTGCTGCGTGGGGAGGGGTATTTTAGCCGATTGCGCCGGAGCGGCCCGGCGCGCCAGTGAACCGACGGGTAGCCACGTCGATCCGGCTTGAGCCGTACCCCCACACACGTCGTATCACCGAGTGAGCGGGAGCCAGCCGTTTCGCTGCCGTTAGCGGATGACGGTCACCGGTACGCCGGCTTGGGCAATAACCTTCGTAGTGGTGGATCCCTGCAGGAATCCCGACAGCGACGAGCGGCCACGCGAGCCCATCACGACCAGGTCGACGGCCTCATTGGCAGCGATCTCGACGATGGCCTTGTCTGCATCCTCCACGACAGCGCGCGACTCGAATTCCAGTCCGGCGTTGGTGAGGGCAGCACTTGCATCCTTGAGAGCGTAGCGGCTGTTGTCGGCGTGATAGTCACGCGTGCCTTGGGTGCCGAGCTTCACTTCCACGCCCTTCAACAGGGGGACATCGGCGTGCAGAAGAATGATCTGCGGAGCCGTGGCAAAACTCTTTGCGAGTTTGACCACGAACCCCGCGGCACGGGTACTGTTTTCGCTGCCATCAACGGCAAGGAGGATCTTCATCGCGGTGCTCCGGAAAGTCTGTATGCGGCCACTATGGCCGCTACAGCCTATCGGAGGCTTGATCGAGGTCAAAGTCCTCTGGCGGTACCGCTAGCGTGGGCCACGTTCCTCGCGTGGTTTTGCCCTGCGATCTCCGAGTAACGCGCTGAGGACGATGGCGATCCCCAGCCCGGCACCAACGGCCAGCAGCAGGACTGCGACCGCGGGGTAGCCGAGCAGCGTCGGGCCGTCGCCGGCGCGCATCATGAATGCCGCAGCCAAGATCAGGGCCGCAGTCACCGCGCCAGCGGCGATGCGGTTCGCGATCTTCTGCAGTGCCTCCAACAGCTGCGAGTCGTCCAGACCGGTGATCCGCATTTGCAGCCGGTTGTCGGCGACCAGGGACAGCGCCTCACTGACCTTGCGCGGCGCGTCGCGCATCAACTCGTGGAGCTCCATCATCTCGCCGGCTAAATTCGACGGCGATAGGGATTTGCGTAGCCGTTCTCGCATCACATGCTGCAGATGGCCTTCCACGATGGTCTTGACGTCCAAAGCGGGGTCAAGCGCGGCAGAGACCGATTCCAGACTTAGCAGGGTTTTCCCAAGCAGGCTCATCTCCGGCGGCACGCGCAGGCCGCACGCGGTGGCGATACGGGCGAGGTCCAACACCAGCCGGCCCTCCGAGATCTGGTTGCCGTGGCCGCGCGTGGTGCGCGCTGCATATCGCGACACCAGTTGGCTGACCTCGCGCATGAACCTTTCGTTGTCAAAGTCTGCAAGACGGGTACCCATGGCGATGGCTTCAGCGGCGACGTCTTCTCCGCGTCCATCAACGGCCGCAAACAACAGCTTCAGCAGTCGCTCGCGTTGTTTGGGTGGGACATGCACGACCATTCCCAGATCGAAGATGGCCAACTTCCCGTCATCGGTAACCAACAGGTTGCCCGGGTGCGGGTCCGCATGGATTTCGCCATGGATAAAGGTCTGGTCCAGGTAGCCGCGCATCAGTGCATCGGCGAGATGCCCCATCGGCTCCTCCGCCCGGCGCATGCCACTGATCTCCGTTACCTTGGTGCCGACCACCAGATCCATGGTCAGCAGTCGGGTACGGGTCAGGTCCCACACGGGGGCCGGAACCGTCAGTTCAGGATAGGCAGCGAAGTGCTCGCCGAAGCGCTCAAGGTTTTCGGCCTCGGTGCGGTAGTCCAGCTCTGCCAACAAGGTCTTCCGGAACTCATGCACCCAGTCGGCGAAGTGGACGCGTCGTCCGATGTCGGTGGCCTGATCCACCCGTCCTGCAATGCTGGCGAGTGCATCCAGATCCGCGCGGATCTGCTCAACCGCATGCGGCCTTTGTACTTTTACCGCCACTGCCTTGCCGCTGCGCAGAGTGGCGCGATGGACCTGGGCCAGCGAGGCGCACCCCAGCGGTTGTTCGTCAAAGGTCGCGTAGGCCTTGGTGAGGCGGAATCCCAGAGCATCTTCGATCGCGGCGCGAACCACCGGGAACGGCAGCGGCGTCACGTCATCCTGCATCCGTTCCAGAGCGTTTACATACTCCTGTGGAACCATGTCAGGACGAGTGGAAAGCGCTTGGCCGATCTTTACGAAGGTCGGGCCCAGCGCCTCCAGATCATCGACAAACTGCTCCGGTGTGCCGTCGGCCGGTGCCGGCGCGGCGCTGTCCAGAGCGTCGTTGATGTCCAAGCCACCGAACACGCCCGAATTGCGGTACTTCAGCAGGAATCCAATGATCCGGGCGGTGCGCGCCAGTCCGTGTTCGACCTCAACGTCTGCGGTAACGTCGGGCACGCTCCGGTCGGGCTCAGGGGCTGGTGTGTCAGCGGCTGACGGCGCCGGAACTTTGCTGTGGACGTTGTCGGGCATATTTATCTCCATGGGATGTCACTACGGTATCCGGGCAGGCGTCAACGTGGCTTCACGCCCCCGCTGGCACGATTTGGGCATGCAATCTTCTTCCAACACACTCTGGACGATTGGACACTCAACCCGCGATTGGCCGGTGTTCGTCGGGATGCTAAAGGACGCAGGTATTACGGCGCTGGTCGACGTGCGCAGGTTTCCTGGCTCGCGTCGCAACCCACAGTTCAGCGCCGAGGCGATGACGGTGGAAATGCCGGCTGCAGGGATGCGGTTTGTGCCGATGACCGACTTGGGCGGCCGGCGCAAATTCGACCCCAATACCCGCAACACCGCCTGGCGAAATGACAGTTTTCGCGGCTATGCCGACTATATGGAGACCGCCGAGTATCAAGACGCGCGCGATCGGCTTGAGGCGCTGGCCAGTGCCGAGCGGGTGGCGATCATGTGCGCGGAGGCGCTCTGGTGGCAATGTCACCGGGGTCTGATCTCCGATGATTTCAAAGCGCACGGTTGGCAGGTTACTCACCTTATGGCGCCGGGCCGCAGCGACGAACATCCGTACACATCAGCGGCCCGGATCATCGACGGTCAGCTCGACTACTCGGCGCCTGAAGCACCGCAGGCGTCGTTGTTCTGACGGTATCCGGCGCCCGCGGTCAGCGGTAGCCGGCGGCCTGCAGCTCAAACAGCTCAGCATATCGGCCACCGGCGGCGAGCAAGGCTTCGTGGGTGCCGCTGGCTTCCAGACCGCCATCGGCCAGCACCAGAATCCGGTCCGCCATCCGCACGCTGGAGAAGCGGTGGGAGATCAGTACCGCGGTCGTGTCGGCCGACAGCTCCTTGAAACGCTGGAACACCTCGAACTCCGAGCGTGCGTCGAGTGCCGCAGTTGGCTCATCAAGGATCATTACCTGGGCATCGCGCATATAGGCGCGGGCAATCGCGATCTTCTGCCACTGGCCGCCGGACAGGTCGACGCCGGTCTTGAAGCGACGACCGATCAGCTGGTCGTATCGATCCGGCAGGCCTTCGATCATCTCCTCCGCCATCGCCCGTTGCGCGGCGATGCGGATTCGGTCGCCGTCATCCATCGCATCAATCTGGCCGACGCCGATGTTCTCGCCGACGGTCAGGTGGTAGCGCACGAAATCCTGAAAGATCACCCCAACGTTGGCTCGCAGTTCGTCCAAGTCGTACTCGCGCAGGTCTCGCCCATCCAGCAGGATGCGGCCCTCTACGGGGTCGTACAGGCGCGCCAGCAGCTTCACCAAGGTCGTTTTACCGGCACCGTTCTCACCGACCAGGGCCAGCACCTCGCCCGCCTTCAGTTCGAAATTCAGGCCGCGCAGTGCCCACTTGTTCGAGTCCGGGTAGCGGAAGCCCACGTTATCGAACACAAAGCCGGTCTTGATCGGTTGCGGAAACGACGTCGCGTTAGCCGGCGAGACGATCTGCGGCTTGGTAGCGAAGAACGACAGCAGGTCGTCCAGATACAAGGCTTGGCCTGCGACCTGCGAGAAGCCGATCAACAGCCCCTCCAACAATTGGCGCAGTCGCCGGAAGCTGCCGGCGAGAAAAGTCAGGTCGCCGATGCTGAAGTCGCCATTGACGGTGCGCCAGGCGATATAGGCATAGGCAACGTAGTAGCCCAGCGTGCCCAGCGCAGACAGCGCAGAGCCCCACAGTGCGCGCCGGCGGGAGAGGGCACGATTGGCAAGATAGAACTTGTCCGCCAGTACCCGGTAGCGAGCCACCAGGAAACGGTGAAGGTTGAAGATCTTCACTTCCTTGGCTGTTTCCACGCTCGCGCCCATCTGGCGCACGTACTCCAGTTGGCGGCGCTCCGGCGTCCAGGCGAAGTTGAGCGAATAGCTCAGTGCATTGAAGTGCGCCTCGCCCACAAAAGCGGGGATCAGGGCCACTGCCAGCAACGCGATCAGCCACGGAGCGTAGATCAGCAATCCGATGCCAAAGCTGACCACCGTGATCGCGTCTTGCACCTGACCGAACAGCTGACTCATCAAGTTCATCCGGCCCATCGTCTGGCGGCGCGCACGGTCCAGCTTGTCCTGCAGGTCGGGGTCCTCGAAGTCCTTCAGGTCCAGCGTTGCTGCGTGCTCCATCAGCTTGATGCTGGTGGCATTGGTAAACAGCTCCGATAGCAACGCGTCGCCGTAGCTGGTCAGGCGGCCGAGCAAATCCGAAACGACCGCAAGGCCGAGCTCCATCGCCAACAGCCACGCCAGATGGTTGAGTTGACCGCTTTGCCATGCCAGCTGAAGCGTGTCGAACGAGGTGCCGACGGCGACCAGCCGCACGGCTTCGTCAATGATCAGTTTGCCGATATATAGCGTGGCGACCGGCACCAGCGCGCGTATCAACCGCAGGCCCAAGGTGGACAGAGTCAGCGACCGGCTGGTCGCCCAGATCATGCGCAGAAATGGCGGCAAGTTCCGCAAGGCGTCGAAGCGCTCGCGCAGGCTGGGTTTCTCGCTGGGACGGCGCAGTGGGCCTTTCTTGGTGGCCTGTTCGGCGGACTCAGCCATGCGTGCGCCCCGTGTGTGGGGTCACTGCGTCCGGCGCTGATGGCGCGTCATGCGTGAGGGGTGGCCGGACCGGCCGGCGAGTGGAAGTCAACGTGCAGCTATCCTTTGAGGCAACGAGCGAACATTGCGCTGGTTCATTGATGGGCTCGAGCCTGCAGCGCGCATGATCAGGATCAAGGCATGCTTGGTTTCTTTCGTTGATCCTGTTGACACTGAAATTAGCCATCCGATCAGGAGTTCAAAGCCATGTTGCTCGATGTTGAGAAAATTACCTGTGAAAAGTGCGACGACGCAATCCAGAAAGCCATCCTGGCTCAGGATCCGACCGCTCAGATCACTGTAAACATCGCCGACCAGCAGGTCCGCGTCGAAGGTCTGATCACCCAGGATCAGGCGATCAAAGCGCTGGCCGCAGCCGGTTATCCGGCCGCCAACGCCGCACCGCACAGCGGTGAGGGCAGCGACTGTTGCGGTGGTTGCTCCTGAGGGGAGGCTACAAGCCTCTGGCGGTCCCTATCGACCGTCATCGAACTGAACAATCCGGCCGCTCTGCGGTCGGAGTTGTTTTGGGCCGTTAGAATGTCTGTCCCGCCGCCAGCCTGAAGCCCGCCGTGAGCATGCCCGCCAACCCGTTTGCCGTCCGCCAGCCCGTCACCATCAGGCAGGAGGACTTCATCCAGTCCGTTGCCGATGCGTTGCAGTACATCTCGTATTACCACCCGGTGGACTACATCAAGAGTCTCGCGGCCGCGTATGAGCGTGAGGAAAGCGTCGCAGCCAAGGATGCGATTGCACAGATCCTGATCAACTCACGCATGTGCGCCGAAGGTCACCGGCCGATCTGTCAGGACACCGGCATTGTCACCGTGTTCCTGGAAATCGGCATGGACGTGCGCTGGGACGACGCGACGATGGGCGTGGAGGACATGGTCCAGCAGGGCGTTCGCCGCGCGTACGCGCACCCCGACAACAAGCTGCGCGCGAGCGTGCTGGCCGACCCGGCGGGCAAGCGCGTGAACACCAAAGACAACACGCCCGGCGTGGTCAACGTGAAGATCGTGCCCGGCAATACGGTCGATGTGATCGTCGCGGCCAAAGGTGGTGGCTCGGAGGCGAAGGCCAAGTTCGCGATGCTCAACCCGTCTGACTCGGTCGTCGACTGGGTGATGAAGACGGTGCCGACGATGGGCGCCGGCTGGTGTCCGCCTGGCATGCTCGGCATCGGCATCGGCGGTACCGCCGAGAAGGCGATGCTGTTGGCCAAAGAATCGCTGATGGAGCCGATCGACATCACTGAGCTGAAGGCGCGCGGCGCGTCCAATCGCGCCGAGGAGCTTCGGATTGAGCTGTTCGACAAGGTGAACGCACTCGGTATTGGCGCCCAGGGACTGGGTGGCCTTACCACCGTGTTGGACGTCAAGGTCAAGGACTTCCCGACCCATGCGGCCAACCTGCCAGTGGCGCTGATTCCCAATTGTGCGGCCACACGCCACGCTCATTTCACTTTGGATGGAAGCGGGCCGGTGATGCTGGATCCGCCGTCGCTGGAAGATTGGCCGAAGCTCACCTACGACTCGTCCAAGGGCCGCAGGGTGGATCTGGATACCGTGACCCCTGCGGATGTGGCCAGCTGGCAGCCGGGCGAGACGATACTGCTCAACGGCAAGCTGCTGACCGGCCGCGATGCCGCGCACAAACGCATCGTAGGGATGCTGGATGCGGGCGAGCCGTTGCCGGTCGACTTCAAGGGTCGCTTCATCTATTACGTGGGCCCGGTAGATCCGGTGCGCGATGAAGTTGTCGGCCCCGCTGGCCCGACGACCGCGACGCGTATGGACAAGTTCACCGAACAGGTTCTGAGTCAGACCGGCCTGCTGGGCATGGTCGGCAAGGCTGAGCGGGGTAGTGCGGCCATCGAATCGATCCGCAAGCACAAGTCGGTCTACCTGATGGCCGTAGGCGGCGCTGCCTATCTGGTGTCCAAGGCCATCAAGGCGGCGCGTGTCGTCGCTTTTGAAGACTTGGGCATGGAGGCCATCTACGAGTTCACTGTGGAGGATATGCCGGTGACGGTTGCCGTTGACTCCGCTGGCGAGTCGGTCCACATCACCGGTCCACGCGAGTGGCAGACGCGCATAGGCGTGATTCCGCTGGCGCTCGCGGAGAGCTGACGGCCGTCAGAGATGGTTCGCCAGGGCCCGCAGCATTTTGCGGGTCGCTGCTTGGGCAAGGTAGGTCTTGGCCATGATGTCCAGCGCCGCCAAGTTGGTGGCGCTGACGTCGTCCAGATCGTCCAGACCGATCAGTAAGTCCGCTTGCATCCGGTGGTAGCCATCGCCCACCAGCTGCCGGGAAATGTAGTCAACCGAGTCGGTATTGCCGTCGAACAGCACGTCGATGATCGGTACTGCCCACTCCAGGGCGCCCCATTCCTGCGCTTCCTTCAGTGGGATAGGGCGGTTGCGCTGACCACTACCGACCGAGAGCACCGCCAGTTGCTGGCAGTGCTGCACCTGACCGTCGCGGCGCAATGCCTCGGCGATCGCACACGCGGTGGGATTGTTGGCGACCACGCCACCATCAATCAGTGAGCAGGCCTGACCTTCCACCACCAGCGGGTGGGCCGGGAAATAGGTCGGCGCGGCGGTGGAGGCACGACAGACTTCCCATACCGGCAATGCCTTATGTTCGGGGTTGAAGCTCTTGAATATCACCGATTGGCGCGAAATTGTGTCGTAGCTGGTGATCATTACCGGCATCGTCAGCTCGCCCAGAGTCATGTCGCCGAACACGCTGCGCAAGACTTTCTCCAGCCCCTTGCCGTCGTATTTCGGGGCCGAAGGGCCATCCCGAAGGAGACGGCCGGCCCGCGACCACAGGCGGCTGGCGATGCCGGGGAAAATCTCCCGTCCCTGTTCGCGGTACAGCTGCGCCATTCGTGCCGGTGTCAGCCCCATGCCGAGTCCGCACGCGATCACTGCTCCGGTTGAACTGCCCGCTACCAGATCAAAACTGCCATGCAAGCCGGGTTTTCCGGCCTTGATGAGTGCGTCCTGAGCGCCCTGAAGCCACGCGCAACTGACAAGACCGCGTATGCCGCCACCATCAATCGACAGGATTCGCCTGGCTTGCATGCCCTTCTCCTTGTTAGAACCACTCCTGCAGTGACACACCCAGACCAATCTGGGTCGAGCGCTGGTTGTAGTCGATCAGGCTTTCACCATAGCCATCAAACACCTGCAAGTGTCCACGCAGTGTTCGGGTCAGGGGAAAACCCCAGTCAAACTGGACGGCGCCGCGTGAGTCCGAGCCGCCACGCAACGAGTGACGCGCCATCAGCGCGTACTCATGGCCGTCCCGCGTATGCACCAGAGTCGCGTCAGCACGTCCGACGTAGTTCTCGATCCCCGGGTTCTCGTCGTCGTTGCCGTCGGAGATCCGCCACCACGGGCGAACGTTCAGAGCCCAGTTCTCGCGATCCAGACCAACGTTGACCATTACCCGGTTCCAGCTGCGCGACAGCGGATCTGCGCGGCCGTTGGACTGGTGGTTGACGCCAATGCCGAGCATGCGCCCACGCCAGTCGCCAATTTGGTAGTTGTTGCGAAAAACCAGCATCACCTCAGGCTCGTAGTTCGACTCGCGAAAGGGTCGCGAATCCTTGCCGTCATAGACCTGCCAGTGCGAGGTCTGGGTATAGGCCATCCACACGTCGCCGTTGTCGCCAAACAGGTTCTCTACGGCCTTGGTCTTGAAGCTGACCTGGAACTTCGCCTCGACGCTTTTCAGCGACTTGCGCTGTGCCGCAACATCCGGGTTCGAGGTGGTGGGCATCTCGTTGGGATTGCTGTTCCAGACGGCCGGCAGCAAGTAGACCGGCTTGTAGGCGCGCAGGTTGAAGATGCCCAGTTTTGAATCTCTCGCCAGCTCCCACCGGCTGTCGAGTAGACCACCCTTGCCAGCGTTGGCGATGCGGGTGTCCAGCGAATCATCGTGCGTGTCGGTACTGAACAGGTTGCCGGCAACCACCCGCGCTCGACGGGAAGCGGGGGTGCCTACGTCATCCTGTATTTTGCTGATTCCCTGCGCTTGCTTGGTATCGCGGGCGAGGTCGGCATCACTATCCGCGCGTGCCGTGTCGTCCGGACGGTTGGTGAAGGCGTTGTCGTAGCAGGCCAGACGCTCCACGTCTGCGCTGAGCGCCGCGCAAGCCTCTGCACTTGCAGGTGATTCGGGCGACATCAGGTCCTGTGCGAGAGCCGGCGGCACAAGTCCGGCAGAAGCCAGAGCCAGCAACGGGAGCATACGGATCTTGCGCGGACGGGCAGGGGAGGCGGGTTGGGACATGAAGTGGCTCACGGGTTTGGGGACATCAGGTCATCAGGGGAATGCACGCGCTGCTCGTCGGCGAGTTGCTCGTCGATGTCGCGGTTGATCGACGTGTCTTGTGGCGCGGTATCTGGGTTGTCATCAAGGGCTACCGCAGCGGCGGAACTGGTGTCGTCGGTGCGAACGCCAGCGCCAGAGGTGGGCATCTGCATTACATATTGGGTTGTCCGTGGTGCTGGTATGCCGGCAAGGAAGAAACCGTTGCGCACCGCTCGTATCGCAGCGCTACGCGTCCCTCCAAGGTCGTTCTGACGCTGGTCGATCCAGCCGAAAAACTGCAGTGTGATCGCGTCGCCATCATATCCGTTGATGATCGAAGAGGGACGCGGATCTGAGAGCACACCGTCGACCACAGCTATCCGCGCAAGCCCGGTTTCCTGGGCGGTACCGATGGAGGCGGAAGCATCAACCGGGATCACAAAGTCGAAGCGGCGCCGCGGGTTGCTGCTGAAGTTGAGCACGACGGACTTGAACACCAAGGCGTTGGGCAGGCTCAGCCGGTTGCCGTCGAAGGTCATCAGGATGGTTGCCCGCGAAGTGAGCGCCACGACCTTGCCTTCATGGGTGTCGATGCGGAGGGAGTCGCCAGGCGAAAACGGCCGCCGAAGCCCGAGCAAGACGCCGGCGACGTAGTTCTCGGCAACGTCTTTGAATGCGAAACCGAGCACCAGTCCGATCAGTCCTGCCGAACCCAGGACCGCGCCCACCAGTGAGGTGGCGCCAATCAGATTCAGTGCGGCGAGGGCGCCAACAATGGTCACCAGCCATTGCACGAGATTGCGTGCGAGCCCGTTGATATAGGGATTGCTGGTGTGCAGTTTGCGGCGCCCGATGCGCCGTCCCAACAGTCGCCCAAGCCACCATGACGCCACCACCAACGCCACCGCGATGAGTAGCAGCGGCAATGCGCTCAAAAGCCGGAACAGCTTGTCCAATGCAATGTTGGTGGTTGCCTCAAGGCGGTCGGCTACGCGTGTGGTCAGGGTCAGCTGATTCTCAACGGCGATCACGCCAGGCTGTTGACTGGCGATTTGCTCCGCCAATGTGCGGTCCTCAAGTTCGAGAACGGGGCCTTCTAGGCGAACGATTCCTGCGTTTGCAGTCACGGTCACGTCCTGCATGCCGTGCGCCTTCTGCAATCGACGTGCGACCTGCAGAGCGATCTCGTTATCGTTCAAGACGGCCTGCGTGGCGTCCCCATCGACCACCGCCGACTGCTGCGCAGTGGCTGGAGCGGGAATGTCGTCGGTAATAGATCCCTGAGCCGCGAGTCGGTGGCTGGGCAACAACAACACGGCCAGCAGTCCAGCTACTGCCAAGTGAAGCGTTCTAGGCATCAACGGACTCCGGGAATCCCTTTCGTTTGGTCGCCTTGCGAGAGCGGTATGAAAGCGCTTGCGGAGCTTTACAACTGGGACTTGAAGGGGCGGGCGAACCACTCGGCCATCTTCTCGTCCCAGGGGCGCTCGCGCCATTCGTCGTAGGTGTAACGCTGGGCCGATGCCAGATCCCGCTCGAACACGTCCGTCATCGCGCTGGCAAACGTCGCGTCGTAGATGTTCAGACTCGCCTCGTCGTTGAGGCGGAACGAGCGGATATCGAAATTGGTCGATCCGACCGATGTCATCAGGCCGTCAACGATCAGCATTTTGGTATGCATCATCGTTGGCTGGTACTCGTAAATGGCTACGTCGTTTCGCAGCAGCGGGCCCCAGGTGGCACGCGAAGAGGTGCGCACGGCCGCCGAGTCGATGTGCGGTCCCGGAAGCAGTACACGGACGTCTACGCCGCGTAAGCGCGCTTCCAACAGGGCGTTTACGATCAGCTGATCGGGGACGAAGTAAGCGGCGGTCAAGTCGATCGACTTTTCGGCGGCAGCGATCGACATCAGGTACATCAGGTGCATGCTCTCGCTGCCGCCGGCAGGCGAGGCAATGAACATGTGCGCGCGCATCTCGCCGGATTGCTCAAGCTCCGGAAAATAGGCCGGGCCGGTGAGTACCTCGCCGGTGGTCTTGATCCAGTTGTCATTGAACGCCGCCTGGATTTGCGCCACTGCCGGGCCTTCGATGCGGAAGTGCATGTCACGCCAGTGGTCCGGATCTTCCGCCTTGCCTTCCCACTGATCGGCGATGCCGACGCCACCGGTGAAGCCGATGCGACCGTCAACCACCAGCAGCTTGCGATGGGTCCGGTTGTTCATGCGGCCGAGGTTGTACCAGTGCAGGGGCCGATACCGCTGTACCTCGACGCCGGCATCCTGCATCGACTTGAGCAGCTCGTCGTCCATTTTGATACTGCCGACCCAGTCGATGGTGACGTGTACCGGAACTCCGGCACGCGCGCGCTCAGACAAGGCGTCGCTGAATTCCTTGCCGATCTCGCCTGACCAGTAAATGTAGGTCTCAAAGGTGATCGACGTGCGTGCCGAGCGGATCGCCTCCAGCATGGCAGGGAAGATCTCGCGGCCATTGTTGAGCGCTTCCACTTGATTGCCGGACACGATTCCCGGCCCGAGCATCACCGACATCTCGCGTTGGAACTGCGGCTCTGCAAGCGAGTGATGATGCTTGATGCGCTGCTCGATGTGCTTTTCCGAGGTCGCGAAATTCATACCGATTACGACCAGAACTGCCGTGGCAAGCACGGTCAATACAATCACCCACGTCATGCGTTTACGACTCCAAGACTGCATGGATTACCCCTTTTCCCCGCACGGATTGTGACCAGCCGGCTCGCCATTCCATGTGAAGGGCGTCAGTTGCAGACACTTGTAGCGCTAAAAGAACCACGCGGCGGCGAACACCCCGATCATTGCGAACACGACGCCGATCTTCAGAACCGTGCCAACCAGCATGCCCAGCCAGGTGCCAACGCCAACCCGCGCAGCTCGCCCCAGGTGGCGGTCATGCATCAGCTGCCCCACCAGTGCACCGATGAACGGGCCGGCAATCAACCCCACTATTCCGAAGAACAGTCCCGCCACCGTCCCAATGACGGCGCCGACCAACGCCATGCGACTTGCGCCGACCCGCTTCGCTCCGGCCGCTGTAGCGAACAGATCGATCGAAACTGACAACGCGGTCAGCAGCCCCAGTAGCAGCAGTATCCAAGGGCCAACTTGTTGGAAGTCACCCGCCCATGCGGCGAGCAGCATCCCCGCAAATACCAGCGGTACGCCGGGAATCGCGGGCAGGATTGTGCCCGCGAGTCCGAGCAGGACAACGAGCGCAGCAATAAGGTAGAGCAGTGTCTGGATGTCCACTATTAGGTCCGTATAGCGATGATGGATTGCATTTTTTCGGTCCCCGGGGTAGTTTCGGGCCGCTGTTTGTCAGGGTCATTGTGAATCACGGCCCGATGTTGCGATCCCCGGATCGTGCATCGTTGCACCTTGTTTCTTCCTTGCAACCAGCCTGGCGCACCCGCGCCGGTTCAACTCAAAATGTTCCAGGGAGCTTCAAGATGTCCAACCGTGAAAACGGAACCGTAAAATGGTTCAACGATGCCAAGGGTTTTGGCTTTATCAGCCGTGAGAATGGCGAAGACGTGTTCGTACACTTCCGTGCCATCGAATCCGAGGGCTTCAAGAGCCTGCAGGAAGGCCAGGCAGTGTCGTTCGTCGTGACCCAGGGCCAGAAGGGCTTGCAGGCAGACGAAGTCCGTCCGCTGTAAGCGACTGACTCGCGTCAAGAAAAAACCCCGGCAAGTCCGGGGTTTTTTTTGCCTGCATTCCTGAGAATGCAGGCTATTGCGAGAGCTGCGGAACTCAGCGAAGGTGTGCTGCGCCACCGTACACACGTACGTAGGAACCTTCGCGCATGCTGTCGACGTTTCGCTGGTCGAGGACCACAGTGCGGCCATTGTCCATGCGGACATGGACCCGGTAACTGTCGCCCTGCACGTTGTTCTGGATGGCGTTACCCGCGAGCGCGCCGGCCGCCGCACCGGCGACCGTGGCGGTGTTGCGCTTGCCGGTGCTCTTGCTGTGTGCAAGTTCACGTCCAGCTACCGCACCCACCACGCCGCCCAGTACCGCGCCAGTGGCGTTGGGAACGTTGCTGTTGCCACCGCCGGTGTGTTCGATCCGAACGATGGTGCCGCAATCCTGGCAATTGCCCTGATTGCCGTAGGTCGGCGGGCTCGAATAATTACCGCCGGTGCTATAGCCGGGCGACGTCACGCAACCGGCCATGGCAAGGGCCGCGGCAGCGACAATGGTGGTGGCGATTGAACGCTGCTTGTTGATCTTCATATGAGTCTCCGGCTTGGGAACAGGGGTGGTCAGTAATCTATGAACACCAAATTAGGACGAGGTTGATGAACGTGGGGTCAACTGCCTGATCGTCAGAGCCTGCGCGGTTCAGCGGAAGTCCTGATGGCAGGCCTTGCAGTTCTCACCAATTTTGCCGGCAGTTGCGGTCAGACCTTCACAGTCGAGCGGCGGGCTCGCCAGCGCCGCGTCCATCGTGGCGCGGAAGTTTCCGGCATGCTCAACAAAGCGGGCGTCGTCGGCCAGACCCGGGAACGCAGGCTCAAAATCGTTACCGATGACGCGCAGTGCCTGCAAATGCGGCAGGGAGTCGGTAGCGCCGCAGCGGTTGGCCTTAATGCTCCCGCCCAGTTGTGCGGAATGGGCCGCCATCATGTGCATTGCCGCACTCGGGAAATGGTCCTGCCAGGTCTTGCGACTCTCGAGTGAGCGAAGCAGCATGACGGTTGCAAGCACGCCGATGGCGAGGCCGATCAACAACAAGATGATGTATTTGGCACCGTTGCCGTGCGGCTGGCTGGCGTGGTGCTTGCTGTCGGGCTGGGGATTGTTCATGGCCGGGCTCCTGTGGGTTGCGCCGAACGATAGCATGCGCTAGCGAGCGCCCCGGTAGTGGTCGCATCTACAATGCCCTGATGGAAACGACCTCTCTTGACCCGCGCTTGCTGGAGCGATTTGGCGGCATCGACCGCCTTTACGGTGCTGGGGCTCTGGCGCGATTCACCAACTGCCGCGTCGCAGTCGTTGGCATGGGCGGGGTCGGCACCTGGGTGGTCGAAGCTCTGGTGCGCAGTGGAGTGGGCCATTTGGTGCTGATTGATGCGGATGACATCTGCGTCTCCAACAGCAACCGGCAGTTGCCCGCGCACGAGGGCCAGTTCGGGCGACCCAAAGTGGTCGCGATGGCGGAGCGCTGCAGGGCGATCAACCCGCTGGTGCAGGTGGAGGCGGTGGAGAGCTTTCTGACTGCCGCGAATCTGGCGGAGTTGCTGGACCGGGATTTCGATCTTGTACTGGACGCCTGCGACAGCTTCCGCAGCAAGGTTGAGCTGATTGCGTGGTGCCGGCGTCGCAAGCTGCCGCTGGTGGTCTGCGGCTCCGCCGGTGGCCGGTTGGACCCAACCCAGGTGCGCATCCGCGATCTGTCGCGAACCGAGCACGACGCGATGCTGGCATTGATCCGCAAGAAGCTACGTGCAGAATTCAACTTTCCGCGCAGTCCGCAGCGCTACTTCAGCGTGCCGGCGGTGTACTCGTTGGAGAACGTGAAGTACCCGCAGGCCGATGGGAGTGTCTGCGGCGTGCGTCCCAAGGTCGCAGGAGAGGCGTCGTTGAAGCTGGATTGCGGTGCGGGGCTAGGCGCGGCGACCCATATCACCGGCGCCTTTGCGTTTGCGATGGTGAGCAAGGCGCTGGAGCTGCTGCTGAAGGGCCGGACTTCGGCCTAGCGATGCCGCGTGGTTGGCGTCTCAGTGGAAGTCGCGTGAGCGGGTGTCCAAGGTGCCCAGCAATGACGTCAAGTTCTCAAGCCGCTTTGCGATCAGGTGCTGTACGCCGCCCCGTGATTCCAGCCGGCCTTCCACCGCCAGCAATTGCGACTCCCGCAACTCCCGTCGCTGGCGTTCGGCCAGTTCGTGCCAGACCACCACGTTGGTCATGCCGTCTTCGTCCTCCAGGGTCAGGAAGACCACGCCGCTGGCGGTCTCCGGCCGCTGGCGCAGGGTCACCAGACCGGCGGCACGAACATTACGGCCGTGCGGAAGCTTCGCGATCTCCCCCGAGCGTCGCCAGCGACGGGCATCCAGCACCCTGCGCAGCATTGCCAGCGGATGCTTGCCCAAGGTGGTGCCGGTCATCGCATAGTCGGCGCGCATGTCCTCATCGGGCGAGGGCAGGGGCAGCACGATGCGATCAGGTTCGGCGTTGGTGGCAGGATCAGCAAACAGTGGCAGCTGCGCTTCGATGCCGGTGATCGCCCAGCGGGCGCGATGACGATGACCAGCCAAACCACGCAGCGCGCCGGCGTCCGCCAGCAATGATTGCCCACGACGATCCAGCGCAGTCCGCGCGCACAGGTCAGCAACATCGTGGAAAGCGGATCGCATGCGGGCTTGTTCAATCCGTTGTGCCGCCTCGGGTGAGAAGCCGCGCACCATGCGCAGGCCCATACGGATGCCTGGCTGGCCACTGGAGGACGAAGTCTTCGGTGCACGATCAGCCGAGCCGGATGATGGGGCGCTCTCCAGACTGCAATCCCAGTCGCTGAAGCGCACGTCCACCGGTAGGGTGCGGATGCCGTGGCGACGTGCGTCCTGCAACAACTGGTCGGGGGAGTAGAAGCCCATCGGCCAGGAGTTGATCAGCGCGCAGGCGAATGCTGCCGGTTCATGGCATTTCAGCCAGCTGCTAGTGTAGGCGATCAGGGCGAAACTGGCGGCGTGAGACTCGGGAAATCCATAGCTACCGAAGCCCTTGATCTGTTCGAAAAGGCGTTCGGCGTACTCGGTGCTGTAGCCATTGCGGAGCATGCCGGCCATTAGGCGCTCGCGATGCGGCTCCAAGCCTCCGCGGCGCTTCCATGCTGCCATTGAACGACGTAGCTGGTCGGCCTCGTCGGCACTGTAATCGGCCGCCACCATCGCGATCTTCATTACCTGCTCCTGGAACAGCGGCACGCCGAGGGTGCGCTTGAGCACGGTCTCCAGCTGCGGGGACGGGTAGGTCACCGCTTCCTCGCCCCGTCTGCGACGCAGGTAGGGATGGACCATGTCGCCTTGGATTGGCCCGGGACGGACAATGGCCACCTGGATCACCAGGTCGTAGAACTCCTTAGGCCGCATCTGCGGCAGCATCGCCATCTGCGCGCGCGACTCGATCTGGAATACGCCGACGGTATCGGCGCGGCTGACCATGGCGAAGGTGGCGGGATCATTGATCGGGATGTCGGCCACCGTGATGTCGCGACGGCCGCTGGCACGCAGCAGGTCGAGCGTCTTGCGTACCGCCGTCAGCATGCCCAGGGCGAGGCAGTCGACCTTGAGCAGGCCCATCGCGTCCAGATCATCCTTGTCCCACTGGATCACGGTGCGGTCGTCCATCGCCGCGTTTTCCACCGGCACCAAAGTGTGCAGCGGGTGTTCGGAGATCACGAAGCCGCCGGGATGCTGGGACAGGTGGCGAGGGAAGCCGATCAGTTGGCCGGTCAGCGCGACCAGTTGCCGCATGACTGGTGACTCGGGATCGAAGCCGCGCTCACGCAGGTGCTCGTCCAGCGGTGCCTGACCGCTCCAGCGGTCCATGGTAGTGGTCAGCTCGCCCAACAGGTCCTGTGGCAGGCCCAGAGCACGGCCTACATCGCGCACGGCGCCACGGCCCCGGTACTGGGTCGCCACAGCAGTCAGGGCGGCGCGCTCGCGTCCGTAGCGGTTGAAGACGTATTGGAGAACCTCCTCGCGCCGTTCGTGTTCGAAATCGATGTCGATGTCCGGCGGCTCGTCGCGTTCCCGGGACATGAACCGCTCGAACAACAGGTCCATCAGCACCGGGTCGATTTCAGTCACGCCCAGCGCATAACAGATCA
Source organism: Lysobacterales bacterium (assembly GCA_038242455.1). GTDB lineage: Bacteria > Pseudomonadota > Gammaproteobacteria > Xanthomonadales > Xanthomonadaceae > Novilysobacter. Next base: position 42,394 of record JBBSSB010000013.1, read on the forward strand.
CGGAATTGGCCGCTGAGCCGCGCCCCTGACAAAGAATGTTGCGTGATCGGGCGTAGCGCACGATGTCGTGCACGGTAAGGAAGTAGGACTCGTAATTTTTGTAGTGGACCAGCTCCAGCTCGTGCTCGATCAATGCGCGTGCTTTGGGCTGGATACCGTTAGGCCAGCGCCAGAGCGCGCCTTCCTCGACCAGCTGTCGCAGCCAAGTGGACGGGGTATGCCCGGCGGGCACCAGCTCGCGCGGATATTCATAGCGCAGGTCGCGCAGGTTGAAGCGGCAGCGGGCGGCGATGCGGACGCTCTCGGCGAGCAGATCGGCGGGATAGATCGCGGCCAGCGCGCGGCGGCTGCGCAGGTGCCGCTCACCATTGGGAAACAGGCGGTGACCGGCATCCGACAGCGTGGTGTGGTGGCGGATTGCGGTCATGGTGTCCTGCAACGCACGCCGACCGCGCGCATGCATGTGCACATCGCCGGTGGCCACCAGCGGCAGTTGCAGGCGCTCGCCCAGATCGCGCAGGCGGGCAAGACGGGCCTCATCGTCGGGTCCGCGGTGCAGGGCCACCGCCAGCCAGACGCGGTCGTGGAAGGTGGCGTGCAGCCAGCCGGCATGTTCCAGGTCGAGCGGCTCATCGCTGAGTTCGGTCTTTGGTAGCCACAAGGCGAGAAGTCCTGCGGTGTTGTCGAAGTCCTCGCGCAGCAGGCGGTACTCGCCCTTGGATGCACGTCGCCGGGCGCGGGTCAGGCATTGGCACAGGCGAGAGTAGCCGGCGAGATCCTCGACCAGCAGGACCAGTTTGGGGCCGTCTGCCAGCTGGACCTCGCTGCCGACGATCAGCGGCACGCCGGTTTTCTCCGAGGCTTCCAGCGCGCGTACGATCCCGGCCAGCGATCCCTCATCGGTGATCGCCAGCGCGGTGTAGCCCTGTTGTTTGGCGCGCTCGAAAAGCTCCGCTGCGATCGAGGCGCCACGCTGGAAGCTGAAAGCCGACAGGCAGTGCAGCTCGGCGTAGGAGGGGAGTGCCGTACTCACGAGAACCACCCGTGCAGCATGAAGCCGTCTGCCGCACTTTTGCCGGGGTGGTGGACGGCGGCGCGGGGCGGGTCACCGGCAACGCGATACGCCCAGGCACGCTGGCCCTGACTGGTCTGCAGCAGGTAGTAATCACGGCGCAGGTCGCCATCCCACCAACCGGTCTCGATCCGTTCGGGGCCGGCGAGGATGCGCAGTTGGTGGTCGCGTAGCGGCACCGGTTTCGGCAGTAGCCAGCCCGGACGCGGCAGCGTCGCTGGGGCCACCACGCGAGATGGTTCGGCTTGCCACGCGCGCTCGGGACGATGGTCTGCACGTACGCCCAGACCTTGCACGGACTCGTCGCCGAGACGGGCACGCAGGCGTTCTCGCAGCTGCTCCCAGGGCACCGCCTGCTGCGGCCGCGCGTCAAACAAATCGCGCCCAGCTGGAACGAACGGCGGCAGATTACGGGCCAGTAGTTGTACGCCACGCACCGGGGCCGGCACCCGTGCTTGTTCAAGCCGGCCCCGGGCGAGTTCGAACAGCATCGCCGGGTCTCGCTCCGGTGCCAGCAGGCCGACCACGACCTCGGTATCGGCACAACGCTCGTGCTCAAGGACCAGGGTGAAGCGCTCCACGCCGCCATCGCGCCCAGCCAGATAGGCGGCCAGATCGGCGGTCAGACGGCGCAACGGAAACAGCAGTGCCTGGCTGGACTCGACGTCGTAATTGAGGTCGATCCGTGAGCGGAACGAATCCGGCGGCTGGTAGTAGCTCAGCGGGGTAGGCAGCGCGCCAGTGAGCCGGTCGAGGTGGGCGAGTGTCTCCTTGCCGACCCGCCGCCCGAGCGCGGCGCGCGGCAGCGCGAACACCTGCCGCAACTTGCGCAGCCCCATCCGGCGCAGGCTGCTGGCTACGTCGGCGGGTAAGCCACTGCGCTCCACCGCCAACTGGGCCAAGGCGTTGTGCAAAGGGGTGTCATCCAAGATCGCCAGCCCGTCGTGCTGGTTGGCCAGCGCGCGTGCGGCATACGGGTTGGGTGCCAACACGATGCGGTGGCGGAAGCCCAAGCCGGTCAGATCCTCGCGCAGTTGCGCTTCGAACCGGGGCCAAGGACCGAACAGCTTGAAGCTGGCTTCGACCTCCAGCAGCAGTGCCGAGGGCATGGCGTGACTGACCAGCGAGCTGTAGCGATAGGCCCAAGCTGCGAGGAAGGTGTGCCAGCGGATGTCATCGGCTGGATCATGTGCGACCGCTGTAAAGCGACTGCACAGAGCCTGCGCGGCGCCCAGCGACTGGCCAGCGCGCAGACCTGAGGCTTTGGCTGATGGGTTGACGGCGCGCAGCACGCGTCGCTGCGCCGGCCCGGTCACCAGCGCCAGAGGGGCATCGGGGTCAGGGTGGCGGCGCAGGACGCCGTCGAGCGCCAGTTGCGGCAAAAGAATGCAAGCCCAGAGCATCGGCGGGCCTCAATGCGTCCAGGCCGGCAGGGCGCGCAGCCGCGACACGCGCAGAGATGGGAAAGGCTGGACCACCGCGCTGCCTTCGCTGAGTGGGTTCCTGCCTGGAGCGGTAAATGGGATCGGCCGTGCTGGTGGGTTGCCGCCACGGCATTTCAGCACCCGCAGCTGAGCGGGGTCGGGATCAATCGCGATTCGCAATGCCGCCGGCGAGGGGTTTGCAGCGGCCTTCAGCGGCCGCATCGCAAATCCCAGGCATTGACCGGTTTCCGCTGCCACCTGCAGACGACGCAGGGCGCGGTCATCCACTCGTTGGGGCCAGCACAACACTGCCGAGCATGCCGCTGAGCGCAGGCATTGCTCGGCCGCCCACAGCGCATCACGCGGATCCGCACGGATGATCTGCAAGCGCTGCAGGCGGATGCCGGCATTCGCCCACGCCGGTGCATAGGGCAGGTAGGGCGGAGCAATCAGCGCGATCATGCCGTCGGCTTGCGACAGCCGGGCCAGGGTTGGCCATAGCAGGCGCAACTCGCCCACACCATCGGCGGGCAGCAGCAGTTCGATCAGCCCGGTTTCCGGCCAGCCGCCATCGGGCAGTGCCTGGTCAAGGGCGGAGAAACCGGTCGGCTGATTCGATGGCGCACGCGGGGCAGGTTGGCCGCGCCAGACCTGACGCGACTCCAGCAGGGCCTCCAGAGAGCGAACTACGGCCATCAACCCGGCCTTACCAGACCGGCAAACAGGCCCTCGATGGCGAAATCAACGATGCGTGCGTCGATCTCGATCGGCGCATAAGCCGGGTTGCGCGGCAGCAGGCGCAGATGGTCTGTGTTGCCTTCCGCGCCGCCGGTGTCCAAGCGTTTGACCGTCAATTCGCCTTCAATCCGAGCCACCACTGTCTGGCCGTGGCGGGCCTGCGGAGTGCGGTGCACGCCGATCAGGTCCCCGGGCAGGATGGCGTCGAGCACCATCGAGTCGCCTTCGACCTCCAGCAGGTAGTCCGGGCGCAGACGGAACAGGGAAGGGTCGAGGGTCAGCTCACGCCGCACGTCCGGATCCGAACCGATCGGGTGCCCTGCCGCCACTCGGCCCAGCAAAGGCACCTGCAACAGGCCGTCACCGACACCGGCGGTCTTGCCAACACCGGCCAGCCTGATGCCACGCGCACGGCCGGCAGTCAGCTCGATCAGCCCTGCTTGTGCCAGCACTTCCAGGTGATGGCGCGCCGAGCGGTTCTGACTGAAGCCGAAGGCGCGGGCGATCTCCATCTGGGAGGGTGGATAGCCGTGGCGGGCGATGTGCTCGCGGAGGTAGTCGAGCAGACGAAGTTGGGTGTCAGAGAGATCCATGTACTAATAATAGTACCTGTCTGTCTCACGGGTTGAGACCTTGATTCCGGATCACGTCAGGTCAAACAGCTCCGCCTGTGTGGCGCCTTCTTCGGGCTCGATGAAGCCCGACAGTCCGACTCCTACCAGCCGGTAGAGAGTGTTATCCGGCAGGTCCACGCGGCTCCGCAGCTCACAGGCGATGTCGGCCAGCACTTCCAGCGTTTCCGGTCGGGTCGGCGGGGTGAGACTGCGGGTCATGATGCGGAAATCCGCGGTTTTCAGCTTCAGAACGACCGTGCGCGGGGCGCGGTCAGGGTGACGCTGGCGCGCACGCTGGTAACCATCCCAGGTTTTCTGCGCCAGCCGGCGGATATGCGGCTCCAGCTCGGCGAGTGGCAGATCGCGTTCAAACGTGTCTTCGGAAGATATCTGCACACTCAGCCGTTCCGGGCGCACCGGACTGTGGTCGATACCCTGCGACAACTGGTGAAGACGGCGGCCCCAGCGACCGAAGCGCAGCTCAAGCTCCTCGCCGGCAACCTCGCGTAGCTGACCGACAGTACTGATGCCCAGCTCGGCCAGCTTGCCCTGCATGACCTTGCCGACGCCGGGTAGGCGGCCGACCGGCAGCGCGGTCAGGAAGGCCTGGACTTGCCGCGGTCGGATGACGAAGGTGCCGTTGGGCTTGTTCCAGTCCGACGCGATCTTGGCCAGAAACTTGTTGCCGGCGACACCTGCCGAGGCGGTCAGGCCGGTCTCCTCGAAGATCGCGGCGCGGATTGCCTCAGCAGTGGCCGTGGCTGACGGCAGGCCGCTGCGGTTGGCGGTGACATCCAGATACGCCTCATCCAAAGACAACGGCTCTACCAGGTCGGTATGGCGCAGGAAAATCTCGCGCACCTGCCGTGATGCCTCCTTGTAGCGGCTGAAGTCCGGCGCAACGAATATCGCGTCCGGACACAGCCGCTCCGCTCGCATCGCCGGCATCGCCGAGCGCACCCCGAACACCCGCGCCTCGTAGCTCGCCGCAACGACGACCGAGCGCGCACCGCGCCAAGCCACGACTACTGGCTGGCCGCGCAGTGACGGGTCATCGCGCTGCTCGACGGACGCGTAGAAAGCATCCATATCGACGTGGAGGATCTTGCGTAGCGGGGCGGGCATGGGCAGGACGGAGTCGGGCGGAGGGCTACGGCCGGAAAGTACGGTCGTCAGCGCTCATTGTGCGACATGCGCGTGCGCCGGCCATTTGCGCTGTAAGTCGGCTGCCAGCCACGGAGACCTTGCCGTCATCACACGCTATTTGGCACGCTGGACGTCCTGGCTCGCCCGATAAGGGCGCTCCTCACCGGAGTCACACATGCAGCAACCCCGCCATTTCTCGATGCTTCGCGAATTCCAGCTCGCGGACTGGTTCACTCTCGGCAACGCGTTCTGCGGCACCGGCGCGATCTTCGCCGCGATGCGCTTCCTGCAGGAAGGCGTGGTGTTCGACTTGATGGTCGGCATGGCCCTGATCCCGCTGGCCTTTATCTTCGATGCGCTCGACGGCCGCGTCGCGCGCTGGCGCAAGTCTGCGTCCACTTTGGGCCGCGAGCTGGACTCGCTGGCTGACGTGATCTCGTTTGGCGTCGCGCCGGCCGCGTTGGCTTATGCCTGCGGATTGCAGGGCGGTTGGGACTGGGTGGTGCTGAGCTTCTTCGTGGGCTGCGGTGTCAGCCGCCTTGCGCGCTACAACGTGACCGCCGAGCAGCTGTCCGGCGACGAGGGCAAGGTCAAATACTTCGAAGGCACGCCGATTCCGACCAGTCTGGTGTTGGTGATCGTGCTGTGGATCGCCGCGTGGCAGGGCGCCATTGGTGCGGACTTGTGGCTGGGCGTGGTCAAGCTGGGGCCATGGCAGCTTCATCCACTGGTGCTGATGTTTGCCTTGTCCGGCGTGCTGATGGTCAGCAAGACAGTCCGCATTCCGAAGCCCTGAAATCCGCTAGATGTAGCGTCGCGCACCGCTGTGTGGCGTTGCTATGATCGAATGCACGTTTGGAGAAATTGATGACCAGTCAGGGATTTGGTGCGGGAGGATTTTCCCCCGGAGGATTCGGTGGCGTTGCCGGTGGCGGTGAGTTGGCTTCGCTGGCCCGGCAGTACTGGATTCAATGGGGTGAAATGCTGCGAGCGGGCGGGCAAACCCCGCCAACTGCGGGTTTTGGCAGCGTGTTCCCGGGTGTGGGTTCGGGCTTTCCGGGCGGTAATGCTGCTCCAGCAAACGGTTTGCCTGGCTGGAACGAAGCCGTCGCGTGGTGGTCCCAGATGGCCAGCGGTGGTGTGCCGCAGGCTGACGCAACTGTGCAGCGCTTCAATACTCAAGCCCAAGGCTGGTACGCGCAAATCCAGCAGTTGGCCGCGCGTTTTGCCGGGCAGGACGCCAGTGCCGCCGACGTGACCAAGGCATGGAAGGACATGTTCGGTGGCCAAGGTGCGAACCCATTCGCTGACGCGATGCGAAACATGCAGGGACCGGGCCAGAACGGGTTTGAGCAATGGCTGCAGCAGGTCTCGCCGTGGCTTGAAAAGATGCGTCAGGACAGCGGCGCTTGGCTGGGAACGCCGACGTTTGGTTTGAATCGGGAGCACGAGCAACGCTGGAAAAAGTTGACTCAAGCGCAGCAGGATTACCAGCGACACAGCCAGGGCTATCAGGCGCTGATGAATGAAGCCATGCAGGACGCTTTCAAACGCTTCGAGAAAAAACTGGAAACGTGCAGCCAGCCCGGCAATCAGCTTAATTCGATGAAGGGCCTGTTCGATCTGTGGATTGATGCGGCCGAAGAAGCCTACGCGGATATCGCCCTATCGCCGCGCTTTCGCGATGCCTACGGTGTTCTTGCCAATGCGCAGATGCAGTTGCGTTCGGCGGTGCAGCAAGAAGTCGAGCAGGCCGGAGAGTCGATGGGTGTGCCGACCCGCACCGAGGTGGATGCCGCACATCGCAAGATCGCTCGCCTCGAGCGTGAGCTGAGACAGTTGCGCGATCAAATCGAGGCGGCTGCCAATGCTGTGCCTTCGACCACCGCGCCTGCTGCCAAGAAGGCCGCGAGTGAGCCGACCAACAAGGATGCCGAGCCAAAATCGCCCGCAGTGAAGGCGGCATCGCCTGCTGTTGCGGTCAAACCGACCGTCGCGAAAAAATCATCCAAGAAAGCGGCGGTAACACCGACAGCCAAAAAGTCCGCGGTCGCGAAGAAACCGGCCAAAAAATCTGTCACACCGCCGGCTCGCGCCGGAGTAAAGAAGACCACCAACAAGGCTCGCTGACATGGACACATCCGCACCGTTTTCCACCGGTCCGTTCGACTTCAGCGCCGATACTCTGGCGCAGGAAGCCATGCGTACGCAGGAAAAAATGCGTGCTGGCCTGGACACCCTGCGCGAGGTCGGCGACATCAGTTACGGCGCCACCCCGAAGGAAGAGGTCTGGCGCGACGACAAGGTTGTGTTGTACCGCTATCGCGGCGCACAACTGAAAGATGGGCGTGCGCCAACCGCCAAGGTCCCGGTGCTGATCGCCTACGCACTGGTCAATCGGCCTTATATGGTCGACCTGCAAGCAGACAAGTCGATCGTGCGTGGATTGCTGGCGCGCGGCGAGGACGTATATATCCTCGACTGGGGGTACCCGGACCGCTCCGACCGTTATCTGGAGTTGGAGGATTACATCCAGCGCTACCTGGGCGGGGCCATTGATCACCTACGCGCGGCCCATCAGCTGGACGCGATCAACCTGCTTGGAATCTGTCAGGGCGGTGCGTTCTCGCTGTGCTACGCCGCGCTCAACCCGAGCAAGATTCGCAATCTGGTGACCATGGTCACGCCGGTGGACTTCCATACCGAAGACAACATGCTCTCCAATTGGGTGCGCGGGATCGACGTGGACGCCATGGTCGACACGCTGGGCAACATCCCGGCAGACATGATGAATTTCACCTACCTCACGTTGAAGCCGTGGCGCCTGTTTGTGCAGAAGTACGTCGGTCTGATCGACATTCTTGACGACAAGGACGCACTGGAGGACTTCCTGCGCATGGAGAACTGGATCTTCGACTCGCCTGACCAGGCCGGCGAGGCGTTCCGCCAGTTCACCAAGCAGTTCTTCCAGGCCAACGGCTTCGTCAACGGCAGCATCCGCATCGGCGCACGTAGCGTGGACTTGGCGCAGGTGAAAATGCCGGTACTGAATGTGTTCGCCCAGCACGACCATCTTGTGCCGCCGTCCTCGTCGCAGGCCCTCGGTGGGTTAGTGGGCAGCGATGATTACAGTGAGCTGTCATTCCGCGGTGGACACATTGGTGTGTATGTATCCAGTCGTGCGCAGCGCGAGGTGCCGCAGGGAATCCACGACTGGTTGGCCCCGCGGTCACGTTGACTCGACCACCGAGATCTGAACCCATGACATCCGCTTCCGGCGCCTTCACCCGTTCACGCAATGATCGAATGCTCGCTGGCGTCATGGGTGGCATCGCCCGGCGCTTTGGCTGGAACTCGAACCTTTTGCGCGCGCTTTACGTGGTCTTCTCGATCGCTTCGGCCGCATTTCCCGGGATCATGGTTTACCTGATCCTGTGGCTGTTGTTGCCAGAAGAAAGCTTCTGAGCCGTTCGATGCGCCCCGTTGGTCTGCTCGCTGCAGTTGGGGTCGGTATGGTCTGGACGCTGCCCAACACAGTTCTGGGGCTCGTGCTTGGCGGCGCCGGCCTGCCATTCGGCGCCCGGATCCATTGGCGGTCACGGGATCTGGCGCTGGTGTTCCATGGGTGGCGCTGGGGGCCGGGCGGAGCCATGACTCTGGGCAACGTGATCATCCACACCGGCGATGACCTCGATTCCACCTGCACCACTTACGCCCATCGTGCCGGATGGTGCATCGAGCCGCAGGTGTGTCTTGCAGATCACGAGCGCGCGCACGTCTACCAGTACATGGCGCTCGGCCCGTTGTTCCTGCCGCTGTACCTGCTCTGTGGCGGAGTCAGTGCGCACAACCGCTTCGAACGTGCGGCGGATCGCTACGCGATGAGCGGGCGGGGCTGGTGGCCGTGGTGAAGCAAAAAAAGGTGGAGCAAAACCCCTGCGCTCCGCTATACTCTCCCGTCCGCGCCGAAGTGGCGGAATCGGTAGACGCAGCGGACTCAAAATCCGCCGGTAGAGATACTGTGGGGGTTCGAGTCCCCCCTTCGGCACCAAAGCTATAGAAGCTTGCAGAGTCAGTGAATTACATGAGTCTGCGGCACCTGATCCAGGTTCCATCTTTAAGACACATGCAAGAAGCCTCAAGGGAAACCTTGGGGCTTTTTGCGTTTAGGCGGACTTACGCGACATGTAAGTCGAGTTCTACTCAGAACTGCCCCTTATAGGCATAGGCTCCCGGAGCATATGGGGTGCTACCCCGTTTCCGCTCCAGATTTGCTGCGTTATTGTCGGCGCCTCTGTGGTTGCTCAGCACTCTCCTAGGGAGCAATCCTCGCAGCGTTCGGATATCATCGCCGCGCTAAGAAGTGTTCCGTTACATACTGCAGTGGTCGGTTACATACTGCGTCAGGGGGAAGTGTGTTAATCACAGGGGAAGTGAAGGACTGCTCACGGCAGTCCTTCAGGCACGCGTCTGCGTGCGGTATTTTGGCTGGTCGATTGCTCGCAGTTGCTCTCGTGTTCGGTACCGTTGTTGCGGCACCGGTCAGCGCGCAGGAAGACCCTGCCGCGCAGGAATTGAGGCGCCAGCAGGAACGACAGCGCGTTCTGCGCGCGCAGCAAGAGGCGCGGCCCGATGTGCGTCTGCAGGCAGATGAGTCGGTCGTGTCCGATCGCCTGCCGATCAGCGAGACGCCGTGCTTCCAGATCTCGCAGATCGTTCTGGACGGTGACGATGCGGAACGGTTCGGATGGGCTCGGGATGCAGCCGACCCCAAGGGCGACCCAGCTACTGGCCAGTGCCTAGGCACGGAGGGTGTCAACCTCACCATAAAGCGAGTCCAGAACGCGATCATCAAGCGTGGTTTCGTCACCACCCGCATCCTCGCAGCGCCCCAAGACCTGAAGACTGGCACCCTGTCTCTGACAGTGGTGCCCGGACGGGTCCGCGCAGTCCGCTTCGCCGGCGACGTCTCCAGCCGAGCCAACTCCTGGAACGCGGTGCCGTCACGTAACGGCGACTTGCTCAATTTGCGCGATATCGAGCAGGCACTTGAGAACTTTCAGCGACTTCCGACGGTGACGGCGGATATCCAGATCGTCCCGGCGGATGGCGATGATGCCAAGCCCGGCGAAAGCGATCTACTGATCACTTGGCAACAGCGCGCACCCGTCCGCGTGAATCTGTCGTTTGACGACTCCGGAAGCCCGTCCACCGGCAAAGGTCAGGCGGGGGCGACGTTGTCGTTAGACAACGCTTTGATGTTGAACGATCTCTTCTACGTGAATCTGGGGCACGACGTATTCAATGGCGGCCCAAAGGGTACCTCCAGCAGCACCGTGCACTACGACGTTCCGCTGGGTTACTGGTTATTGGGCGCCACGGCCAGCGAGTACGACTACCACCAAGCAGTGGCAGGTGCCTACGAGACCTACGTATATAGCGGTTCAAGTCGGAATGCGGACGTCAATCTTTCGCGGCTGTTGTTTCGCAACGCCACGATAAAGACGGGAGCCTACGGGCGCGGTTGGTGGCGCGAGTCCGACAATTTCATCGACGACACTGAAGTCCTGGTGCAGCGTCGGCGGGCGTCGGGGTGGGAATTGGGACTTAGCTACAAGCAGTTTTTTGGGGCGGCAACACTGGATGCGCGCGCTGGTTACCGTCGTGGAACCGGAGCCTTCGGTGCGCTTACCGCACCCGAGGAGGCATTTGGGGAGGGTACCTCGCGGCTCAAGGTCATCACCGCAGACGTCCAGTACTCCACACCATTCGAATGGGGCGGGCAGCAGCTTCGTTACACCGGCAGTTGGCGAGGTCAGTGGAATCGCTCCTTGCTTCTGCCCCAGGACCGCTTCGCGATCGGCGGCCGCTACAGCGTGCGCGGCTTCGATGGCGAGCTGTCGCTCTCCGGCGAGCGCGGCTGGTTGCTGCGCAACGAGCTGGGTCTGAGTCTGCACGGCAGCCATGTGTTCTATCTCGGTGCCGACTACGGCTACGTCAGTGGCCCATCGACGCAGTGGCAGCTCGGCGATCACGTCGCTGGCGCAGTCATGGGTCTGCGCGGCGCGCACAGGCGTATTTCCTGGGACCTGTTCGTGGGAGCGCCGCTGGTCCAGCCCGATGGGTTCACCACCGCATACACCATTACTGGCTTCAGTCTCAACTGGGCTTACTGACTCCGCGCGCCACCGGATATAAGGATTGATCCACATGAACAAGCACCTGTACCGCATCGTCTTCAACGCCGCCTTGGGCGTGCTTCAGGTGGTGGCCGAAATCTCGCGTCGTCCGAGCAGCGGTGGAACCACCGCTGGAAAGCCGGCTTCCGCCACACTACGTCCTGTGAGTTTCGCGCTCTGGATGGCGTTGGGCTGGGTGGGAATTTCTGCGCCCGCGACAGCGCAGCAGGTGCAGGTGCAAGGTGAGCGGATAGGCCGCATTACGGCGGACCGTGACGCGCCCGGCGAGAATCAGGCAACGGTGCTGCAAACCCAGAACGGGGTGCCGTTGGTAAACATTACGGCACCCTCAAAAGCGGGCGTGTCGCGCAATATCTACAGTCAATTTGATGTCGGTACGGAGGGGGCAATCCTCAACAATTCCCGTACCCAGGCGCAGACGCAGTTGGGCGGGTGGGTAGCCGGTAACCCGTGGCTGGCGGCCAGTACCGCCAGGGTGATCCTCAACGAAGTCAACAGCGCCAATCCCAGCTATCTGGGCGGCTATATCGAAGTGGCGGGCGATCGTGCGCAGGTGGTGATCGCGAACCCGGCAGGCATCCAGGTTGAGGGCGGTGGTTTCCTCAATGCGAGTCGCGCCACGCTGACCACCGGCACGGCGATTCTGGAACAGGGCGCTCTGGTCGGATATGGCGTCGAGCGCGGCGCGATACGGGTTACGGGTGCGGGGCTGGATGCAAGCCGCACCGACTACACCGATCTGATCGCGCGCTCCTTGGAGGTGAATGCTGGGATCTGGGCCGAAGACCTTCGGGTCACGGCGGGGGTGAATACCGTCAGCGCCGACCACACACAGGTGACTGCCGCAACGGGCGGCGCTGGCGGCATCGTCCCGACGTTGGCGTTGGACGTGAGCGCCTTGGGCGGCATGTACGCGGGAAAGATCGCTCTGCTCGGTACCGAACACGGCGTGGGCGTGCGCAACGCCGGTGACATTGGGGCATCCGCAGGCGAGTTGACAGTCACCGTTGACGGTCGTCTTGAAAACTCGGGGGCGCTGCAATCGAGGTCCAACACTCTGATCAGCGCCAGCGATAGCGTTGCCAATTCCGGCACGCTCAGCGCGGCAAAGGAATTGATCGTCACTGCGTCGGGAACGCTGGACAACACCGGCACGTTGAACGCGCGCCGGATCGAAGTCGCGGCGGAGATGCTGCGCAATCGCGGTGGCGCGATCGAGCAAACTGGCCTCCAGAATCTGGTGTTGCAAGCCGATCATGTAAGCAATCGCGATGGAGGTCGCATCGGCGTTGTGGCGTCCGATGCACCGGCGGCTGGCGACGTTGATGCAGGCAACGGGGATGGCGATACCGGCGACGACACGGGTGGCGCGCCTGCAGATGTAGTGCAGGTTCCAATGGCAGCCGGTGTTATTGCCATTGCGGGCGCGCTGGACAATGACGGCGGCGACATCAATGCTGGAGGCGGAGTGGAGGTGCTTGCCGCCAACGGCATCGACAACAGCGGCGGGCACTTGGGCCTGCAACATCTGGTGTTGGGGCAGGGCGATTTTGACAACACCGGAGGTGAGCTGTCCGTCTCCGGCGATGTTCAGGTCCGGGCGGACCGGATCACCAACGACGGCGGTCGGCTGGAAGTCGGAGGCCGGCTTGAAGTCGACGTGGCTGAGCTCAGCAACCGGGCCGGTACGCTGGCACACAGCGGGCATGAGGACGCTACTGTGCAGGTAGCCGGCACGCTCGACAACACGGCAGGCACGATCGCGAGCAACGCGGCTCGACTCACCGTCGAGGCCGGGGTGCTGGTCAACGAGGACGGCCGCATTGAGCACGCCGGCGAGAATGGGCTTGAGATTACTGTCGGAACCTTCGCCGGTGCCGGTGGCACGCTGATAACTGCGGGCGCCGCACATGTGCGCGCGGGTCAGGTCGACCATCGCGGTGCTACGCTCAGTGCGACGCAGGTCACCCTGGAAGCCGATGAGTTCGACAATCGCCGCGGCCAAGTGGTGGCCACTGGCCCATTGTCCAGCACGCTGCTCGTAGCATCGCGGCTTGACAATGGTGAAGGCGGGTTGATCGCCAGCACCGGCGATCTTCGCATCCGGACATCGGTTCTCGGGAACGCGGGCGGCACGGTGCAGCACGCCGGTGATGGCGCATTGAACATCGATGCGACCACGCTCAACGGTGCTGGCGGAACGATCGTCGGCAACGGTGCGCTGACCATCGCCGGTGAGCGCACCGATCTGCGCGGTGCCATCACCACCGCCCGCCAGATCAGTGTGAACACCGGTGTGCTGACGACAGCCCACGGCAGCTTGGTATCAACCGGCGATGGTCCGCTGCAAGTGGCAGCGGATGACACACTGGATAACGAAGGCGGCACCGTCGCGAGCAACGGCTCGTTGGACATTGCTGCCGGCGCGATACGCAATCGCGGCGGTAAGATCCAGGCGGGAGGTTCGGGTCCCAGCTCGGTGCATGTCGCCGGTACTTTCGACAACGCGGGTGGCGCGTTTGCCGTCGCCGGCGATGCCATTGTGACCGCGGCCGATCTGCACAATTCGGGAGGCACGGTCCAGGCCACGGCGGACTCGGCACTTCAGGTCAGCGTCGATCACCTGCTGGACAACAGTAAAGGGGGCTTTATTGCCGCAGGTGGTGACCTGTCACTCGCCGCGGCCATGCTCGACAACAGGGCCGGCAGGATCGAGCACGCTGGGCAGGGTGATCTGACCATCCGCGCGCATACGCTAGAGGGCGCAAGCGGCAGCATTGCCAGCAACGGCGCCTTGCAGATGAGTGGCCAGACTACCAACCTGCAAGGCGCCGAGACTCGGGCGCAATCGATTTCGATCGATACCGGAACGTTGACCACAACGGACGGCGCAGTGGTCGCCAGCGGCAGTGGTCCGTTGAAGTTGCAGGTCCGCGACCGCCTCGACAACGACCGGGGACTCGTGGCCAGCAACGGCGCATTGGACATCAGCGCCGGCGAGCTGAGCAATCGCGCGGGAACGCTGCAAGCGGCCGGCAGCGATCCGACCCGCGTGCAGGTAGCGCGTACGTTCGATAATACCGACGGCACGCTGGCTTCGGCCGGCAATACAGCGGTCAATGCGGCGACCCTGCTCAATACCGGTGGCGTCATGCAGGCCGTGGGCGGATCGATGCTGAGCGTCACGGTCGATGGGCTGCTGGACAACAGCGACGGCGGGTTGTTGGCATCTGATGGTGATATGGCCTTGGCCGCTGGCACGCTCGACAACAAGGCTGGCCTGATCGAGCACTCCGGTAGCGGTGCGTTGGCCATCAATGCCAACTGGCTCGATGGTGTGGGCGGCGCCATCACCAGCAACGGCGCGGTGACGATCACCGGCGACGTCACGGATCTGCGCAGTGCGTCCACCAGCGGCAACTCGATCTCCGTCGATACCGGTACCCTCACCACCGCCAACGGATCGCTGATTGCAACTGGCGCAGGCCCGATGCGCTTGCAGGTTCATGGCGTGTGGGACAACGACGCCGGTACGGTTGCGACCAATGGCTCGCTGGATGTGGCGGCCGGAAGCGTCAATAATCGCGATGGCCTCATAAAGGCTGCCGGCGCGGGCTCCAGCACTCTCAAGATTGCCGGAAGCTTCGACAACAGCGGCGGCATATTGGCTACCGCCGGTGACACAGCGATTACGGCCCACCAATTGCTCAATGTCGGTGGCACCGTGCAGGCCGCTGTCGAAGCAGCGCTGGATATCCGCGTAGCGGGTCTGCTGGACAACAGCAGCGAGGGGCTGGTTGCCGCAGGGGGAGATCTGTCACTGACGGCAGACATGCTCAACAACGCCAGTGGCTGGATCGAGCATTCAGGCTCGGGGCAACTGACCGTTGACGCGGTGACCCTCGACGGTCCCGCCGGCACCATCGCGGGTAACGGCGCGTTGGTGATTACCGGCGAGACCACCAATCTTCGAGGTGGCACGACCCACGCTCAATCAATCGCCATCGACACGGGGACGTTGACCACCGCCGATGGCCTGCTGATCGCCACTGGTGCCGACCCGCTGCGGCTGCAGGTGCGTGATGGCCTCGACAATGATGCCGGCACGATCGCAACCAATGGCAGTTTGGATCTGGTCGCTGGCGCGGTCAGCAACCGCGCTGGCTTGATTCAGTCCTCAGGTGCCGATCCGGGGCGGATACAGGTCGCCGGGCGCTTCGATAACCGTGGCGGCACACTGGCTACCGCAGGCGACCTGGGCTTGGTCGCAGACACGCTAGACAACAGTGCTGGTCTTATCGAGCACGCTGGCGTGGGCACGCTGTCATTGACGATGCGGACCCTGGACGGCGCTGGCGGAACCATCGTCAGCAATGGCGCCGTTGACCTGGTCGGTGGGACGCTGAACCTGCAGGGGGCCGATACGACGGCCACGCGTATCACCGTTGATGCGGACACCCTGGCGCACACTGGCGGCACGCTTGTCGCCAGTGGCACAGACACTCTGGGCCTGAACGTGCGGGGTGCTTTCGACAATTCCGCCGGCATGGTGATCGGCAATGGTGGCCTGTCCCTCGCGGCAGGTACGGTGCGCAATGGCGCGGGCCTGATCCAGGTGGCGGGCACTGGTCCGGCATCGATGCAGGTTGCAGGGACGTTCGACAACACTGGCGGCATCATCGCCACCGCGGGTGCTACCACGCTGCACGCAGGTGAGTTGCTCAACAGCGGCGGCACCGTGCAGGCAGCCAGTAGCGCCGCGCTGCAGATCACCGCCGACGGCCGGCTGGTCAACGATGGTGGTGCGATCGAAGGCAATGGAGACATCGGCCTGTATGCGGGGACGCTCGCCAACCGCGGCGGAACCGTGGCGACGGGCGGCGCCGTTGGTGCCACGGTTACCGGTGAGCTCGACAATACCGGCGGCAGTCTGGTTGCAGGTGGCGACCTGACGGTTCACTCGGGCAGCTTGATCAACCGTGGCACGCTGGATGCCTCGGGCCAACGCGGCCTATTCGGCGCAGCGGTGGCGTTGCACACCGGCAGCCTCGACAACACCGGCGGGCTTATCGGCGCAGGTGATGGACTCACTCTTACCGCGACCGATGTGTCCAACGTAGCCGGAATGCTGGACGCAAGCGGCAACGTGACAGTTGCGGCAACGAGCTTTGATAACAGCAACGGTACGTTGGCCCAACGGGGCACCGGTGACCTGGTAGTGGAGGTGGCGGATGCCATCGCCAACACCGCCGATGGCCTGATCGGTGCCGAAGGGTCGGCGACTGTGCGAGCCGGCAGCTTGGACAACACGGGGGGCACAATGTTTTCGCGTGGCGCGCTGGACATCACCAGCGACGGTGACCTGCTCAACCGCGCTGGCGGCCTGCTGCAAAGCAATGCCGGTGTGGCCGTGGCGGCCGGCGGTAGGTTCGACAACAGCGCGGGTGCTCTGGATGCGACGGGTTCGGCGATCGTGGAAGCGGCGAGCATCGTCAACGTCGATGGGCAGTTGCTGGCAGGTCAAGCGGACGAGCCTGACGCAGCGTTGACGCTTGTCTCGACTGGCGCGCTGGATAACCGTGGTGGTGTTGCGGGCAGTCGTGGCGGAGACCTTGCCGTGGATACCGCATCCATCGATAACAGCGGCGACGGCGTACTGGTGGCCGGGCGCGATCTGACCTTGGCGTCCTCGGCGGTCGACAACTCGGGTGGCACGATCTATGCCACGCGAAATCTGCACTACGAAACCATCGACGGCACGTTGAACAATACCGGCGGCCAGTTCGGCGCGGGCGATACCGCCTGGTTGGATCTGGCGCGGATCGATAACTCGGACGCGGGCCTCATCCAGGCCGAGACCCTTTGGCTGACCGCAGGGGAGATGCACAGCGCCGGCGGTACAGCCGGCGCGGACATCCTGCACGCGCAGATCGGAACGATGACCGGCGGAGGTCGCCTGTACGGCGCGCAGTGGCTGGATATCGCGTTCAGTGGCGACTTCACCTACGGCGATGGACAGCAGTTGGAAACTGGCGAGCGGCTGGACCTGACCGTCGGCGGCACGTTCACCAACAACGGCACGCTGGACAGCGTGGGCGCGCTGATCCTCACCGCCGGTAACGTCATCAACGCGGGCACGATCAACGCGAGCAATGCCAGCGGAACCGGTGAAACCCGTATATCCGCCAGCGGGACGATTGATAACCGCACCGGTGCGAGTATCGAGGGCGACACGGTCGAGCTGAACGCGCTTGACCTTATCAACACCGGTGACATCGTCGGCGACGTGGTCAGCATCCAGGCCAGCACGCTGACCAACGGAAGCGACCTGGGTACCGCGCTGGCGGTACGCGATTACGGCGAAGGGTTCATCGGCGCCGCGGAGTACCTCGAGCTGCGGGTCGGGCAGAAGCTGTCCAACCGTGATGGTGAGATCTTCAGTGGGGGCGACCTGCTGATTGCCGGCGGCAGCGGAGGCGGCGGCACACCGCTGGTGGAAAACATCTCCGGACGGATTCAGGCCCAAGGCGAGATGGTGGTGGTTGCCGACCGGGTCGAGAACGTGCGCCGGGTGTTGGACTACCAGCAGCGCGCGCTCACTCCGGCAGAGCAGGCCGCGCTGGCGCAAGAGCTTGGTTTCGGGACCGCAGCTGGCACCTACGGCGCCGCTTACCAGGAGTTGTACGAACAGTACTGCAGCAATGAAAGATCTACCCGCTGCATCTCGTTCGAGATGCCGGAATACACGGAACGGGGGACACCGTCCGACGGTCTCTTCATCACCCGCGCTTCGGCGGCCTCGGTCTTGGCCAGCGGTGCCGACATGCAGCTGCACACCACCACGCTGCTCAACCGGCACTCTGCGGTGGCCGCAAGCGGATCGCTGATCATCAATGGCAGCGGTCACTCGGGCGACGGCGCCGAATCTGCGCCGGGTGTGCACAACGAGTCGCTCTCTGGAACGCAAACCTGGGATGTCACCGCCGACTACTGGATGCTTTACCAGCGATGCCCGATTGACTTGACCTGCCAGTACGAACCGCGCGAGGTTGCTGGAACGCTGGAGTTCGGTTCAGTTACGCGGATCGTGCACCCGGAGGAAGGTCGGGCCACGATCACGGCCGGCAACGGCCTACTGATTGTCAGCGGCGGTGATGTCACCAACACTGTGGTCAACGTATCTGCGGGTCTCGGCGGTATCGGGGTCGGGACGGTAGGCGGACCCGGCGATACCGTTCTAGGGACTGTCGGGCAGGCCAGTGCCGGCACTGTGGACGCCGTGGGTCAAACCACGGGAAGTACGGTAGCTGGTCTGCAAGATGCGCATGCTGGCGCTATATCTACCGGTTCTGCACTCAGCACGGTCACCGGTCGGCAGGCCACTGCTCCTGCCGGCGTTATGCAGGCCACTGAGGCGTGGCTCAACAGTACTGCCAATCCAATAAACGCTGCAGCGCAAGTCGTTGGCACCGCGGAGCGGCCGCTGCCAGGCCTAGTGCCTGCTGATAACGGCATGTTCGGCCAGGACACCGCTGCGGATGCGCGCTTCCTGGTGACGACGGCACCGCGCTTCGTGCCCGTTGACACCATCGGCTCAGACTATCTGACCGAGAAACTGGTCGGCGGTGGTGAGGCGCAGCACAAGCGGCTGGGAGACGGCTACTACGAGCAGCGGTTGGTACTCGATCAGATCATGCAACTGACCGGGCGCCGCACTCTTGACGGTAAAGATGGGTTGTCGCAGTACCGTTCGCTTATGGACAACGCGGCCCAGACGGCGGCCAAGATGGGACTCGCCCTGGGCGCGCCGCTGACCTCGGTCCAAGTTGGAGCACTGGATAGCGACATCGTTTGGCTGGTTGAGCAAGAGGTGGAAGGCCAGACCGTGCTGGTACCAGTGGTGTACCTGTCGAAGGCGTCGGCCGAGCAGCTGCGCGTGGACGGCGCTTTGATCGCCGCGGATCAGGTCGACATTCGCACGGCCAAGACCGTACGCAACGACGGCACCATGAGCGCCACGGAAGGCATGTGGCTCAGTGCAAACACCCTTATCAACGATGGTGGCTTGAACGCCGGGCAGCGGCTCGATATCGCCACCACGGGCGACACGCTCAACCGCGGCCGACTTAGCGGTGGTGCGGTGACGGTCAACGCCGGTCGTGACTTCGTGCAGACATCTACTGGCAGTCTGACCGCTGTCGACCGCGCAGCGGTCCGCACCGGCCGCGACCTGCAGCTGGACGCGACCTCGGTCACCGCGGGCGAGCACCTGGTACTGGACGCCGGCCGCGACCTCTCGGTGACAGCAAAGAGCGGTGCAAGGCAGATTTTCGATGGCTACACCGTCGCCACCCGCGAGACCATACGGGCCACCGAGTTGCAGGCTGGCGGAAACCTGGTCCTACAGGCCGGGCGCGATGTAACCCTGCAGGCGGCACAACTGCAGGTCGGCGACGCGGTGGCGATTGCCGCCGGCCGCGACCTGCAGCTGTCCACGCTCACCACCACCGACACCAGCCTGAGCGATATCAACGCCAGGCTCTTCAAGCAGCGGACTGAAACGCTGGACCAGACCGTGCACGGCACCACCGTGCAAGCGGGCGGCGACATCGCCATGACCGCTGGCCGCGACGCCACCCTGACCGCTGCGCAGGTGCTCAGTGATGCTGGTGGTATTGCAATCGCCGCCGGTCGTGATCTGACCCTGGCCAGTGCAGAGGAAATCCACCACTTCGAGCAGGACAACCTCCGCAGGAAGAAGAGCCTCCTATCGCGCAAGACCACGACCACTCACGACGAGGTCACCGACAGCTACGCCATTGGCACCACGCTGTCCGGCGAGACGGTGGACCTGAGCGCGGGCAACGACCTTACGCTGCAGGCGGCAACGGTCGCCGGCACCGGTGACGTCTCGTTGTTGGCAGGCAACGACATCACCATCGAAACCGCACAGAACACCCGTGCTGAGTCACATAGCAGCCACACCAAAAAAACCGGGATGTTTAGCAGCGGTGGCGTCGGCTTCACCATCGGCAAGCAGACCCGCGAGAGCACCGCCGACACCACCGATCAGACCCACACCGGCAGCCTTATCGGCAGCAGCGAAGGAAGGGTGGACATCGCCGCCGGGGGGGATGTGGCTATCGCCGGCAGCGATGTGCTGTCGACGGCCGGCATTGGTATCACCGGCGAGAACGTGGCCATCACTTCAGTGGAAAACAGCCTGTCCGCGGCGGAGGCGAGCAAGTTCCGTCAGGCGGGGATCAACGTCAGCTTGAAGGGCGGCGTGGTCGACACCGCCATGGCCGTGTACGGCGCAGCCCAACGCGGCAGCGAGGTGCAGGACGACCGCTTGAAGGCGCTGTATGCCGCAAAGGCGGGGCAGACGCTGTTCTCCAACGGCCAAGCCGGGTTGAACAGTTTCGCTGGCACCGGCGATGAGTTCAGCAACCTTGCCAACACCAACAAAGACACTGACGCCAACGGCAACGCCGGCCTGAGCCTGCGCATCGGCATCGGTGCCAGCAAGTCTGACAGCAACCAGGTGTACGCCGAGACCACTTCGCAGGGCAGCCGGATTGCCAGCGAGGGCGACGTGTCCATCGTGGCACGCACTGGCGATATCAGCGTCACCGGCAGCCAGATCGAGGGCGACAACGTCACCCTGGCCGCCGCACGCGACCTGATCCTGCAAAGCGCGCAGGAGACCAGCCAGCTGACCGCGGACAACACCGCCAGCAGCGGTGAGGTCGGATTCACCTTTGGCAGTGAAGCGGGCATGGGCGTGTACGTCAGTGCGTCCATGGCCAACGGTCAGGGTGATGGCGCGGGCACCACGCACGCCGAGACCACGGTGGAAGCGGCCAACACCCTGACGCTGATCAGTGGCCGCGACACCACGCTGGAAGGCGCCCAGGCCATCGGCGAGCGCGTGGTCGCCAATGTCGGCCGCAACCTGACCATGACCAGCCAGCAGGACAGCAACGACTACGAGCGCGAGGACATGTCCGCCGGTATCGACGTGGCGGTAGGGACGGGCGGCGGTAGCGTCAGCGCGAACTACAACCAGAGTGATATCGAATCCCGCTACACCACCGTCAACGAGCAGACCGGCATCCAGGCCGGCGCAGGTGGCTTTGATATCCAGGTCGGCGGGCACACCGAGCTGACCGGCGCGGCGATCGCCAGCACCGCCGATCTCAGCCTCAATC
>JBBSSB010000014.1:0-56717 GCA_038242455.1 Lysobacterales bacterium
GCGGGACCTGCAGACCTTCCGGGCGAATGTCCCCCGGCCTCCGCCTGCGGCGGATGCCTCCTCCTTCATTTCGCCCCGAATACCTACAGGTCCCGCTGTCGGATCTTCGCGCTAAATGAACAGCAAACAGCCGGGCTTGCGCTTCTGCAGCCACCGTCATGCTGGAACAACGGGAGCGAATGCTGTTGGGGCGAAATAAAGGAGGAGGCACCGGCTCTATCGGTGCCGGGGGACATTCGCACCCAACGACATTCGCTCCCGATGCCCCACGACCCCGCAGATGCAATGCTTTCCCCTCGGATGGGAGAAGAACCTTCTTTCTGCGCCTCAGCCCGCCGCCTCAACCGCCTCGGCCAGCCGCTCGACGGCGATGACCTCCATATCCCCGATCTTGCCGCTGCGGGGCGCATTGCCCTTGGGCACGATCGCGCGCTTGAAGCCATGAGTGGCTGCTTCCTTGAGCCGATCCTCGCCATTGGGCACCGGGCGGATTTCACCGGACAGACCAACCTCGCCAAAGGCGATGGTTTTCTCGCCCAAGGGACGGTCGCGCAGACTGGACAGCACCGCCAGCAGTACTGGCAGGTCGGCGGCAGTTTCCTGCACACGGATCCCGCCGACGATATTGACGAACACGTCCTGATCCCCAACCCCCACTCCCGCATGACGGTGCAACACTGCCAGCAGCATCGCCAACCGGTTGGCTTCCATACCGACCGCGACGCGGCGCGGATTGGACAACGGTGAGGCATCCACCAGTGCCTGCACCTCGACCAGCAATGGGCGGGTACCCTCCCGGGTGACCATTACGCAGCTGCCGGGCTGCGCTGCGATACTTCCGGACAGGAAGATCGCCGATGGATTGGAGACCTCGCGCAGCCCCTTGTCGCCCATCGCGAACACGCCCAACTCGTTGACCGCACCGAATCGGTTCTTGAATGCGCGCAACAGCCGGAAACGGCTGCCTGACTCGCCCTCGAAATACAGCACCGCATCGACCATGTGCTCAAGCACCCGTGGGCCGGCGATTCCGCCCTCCTTGGTGACGTGACCGACGAGGAACACCGCCGTGCCCGTTTCCTTGGCGTAGCGCACCAGTCGGGCGGCGCTTTCGCGCACTTGGCTGACTGACCCTGGCGCGGCGGTTAACGACTCGGTCCAGAGCGTCTGGATCGAGTCGGCTACCAGCAACTTCGGCGAGGTGGCAACAGCTTGCTCCAGAATCCGCTCGACCCCGGTTTCGGCCAGAGCATTCACTCCGTCCAGCGCCAGACCCAAGCGCGCGCCGCGACCGGCCACCTGCGCCAACGACTCCTCGCCGGTGACGTACAGCGCTGGCAGCGTCACCGCCATTTTCGCCACTGCCTGCAGCAGCAAGGTCGACTTGCCGATGCCAGGATCACCACCCACCAGCACGACCGATCCGGGCACCATCCCACCGCCCAACACCCGGTCCAACTCGCCGATACCGGTGGATACCCGCGACTCACCCGAGTGACTGACATCCTTGAGCGCGGTGACCTTTGGCGGGTCGACCTTGCCCGCCCAGCCACTGCGGCGTGCGGGGGCGGCGCTCTTCAGCGAAGCGGCCGACTCGATCACGAACTCGCTCAGCGTGTTCCACTCGCCACAGTCAGCGCACTGGCCCTGCCACTTGTTGTGGTCGGAGCCACACTCGGAACACACGTAGGCGACCTTCGCTTTGGCAGCGGACTTGGTGGGCGACTTGCTGGCGAATGACATAAGCAGATTCGAGCAGAATTGGGTGATCACTCTATCCGGCCCCGGTCGCACAGCGGGAGACTGGGCGAACGGGAAAATGGCCTATTCGATACGAATTGGACATTTAGCCCATAAAGGGCGAAAGTTGACGTCGTAGTAGACGCCCAGCAACCGGAGCCCGCCATGCCCAACCTCGCACTTGATACTGTCATCCAGCTCACCGGTGCCGACACGCCGGTGCACCCGTCCTCGGCAGTAAAAGCCGGCTGGGGCAAGATCCTGCGCGAAGTCGCCCGTCATGGCGAAGTGATCGTCACCAGTCACAACCGCCCACAAGCCGTGGTGGTGGACATCGAGACGTACAAGGACTTGGTGCGCCGCGCACAGGCCAATGATCCGCTGCACACGCTGCAGGCTGAGTTTGACCGCAAGCTCGCCCTGTTCAACGCGCCCGGCGCGGGAGATCGGCTTCGTGCAATCGCCAAGGCAGGAATCCTCGCCCCAGGCGCACGCAAGGCAGGCAACGCAGCTGACACCATGACGAAATCCAGCGATCGTTGATGCCGGCGGATAAGCCCCCGACACCGCGACCGGTGGTATCACGCCCGACGCTGCTGGTCTTGGCCGGCATCAACGGTGCGGGCAAAAGTTCAGTCGCCGGCACCTCATTGCGTGCAAGCGGGATGGACTACTACAACCCGGATGAAGCCACCGACCGCCTACGCGACGCGGGGATAGAGGACCGGGATGCGAACGCTGCCGCCTGGTTGCACGGCCGACAGGCGCTGGAAGCCGCCATCGCCAATGGCACACCGTTCGCCTTCGAAACCACGCTGGGCGGCAACACCATGTCGATGCTTATTGCCAAGGCCGCTGCGACGCACGATGTCATTCTATGGTTTGTCGGTCTCGACAGCGCCGAGCGTCACCTCGCGCGGGTCGCGGCACGAGTGACTGCCGGCGGCCACGACATCCCGACCGCGAAGATCCACGAGCGCTGGGGCAGCGCGCGGCGCAACCTGATCGCATTGATGCCGCACCTGTATGAGCTGCGAGCCTACGACAACAGCGTCGAGCAGATCAACGCGGACGACGCGGAGCCAGCCTTGCTTCTACACCTTCGGGAGGGCCGGATCATCGCCCCGGCGGAGCGCACTTTGCGCAACACACCCGACTGGGCAAAAGCCATCGTCGAGGCGGCACGCTGCGGGCTGAAAGAACGGTCAGGACCCAATCAGACCTTGTAGTAATCGCGGTACCAATTGACGAAGTTTTCTACCCCCGTTTCCACCGAGACCTGCGGCCGGTAGTCGACCGCCTTGATCAATTCGGAAACGTCCGCCTCGGTGTCAGGTACGTCACCTGCCTGCAGCGGCAACAGCTCCATCTTTGCTTTCTGACCCAGACACTGCTCCAGTACCTCGATGTAGCGCAGCAGTTCGACTGTGCTTTCGTTGCCAATATTGAACAGCCGGTAAGGCGCGTTGCTGGTCGCCGGGTCGGGCGCTGCAGCATTCCAGTCCGGGTTCACGAGCGGGGGGTTGTCGAGGCTGCGGATCACGCCTTCCACGATGTCATCGACATAGGTGAAGCTGCGCTTGTGATGGCCATGGTTGAACACCTTGATCTGCTCACCGGCGAGGATTGCCTTGGTAAACAGGAACAGCGCCATGTCCGGCCTTCCCCAAGGACCGTACACCGTGAAAAAACGCAGACCGGTGCTGGGAATGCCGTAAAGGTGCGCGTAGCTGTGCGCCATCATCTCATTGGCTTTTTTGGTCGCCGCGTACAGGGTCAACGGATGCTCGGTGGACTGATGCTCGGAGAACGGCATCGTCGTATTCGCGCCGTAGACCGAGCTGGTCGACGCAAACACCAGATGTTCGACATCGTGATGCCGGCAGCCTTCCAGGATGTGCAAAAAACCGGTGACGTTGCTGGACACATAGACGTGCGGGTTCGTCGCTGCATAGCGCACACCGGCCTGCGCCGCGAGGTTTACCACCCGCTGCGGCTTGTGGGTAGCGAATGCGGCCTCGACCGCCTCACGATCGGCGAGGTCCGCCTGGATGTGGGTGTAGTTCGGATGGTCCATGAAACGCGCCAGCCGCGCCTGCTTCAAGACCACGTCGTAGTAGTCGCTGAGGTTGTCGAAGCCGATCACTTCGTCGCCGCGCTCCAGCAGACGCATAGCGAGGTGGGACCCGATAAACCCGGCGGTGCCGGTGACCAGAACTTTCATGGATGTTCAACCCCGGGCAGCGGCCAAGCCGCACCTGAAAAATAAGTGGATGTCACACACGCAGAGAAGGTTGCACCGCTTATCGGACAAACGCCGGCAGTAGCACCCTGCACCAGTGCATCATAAGTCCCCGCTTGCCTGAGCCGTCACTACTGCGCGCCTCGACTGCACTGTGTCCCGCAGCGTGTCACCTTCCCGGCATTCGAAGTGATCGTTCTGACCCTGTGGACCACACGCCGGACCCCGCATCCAGCGAGGCCATGGCCACAGACCCCACAGACGCGTGAGAATGACGCCCCCCGCTCCACCCCATAACCGTCTGGAGAAGTCAGCAAGTGACCGATGCTACGAAGAAGAGCAGCTCACCGGAAGCACCGACGGAGCACACCCCGTTGATGCGCCAGTTCTTCCGCGAAAAAGCCGAGCACCCCGACGTGTTGCTGTTCTTCCGAATGGGCGATTTCTATGAGCTGTTCTACGACGACGCCCGCAAGGCGGCGCGACTGCTCGACATCACCCTGACCCAGCGCGGCAACTCTGCCGGCCAGCCGATACCGATGGCCGGCGTGCCACATCACGCTGCCGAGGGCTATCTGGCACGACTGGTAGCGCTGGGCGAGTCGGTGGCGATCTGCGAACAGATCGGTGATCCGGCCACAAGCAAAGGTCTGGTTGAACGCAAGGTAGTACGCATTCTCACCCCAGGTACGGTGACCGACGAGGCCCTGTTGAGTGAACGTCGCGACACGCTGTTGTTGGCGCTGTCGCGAGGAAAGTCGGGCTACGGCATAGCATGGGCAGACCTCGCCGGCGGCCGCTTCATGGTCAACGAGGTCGCAAGTGACGATGCGCTGGAAGCCGAGCTGGCCCGTCTGGAGCCGGCGGAGCTGTTGTGCGCGGACGAAGACGGCTGGCCCTCCTTCGTCAAAGATCGCAATGGTGCGCGCATGCGGCCGCCGTGGTTGTTCGATGCGGACAGCGGTCGCCGCCAACTGCTGAAATTCTTCGGGTTGCACGACCTGTCCGGCTTTGGACTGGAGGACAAGCCGCTGGCAATCGCAGCCGCTGCCGCACTGCTGGGCTACGTGGAGGAAACCCACAAACAGCGCCTCCCACACCTGACGGCGATCGCGGTGGAGTCTGCGGATGGCGCGATCGCAATGAACGCACCGACCCGCCGTCATCTGGAGCTGGACTCGCGAATGGACGGCGACAGCAAGCACACGTTGCTGGGCGTGCTGGACACCACGGTCACTCCCATGGGCGGCCGGTTGCTGCGTCGCTGGCTGCATCGCCCACTGCGTGACCGCAATACGCTACGCCACCGCCATCATGCCGTTGATACCCTGACGTCCTCCGCCGGGGACACCATACGAACGCATTTTCGGGCGCTCGGCGATCTGGAGCGGATCCTGACCAGGATCGCCCTGCGCAGCGCACGTCCGCGAG
Organism: Lysobacterales bacterium; assembly: GCA_038242455.1. Taxonomy (GTDB): domain Bacteria; phylum Pseudomonadota; class Gammaproteobacteria; order Xanthomonadales; family Xanthomonadaceae; genus Novilysobacter. Next base: position 5,414 of record JBBSSB010000014.1, read on the forward strand.
ATCTGTCCACGCTGCGCGACGGCCTGGGCATGCTGCCGGAGGTCCGACAGGTCCTCTGCGCGCTGGATTCACCGCTGCTGGACGCGCTGGGCGCTGAACTGGGCGAGCACGCCAGCCACGCCCACCTTCTGGCCTCGGCGATCGTCGACCAGCCACCGGTGCTGGCTCGTGATGGAGGGATCTTTACCTCAGGCTACGACAATGAACTGGACGAGCTGCGCACGCTGTCCAATACCGCCGACCAATTCCTGGTTGACCTTGAGACCCGCGAGCGCGAGGCGAGCGGGATCCCGACCCTCAAAGTTGGCTACAACCGCGTACACGGCTACTACCTTGAAGTGAGCAAGGCGCACGCCGCCAAGGCCCCGACCCACTACACCCGGCGCCAGACACTGACCAACGCCGAGCGTTACATCACCGAAGAGCTGAAGGCCTTCGAAGACAAGGTCCTGTCAGCGCGCGAGCGCTCGCTCACGCGTGAGCGGCTGTTGTACGAGCAGCTGCTGGACATGCTGGGCGAGCGCCTGGAACCGCTTAAGCGCTGCGCCTCAGCGCTTGCGGAGTTGGACGTACTGGCCTGTCTCGCCGAACGGGCGCAGGTGCTGGACTGGTCGCAACCGGAACTGACCGAAGTGCCCGGCATCACCATTGAGCGCGGCCGCCACCCCGTGGTTGAAGCAGTGCGCAGCGAGCCCTTCGAGCCGAACGACCTGATCCTCAACGACGACCGCCGAATGTTGGTGATCACCGGCCCCAACATGGGTGGAAAGAGCACCTACATGCGCCAGAACGCGCTGATCGTACTGCTCGCACACATCGGCAGTTTCGTACCGGCCGCCCGCGCCATCATCGGCCCGATTGACCGCATCCTGACCCGGATTGGTGCCGGAGATGATCTCGCAAAAGGACAGTCGACCTTCATGGTCGAGATGAGTGAGACCAGCTATATCCTGCATCACGCCACCGACCAGTCTCTCGTCTTGATGGATGAGATCGGTCGCGGCACCTCGACGTACGACGGCCTCGCATTGGCCGAAGCGTGCGCGCGCCACCTCGCCCACCACAACCGGGCGTGGACGTTGTTTGCGACGCACTATTTCGAATTGACCGCCCTCGCCGAGCCCGGCAGCGGCATCGCAAACGTTCACCTGGATGCGGTCGAACACCATGACCGCGAGCACGGCGACACGCTGATTTTCATGCATGCAGTCAAGGACGGCCCGGCCAACCGCAGCTTCGGCTTGCAGGTCGCTGCACTTGCCGGTTTGCCGCGCGAGGTCATCGACCAAGCGCGCGGGCGCCTGGCAGAGCTGGAGCAGCAAAGCCGCGATACACCGCAGCGACCATTGACTGACCGCCCACAGCAGATCGGGCTGTTCGCCCCTTCCTCGGCAGCCCTGGATGCCCTCACCAATCTGGACCCGGACGAGCTCACGCCGCGTCAGGCACTGGAAACGCTGTATCGGATAAAAGCCCTGACGTGAACGCCACCGCGATATCGCTATGGCTATGATCGCTCTGTCCCCACCACTGAAAGGCTGAATCTGATGACTTCCCTAACCAACGACCTTCTGCAACAGCTTCAGGGCCAGCCGATGTCGCAGATGAGCCAGCAACTGGGCCTGAATGCCGAACAGACGTCGGGTGCGGTGGCGGCCGCCCTTCCGCTACTGATGGGCGCACTGGGCAGCAATGCAAATCGTGAGGGTGGCGCCCAACAGCTTCTGGGAGCGTTGCAGCGCGACCATGCCGGGCTGGATATTGGCAGCGTCCTCGGCGCCGTGATGGGGGGTGGCGGTGGTGGCAGCGATATCCTCGGCCATATCCTCGGTGCCAAGCAGCAACCCGCCGCACAGGGCCTTGGTGCTGCGACCGGTCTGGATGGCGACCGCGCCGGCATGCTGCTCAAGATGCTGGCGCCGCTGGTGATGGCCTACCTTGCCAAGAAGATCGGCAGCTCAGGTTCCAACGCGCAATCACTGGGCGGACTGCTAGGCCAGGAACAACAGCAGATCCAACAGCAGGGCGGCATCGGCGGGGGCCTGCTTGGGGCCGTGCTGGATCAGGATGGCGACGGAAAGCTTGGCGTGTCCGATCTACTGAAGGTCGGCGGGTCAATTTTCGGCGGCAAACGCTGACGTATTGCTGCAAGCCTTGCCGATAACCCGAGCGAGCTACAACGCGTCAATGTCACCCAGCGCCCGGATCAGCCGCCGGGCGCGCTTGTCCGGCTTGGTTTTGGGTGCCTCGTAACCGAGACTTGCCGCCGTACGCTTGGCGCGAGCTTCCTCGCGCGCGGCCTTCGAAGCATCCGACTCGCAGTAGAGCGTCTGCGCGACTGTTGCTGAGCCGCGCTTGCTGGCAAGCGCCAGCACAGTGATCTCAAAAACTTCCTCGCCCCGCGCAACCCGCAGTACGTCACCTACGCGAACAGCACGCGATACCTTCGGACGCTGATCGTCCACCTCTACCTTGCCTGTCTCAATTGCCTGGCGCGAGAGCGTACGGTTTTTGAAGAAGCGCGCTGCCCACAACCACAGGTCAAGCCGAACCGTTGAGGCGGTGTCGGAAGCGGTCACGATTCACCCGCCGTCCGGCTAATCACCGTTCGGTGGATACAGGAAGGCCGCCCGGAGGCGGCCTTCTGATGTAGCAGATGCAGCATCACCAATCGGACTACTTGGCGGGATCCGCAGCTGCGGCGGCAGCGGCTTTCGCCTTGGCCTCCGCCTTGAACTTGGCCGCACCGGCCAGATCTTCCTTGATGCGCGCCTTGCGACCTTCCAGACCACGCAGGTAGTACAGCTTGCCTGCGCGGACCTTGCCGCGACGCTTTACTTCAACCGAGTCGATGATGGCGCTGTGTGACTGGAACACGCGCTCGACGCCGAAACCGTGGGAGATCTTGCGCACGGTGAAAGCGGAGTTCAGGCCGCCATTCTTCATCGCGATGACAACGCCTTCATAGGCCTGCACGCGCTCGCGGGTGCCTTCCTTGACCTTGACGTTGACGACAACCGTGTCACCGGGGCCAAAGACGGGCAGTTCGCGCGTGACCTGCGCGGATTCGAATTCTTGCAGCAGCGTATGGATCGAGGGCTTCTTCATGGGTGCGGCCTGTTGGAGTAGTTGTAGCGCGAGTGCACGTGGACCCGCGTCTGGCGTTATAAGTATTAAGCGACGAATTGTAACGGACAAACCACACCCATTGCCAATAGCAGCCGCCGGCAAACGGTTGCCGCTCGCGAATAGCACTCAGTTTGCGCGGCTACTCTTCCGGCTCTGACCCAACTGTCGCGCTGGGCTGAGCGGCGTGCCACTGCTGAAGCAGCGTGCGGTCAGCCTTCGACAGTTCGGCCTCATCAAAAAGGTCGGGGCGCCGCTGCAGCGTGCGAACCAGGGATTGCTGCCGGCGCCAGCGGGCGATCTCGGCATGGTTACCCGACGTCAATACAGGCGGCACCGTGCCGAGCTCGTGCTCAAGGGGACGGGTGAAATGCGGGCAGTCCAACAATCCGTTCTCGAAGCTGTCCTGCACAGCAGACTCGGCGTCATTCAGCGCGCCTTCCTGCAGACGGGCCACCGCATCGATGACAACCGCCGCCGCCAGTTCCCCACCGGACAGAACGTAGTCGCCGATCGACAGCTCCTCGTCCACTTCGGCAGAAACCAGACGTTCGTCGATGCCTTCATAACGACCGCACAGCAACAGCAGTCGATCCTGATTGGCCAGTTCATGCGCTTTCGACTGCGTGAGCGGTGCACCCTGCGGACTCATGTAGATGGTTCGCACCGGGCGCGGATCGGCAGCGCGAGCCGCTTGCAACGCGCTGCGCAGCGGATCGATCAGCATCACCATTCCAGGACCGCCACCAAACGGGCGATCATCGACCCGGCGGTAGCTGCCCTCAGCGTAATCACGCGGATTCCAGCCATGCAGTGATAGCAGACCCCGTTCCGCCGCCCGGCCGGTTACACCAAAGCCCGCGCACTGGGCGATGTAGTCGGGAAACAGGCTGATGACATCAATGCGCATTGCTGGGAACTAGAAATCCGGATCCCAGTCGACCGTCACAAGGCCCTGCTCCAAGTCAATGGAGGTGACGTACTGCGGCTGGACAAACGGAATCATGCGTTCTCGTTCGTCATCCCGCGCGACAAGCACATCATTGGCGCCGGTCGCGAACAGATGCGACACCCGGCCCAGATCGACACCGTCGACAGTTTTGACGCGCAGACCTTCCAAGTCGGCCCAGTAATACTCGCCAGCCGCGGGCGGAGGCAACGCGGTGCGTGGAACGTAAATTTCCAAACCGGTCAGGGCTTCAGCAGCGTTCCGGTCGGAAACGTCCGGGAATATTCCCAGCACATGCTTGCCGGTATCTTTGCCACGCACTCCGCTGCAGCCGCGCTCATTCCCCTGCGCATCGCGCAGGGTCCAGGGCTGATAGCGGAATATCGCGTCGCGCGGCTCAGTCCAGGATTCAATCCTGACTTCACCACGCAGACCAAGGGCACCAAGCACCCTGCCTAGGAGGATGCGGTGCCCGGAGTCGTTCATCATGATTGGCCGTGCGGCGGGCGCACGGCCAAAAACTCAGGCCGCTGCGGTGACCGGCGCGCCGGTCAGCTTCAACGCTTCCTTGTAAAGCATGGCGACCTTGTCCGACATCTGTGCGCCGGTGCCAACCCAATGCTTCACACGCTCGGTATCGAGCTCAACGCGCTTCTCGCCACCAGCAGCAACAGGGTTGTAGAAACCCAGGCGCTCGATGTTGCGGCCGTCGCGCGCGCTGCGGCTGTCGGTAACGATGATGTGGTAGAAGGGGCGCTTCTTGGCGCCGCCGCGGGTCAGTCGAATCTTGACCATGGTCTGTTGTGTCCTGTCGTGCCCAGTCGCCGGGATGGCGAGGTAAGCCTGCAAGTGTAGCCGAAATCCCCGACGCATTGGAAGCCGGGTTTCATACGCGTAATTCTTGGCGATCAGCGGACGGACAGCGCGTACTTGCGCACCATCTGGCTATCCATCTCATCATTGAAGGTGAAATTCACGTACTGGGCGTCGTCGGCCTCGAAGCTTACTTCGATCACCGACCGGCCGATCTCCACACCGTCGACGTCCAGCGCTTTGGCGAGCAACTTGCCCTCAAACGGATTGGCCGCGGTGACGTAGACCGACGCGTCCTTGGACCCGACACCGCGGCTCTTTCCAAAGGTTACGGACAGGCCTTTGGCTTGCATCTCTGGATCCACATCCAGATCAATGTTCATACGTCGGTCCACGCCCTCGCCCACGCCGGCGACAAAGTCTGCGGCTGAGCCGCTGATCACGCTACCGGCTCGCTGCGACAGCGACTTTTTCTCACCGCCACAAGCCGACAGCGCCACAACCAGCGCAAGTGCACCAATGCTCAGCAGCGTCTTGTTCATTCCCGTGTCCATCATCGTCTTCCCTGTGATTGATCTCGAACTGGCTGGCGCTGAAACAGATGACTCAGCCGAACGGCATACCGCCACGTCCGCCCATCATTCCTTTCATGCCGCGCATCATGCCCTTCATGCCGCCGCGACCGAGCTTGCCCATCATTTTTTCCATCTGCTGATACTGCTTCATCAGCTTGTTGACTTCCGCCGGCGTGGTCCCGGCACCGCGGGCAATGCGCGCCCGGCGCGATCCATTAAGAAGCGCGGGGTTGCGGCGCTCCTTCGAGGTCATCGAGTTGATGATCGCCACCAGCCGCGGCACCTCTTTACCGGTCACCTGCGACTTCACCGAGTCGGGGACCTGAGCCATGCCGGGCAGCTTGTCCATCAGGCTGCTGATACCGCCCATGCTCTGCATCTGCTCGAGCTGGTCGCGCATGTCTTCCAGGTTGAACTTCTTGCCCTTGGCAACCTTCTCGGCAAGTTTCTGCGCCTTGTCCTGATCGACCTGCTGCTCGACCTGCTCAACCAGCGACAGCACATCACCCATGTCCAGGATGCGGCTGGCGATACGGTCGGGGTGAAACACGTCCAGACCGTCGGGTTTCTCACTGACGCCGATGAACTTGATCGGCTTACCGGTGATGTAGCGCACGCTCAACGCAGCGCCACCACGTGCATCGCCGTCGGTCTTGGTCAACACGACGCCGGTCAGCGGCAATGCATCCCCGAACGCCTTGGCGGTAACCGCCGCGTCCTGGCCGGTCATCGAGTCGACGACGAACAATGTTTCGACCGGATTGACGGCCGCGTGCAGCGCCTTGATCTCGTCCATCATCGCCTCGTCGATCGCGAGGCGGCCCGCGGTATCGACGATCAGTACATCCATGAACGACTTGCGCGCATCTTCGATCGCGGCGCGCACGATCGCTTCGGGCTTCTGATCGGTGCTGGACGGGAAGAAGGTCACGTCGACCTGCTCGGCCAGCGTCTTGAGCTGCTCGATCGCCGCCGGACGGTAAACGTCGGCGCTGACCACCATCACCTTCTTTTTGCGCTTGTCCTTGAGGTACTTGGCAAGCTTCGCGGTCGTGGTGGTCTTGCCTGCGCCCTGCAGACCGGCCATCAGGATCACTGCCGGCGCGGGCACATTGAAGTTCAGCTCGTTGGCCTGCGAGCCCATGACCGCGGTCATCTCGTCGCGCACGACCTTGATCAGTGCCTGGCCGGGGGTCAGCGACTTGAGCACTTCCTGCCCGACCGCACGCACTTTGATGCGCTCGATCAGTGCCTGCACCACTGGCAGGGCGACATCCGCCTCCAGCAGCGCGATGCGTACTTCGCGCAGCGACTCGCGAATGTTCTCCTCCGACAGACGGCCACGCCCGCGCAGACGTTCGATGGTGCCGGACAGGCGCTGGGTGAGGGATTCAAACATGCGGTGATACCCGGGTCAGGATGGCGAAATCGGTCGGGAAGTATAGCCCGCCCACAATTGCGTCAATGCAAGTGGGCGAATACCGGCGTACCCCCGCTACCAACCCGCGCTACGCGTGCGAAGATCATGCCCACCTCCGGGTTGGAGGATGCGACTGGCCTGATCCACCTGCATTACTGCCGTGAGACACTTTCCCGATGACAATCGTGCTCCTCAGCACCCTGCTTTACCTGCTGGCCACCGGCCTGCTGGTTGCCAACCTTCGGGGCAATGAAAACACCGGTCGTGGCTGGTTGCCGCCGGCAATGGGTGCGGTGCTATTGCATGCAGGTGCTCATGTGTCGGCATGGCGCGGCCTCGGCGGCGCGGACATGCACTTTTACGCAGCCCTGTCGTTGGTGGCCTTGGGAATGGCGGCGATGACCGTGGCGGTCGGTGCAAAGGGGCGGATGGCTGCGCTGGGTGTCGTCGTGTTTCCGTTGGCGGCACTGGGGTTACTCGGCTACCACCTGCATGGTCACATTGCGCCCGAAGCGCTCGACTGGCGACTGCAGCTGCACGCATGGACTGCGCTGCTCGCCTACGCGACGCTCGCACTGGCGGCATTGCTTGCGGTCATGCTCTGGCTGCAGGAGCGCGCTCTGCGGAAACGCAACATCAATGGCTGGCTACGCGCACTGCCGCCGCTGGTAGAGCTGGAGACGCTGCTGTTTCGCACCATCAAGGTCGGCTTCGTGCTGCTTTCTGCAACCCTGCTGACCGGGGTGCTGTTCGTCGACGACCTGTTTGCCCAGCACCTTGTCCACAAGACGGTGCTAAGCGTGATGTCGTGGCTGACCTTCGGGGCTCTGCTTGTGGGGCGGTGGCGGTATGGCTGGCGCGGCGCAGTCGCGGTGCGCTGGACACTGGCGGCCATGGTCCTGCTGGTGCTGTCGTTCTTCGGCAGCAAGTTCGTCCTTGAACTCGTGCTGACCGGCAGACACTGAACTTCAGTGGTTCAACGCGGGCTTGAATGCGCGTCCGACTGAAGTCGCGCAATGACCGGCGCCACCTGCTCATCACGACCCAACGCAACCCCGACTCGCTGCAGTGCCGCGGTCAGCTCGGTTGTCGAATCGGCGCGCAAGGTCGCGTGCCCAACCTTGCGCCCTTCGCGCGCGGCCTTGCCGTAGTCGTGCCAGTGCCCACCGGGTTCGCCCAACACCGGCTTCGAATCGGGCATCGCGCCGAGCCAGTTGAGCATGCAGGCGTGGCCGAGCACTCGGGTGGAGCCCAACGGCAGACCCAGCACCGCACGCAAGTGGTTCTGGAACTGGCTGGTCTCTGCCCCCTCAATGGTCCAGTGACCCGAGTTGTGCACGCGCGGTGCCATCTCGTTGGCAAGCAGCTCACCGTCGCGGCAAAACAGCTCGAGTGCGAACACGCCGACATAATCCAGCGCCTCGGCGAGCTTACGCGCGTAATCAATCGCGACGGTCGTCAGTGCGTCGTCCACACCGGCCGGAGCCAGACTCGCTGAAAGGACACCATCGACGTGCCAGTTCTGCGTCAGTGGCCAAGTTCGGAACTCGCCGTCCCTGCCGCGCACAGCGACCACGCTGAGCTCGCAGTCAAATTCCACGAAGCCTTCCAGGATCAACCCTACCTTGGCCGCCTGTGCGCCCAGCGCGTCCCAGGCAGCGTCGGCGTCGGCCGGAGAGCGAAGCCGGAACTGGCCCTTGCCGTCGTAGCCCATGCGGCGCGTCTTGAGAATGCATGGCGTGCCAACCGCCGCGATCGCCTCATCCAGGTCGGCGCGGGTATCAATCACCGCAAACGGCGCCACCGGAATATCCAGCTCGCCGAACAGGGTTTTCTCCGAGAGTCGGTCCTGCGCAACACCCAGCGCGCGCGGATTGGGAAAAACCGGCAGACGCTTGAGCAGCGAGTCGGCCGACTCCGCAGGCACGTTTTCGAAATCGAAGGTAGCTACGTCGACACGGGATGCGAACGTATCCAGCGCTGCCACATCGGCAAAACCGCCGGTCACGGTTGGCGCCAGCGGCGAGGCGCACGCGTCAGCCGCTGGATCCAGCAGCACGAAGCGAACGCCCAGCGGCGTGCCAGCCAACACCATCATGCGTGCCAGTTGGCCGCCACCCAGGATCCCAACCGTCGTCATTTGCGTGGGTCGTCGTTGCCGGCGACATCCGCGGTCTGGCGCGCCCGGAATGCACCCAGCGCCTCCGCCACGTCCGCGTGATCGACCGCCAACATCGCGGCAGCGAACAGGGCGGCGTTGGTCGCGCCGGCGTTGCCGATAGCAAAGGTCGCCACCGGCACTCCGGCAGGCATCTGCACGATGGACAACAACGAATCCATGCCGCTCAGCGCCTTGCTCTGAACCGGAACTCCCAGTACCGGAACCACCGTCTTGGCAGCCAGCATTCCCGGCAGATGAGCCGCCCCGCCCGCTCCAGCGATGATCGCCCGCAGACCGCGCGCGGCCGCCGTCGCGGCATATTCGAACAATACGTCCGGGGTGCGGTGGGCCGAGACCACCCGGACCTCATGGGGAATCCCCAGCGCTTCCAGCCGCGCGGCGGCATGCTGCATCGTCTCCCAGTCGGAACGGGAGCCCATCACAAGGCCGACCAGCGGCGCCTGCACGGTGTCTGTCATGGTTGGACCCTACGGCAAAACGGTATTCTACCGGGGACACACGCAAGCGCCACGTGCGCATGCGTCCCGATAGCGCCGTCCGCCTCCCACCGCGGACCGTTCACTGGAGAAACCGGCCCGATGGACCGCAAACTGCTCGACCTGCTCGTCTGCCCCACCACCCGCCAGCCGCTGGCCGTTCTGGATGGGCGGGGCCTGAAATCAATCAACGGGGCGATCGCTAGCGCCAGCGTGGTGCGTGGCGACGGCAGCCACCAGACCGAAGCCCTGCGCGAAGCACTCATCACACGGGATCGCGCGCACATCTATCGCATCGACGATGGGATCCCGGTGCTGTTAGCGGAAGAGGCGATTGGGACCGCGCAGATCGAGGGATTTCCGCAGGCATGACCAACCACCTCAATCCTCCTAACTACGTTGCCGACGATGTTGCTCGCGCCCTCGCGGAGGATATCGGCAGCGGCGACGTAACCGCCGCACTGCTTCCCGACGAACCGGACTGCGCCTATCTGTTATGCAAGGAAGACTCAGTGGTCTGTGGGCGCCCCTGGTTCGATGCATGCCACCGCGCGCTCGACCCCGACGTGCAGATCCAGTGGCATGTCAAAGAAGGCGACCGGGTCACCGCAGGCACGGTATTGGCGATCCTCAACGGACGGGCTCGCGCGCTGGTAACGGCAGAGCGCACCTCACTGAACTTCATGCAGACACTATCGGCGACCGCCACCACCACCGCGCACCACGTGGATGCAGTCGCGGGGACCGGCACCCGGATCCTGGATACACGCAAGACGATCCCGGGCCTGCGTCACGCGCAGAAATATGCGGTTCGCACGGGCGGCGGGATGAATCACCGGATCGGCCTGTTCGATGCGGTGATGTTGAAGGAGAACCACGTCCGCGCTGCCGGCTCAATTGCGGCCGCAATCAAGGCTGCGCGAATGGCCCAGCCGGACCTCCCGCTGATTGTTGAGGTGGAGAGCTTGAGCGAGCTGCGTGAAGCGTTGGACGAGGGCTGCGACCGGATTCTGGTCGACAACTTCGATGCACCCACCCGTCGCGAAGCGGTACGCATCAACGCGGCCCATCCGCGGCCGGCTCCGTTGGAGGTGTCCGGCGGCGTCGACTTGGCCGGGCTGCGCGCAATTGCCGCCGATGGCGTGGACTGCATCTCGATTGGCGGGCTGACAAAGCATGTCCACGCGATCGATCTTTCGCTCAAGCTCGGCCCGCCGCCAGCGGTAGTCTGACGATGCCAACGATGCTGATCGTCATGATTGTCGGGTCAGTGGCCTTCGCTTTCTGGAGCGCCGGACGCGCCGCGGCTGAACGTGCGGAGGGCATGGGACGCGATGCCTGCACCGCTGCGGGCGTGCAACTCCTCGACCAAACGGTGCACGTAATGGGAATGCGCCTGTATCGCGGAGAAGACGGTTGGCTGGGCTTGGAGCGGACCTTCCGCTTCGACTACTCGCGAGATGGTGAGGACCGCCATGTCGGCCGTCTGGTATTGCGTGGCGATCGCATGGTCGGCTTTACCGGCCCGGTCGATCCGACTACTTGACGACCCTCAAGTGACCGCCACGACGCGGCCCACTGGTATCGGGGCCGTCTCCATCAGGATCATCAGAAGTCGCTGAAGTGTCGCTGTTTTGCTCGTGCAACTGACCGTCACTGGGCACGGCGCTCAGGGACGGCCGAGCCGGGGCGGAGGGGTCCGTCGATCCTGAGAAACCAGGACCATGAGCCGCCTCATCGCCCGTCTCTTCGGGCAACACCATGCCTTGGCCAGTCTCGCGCGCATAGATTGCGACCACCGCAGGCAAAGGCACCGAGACCGATTGACTGACCCCGCCGAAGCGCGCGTTGAAGCGGACCAGATCGTTGCTCATCTCCAGTCCGGAAACGGCCTGCTGGGCAACGTTCAAAACGATCCGCCCCTCACTCACTGCATGCAGCGGTACCTGCACACCCTCACGGGTAGCATCCACCAGCAGGTGAGGGGTCATATCGTTGTCGGCGATCCATTCGTACAGCGCCCGCAACAGATACGGGCGATGACTGGTCATCATTGGGCTTTCGTCGGTCATGCAACCAGTTTAGATCACACAGCCCCTTTCGGGCAGCGATCAACGCGCTGAACCCGCCGGCGGAGCCTCAACCTGGCAATTCGTTCAGCCTGCGCTCCTGCTCGGTCAGGCTGCGGGCGAAGCCGGGATTGCGGAAGATCCGGCCGCCGTAGTCTTCCAGCGATTTGCCATCTTTGGGCAACGTGACACCCAACGAAGGCAGACGCCAGATGATCGGAGCCATGGCACAGTCGGCCAGGCTCATCTCGCTGTTGAGGAAGAACTTGAAAGCCTTGAACAGCGGCACCGATGCGGTCAGCAGCTCCTTGAGTCGCTTGCGCGCGGCGTCCGCTTGGGCTTTGGTGCCCGTCTGAATCGCCTGCACCTGGGGTACCCAGTCATGCTCGAGCCGCAAAGTCGCAAGCCGCAGCCGCGCGCGGGACAACGGGTCAACCGGCATCAACGGTGGATGCGGATAGCGTTCGTCGAGGTACTCACTGACAACACTGGCTGCGTAAAGCACCAGATCACGTTCCACCAAGGTCGGAACCGAGTGGTACGGATTGAGGTCGATCAGATCCTCTGGCGGGTTCTGCGGATCCACCTGGATAAGGTCGTAGGTGACACCCTTGGCTGCCAGTACCAGGCGCACACGATGACACAGCACGCAGTCGTTCGATGAGAACAGGGTAAGGGCATTACGCATACGTGGGCTTGCCGCCATTTTCGACCTCTCCAACGCCCGGAATCCGCCGAGCGCAAAACGCTCTCCACCCAGCGTGGACAGTCGTCACGGCCTCAACTACCGTCGAACATCAGTCACAGGAAAACGGTCATCCATGCCCGCTTTCACGCCGCAGCCCCGCGCGCTTGTCGCGACGGGGCTACGCAGTGGATGCTGTCCGACTCAGTGCACGTCCCGCCAGTACTCCTTGTTAAGCAACCAGGCGAAGAACGTAAACACCACCAGGAACAGGATCGCCCAGACACCGATGCGCTGGCGCTTGAGGATCACCGGCTCACCGGCGTACTCGAGGAATGCTGTGATATCGCGTACCGACTGGTCGAACTCCTGAGGGTTCATTGTGCCGGGCTGAGTCACCGTCAAACCGGTGATAGTCCGCGCCCCAGTCGCATCCGCCGCGCCGTACTCCGCGTGCTGCAACCCCTGCATCTGCCACAAGGGGTTGGGCATCGCGACGTTGGGGAACAACTGGTTGTTCCAGCCAAGTGCGGTGGACTCGTCCAGATAGAACGACTTCAGGTAGGTATACAGCCAGTCGGCGCCTCGCACACGGGAGATCACGCTGAGGTCCGGCGGCATATTGCCGAACCACTCAGTGCCGCCTGCCGCGGGCATCGCCGTTTCCATGTGGTCACCGAACTTGGCATCGGTGAACACCATGTTCTGCATGACCTCTTCTTCAGTCAATCCCAGATCGGTCGCCATGCGCGAGTAGCGCAGGTACTTCAGGGAGTGACAACCGCCGCAGTAGTTGAGGTACAGCTTCGCACCCCGCTGCAACGAACCGCGATCGTTGAGATCGGTATCAGCCTGCTGCAGACCACCACCGCTGGAGGCGAAGGCTGCGGCTGACACCAGCAAGCCGGCGAAGAAAAGCGCAAATTTGGCAACCATGTTCGATTTGACCGTGATGGACCGGTGGGTGAGGGAGATCGACGGACTAGTCATGCGTCGTCACCCGCTCTGGCACCGGCTTGGTTTTGTCGATCTTCGTCCACAACGGCATCGTGATGAAGAACGCGAAGTACAGGAAAGTCAGTACGCGGCCGATGATGGTCTCGGACGGGTCGGTACCCGGACCGGAACCGATCTTGCCCAACCAGACAAAGCACACCACCAGCATGGCGAGCATCGCCTTGGTGATCCAGCCCTTGAAGCGCACCGAGTTGACCTTGCTGCGATCCAACCACGGCACCGCGAACAGGATCGCGATCGCGCCAAACATCACCGCCACACCGCCCAGTTTGTCCGGGACGACCCGCAACATGGCGTAGAACGGGGTGTAGTACCAGACCGGCTTGATGTGCGCCGGGGTCACCAGACGGTTGGCTTCGACGAAGTTGTCATGCTCCAGGAACCAGCCACCGAAGGCGGGTGCGAAGAAGATGATGAACGCCGCGAGGATCAGGAAGAACCCGATGCCGACCAGGTCGTGGACCGTGTAATACGGATGGAACGGAATGCCGTCGGCAGGCTTGTTGGCATCCCAGCGGTTTCCCTTGGGACCCTTCTTGATATCCACACCGTCGGGGTTGTTGGAACCCACTTCGTGCAGCGCACCCAGATGCAGCACGACCAGCAACAGCAGCACCAGCGGCATCGCGATGACGTGAAGGGCGAAGAAGCGGCCCAAAGTGGCATCGGATGGCAGGTAGTCGCCCATGATCCACTCGGTCAGCTCCGGTCCGATCACCGGGATCGCACCGAACAGCGAGATGATCACCTTGGCGCCCCAGAACGACATCTGGCCCCAAGGCAGCACATAGCCCATAAAGGCTTCGGCCATCAGCACCAGATAGATCAGCATGCCCAGGATCCACACCAGCTCACGCGGCTTGCGGTACGAGCCGTACATCAGGCCGCGGAACATGTGCAGGTAAACGACAACGAAGAACAGCGACGCACCGGTTGAGTGCATGTAGCGGATCAGCCAGCCCCACTCCACGTCGCGCATGATGTATTCGACCGACGAAAACGCCTCGGCGGCGCTCGGCTTGTAGTGCATGGTCAGGAAGATCCCGGTCAGGATCTGATTGACCAGCACCACCATCGCCAACACGCCGAAGTAGTACCAGAAGTTGAAGTTCTTCGGCGCGTAGTACTCGGTCATGTGCTTGCGGTACACCGGCATCATGCCGGGCGCGCGTTCGTTGACCCAGTCCACTACGCCGTTGGCGCTACGGATGAAGATGTTCGCCATGGCTCAGGCTGCTCCCTGGTTGGAAGAGGGATCGAGACCGATCACGATGGTGTTGTCGTCCGCGTAGAAGTGCGGCGGTACCAGCAGGTTGGTTGGCGCCGGAACACCGTCGTAGACGCGGCCCGCCATGTCGAACTTGGACTTGTGACAAGGGCAGAAGTAACCGCCCTGCCAGTTCGTGTCGAAGGGTTCCGGTCGAATTTCGGCCTTCATCTCTGGCGAACAACCAAGATGGGTGCACAGACCCACCAGGACAGATACCTCGCGCTTGATCGAGCGAAGCTCGCGGAACTCTTCCAGCACGTAGGTCGGCTGCTGATCCGGGTTGTTCGACTGTGGATCGCGCAGATGGTCGTCCAGGGTCGGCAGTGCCGTCAGGATCGCCTCACTACGACGGACGATCCAGATCGGCTGGCCGCGCCACTCTCGCACCAGACGCTGGCCAGACTCGAGGGGCGTGATGTCGACAGTCACCGGTGCGCCAGCCTGCTTGGCACGCTCACTGGGGTTCCACGACTTGATGAAGGGCACCGCAGCAATACCGACGCCTACCGCGCCAATAACGCTCGTGGTCGCCGTCAAGAAGCGACGACGCCCCTTGTTGACGGGTTCGCTGGCGGAAACACCGACAGGCACATGTTTAGGATCATTGACCCTTGGGTTGGTCATCCGGCACTCCGCAAAGCTGGTAATCGAAGTTCCACCGCGCGACCTGCACCACTGGCGACGGCTGGCGGCTCATAAAGACGGGGAAGTGTAACGGAAGGATGAACAGCCCGACAATCAGTTGCACGCAATGACCGCCCTTGACAGCCTTGGAATCAGTTGGTTGAGCGGTATCGCTCGGCCAACACGCCCACCCGTTTCACATAGAGCTGGGTTTCGCCGTAAGGCGGCACGCCCTTGTATTTGTCTACCGCGCCCTCGCCCGCGTTGTAACCGGCGGCCGCAAGCGTGAGGTCGCCGTCAAAGCGCTTCAGCAGCCAGGCAAGATATTCCACGCCACCTTGGATGTTCTGTCCGGCGTCGAACGCGTTGGTGACCTTGAAGCGCCGCGCAGTCGCCGGCATCAGCTGCATCAACCCCTGCGCACCCACACGGGACAGGGCGTTGGGGTTGAATGCCGACTCCGCATGGATGATCGCCCGCACTATCGCCTCGTCGATACCGTGCGCCCTCGCGGCCGCAGCGATCTCGTCGCGATAGGCCTCGCGATTCAGACGCACATTGCCGAAGTTCACGCCCGGCGTCTTTGCGCAAGCGAAGCAGGTTTCCAGGTAGCTGTACTGGATTGTGCGCACAGCACTCGCGCTCGCCACGCCTTTGGGACGCGTGCTGGTGTAATGACGCACACCATCTTTGATGTAGGAATAGACCTGCCCCTGGACACGTCGCGCGCCGCCGGAGCTCGGTTGCACGGGAGTGACTGGAGCTGCGTTCGCAAGAATCGTCGCAGGTGCGGCAGAGCCCGACGTCGGTGTGAGGAAGCTTGCCGGGGCGTTCGGGTCGGGAGCTCTTGCTGTGGCCTGACCCGATGCCGGACTGGTCGCCTTCACGGCCGCCGTGGCAGCCGGTGCGGGCTTCCGCACTGGCGGCGGCGCATCAGTCGTCACCGCGTGGCACTTGGCGCCAGGCAGGCGTTTGCTTACATAGCTGCGCGCGCCGTCAGGCGTGTCACAACGGTAAACCGTACCGGCAACGACAGGCGCTGCGAGCAGCATGCATGCCAAGCCGAGAATTAGATGTGGCCCCCTCATAACGTGCAGTCTCACCTTTTGCATGGTCTTTGCCAAGTATGTGCTACGCGAACCGCGACGCTCTTCGCAGCCGACGCCCGTTAGACTACTCCAACCTCCGTTTCCAGACCCGGCTCGGCCGGCCTGCTTCGCTCCTTTTGATGCAGGTTTCCGCCGTTCCTGCCTAACCCGCCATGACTGAATTCCTGCCTATCCGCCTGGTCGTCGATGACGCCCTACCCGCTGCCACGCCCCGCGGCAAATTGTTCATCGAGACCCACGGCTGCCAGATGAACGAGTACGACTCGGCCAAGATGGCCGACGTACTCGCTGCGTCGGACGGGTTGGAGTTGACCACCAACGTTGCCGAGGCGGACGTGATCCTGATCAATACCTGCTCTATTCGGGAGCGGGCGCAGGACAAGGTGTTCAGCCGACTGGGACGCTGGAAGTCGCTGAAGAAAGATGGCAAGCCGGTCCTGATCGGCGTAGGC
Organism: Lysobacterales bacterium; assembly: GCA_038242455.1. GTDB lineage: Bacteria > Pseudomonadota > Gammaproteobacteria > Xanthomonadales > Xanthomonadaceae > Novilysobacter. Next base: position 22,181 of record JBBSSB010000014.1, read on the forward strand.
GGCTGCGTGGCGAGCCAAGAGGGAGAGGCGATCGTCAAGCGCGCTCCGTATGTCGATCTGGTGTTTGGCCCGCAGACGCTGCACCGACTGCCAGAGTTGATCCGTGAGCGGCGCAAGACCGGCCTGCCCCAAGTCGATATCAGCTTTCCCGAGATCGAGAAGTTTGATCGCCTTCCGGAACCGCGCGCGGAAGGCCCCTGCGCGTTCGTATCCATCATGGAAGGCTGCAGCAAGTACTGCAGCTTCTGCGTGGTGCCCTACACCCGCGGCGAGGAGGTCAGCCGACCCTTCGAGGACGTGCTGGTGGAAGTCGCGCAACTGGCGGCGCAAGGTGTTCGCGAGATTCACTTGCTGGGCCAGAACGTCAACGCCTATGCAGGTCCGATGATCGGGGAGAATGAACAGGTTGAAATCGCCGACCTCGGCCTGCTGGTTCGCACCATCGCCCAGATTGATGGCGTCGGCCGGATACGCTTCACCACATCGCACCCCCTGGAGTTCTCCGACTCGCTGGTGGAGGCCTATCGCGATGTGCCTGAGCTGGCCAATTACCTGCATCTGCCGGTCCAAGCGGGTAGCGACCGCGTGTTGGCAGCGATGAAGCGCGGTTACACCACCCTTGAGTTCAAACAGAAGATTCGCAAGCTTCGCGCGGTGCGGCCGGACATTTCAATCTCCTCTGACTTTATCGTCGGATTTCCGGGCGAGACCGAGGCGGATTTCGAAAAGACCATGAAGCTGATCGACGACGTCGGTTTTGACCAGTCCTACTCGTTCGTCTACTCCCGTCGCCCAGGAACGCCAGCGGCGGACTTGGAGGACCTCACCAGCGATGCGGAGAAGAGCGCGCGACTGGCGCGGCTGCAGGCGGCGATCAACGACAACGCTCGCCGGATCAGCGAGTCGATGGTGGGCAGCACGCAGCGGGTGCTGGTGGAGGGCCGCTCCCGTCGGGACGCCAATGAGCTGACCGGGAAAACCGAAAACATGCGCTCGCTCAACTTTGCTGGCGACGCAAGCATGATCGGTCAGTTCGTCGACGTTGTGGTGACCGAAGCAATGAGCAACTCACTTCGTGGCAGGGTAGTAACTGCTTAAGGCAGTTCAACCCGGCTGCACAAAAAAAGACGCCGGCATATGCCGGCGTCTTTGTTACAGCAAGTAGAGGGGCCTTAGCGAACCGGCTCCAGCTCCACATCGTCAATCTTCATGCTGATGCCCGAACCCGGACCCATCACGTGCAGGGAGACCGACTGCACCTTGCCCACCGGATCAAAGGTGAACTCTTTGGCTGCCAGCGGGACCCACGAGCCCTTGACACCATTGGCCCAAGCGAGACGCTGCCAGTAGTAGCCACTGTCGTCGCGGATCAACAGCCACAACGACACGGTGTCGCTGCCGCCTTCAAGCTTGACCTGCGCGCTTGCACGGTACTTCTTGCGTGCCTCAAGCGGCTCAAGCTCCTGACCCACAGAATCGTACCACTGGGTGCGATCGGTCAGCTGCAGGCTGCGGGTGCTCTGGTAGCCATCGCTGCTAACACCGATCTTGCCGCCGAAACCGGTCGCCCACGAAGCAGCGTTGCCAGCTTCGAAGTCGCCATTGCGGATCATGTTGGTGCTATCGCCGCCGCCGCTGCCAATCGGGCTCACGTTGAAGCTGTCAACGAAGAAGTCGACATTCGCGCCGGGACCATAAACCAGCAGGCGTACTTTGGTGCCCTTGGGAACGTCACTGGTGAACTTGGCCTTGATTTCCGACCAGCCACCCTTCACACCGAACAAGCCCATGTCGATATAGCGCGAGCCACCGTTGACCTCGAGCACAACCCGCGCGCTGTCACTGACGTCACTGGCCAGACGCATCCACATGCTGAAGTCGTATTCCTTTCCTGACTCGAGCTTGCCGGTCAGATCCTGCGCGATACCACCGGCGTAGTTAGCGCGGTTGGTGACGTAGGCGCTGTTCTTGCCGCCGCGACGACGCTGGTCATTGAGCGAGACCTTGGAGCCGTAGATCGCAGACCAGGACGACAAGCTACCTTCGAAGCTCGGGTTGGCCACCACGTTGCTGCCCTGGGGCGGCACGGGCAACACTTCATCGGGCTTCGGACCCGGATCCGGGTTGCCCGGATCGGGATTGCCCGGACCTGGATCGACGCGCGTGGGGCGGTAGCCCGGGTACTGCTTGGCCATCAGGGACATTGAGCGCGACGAATCAGCCGTTGCCGCGTCACCACAGGCATATCCGTTGCAGGTCTGGCGCGGATTGGAGAAGCGGTAGACGTAGTTAGTGTTGAACAGGTGGGCGTACGCCATCAGGGTCGCGAACGAACGGTCCACCCCATAGCCCATGCCGTACTTGTGGTGTCCACCGGAAGTGTCACCCTGCTTGCGGCTGTGCAGCAGGCCCAGGTTATGGCCGAGCTCATGGGTGAAGGTCAGGTATCCACAGTCGATCGCAGAACTGGTGTAAGCCATGTCCTTCGACGTTTTGGTGATCGTGCCACCGCTGCTCTGGCCTACCCAGCCCACTCCACAAAGGCCGCCTGGCGCCATATTCAACAGACCTACGAAGTCCGCGCCGTAGTCATCGCGAAGGCGATGGATTGCGGTGTCGTTGTACGTGATCTGGTTCAGTGCGGCGTTGCCGGTGTACTGATAGGTGCTGTTGTTGCTCTGTACCGCATGCACCATCCGCAGCTCGATGTCGACGTCGCTGGCTTTGAATGCCTGGTTCGACTGCGCGATGTATTGGTTCAAACGCGTGGTCATGTCGCCGCCGTACTTGGCGGCGCCCGGGGTGTAGACGAACATGATGTCGACTACGTTACTCGCTGCGGCGGCCGGACCAGCACAAAGCGCGCCGGCAAGCAGCAGGCTCAAGGTGCGGCGGGAGTGCCCTGGGCGGGGGCGCGGGGTGGTGACTTCCATATCGAAGATCCTCGTTCTTTCGGGTTACCAGATGGGCGCCGGACGCATAGCGCCCGACCGGGAATCCGGGCCTGCGCCCGGCAAAACTTTATGTGAATCAGTTGGTTGACGGCGTTGGACGATTGCGCGACGGGTCCGGCACTACTGCGTCATCGATGTCGAAGTTCTGATGCTTGCGCAGGTCATTGACGTTGGCGATCCAACCCAACTTGCCCTCGGCTTCGATGCTGTAGCTGCCGGTGGAGGTATTGAAGCTGCCGAAGCTGGAGTCCACACCCTGGGTGAAGACGGCCGGCATCGCGCCGCCCTTGCCATCGTCAACACGTCCCAACCATGACTTGTCGCCATTGGCATGCACCTGCACCTCATCGATACGCACTTGATGCTCGCGTCCGTCGTCCGGGGTGCGCAGCGTCAGCGTGGAGCCAGCAGCCAGCTCCCGGAGTGCATTGCGGTTGAACTCGATATAGCTGCGATCATCGACGCCGAAAGGCACCTTCTCGGCAAAATGCGACCGTGCCGCAGGCATCGCGGCGAAGAGGGTATCGGCCGGCAGTTTGGTCTGGTACTCGGCCGGATCTTCATTTTCGACCGCGGGCAGGTTGGCCGGAATGGCGTCGGCAGACGAGACCAGATCCATCTGCCCGCCAGCGACCACTTGGCCCGGCAGTGGCGGCGTCCGGTCATCGCCGGCTCCGTCCACGCTGTTCGCAGAAGCGTCAGCGGACGACAGGCCCGCGCCATCGCTCGCCCCATCGGAGGATGGGCGTACCCAGAAGAAAACGAGTGCAAGTGCGGCAACTGCCACAACTGCGAATACTGCGCCTTGGCGCTTGCCAGTCTGCGTCATGCGTGTCGAGCTCCCGGACCTGATCTTTGGATGAATGGGCTAGCGCGCCGACATCTCGCCGCGCAACGTCATTATCTGACAATCTGGGTCACAAGGGAACTGCACGCCACCGCATGGAGCGATTTCATACGCATGGAAGCTCTGAAAGGCCCGCCACGAAGGGATGTTCAGAAGCTTCCCGCGAACACTAGACGACCATTTCATGATCGAAATGCGCGTTTGCGCGCTCGACGGTCTCCGTTTTCCGCCGATCCGCAGACAATTCGGGGGCTTATTCGATCGGACGGATATAGACCGCATCGCCGTCAACGTACGTCGCCAGCACCGTCAGATTGCGTAACTCTTTCGGCTCAATCTGCAGGGGGTCTTCGGCCAACACGACAAAGTCTGCGCGCTTACCGACCTCCAGGCTCCCTACCTCGTCCTCGTTGAAACTGGCGTAGGCGGCATCCAGGGTGAAGCCCCTGAGCGCTTCAAAAGCCGTCAATTTCTCCTCAGGCTGCCAGCCACCCAAGGGCAGGCCTTCGGCATCGGAACGGGTCGTCGCGCTGTACAGACCCAAACGCGGATCAACCGACTCCACCGGGAAGTCCGAGCCCAGCGCCAAGCGCGCGCCGCTGTCACGAAGCTCCCTCCACGCATAGGCGTGCTCAATACGCTCAGGTCCGAGCCTGTCGCCGGCCCACCCCATATCACTGGTCGCATGAGTCGGTTGCATCGACGCAATCACGCCCAGTGATGCGAGACGAGGCAGGTCATCAGGGGCCAGCACCTGCGCGTGCTCAATGCGCCAACGGTGATCGCCGCCCACCTTGTTGCCCAACGCTCGCGCATAGGCGTCCAGCACGACCCGGTTGCCGCGATCGCCGATCGCATGGGTCGCGACCTGCACATCGCAGCGGCGCGCCTTGTCAGTGACCTTGGCCAGCTGCTCAGCAGTGGCGAGCATCAGACCGCGGTTACCCGGATCGTCGCTGTAGTCCGTCAACAGCGCTGCACCGCGGCTGCCGAGGGCGCCGTCAGCAAATACCTTGACGGCACGCATCTGCAGGTGGCCGCCCTGATGGGTATAGAGACCCTCGCGGCACAGCATTTCAAGCGCATCGCCGTCGCCGTCGGCCATTGCATGCACCCTCAGCGGCATCTCGCCGCGATCGGCCAACCGTTTGTAATGCCCCAACGTCGCCAGAGACACGCCAGCGTCATGCACGCCCGTCAAGCCGTGAGTAACCGCCGCCTTCATTCCTAATGCCAGCGACTGCGCCACCATTTCATCTTCCTGGTCGGGCACGTAGGCATCCACCAGCCCCATCGCTTCATCGATAAATACACCGGTCGGCGCACCATTGGCATCGCGTTCGATCTTGCCGCCCTCGGGCTGCCAATCGCCGATGAGGTCGGTCTTCCCCTTCCCGCCCGCCAACACCAGGGCCATCGCCGCGCTGTTGGCCCACGCCGCGTGCCCATCCACGCGGCGCAACCAGACTGGACGGTCGGGAAATTGCGTATCCAGATCGGCGGCGGTCGGGAACTGTTTCCCCTCCCAGCGGTTCTGGTCCCAGCCACGACCGAGCAGCCAGACACCTTCCGGCAGGTTTGCAGCGAAATCACCCAGACGCTGCAGCGCCTCTTGCTTGCTCGTCGTGCCAGCAAGGTCGACGCGCGTCGCATTCAAACCCAGGCCTGCAACATGACCGTGCGCATCGATCAGGCCCGGCACCACCGTGGTCGGACCGACATCCAGCACGGTTCCGTCGGGAAACTGCGACTTGATCGCATCCCGTGTTCCGAGCGCGAGAATCCGGCCGTCACTGTCAAACGCCATGGCTTGGGCGCGGGGATTCAAATCATCCATGGTGTGGATGCGGCCGGCGACCAGTACCGTCACTTCACCGGCCGTCGACGCCAGTGACCATGGCAAGGCGCATGCCGCCAGTGCCGTGACCAGCAACCTGCCCCGAATCGCGTGAATCGCCCGCATGCCGTACCCCTGCCTTTATGGATCCGCCCACTTTGCGAAAAGCCGGCCGCGGGTGCAAGCTGGACTGCCAATGCAGGACATTGAATAGATGGCGCAACCGACTATTTCCGAGTTCACTCTGGATCCACCGGAGCTGGAGCGTCTAGCCAACCTCGCCGGCGCTTTCGACGGTCATCTACGCATGATTGAGCTGCGTACCGGCATAGAAATAGCCCATCGCGGCAACATCTTCCGACTGACCGGAGTCATGGCAGCGGTGCGCACCGCCGAGAAGGTATTGCGCGAACTCTGGAGGGAGACGGAGATCGACACGCTGGATGAGCACGCCGTTCACCTGGCACTCGCCGGCACGTCCGCATCGATTGATGCTGAGGCCGAGGCTGAGCCACAGGAGGTAATTATCCGGGTCAAGCGCGGCACAGTGCGTGGCCGAGGACCCAACCAGCAGAAATACCTGCATGCGATCGCCACCAGCGACATCAATTTCGGCATCGGGCCTGCTGGAACCGGCAAGACTTTCCTCGCAGTGGCCAGCGCGGTGGAGGCATTGAACGAATCGCGTGTTCAACGTCTGGTGCTGGTGCGCCCGGCGGTCGAGGCCGGCGAGAAACTCGGCTTCCTGCCTGGCGACCTGTCGCAGAAAGTCGATCCTTACCTGCGGCCCCTCTACGACGCGTTGTACGAGATGTTGGGAGTCGAGAAAGTACTCAAGCTGCTGGAGCGCAACGTGATCGAAATCGCGCCACTGGCCTACATGCGCGGACGGACCCTTAACGATTCATATGTGATCCTCGATGAAGCGCAGAACACAACGATTGAGCAGATGAAGATGTTTCTCACCCGGATCGGGCACGGCAGCACCGCGGTGGTGACCGGAGACATGACTCAGACCGATCTGCCCAAACACGTGAAATCAGGATTGAAGGATGCTCTGGAAGTGCTGCGGGAGGTTGAGGGGGTGACTTTCACGTTCTTCGAGTCGAAAGATGTGGTTCGCCACCCGCTGGTCGCCCGCATAGTTAACGCTTATGAGGCCCGCGACGCGGAACAGGCGACAATGGCGACCACTTCGTAGCTCATACAAATTCCTTACAAAGACCCAATGGTCATGACACTCGGCCCAACCATTCTCGACGTCTCTATCAGTTACGGCTTGCCGCGTGGCGGTATCCCGGCCGCCACGAGTTTCCGCCGATGGGCTGCGGCCGCACTTGACGGACGCATACGCGAAGCCGATCTCGGAATCCGGTTGGTGGATGACCGCGAGGGGCGATCTCTGAATCGCCACTATCGCGGCAAGGACTACCCGACCAACGTACTCAGCTTTCCGGCCGATCTGCCTGAAGGCGTGAAGCTGCCGCTGCTGGGCGACTTGATAATTTGTGCTCCCGTAGTGGCCCGCGAGGCAGCCGAGCAGAACAAGAAGGTGAATGCGCACTACGCGCACCTCACTGTGCACGGCATCCTGCATCTGTTGGGCTGGGACCATGAGGACGACCGCGAAGCCGAATGCATGGAGCAGCTCGAACGAGAAATCCTTGCGACCCTCGGCATCGCAGATCCTTACTTCAGTCTGGATTAGGTCGATGGTTTGACGCTGCCGCTGCCATGGCATGCGTTAGACTCGCTTTGACGTCCATCCCCAGGACGTATCCATGAATGCGAGCAATGTCCGAGGACGACAGTAGTACTTCCGCCCAAGCATCCGCGCACGAGCTGCCGGAGCGCCAAGACAAGCGCCGATCCTGGTTCGAGCGCATCAGCTCCGCCCTGTCCGGTGAACCATCCTCCCGCGAGGACCTGGTTGAACTGCTGCGCGACTGCCAGTCCGATAATCTGATCGAGGCCGACACCCTGACAATGATGGAGGGCGCAATTGCGATCTCCGATCTCAGCGTCGGGGACGTGATGATTCCGCGCTCTCAGATGGTCATGCTGCCCGCCGACATGCCGTTTCGTGAATTGGTTAAGCAAGTGGTCGATTCCGGCCATTCACGCTTCCCGGTGCACGGAGAAGACAAGGACCAGATCATCGGCATCCTGTTGGCAAAGGATCTGCTGCAGGGCGTGGTGGCCGACAACGGCGCACCCAGCATCCATGCGCTGGTGAGACCGGCGGTGCTGATCCCGGAGTCCAAGCGCCTCAACATCCTGCTGCGCGAGTTCCGCCAATCGCGTAACCACATGGCCATCGTGATCGACGAGCACGGCGGCGTGGCCGGACTGCTGACCATCGAGGATGTGCTGGAGCAGATTGTTGGCGAGATCGACGATGAGCACGACGACGCCGAAGATCCCGACGCATTGATATCTGCCCAAGCGGACGGCCAGTTCATCGTCGACGCACTGGCGCCGATCGAGGATTTCAACGACCACTTTGGCGCGCATTTTGACGATGACGAGTACGACACAATTGGCGGACTCGTCATCGCAGCAATTGGGCATCTGCCCGAAGCCGGTGAAGAGCTGATGCTGGGTCGATTCGTGTTCCGCGTTGCCAGTGCAGATGCCCGCCGCGTCCACACTTTCCATGTCAGCGTGTTGAGCGATGCCTGATTTGGCAACGGCGCTATCCGCCGTCCGGACGCCATCACGCCTGTTGCCACGGCTCCTGCTCCTTATTCTGCTCTGGTCTTGTGCGCTGGTCGCGAGTGCAGCGCCGCGTATCGCCGTGGTGACTATGCAGCCGGGGGAAATCTTCTTCGAGCGCTTCGGCCACAACGCGATCGTGGTCAACGATCCAGAAAGCGGGAGCGCAATTTCTTACAATTTCGGCTACTTCGACCCCACCGAGCCGGACTTCATCTCCCGGTTTGTGCGCGGCGACATGCGCTACCAGCTGGTTGCTCTGCGCCTGAGCGAGGACATGGCCTACTACCGTGACGTGGGCCGCGGCGCGAGTTTGCAGTGGCTGGATCTGGCGCCCGAGGATGCGCAGGGACTGGCCGACGCGCTGGCTGAAAATGCGCTCCCCGAAAACGCGCACTACGGCTACAACTACTTCCTGGACAACTGCTCGACACGCGTCCGGGACGCGCTCGATCGTGCCCTCGGTGGGCAATTGGCCCGACAGATGGGTGGGTCCCGCGGGGACACCTTTCGCAGCGAATCCACCCGCCTCGCATCACCGGACTTCTGGATGTGGCTTGGCTTTGATCTTGGTCTTGGCCGTGCCGCTGATCAGCCCCTGTCGAACTGGGCAGACGGCTTCGTGCCAATGCGTCTGGCGGCATCGCTGCGAGACGCGCACAACCGCGATGGAAAGCCGCTGGTGACGGAGGAGTTGGATCTCTTGCCGCATCGACTGAATCCCGAGCCGATGGAAACGTCGCGACGCTGGTGGCCTTGGCTGCTCGCAGGGCTGCTCATCGGTGGAGCGCTGCGCTGGTCGGGTCGCCGGGCACCACGTGCTACGTCTGCAGCAGCGCTTCCCTTCTGGTTTATGTCGGGCTTGCTCGGCGCCATCATGCTGTTCATATGGGTGGCCACCGACCACCGCTTTGGCTGGGCCAACTACAACCTGTTGCTGATGAGCCCGCTGACTTGGCTGCTACTGCCCGGTGGGTTGAGACTGGCGCGCGGGCGAGTGGGCGGTCCGTGGTTCGACCGGGGACTGATAGCGTTGGTAGCTCTCGCCCTACTTGGGTTGTTCGTCCACTGGCTGCAACTGTTGCCGCAGCAGAACCTGCACTGGATCGTGCTGCTGCTCCCGATCCACATCGGACTGATGCTGGGCCTGCGGAGCCGGCCACGCGGCTGAATACGCTCGAAGGATATTCATGATGCCAAGCCCCGCCAAGTCGCACCCTCCCACCTTGCCAGCGTGCGTGATGAACTGCGCCGCCTACTCCGCGGACGGCGCCCGGCTGGATATCGACCTGGACGCCATCAGCGACGTGTTGGCGGTGGATGACGGAAGCTTCGTCTGGGTCGGCCTGTACGAGCCTGACGACAGCGTGCTGGATAAGCTGCAGGAGGAGTTCGACCTTCACGACCTTGCAATCGAAGACGCCGGAAATGCGCACCAGAGGCCCAAGATCGAGACGTACGGCAACTCGTTGTTCATCGCGCTCCACACAGCGCAGAATCTCGATGGTGCCATCAATTTTGGTGAGACTCACCTGTTCATCGGCCCACGCTACCTGGTCAGCGTTCGCCATGGCGCCTCCAGCAGCTATGGCGACGCTCGCGCGCGCATGGAGCGTGAGCCGGAGTTGATGCGACACGGCCCTGCAGCCGCGCTCTACGTGGTCCTCGACATGGTCGTGGACAGACTGCTGCCGATCGTCGACGAGTTCGGCAACGCGCTGAACGCACTTGAGAACGACATCTTTGCCGATGACTTCGACAAGGGGACGGTACAAAAGCTTTACGACCTAAAGCGCGAGTTGACCCGGCTACGGCTGGCCGTCGCACCCTTGCAAGACGTGCTGTCGCAACTCGCACGCCCGCGCCCGGACCTGATTAATGAGGAAATGCGGCTGTACTTCCGCGACGTGCTGGACCATGCAGTGCGCATCAACGAGAACACCGACACCCTGCGCGAAATGCTGACCGCAGCCGTGCACGTCAACTTGTCCCTGGTAACGGTCCGACAAGGCGAGGTCGTGAAGCGAATGGGTGCGGGGGCGGCGCTGTTGGCGGTGCCGACGCTGGTGACCGGGTGGTATGGGATGAACTACAGCGTCATGCCGGAACTGCAGGGCCGCTGGAGTTATCCGATCCTCGCGCTCATTGTCACCGCCATCGTCACTACGCTGCACCGCGCTTTCAAGCGGTCCGGATGGCTGTAGCTAGCCGGCCATAAACTTCAGTCCTATGCCGGTCAGATAGGCGAAATAGGTCCCCAACGCGTAGCCGAACACAGCCAGCAGAACGCCCACCGGCGCGAGCGATGGATGGAACGCGCTTGCCACCACCGGCGCCGACGCTGCGCCGCCGACGTTCGCCTGCGAGCCGACAGCGAGGAAGAACAGCGGCGCACGTATCAGCTTCGCAACACCGATCAGCAACAACGCATGCACGCTGATCCAGATCACTCCCAGAGCGAGCAGCATCGGCTTGTCAGCCAGTGCCTTGAGATCCATCTGCATGCCGATGGTGGCGATCAACACGTACAGGAACACCGAGCCGATCGTGGATGCGCCCGCCCCTTCCAGCCGCCGCGCACGGGTGAAACTCAACAGCATGCCGAACGTGGTGGCAAAGACCACGATCCAGAAGAACTGCGAGTCCAGGCTGTAATCCTGCAGCCGCCACTCCAGCGGCATCGAGCGCACCCAGCTCACCAACGGTGTTGCAAGAAAGTGAGACAGGCCGGTAATACCCAATCCCACGGCGAAGATCAGCATGAAGTCGGCCATGCTCGGTATGCGGGCATGCTCGGCCTGATAGGTGGCGATCTGCCGCTTGAGATCCTCAATCGCCGATGTGTCGGCACCTACCCAGCGGTCAAAGGCCGCGGCGCGCGGCGCCATGAACAACAAAATCGCCATCCAGAAATAGGCGACGACTACATCGATCGCAATGAACTGCCCAAACAATGTGGCGTCCACTTCGAACACTTCTTTCATCGCCGCTTGGTTGGCTCCACCGCCAATCCAGCTACCGGCGACGGTCGTCATGCCGCGCCAGGTCTCACCGGCGACGGTTTCAGGATGGATCAGGCCCATTGCCCAGAATGACACCCACGCACCAAGCACCACACCGACCGTGCCGGTGAGGAACATGATCACAGCCTTCGGCCCCAGCCGCAGGATCGCGCCGATGTCCATCGCCACACAGAACAGCACGAGCGCACTGGGCAGGAGATAGTCGCGAGCCATCGGATACAACCCGGAGCTCGCACCGTCGATCAAGCCAAAACTGTTGTAGAGCGCCGGAACCAGGTAGCAGACCAACAGAGCCGGCACTACTCGGTAGAAACGGTTCCAGAAACCACTGGGACGCGACGCCGTCCAGAACACCGCTCCCAAGGTTGCGGCCAACAGCCCGAGAACGACCGCGTCGTCGGTGATCAGCGCGCTGGATGCAGCAGACATGGCACTGACTCCTGTGCAATCAGCAGGCGTGGAGTTATCGGTCGCGGCATGCTTTTCCGCGACCGATAGCTCTCGACACTATTGGCCCAGATACTGCTTCAGCCAACCATTGACCGTGTCATGCCACTGCACGGAGTTATGCGGCTTCTGCACCCAGTGGTTCTCGTCCGGGAAGTACAGAAACTTGGACTCGACGCCGCGGCGCTGCAGTGCGGTGAAGGCGCCCAGTCCCTGACTGACAGGAATACGGAAGTCCTGCTGACCGTGGATGACCAGCATCGGTACGCGCCACTTGTCGACATGCCGACTTGGGTTGAACTTCTCGTAGTCGGCGCGCTTGTCCCAAGGACTACCGCCATTTTCCCACTCGGTAAACCAGAGCTCTTCGGTCACAAAGCCCATCATCCGGGTATCGAACACGCCGTCGTGGTTGACCATGCACTTCCACGCACCCGAGGTCGGGGTGTTCCAGTTGCCGGCGATCCAATTGATCATGTATCCGCCGTAGCTGGCACCCAGCGCGCAAGCGTTGGCTCCGTCGAGGAAGGAGTACTTCTTCTGCGCCGCCGCCCAGCCCTTTTGCAGGTCTTCAAGCGGACGGTCACCCCAATGCTGGCTGATCGCGTCAGTGAATGCCTGGCCATAGCCGGTGGAGCCGTGGAAGTCGATCATGACCACCGCATAGCCCTGCCCCGCATAGGTCTGCGGATTCCAGCGCGTGCTCCAGCTGTTGCCGAAGCTACCCTGCGGACCTCCGTGGATCAGGAACGCGACCGGGTACTTTTTGCCTTCCTGATAGTTCCACGGCTTCAGAACATAGCCATGGACGGTTTCACGGTTCCAACCGGGGAAGCTGAACTGCTCGAAGTCACCGAACTTCACCTGCGGCAGCATTTCGCCGGCGTTGGCGCTGATAGCACGCTCGGCACCACCGTCGACGCTGGCGGTAAAGATCTGATTGCCACTGGTCAGACTGTTGCGAGTAAAGGCGAGCGTCTGCCCGGCGAGCTGCACTGACCCGATGGTGCCGTCAGCGACGACCTGCTTCACGGCCCCGCTGGCTACGTCCATCGCGAACAGCGGATGCTGGCCAATTTCTTGCGCGGTAACAAACAACGTGGTGCCGTCAGCTGACACCGCGATGCTGTCCGCAGAACGGTCCCATTTGGGTGCGATCTCGCGGCTCTCGCCGATGACCATGTCCAGCTCCATCACGCCAAAGCGGTCGGCCTCGAAGCCTGGACGCTTCATTGCGCGGTAGTACAACTTGCTGCCATCGGCACTGAACACCGCGCCCGTATCCCAGGCGGGGTTGTCGGCGGTCAAATTGCGGGCGCCGCTGCCGCCGTCGGCGCTGACGTGGTACAGGTCGAAGTTGGTCGACCATGCCTCGGTGCGGTCGGCCTTGCGCACGCTGAGAATCAGCGAGCGGCTGTCCGGCGCCCACGTGTATTCACTGCTATCGCCGAACGGCTTGGACGGCACGTCGCCGATCACGTCAGGGGCAATGGCGGTCGCGGAGTCGACCATCGCGCGGCCGCTCGGCAGCGCCGCAACGAAAACACGATTCAATCGACCATCGTTCCACGTGTCCCAGTGACGGACAAACATCCGGTCGTAGACAACGCCCGTCTCGGCACTGGCCTCACGCGCATCCAGACGCTTCTTGGTGCAGATCAGATCACTGCCGCAGTCGACGAAGGCTTCAGCACTGAATGCCACCCGCAGACCGTCGGGTGAGAGCTGGAAGCCGCCTACATCAAGCGCAAAATTGCTGAGTTGGCGAGGCTTTCCACCCGTCACAGGGATCACGTAAAGCTGGGATGTGCCTGAATTCGAGCTGAGGAAGTAGACGCTCTTGCCGTCGGGCGAGAACGCTGGGGAATTTACGTTCCAGCCATCGGGGGTCAACCGGGTTGGCGGGTTCATGTCGCGAGTCAGCAGGTTACGTACCCACAACGAGCTGGAGGCCTTGTTCGCGCCGTAGTCGGTGACGCCCTTGGAGAAGACCAGGAAACTGCCATCCGGGGACAGAACCGGCGAGGAAAACCGGTCAAGGGTCGCCAAGTCGTACGGTTGCAGGCCGCGGTCCGCCATGTTCGCGGTATTGGCCGCGACAGCCGCGCCAGGCAATACCAGTGCCGTCAGCAGTGCGAGGGCAACGGGGGAGATACGCATAAAGAACTCCTTTTGGATGTTTAAGCGCCGCCATTGGCGGTGTCAGCTACCTGAATCAGTGGATATCAACTCGTCGACGCAGCGGGCCGGACGCCGGTGCGGTAGAGATACCAGCCAACGAAAGCGAGCACCAGAAGACCGATCCACTGCGAGAACGGCAGTTGGATGGGCAACGCGAGAATGTCGGCTCGCGCCGAAACCACGATCGGCACGGCAATCGCGATACCCATCAGCGCCTCACCGGTAATCAGACCTGCCGCAAACAAAACACCAGGGCGGTGAACGCGATCACGACCCTCCTCGTCTTCCGGACGGATCTTGTGGAAACGCTCGACCATGTGCGAGAGCAAACCACCCAGGAAAATCGGCACCATCAACTCCAGCGGCAGATAGATACCGATCGCTGCAGCCAAAACCGGCACCCGGAAACGGGCGCCACGGGCTTTCAACCACTCGTCCACCGCGATGATCGCCGCACCGACTGCAACGCCAATGCCGATCATCGTCCACGGCAGATCGCCGCCAAACATGCCGCGAGCCACCGACGCCATCAGGTTGGCCTGCGGTGCCGCGAGTGCGTTCGGGTGTTCCAGAGTCGGCTCGCCAATACCGTAGGCGGTCGCAAGCAGGTTCAACACCGGCGCCATGATCAACGCGCAGGAAAACGCACCAATGCCCAGCATCAGCTGTTGCTTCCACGGGGTGGCGCCAACGATGTAACCCGCCTTCAGATCCTGCAGGTTGTCACCTCCCACAGCGGCCGCGCAGCAGACCACAGCGCCGATCATGATTGCCGCCACTGCACCGAGGGGCGCACCGCCAACACCAACCGGCTCCAGACCGCTCGGGCCAAGCAGCAATACCAGCACGGCCGATGCAAACAGGATGGTGGAAATGGTGATGCCCGAGACCGGATTGTTGGACGAGCCAATCAGGCCGGCCAGATAGGCCGATACCGAAACAAACAGGAAGCCGGCGACGATCATGATGATCGTCATCGGGATGCTGACCAGCCACTGGCCGACGATCATCTGGTAAAGCGCCAGCAGCGGCAGGGTAAACAGCAGCAGCGCAATCAACATCCACTTCATCGGCAGGTCGCGGTCGGTCTCGGCGACAGGGATACCACTGCTTTTGCGCGCAGCCGCGAAGCCGCTCTTAACGCCGTTGAGAAGCGATTTACGCAACGAAAACAGCGTCCAGATACCGCCTACCAGCATCGCGCCAACGCCGAGGTAGCGAATTTTCGCACCCCAGATACCGAAAGCCGCGTCAGCCGACGATGCATTTGCCAGGGAAGCAGCCAACCTTGGATCGGTGCCCATGAAGAACGCTTGGTAAAGCGGAATGGCTACGTGCCAGGAGAGGATCGCCCCCGAAACCACCACGATGCCGACGTTCAAGCCAACGATGTAACCCACACCAAGCAGCGCCGGCGAGAGGTTGGTACCGATGAATGCCGTGATCTTGGAACTGCCCAAAAAAGTCGACTGGGTCCACGTGTCCGGAATCAGCCGCAATCCACTGGTCGCAGCCAGTTTCACGACCGCACCGATTGCGCCGGAGATCGCAAGGATCTTCATCCCCGGACCCGGATTGTCGCCGGCCTTGAGCACCTCGGCGGCAGCCTTGCCTTCCGGGAATGGCAGCGGATCCTCGACGATCATCGAGCGCCGCAACGGGACCGAGAACAGCACGCCAAGCAGGCCGCCCATGCCAGCAATCCCCAGTACCCACCAATATTTGAAATCGGGCCAATAGCCCATGATCACCAACGCCGGGATCGTGAAGATGACACCTGCGGCAATCGATGATCCAGCCGATGCACCGGTCTGGACGATGTTGTTCTCAAGAATCGTGCCGCCACCTAATAGGCGCAACACGCCCATCGAGACCACGGCCGCCGGAATGGCGGTCGCAATGGTCAAGCCTGCGAACAGCCCCAGATACGCGTTGGCCGCTGCCAGAATCATGGCCAGGACAATCGCGAGGACCACCGCTCGAAAGGTGAGCTGTGCCGGGGCTGGCACAGGTGCGGGTGTACTCATCAAATGGCTCCGGATGGCTCGCTGGGCGTCGCCCGTGGATAACGCAACCCGCCGAGGATAGCCCAGAAATCCGGCTCGCCGCCGAGGTGAAAACTTGTGACTGCCGATGATTGGCCTTCAGCGGCGATGTCGAAACCGGGGCGGACTCCGGCAGAGACCAGTCAATTCAAACCACAACGGCTCCATGCGAAGCCGTTGTGGGAAAGATCATCTGATCAGCCGTCAGCTGCTGGTGCGCCACCGATATGCCGCGACAGGAATCCCAACAGTTGTTTGTAGTACGCACGTCGATTCAGCTCAAGATAGAAGCCGTGACCCTCCTTGTCGTAGTACAGCGTTTCCACCGGCACTCCGTTGCTTCGAAGTGCCCGCTCCATCATCCGGCTGTGCTCGATAGGCGCGCGCTCGTCCTCGCCACCGGCCGCCAGAAACACGGGGACCTTGATCCGGTCCGCCATGTTGGTGGGTGACACGGCACCCAACTCTTTGCGCTCCCCGATCCATTCCCGCAGGTAGGTCTCGCCGGATCCGAGGCGCTGAACATCACCTTGCGTGTGCATCGTCGGCAGATCGTAGACACCCACATAGCCGGCCGCGCACTGGTACAGCCCGGGCTCTTTCGCCACGCCCATCAGCGCGGCATAGGCGCCGTAGCTGGCACCGTAGATGCAGATTCGATTGGTGTCGGCGATACCCTGCTGGACGGCCCAGCGAGTCGCATCGGTCAGGTCATCCTGCATAGCCAGACCCCACTGACGCCCACCGGCCGAGGTGAAGGCTTTGCCATACCCGCCTGAGCCGCGGAAATTCAGCTGCAACACCGCGTAACCGGCCTCTGCGAGCATTTGCGCCTCGATATCGAAGCCCCAGGTATCCTGAATCCCGAACGGGCCGCCATGGGGCAACACCACCATCGGCAGTTTGGTCGCGGACTTGCCATTGGGAACCGTCAAATAGCCGTAGAGATCCAGTCCGTCCCGTGCCTTCAGTTGAATCGGACGCCGCTCAGCCATCTCACTCGGATCAAACCACTCTCGCTGGCTCAGCAGATGATCAGCTTTTTTGGTTTTACGATCAAAGACGAAATAGTCGCCAGGACTGCGGTCACTCCATGTCTTTACCAAGGCGATGTTGCCGTCCGCAGTCTGCGAGGTAATCCGGACCGCGCTGCCGCCGAACGCGGATTCCAGGCTCCGGTAGAGCCGCGCATCCTCGGAGTCTTCGTCGAAGAATGCGGTCCTCGGCTTGCCGTCGTGATACAGAACACCCACCGGAGCCGCGCCGTCTACGCTGTACAGCGCCAACGCCGGATCCACGTTGTTGTCCCGCAGTACACGGTGGGTCTTACCCGTTCCGGGGTTGAATCCCAGCACCTCGTCCGGTCCATCACGCGTTGTGCTGGTGATATACGCCACACCGTCACCGGCGGCGAAGCCAAGCGGATACCACCTCAGGTCGGACGCGCTCTCATCGTTGATCAACTGCCAATCGGCGCCATTGCTACTGCGGTAGTAAACGCGCTGGCGGTTGTCGGTACCGGCACCGAATGCAAAGCGGACGACGCCCTGATTGTCGGTGACAAAACTCGCGTTGCGTACCGGAGCCCGTGCGACCTGCGCGCGGCGGCCGGTATAGACGTCCATCGATTCGGCACGCGTATAAGGATCGGCATCAAACGGCATCACCGAAATAATCACCCGCTTGTCGTCGGACAACAGCGGATCTACGAGGAAAGCAGCGACGCGCTCCACTTTCCGTGGCTGGATCCGGGTTCCAAGGCCGTCGCCCATCATCCGCTGGCCAACGAGGAACTGCGGCTTACCGCCGTCGGCGTTGATCGCCACCAACTCTCCGGTGGCTTGCGGTTCTTCCAGCGCACCCAGCTTTTCTGCGATACCGATGAGTACACGCTCATCATTCACCCAGTGAAAATCATGGATGTGGCTGTTCTTGCCCTGCGAGAACGTGCTGACTATCTTCTGGTCGGATCTGGACATGATCACCAGAGCGGTGCGGCTGCCATTGTCCAGCGGCACGGTGGCAGCCAGATAATCGCCCTTCGGTGAAATCTTGATCGACTCAAATACGTCCGCACGGGCGTAGCGACCGACGTCAACAGATTGCCTGGAAGCACTCGCCGCGGTCTTGGCGGCAATGGGAGACTCGGCGTTGGCGGTGTTCGGCGACAGCGCACTGGCAGCGAAAAGCGCGGTGGTCAATGTTGCAATGGCGATACGGTTCAAATCCAACTCCTGTTCGGATCCGGCGGTTCTTGATGAAGCTTTCCGGGCGGTAAGCATTGACGGTGGCCATTCGACACACAGGAATTAGCGTGTCGAGCAAGCCCACGATTCGATTATCACGGACAAACGACCCATCTATTGAGGGCTACTTCCCCCGTACGGAGCGTACTTCAATAACTCGCTTGCAGACCACACGATATCCAGTTTCCCGGACTGTCAGCTGTATGGGCCGTCGGCCGCCATAGTGATTGCCAACGCGTCGCGCCATTCTGGAATTACCACCCCGTATTCCTCAGTCAATCGCGAGGTATCGAGCACCGAATAAGCGGGGCGGCTGGCTCGGGTGGGAAATTCGGCGGTGGTGATCGGAATGACCTTTGGCTCGCGGGTCAGACGACCTGTTTCTATTGCCGCAGTCATGATCGCCTCGGCGAAGCCGTGCCAACTGACGGCGCCTTGAGTAACAAGGTGATGTACGCCCGTCGAGGCGAGCTGCTGCTCGACGATGGCTGCGGTAATGTCCGCAATCAGCCACGCAGGCGTTGGCGAACCTATCTGGTCTGCCACCACTCGCAATTCGTCGCGCTCGCCGGCAAGTCGCAGCATAGTGCGCAGGAAATTTGCACCCTGCAGTCCGTATACCCATGCGGTACGCAAAACGACGTGTTGCGCACCGGTTGCAGCTACCGCCTGCTCCCCGGCGAGCTTGGTTGCGCCGTAGACACCCAGTGGCGACGTTGGATCGTCCTCACGATACGGCTGCTGACCGCCGCCATCGAACACGTAGTCGGTGGAGTAATGCACCATCGCCGCCCCGCGGCGCCGACAGGCTTCGGCAATGCGACCGGGCGACTCGGCATTGACTCGATGCGCGAGATCGGGCTCGTCTTCAGCGCGGTCAACAGCCGTATAGGCGGCGGCATTGACGACCACGTCCGGTGCTATCCGGTCGATCACCGCTGCCACGGAATCGGGCGCGCCCAGATCCAATGACTCGCACGTCCGGCCATCGGGCAGCTTGCCGTCACGCGTGGTAATCAGCAGCTCACCCAGCGGCGCCAAGGAGCGTTGCAGCTGTTGACCGACTTGGCCGTTTCCGCCAATCAGAAGCAGACGCATAAGCCGTCAGCCCTGAAACACTGGCAAGCGGTCGTCTGCAATCTCTTCCAGCAGCGGTGCACGCGCGTCTTTGGGTGACAGGTCGGGGGAGGCCACCGGCCAGTCAATCGCCAGGCGCGGATCATCCCAGCGCAGGCTGGCATCCGCTGCCGGGTCATAGGTGGCAGTACACAGATAGGTGAATATCGCCTTGTCGCTCAGGGCGACAAAGCCATGGGCGAAGCCTTCGGGAATCCAGAAATGCCGCTTGTTTTCCGCGCTCAGCAGCACGGCGGTCCAGCGGCCAAAATGCGGGGAGCCGCGACGGATATCGACCGCGACATCCCAGACTTCGCCCTCAACCACTGACACATACTTGCCCTGCGGATTGGGCCACTGGTAATGCAGGCCACGCAGCACGCCCTTTCGCGACGACGAGGTATTGCCTTGCACGAACGCCGGCTGCAAGCCGTGTTCACGCAGTTTGTCGTGATTGAAAGTTTCGAAAAAGAATCCGCGTTCATCGCTGAACACGCGCGGCTCAAAGACCACGCAGCCCGGCAGGTCGGTCTGGATCACTTTCATCCGACATACCCCCGGTCAATCAATGAGAGCAGATATTCGCCGTAGCCGTTCTTGACCAATGGCTGGGCCAGTGCGCGCAATTGGTCGTTGTCGATCCATTCGTTGTGCAGGGCGATCTCCTCCGGACAACACACCCGCAGACCCTGTCGCGCCTCGATGGTCTCAACATAGTTGCTCGCTTCGAGAAGCGACTGGTGGGTACCGGTGTCAAGCCATGCGTAACCGCGGCCAAGGCGCTCCATGTGCAGCGCGCCCTCTTCCAGGTAGCGCTTGTTGAGATCGGTGATTTCCAGTTCGCCACGTGGTGACGGCTTGATCTGCGCCGCCAAGTCGCTGGCGCGCCCATCATAGAAATACAGGCCGGTAACGGCGTAATTGGAACGAGGATGAGTCGGCTTTTCTTCCAGCCCGATCACTTTGTCGTCCGCATCGAACTCGGCGACGCCGTAGCGCTCCGGATCACGGACCCAGTAGCCGAAGACCGTAGCGCCATCCTGGCGCGCATCCGCGCGTTTCAGCATCGCCGTCAGGCCGGGGCCATGAAATATGTTGTCACCCAACACCAAGCAGCTTGGCTGTCCCGCCAGAAAGTCGCGCCCGATCAGGAACGCCTGAGCCAAACCATCGGGACTGGGCTGGGCGGCGTACTCGATCTTCATGCCCCACTGCGAGCCGTCTCCCAGCAGATTACGGAACAACGCCTGCTCGTGCGGGGTGTTGATGATCAGCACCTCGCGGATCCCTGCAAGCATCAGCACGCTGAGCGGGTAATAGATCATCGGCTTGTCGAAGATCGGCAGCAGTTGCTTGCTGATTGCCTGGGTGACCGGATACAGCCGGGTACCCGAACCGCCGGCGAGGATGATC
This sequence comes from Lysobacterales bacterium, assembly GCA_038242455.1. Taxonomy (GTDB): domain Bacteria; phylum Pseudomonadota; class Gammaproteobacteria; order Xanthomonadales; family Xanthomonadaceae; genus Novilysobacter. Next base: position 43,005 of record JBBSSB010000014.1, read on the forward strand.
CCTTTGCGTGCGGAGGTCGCAATCATGCGACACCACCGATGCGCTCGAGCCGGTAGCTGCCATCCGTAACACGCTGTACCCAGGCTGCGTTGTCGAGGTACCAGTCAATGGTCCGCGCCATACCTTCATCGAAGGTCACCGCCGGCTCCCAGCCAAGCTCCCCATGCAGCTTGCTGGCATCGATTGCGTAGCGACGATCGTGCCCGGGGCGGTCCTGAACGTACGTGATCAACGATTCACGTTGGCTGCCGTCGGCTAGCGGACGACGCTGATCGAGCAGGCGGCAAATCGTCTGCACCACGACGATATTTGTGCGCTCAGCCTCACCGCCTACGTTGTAGACCTCGCCCACGCCGCCTGCCTCCAACACCCGCCGGATTGCGGCGCAGTGGTCGGACACAAACAGCCAGTCACGCACGTTGAGTCCGTCGCCATAGATCGGCAACGGCTCGCCGGCGAGCGCCTTGGCGATGATCAGCGGGATCAGCTTCTCGGGGAACTGGTACGGGCCGTAGTTGTTGGAGCAGTTGGTCGTCAGAACCGGCAAGCCGTACGTGTGGTGGAACGCACGCACCAGATGGTCGGACGCCGCCTTTGACGCGGAGTAAGGCGAGTTGGGGGCGTACGGCGTGGTCTCGGTGAACTTGCCGGTCTCGCCGAGCGTCCCGTAAACCTCGTCGGTCGAAACATGCAGGAAACGGAAGGCCGCAGCACGCTCGGTGTCCAGCGACTTCCAATAGTCGCGCGTCTTTTCCAGCAGGCTCAACGTGCCCACGACATTGGTCTGGACGAACTCCGCCGGACCATCAATGGACCGGTCGACGTGACTCTCGGCAGCGAAATTGATCACCGCGTCCGGCTGATGCTCACTAAGCAGTCGCTCCACCAACGCGGCGTCACCAATATCGCCCTGCACGAAGACGTGCGCGGAATTTCCGTCCAGCGATGACAAAGTATCGAGATTGCCCGCGTAGGTCAGCGCATCAAGATTGACCACCTTGATGCCCCGCGCGACTGCATCGAGGACGAAATTACCGCCAATGAAACCGGCACCGCCGGTTACCAACCACGTCGGCATACATGACTCCACTCTGAAATTTCAGCGACAGCGAATTTGCCGCGCCATTGAATTGCCTGCTTGCGCCGGCCGCTGACTAGAACGGAATATCGTCGTCGGCAAAATCGTCGCCAAAATCATTCGATTTGGCGGGCGGGGCCTCGCGACGCGGCGCGGCCGCCTGACGTGGAGCGGGACGCGACGGCGATTCCTCGCGGTCGTCACGGTCAAAACCTCGTCCGCCGCCACCGCCTCCACCACCGCCCTCTGCACCACCGCCGCCCAGCATCTGCATCTCGTCGGCGACAATGTCAGTGAAGTATTTTTCCACGCCGTCCTGGCCGGTGAACTTGTCGTAGCGGATCGAGCCTTCGATGTAGACCTGACGGCCCTTCTTCAGGTACTCGCCGGCGATCTCGCCCAGCTTTCCAAACAGCTTGACCCGGTGCCACTCGGTCTTCTCGATCGATTGGCCGTCTTTGTCCTTGCGCACGCTACTGGTCGCAAGTGACAGGGTGCAGATTGCCATGCCGCCCTGGGTGTATTTCATGTCGGGATCGTTGCCGAGATTGCCGACCAGGATCACCTTGTTGATGCCACGTGCCATGAATGCGGTCCTTTCAGGTCGCCGGCGGCGACGGGCGGACAAGTATACCGGCCCACCGCGCGGCGACGGTCGGTAGATGCCTCGCGGTCAGCTGGGATTTCTACCCGGCATGGAACATCTATAATCACCGGTCCCTTGCTGTCTGGTTGACCATGCACGCTTCCGCCCCTCTGCGAACGAACCCCGGTCTTGACGAGATTCAGGCCTTGGCACGCGACGACATGGCTGCGGTCGATGCGCTGATCCGGCGCCGATTGGCATCGGACGTGGTCCTGATCAACCAGGTGTCCGAGTACATCATCAACGCCGGCGGCAAGCGTCTGCGCCCGATGCTGCTGTTGCTGGCGGCCGGCGCGCTGGACCACCGTGGAGCCGATGCCCACCAGTTGGCGGCCGTGGTCGAGTTCATCCACACCTCTACGCTGCTCCACGACGACGTGGTCGACGAATCAGACCTGCGCCGCGGCCGCAAGACAGCCAACGCGGTGTGGGGAAACGCCGCCAGCGTGCTGGTCGGGGACTTCCTCTATTCGCGCAGTTTCCAGCTGATGGTCGAGCTGGAGTCAATGCAGGTGCAGACGATCCTCGCGAACACCACCAACCAGATCGCCGAGGGCGAGGTGTTGCAGCTGCTGCATGTGCGCAACCCGGACACCGATGAGGCCGCGTACCTTCGGGTAATCGAGCGTAAGACGGCGGTGCTGTTCGCCGCCGCGACCCGACTGGGCGCACTGCTTGCCGGGGCTGACGAGACAATTCAGCAGAAGCTGCACGATTACGGCCTGAATCTCGGGTTTGCCTTCCAGATCGCCGACGATGTGCTGGATTACGCATCGGACGCGGAAACGCTGGGCAAGAACCTGGGCGATGACCTTGCCGAGGGTAAGGCGACCCTGCCGCTGATCCATGCAATCCGCCATAGTGATGCCGAAACGGCATCCACCCTGCGTGCCGCGATCGAACACGGCGACACCGACGCGTTGCCGGCGGTCTTGGCCGCGATCAATGCCACTGGCGGCCTCGATTACAGCCGCCAGCGGGCGCGCGACTATGCACTGCGCGCGGTGCAAGCCTTGGAGGGTTTGGAGGACAACGCCCATATCGCCGCGCTGCGCGGACTGGCCGACTACGCGGTGAATCGCGACTTCTGACGCATCAGGCTGATTCGGTTCGACCTGAGCGGCGCAAGCGAGTCACACGCTTGTGGTTCAGGCGACACCTAATCCGGGTATTGAGCTGATCGCGGCGGGGTCAAATCCACCCAGGCTTGCGAAGTGCCGTCCGCGCTCGACGTAGTCGCGGTACGGGCCGAAGCTGGGGGCGCCCGGCGAGAGCAGGATCACGCCATTTCCGTCGAGCACCGCACGGGCCGACTCGACCGCATCTGCCAGTCCTTCAGCCGCAATCACGGCAAACGTTGCGTTGGTCGCCTGAGCTGCCAACAGCTTGTGGATCTTCGGTCCATTGGCGCCCATGGTGATGATCGTCAACGACTCGCGCCCTGCTACCGCTGCCACGAAGTACGACCAGTCGATGCCGCGATCATGGCCGCCGACCAGGATTGCCACGCGCCGGCCGGCAAAACAGTCCAGTGCGGCAAGGCTGGCATGCGGTGTGGTGCTAATGGAGTCGTTGACCCAAGTGATGCCATCGTGGACACCGAGCGTCTGCAGCCGATGCGGCAACGGCTGGAAGGTCGCGGCATGCGGCGCCAATGCCACGGCGTCAAGTCCCATCGCTTCCAACACAGCCAAAACCGCGCACAGGTTGCTGCGGTTGTGGCGGCCCGGCAGTGGCAGTGACGCGGTTTCCAGCACTGCCATCTTGTCGCGAAAGAGCGTATCGCCTTGCAGGTGCCAGCCGTCATTATTCCCAAACCAGCGGACCTCACTGTCGGACAGCTGTAATGCCGCCAGACGCGCATCAGCGGCATTGAGGATGGCGATGCGGGGCCGTGCAGCGGTAACCAGCTGCAACTTGTCTGCGATGTAGCGGGCTTCACTGCCGTGCCAGTCCAGATGCTCGGGAAACACGTTCAGCACCAGCGCAATATCCGGGCGTACGCCGCTAAGCGCCACATCGCGCGTCTGGTAGCTGGACAGCTCGATGACCCAGCTCTCCGGCGCGTCAACGGTCGCCAAGTGCGGCAGTTCCAACAGCGGCAAGCCAATGTTACCCGCCAGCGCGGCGCGGTGGCCGCCGGCCCGCAGCAGGTGGGCAAGCAACGCGGTGGTGGTGCTCTTGCCCTTGGTGCCGGTGATGCAGATGGTATTGGTGGCGATCTCGCCAGCGCCGGCGTGCTCGCCAAACCACAGTGTGGTGCCGCCGATAAAGCGCGTGCCCCCCGCGGCTGCCGCGGCGGCTTCCGGGCGGTAGGGGCTGATGCCGGGTGATTTCACGACGATATCGAAGGCTGACAGACGCTCGGCCGTCGCGTCATCTTCCACCGTTAGCCGCGCATCCCCGCAGCCGCTGGCGGCGGCCACCTCAGCGGAGGTGCAAAACAGGGTCAGTGGCAGGTCAGGCAGCTGCGACCGGATCGCGCGCCATGAGGCTTGGCCTTCCCTCCCCCAACCCCACAAGGCAACGCGGTGGCCCTTAAGCTGCGAGATGCGCACGCAGGCGGTCCCAGAGAGCAGGCGGGATACGTTGCTGTTCGTCGAGTACCAGCAACGGCTCGATCGGCAGCTTTGCGGCGTCCAACTGGGGACGGATTTCCAGCGCAAACCGCTTTACCAGAGCGTCCTCACGCCATTCAGCACGATCGCCCAATGCCGCCATAGCAGCGCGTGACTCGATACCTTCGCCGACGCATTCAAACGGCTTGTGGTCCTGGAACTCCAACAAGGCGTCGTAACCGGCGGTCTGGGCCGGGTCGTCCAGAAGATTGCGGCCGAAAATACCGACCAGCCGGGCCTTGGACATGAAGGGTGCGAGTGCCAGAAACACGAAGTGGCACTTTGGGCAGACACCGCACCAGCGGTTGACCGGGCGCTCGCCGAGGATGTGGAAGTTGCGATTGCAACTGGAAAACCACGCGTCGTAGTGATCAGTGCGTGCGAACTGACGTGCGACCGCCAACTCACTCAGTGGACGCAGCAGCGAGTAGTAGTGCAGGTCTGCAGCAACCTGCTTTTGCACGTAGTCGCCAAACGCGGATTCAAACGCCCACCCCTTGGACCATTGATGGTTGACCTCGGTGGTGGTCTGGCCATCCTCGCTGCGGATCAGGCTGCCGTAGCTGGCCGAGCGCTCGTTGGAGAACACCACTTGGTCGACACCGTGCAACAGCGCCGCCAGCACCAGGATCGCCGAGTTCACTGCGGTGACCGGAATATGGCCGTTCCAGGCGCCCTGACGGTTGTAGTCGAACAACTGCGGAGCTAGGGCGCGGCCTATATTGAGCGTTGGCAGGCCGGTGCGCTCGGCGCAGGCCTGGATCAGCTGCGAGCCGCCGATCCAGGTGACCGTCTGATCAACGGCCAGCGTCCGCAGCGCCTCGATACTGACCAGCGAATCCTTGCCGCCACCAATAGCTACCAACGCGTGCTGCCGGAGTCCCGTCGTTGGCGCCGGTGATGCCGCGTCGGCGTTCGCCGGGAACCGGATCCGGTCATGCAGGTCCAGCCCATTGCGGTAGGAAAACTCGCCCAGCCCGTTCAGATAGATGACTTCCAGCAGACCGGCCGTGGTCGCGTCAATCGCGTACCCGTCGATCCGGATCTCTGCCGGGACCGCGGCCTTGTAATAGCTCACTCCGGCAATCAGGTGCAGCAAGCGCAGCGCCTGCTCTACGGCTGCAGCGCGCGCATCATCAAGCACAAAGGGCGCACCGGGCACGGCGATCGTCTCAACCAGCTCCGGACCGTCGTCGAAGGCATAAACCAGCCGCGCGGTACCGGTGACAGGGTCAAAATCGCAGCGCACGAAGCGAAATGTGGCAATCGCATCACGCTGGAACGTCCAGTTGATCATTCAATGATGTCCTCTGCCGGCAAAACCCGCAGATTGTAAGTGTTCGCCATGGTCATGCCGTAGGCGCCGGTATCGGCGACCAGCAGCACGTCATCCTCGTCGGTGGCGATGGGCAGCAGGCGGCTGCGACCGAGCACGTCTCCGGACTCGCAGACCGGGCCTACGACCTCGAACGCACGGGTGACAGTATCGCCGAGGCGGCTCAGGTTGTGGATGCCGTGCCAGGCGTCGTACAGCGCTGGCCGCATCAGCGCGTTCATGCCGCCATCGCAGCCGACCCGATGCACGCCGTCCTTTTCGACGATCTGGGTAACCGCCAACAGCAGCACGCCGGCCTCGGCCACCAGGTATCGGCCCGGTTCGACCACCAGCGCATAGCTCGGACAGGCCGCCTTGATCTCGTCCAGCCCTTCCCGCCACGCCGCAAGATCGAAATCCTGCGCGTCTGGCGTGTAGGGAACCGGTAGTCCGCCACCGATATCGATGGTGTCCACATCACCGGCCGCGTCGGCCAGCGCAACAAGATGGGCATACACCTCGCGCCAGTGCCGCGGGTGATCGATGCCGCTGCCCAGGTGAGCGTGCAGACCACTGATGCGGATATCCAGCTCATGCGCGCGGGCCAGAAAGTCGTCGAAGCGGGCCAGCGGCAGACCGAACTTGGCGGCAACGCCACCGGTGCGGACCTTCTCGTGATGGCCATCGCCGCGACCAAGATCCAGCCGCAGCCAGATGCTGCGGCCGCGGAACACGTCCGGCCAACGATGCAGCGCCTCGATGTTGTCGAGCGTGACGGTTACGCCCATCGCCAGCGCGGCCTCGTACTCGCGGCGCGGCGCGAAGCTTGGAGTAAACAGCACGCGCGTCGGCGACAGCTCGGGCAGGGTCGCGAACACATGCTCCAGCTCGCCCAGCGACACGCACTCCAGCCCGAGGCCCTCAGTGGCGACGGTGCGCAGGATCGCCGGATGCGAATTGGCCTTGATCGCGAAATAGCAGCGGTCGACGGCGGTGGTTGCGAGCATGTCCCGCGCCCGGTCACGGACCGTCGCCAGGTTGTAGGCATAACGCGGGGTTCCCGAGGCGGCCCGAGCCAGCAACGCTTCCCGCGCCGTCGCCCACCACGGTTCACGGCGCTGTGGTCGACCGTGCTCGATCTCGCGCCAGCTGGGACCAAACACCTCCGCGTCCAGCACCGGCATCGCACCACTGCGGATCAGCTCCGCATGCAACAACGGCAGCAGGCCGTCGGCATCCGCCTCGTCAATCACGAAGGTAAGGTTGAGGTCGTTGGAGGACTGGGAGATCAGGTGGACCCGCTCGCGGCCAAAAGTCGCCCAGACGTCCGACAGCCGATGCAGCAGCGAGCGCATGCCGCGCCCCACCAAAGTGATGCCGGTGCATGGCGCGATCACCTTAACCCGGCAGACCCGGGCCAGGTCGGTTGCCAGCGCTTCCAGGACGTTGCTGGTCACCAGGTTGTCGCTGGGATCCAGCGAGATCGTGACGTTGGTCTCCGAGGAGCCGATCAGATCGACTGACAGGCCGTGCCGCTTGAACAGCTCGAATATGTCGGAGAGAAACCCGACCTGCTGCCACATGCCGATGCTCTCCATCGACACCAGCACCACACCGTCGCGACGACTGATCGCCTTGACCCCGGGCAGCGCTGCAGCCGTCGCATCGATGCGAGTGCCCGGCAGCCAGGGACGCGAGGTATCCAGGATCGCCATCGGCACGCCGGCACGCCGGCATGGCCCGATCGAGCGCGGGTGCAACACCTTGGCTCCGGTGGTCGCGATCTCCTGCGCCTCGTCATAGTCCAGGCGGGTCAACAGGCGTGCATCCGGGACCACCCGCGGATTAGCGCTGAACATGCCCGGCACATCGGTCCAGATCTCAACCCGCACCGCGCCAAGCAGTGCGCCGAAACACGCAGCTGACGTGTCCGAGCCACCACGCCCGAATACCGCGGTTCCGCCGTCGGCGTGGCGGGCAATGAAACCTTGCGTCAGTACCAGCGGGGACGGCTGGGCGGAGAAGCGCGCTGCAAAGCCGGGCTCAGCCTCGCGCCTTGGCTGCACTGACATCCGCAACGCCCACTCGCTGCGGTTTGGCACCTCGCCTGCCTGCAGCCAGTCACGCGCGTCGCACCAGCCAAAATCCAGCCCCTGACTGCGAAGGTAGGCGGCGCCAAGGGTGGAGGAGAGCAACTCGCCCTGGGCCAGCATCTCGGCCTGCCACGGAAGCGAGCGCTGGATGGCGCGCGGATCATCCAGCAGTCCTTGAAGTTCGCGTAACCGCGCACCAAGCGCGTCGTCGGGATCCAACCCGAGCTCGTCGCAGAATGCGCGATGGCGATGCACCAGCGCCGCGACGCGTGCCGAACCATCATCGCCGTCGCAGATTGCCTGGAGCTCGTTGGTAACACCCGACATGGCCGACACAACGACCAGCACCCGCGCGCCCTCCGCCGCACCACGCTCCACCGCCATGCGGCCGATGGTGTCCCAGCGGTCCCGGCGCGATACCGAGGTGCCACCGAACTTGAGTACCAGCCACTTTTGCGCTTGCGCCACCGACCTGCCCTCAACATGTTCCGGCGCGACGCCGGCAGGAATAAAACAACGAGACGCATCCTATCGTCTGCACGATCGGTCGCGGAGCCGGATGACCAAAGAAAATGACACGCTGTGTTGCACGTGGATGCCACATCGGTAATGACCCGGCGTGTATCTATCCGCACAAGCACTAGAATCGCCGTCGCCGAGGCCCAACTTCGGCGTTACTCCCAACCAGTCCTAACTGAGGAACCCCATCGAAATGACCCAGCGCCGCTACCTGCAACTGGATGTGTTTGCCGACCGGCCCGGTGCCGGCAATCCGCTGGCCGTGTTACTGGATACCGATGGCTTGGACGCGGCAACGATGCAGGCGATTGCCCGCTGGTCCGACCGGCCGGAGACGACCTTTGTGTTTGCGCCGACTAACCCAGACGCCGACTACCGCATTCGCATGTTCAGTCCGGACCGAGAGGTGCCGTTTGCGGGCCACCCCAGTATTGGCACCGCCTACGCTGTGCTGGAAGCCGGAATGGCGACACTGAGAGACGGGCAGATCGTGCAGGAAGGAATAACCGGGCTGCTCCCTCTGCAAGTCGATGACAGCGACGGCACCCGCTCAATCGCGATACGCACGCCTACCGCGCGGGTTGCGGAAATCGGCAGCGCGGATGACCCGCGACTGGTACCGGCATTGGACGGGATGTCACTGGGCGCACTGCCTCCGGCCTTGATGGACGGCGGACGACGCTGGTGGGTCGCGGAGGTCGCCGACGAGGCCAGTTTGCGCGGTACAACGCCGGGCTGGACCGCCATCGCGCAACTGGCCGCCGCCACCGAGTCCATGGGGGTACTGGCGTTCGCCCGCACCGGCGGTAGCGAATATGACCTTGCGGTGCGTGCGTTCGTCGGCGCAGGAAAACCGTTTGAGGATGCAGCATCCGGTGCGGCCAATGCGGTGCTTGCCGCGTGGCTTCGCGAGAACGATGCGCTGCCCGGTGTCGGCGGCCGCTATGTTGCCAGTCAGGGACGCGAAGTGGGCTTTGATGCCCGCCTGCATCTGCGTGTCGACGCGGGCGGCGAGGTGTGGTCAGGTGGACGTGTGTGTCCGATCGTCAGCGGCACCATCAACTGGTAGTACACCCGGCCGCTGGGAACACCCGTTGGTCACGTCCACGCGATAGGATCAGCACGCCCGCGGTGCCTGTCGTCGCAGGCAACCCGATGCTTTCCCACGGACTGGGTCGACGGTCCGGTCATCGTTGCAGGAGTACCCATGCGTAAAGCCGCGTTCGTCGTAGTTATTGCCCTTTCCAGCCTGGTCGTAGCGGGTTGTTCCACACTCAACGCGTTCGGGGCGATGCTGGGCAGCCAGATAACCTTTACGCAACCGCAACTGCAGCGCGCACTGGACCGCAGTTTTCCCAAAGACTACGAAAAACTGGGCGGTCTGATCACCCTGCGACTGGACAAGCCCGGGCTGTCCATTCCGTACGACAGCAGTCGCCTGCGTCTGCGTCTGGATGCCAGCACGGTGACGACTCCCGTGGGGCAACCGCGCCTGCTGGGGCACATTGTGATCAGCAGCGGACTGCGATTCGACCAACGCACGCTTGGCCTGCACCTGCACAATCCGGTCATCGAAGGCATTGACACGCCGGGTGGCTCGCTGAACGACGCTTCGCGCGAGTTGATCAATACCTGGCTGGCCACCTACAGCCGCGACGAGCCGATTTACAAGCTTGATAACGAGCTGGTCCAGAGACTGGTATCGCGCCGTGTCGGTGACGCGCGGATCGAGAACGGCGTCGTGCTATTGGATGTATCCCAGTAGCGCAATGCGTCACGGCACTGGGGCCTGACTGATTGCATATGTCCAGGATCATTCTCGATACCAACGTCTGCCTGGACCTGCTGCTGTTTGCAGATCCTGCGGTCGCTCCATTAGCCGACGCGCTGCGGTCGCGCCGGGTGATCGCGATGGCCAATACCGATACGCGTAGCGAATGGATCCGTGTGCTTGGCTACCCTGCCCTGCGCCTGGATGCGGATCGCTGCCGCACATTGATCGATGCGTTCGACGCACTCGTCGAGAGCGCGGATGACCTGTCTGGATCCGTTGCGGCGGCTGGCGAAGCTGGGCCAAGATCCCTGCCCCACTGCAGCGACCCGGATGACCAGAAATTCCTTGAGCTGGCACGCGACACTGGTGCGCGCTGGCTACTGAGCCGCGACAGTGACCTGCTGACGCTTGCATCACGTTGCCGGCGCGACGGATTGTTCTCAGTGCTGACACCTCACGCCTGGGTGGAGCAGTTCGCCTCCACGGTCCAAGCTGCAGCATCCAACGACTGAGTTACTGCATGTACCAGCCATGGCTGACGACGATGCTCTGGCCCGTCAACGCGGCACTGGGGAACTCGGCTAGGAACCGCACGGTGCGTGCAACATCCTCGACCGTGGTGAAGATGCCATCCACGGTTTGACCGAGCATGACCTTCTGCACGACCTCCTCCTCGCTGATGCCGAGCTCACGCGCCTGCTCTGGAATCTGCCGATCTACCAACGGGGTTCGCACAAAGCCGGGGCAGACCACATGACTGCGAACACCGCGGCTGCCGCCCTCTTTGGCCAGCACGCGCGCCAGACCGAGTAGACCGTGCTTTGCAGTGACGTAGGGCGCCTTCAATTTGGACGCTTCGTGCGAGTGCACCGAACCCATGTAGATCACTACGCCGCCCCGACTCCCACCGTTGCCGTCGTCGCGATACATGTGCGGCAGCGCTGCCTTGGTGGTCAGGAATGCACCGTCCAGGTGGATGGCGAGCATCTTCTTCCAATCGGCGAACGCGTAGCTCTCGATCGGATTGACGATCTGGATGCCGGCGTTGGACACGAGGATGTCGATCGGGCCCAGTGCAGCGACGACCGCCTCGATTCCAGCGTTGACCGCGTCTTCGTCAGTGACGTCCATCGCAACGCCGACCGCAGTACCACCGGCGAGTTTGATCTCATCGGCCACGGCGGTCGCACCGTCCAGGTTAATGTCGGCAATGGCCACCCGCGCACCGGCGCGCGACAGCTCGAACGCGATTTCCTTGCCGATACCGCTGGCCGCGCCGGTGATTACGGCGACCTTGCCTTCGATCGAACTCATGCGGGGCTCCTGGGACAGTAAGCGTGGGGTTGTTCATATTAACCAACGCTAGCAAGCGGAAGGTGCGCCGCAGGGGTGCACTTATGTCCACTTGCGCGGTCGCTGCGACTCAGCTTTTAGTCTTGCCCTTGGGCTGCAGGATCGTCCCGCTGCAGGTATCGGCGCCGCAATAGCAGGCCCAGATCCGCTTCATCTTGGCCGTGTGTGCTTCGGCCAGCGTGATACCGTAGTTGTAGACCAGCTCGTCGCCCGGCTCGATGTCGCTGATCGCCTCGATGAATACCCGATCAAGGCTGCGGTCGTCACCTTCGTGCTCGACCAGCAACGCCTCGCAGTTAGGCTCACAGCTGTGGTTGATCCAGCGCGCCACGCCGCCCTTGAAGTTGCCGTCGATGACGTATTCGTCATTGAGGGTAAAAAAGAACGTATGTCCCGAAGCGGCATCCCCGCTGTCACCTGCGTCCACTTCGACGTGGGTGCGGCGCGTGCCGGTGTACTCGACAATGCGCTCACCTTTGGCGATCGGCGCGACGGCGAATACACCATTGCCATGAATTTCGGAATGACGGGCGATAATCTTGCGCGGCATGCAACATTTCCAGCTTGAAGGGCCTCCATTGTGCCGCAGCCATCATCACAGGCCATCGGCCGGGATAGATGACCGCAGGCGGCAACACTCCCGCGCGATGTCGAGCGCTGATTCACACACCGCTTGGAAGCGCACTCAACAATCCGTACAATAACGGTACTGATTGAAGGAGCCGGCATGTTGCGCGTCACCAAACTCACTGACTACGCCACCGTAGTGCTGACCGTGCTGGCGGTGGATCCGTCGCTGGTGCTCAGTGCCCCGGAGCTGGCGGAGCGGGCCGGATTGGAGACGCCGACGGTGAGCAAGCTGCTCAAACCACTGGCGCAAGCCGGGCTGGTCGACGGCTTTCGCGGCGCCAACGGCGGCTACCGGCTGGCACGTAGTGCGGCCGACATCAGCCTGATCGAAATCGTAGAGGCCATGGAAGGTCCGCTGGCGATGACCGAATGCAGCATCCACGAAGGTGGCAACTGCGGCATTCAGGACTCCTGCCACGTGCGCGCCAACTGGCGTCACATCAACGACGTGGTTGCCGATGCACTGCGCTCGGTCAGTCTCGCGAAGATGCTGAAACCGCCGCAACGCGACGACACCCCACTACCCAGTGCAAGACGCATCGACCTGCGTCTAGCCAATATTTGAACCAGGACAGGCAGCCAATGGCCACCCATATCATCGACACCCCGACACCAGCCGCTCCGAGCCCCGCCTCGGGCGATGGCACCAACCGCGAAATCCACGCGCAGCTTGGTCGCACCTACGAGGCCGGTTTTATTACCGACATCGAGACCGAAAGCCTGCCGCCGGGCTTGAACGAGGACATCATCCGCCAGCTCTCCGCGATCAAGGAAGAGCCCGAGTGGATGACCGACTGGCGGCTCGAGGCTTATCGCCACTGGCTGACGATGCCGATGCCCGATTGGGCGAAGCTGGAGATCGCGCCGATCGACCTGCAGGCGCTCAGCTATTACTCCGCGCCAAAGGGACCCAAGTACAAGTCACTGGCCGACGTACCGCAGGAGCTGATCGACACCTACGACAAGTTGGGCATCCCGCTGCACGAGCGCGCCAAACTTGCAGGCGTGGCAGTGGACGTGGTGTTCGATTCGGTCTCGGTGGGCACCACGGTGCACAAGGAATTGACCGACAAGGGCATCATCTTCTGCTCGATGTCCGAGGCCATCAAGAACCACCCCGAGCTGGTGCGCAAGTACATCGGCAGCGTGGTTCCGGTCGGCGACAACTACTTCGCCGCGCTCAACTCCGCGGTGTTCTCCGACGGCAGCTTCGTGTTCATTCCCGAGGGCGTGAAGTGCCCGATGGAGTTGAGCACCTACTTCCGCATCAACGCCGGCCACACTGGCCAGTTCGAGCGCACGCTGATCATCTGCGAAGACCGCTCCAAGGTCTCTTATCTGGAAGGCTGCACCGCGCCGATGCGCGATGAAAACCAGCTGCACGCGGCGGTGGTTGAGCTGGTGGCGCTGGAAGACGCCGACATCAAGTACTCGACGGTCCAGAACTGGTATCCCGGCGACGAGAACGGCGTCGGCGGCATCTACAACTTCGTCACCAAGCGCGGCGAATGCCGCGGCGCGCGCAGCAAGATCAGCTGGACGCAGGTCGAGACCGGCTCGGCGATCACCTGGAAGTACCCGTCATGCGTGCTATTGGGCGATGACTCCAGCGGCGAGTTCTATTCCGTCGCACTGACCCACCATCGCCAGCAGGCCGACACCGGCACCAAGATGATCCATGTCGGCA
>JBBSSB010000015.1:0-46708 GCA_038242455.1 Lysobacterales bacterium
CCCCGTCACTGCGTTTCCGCTGTGGCGAGCCGACCATCTTAGCGTGTTTTTCGTAACCGTCAACACTTGGTTTCGATCGACTTCCGCTTCACCCTGCCGCGTCGTGTTGACCGTTGCGGGCCGCGAATTATGCACCCCTTCGGAAGACTTGGGAAGGGGGTCGGTGAAAATTCTTTGTCGCCGCCTTGCGGGCGCTTATTCGGAGACCAGCCTGATCCGTGCAAACGTTCGCTTGCCCACTGCCAACACGCCTTCGAAGCCCGGTACGAACACCCTCTGCGAATCGACCAAGACCTCCCCATCCACCCGCACAGCGCCTTCCTTGAGCTTGCGGTTGGCCTCGGAGTTGCTTGGTGTCAGCCCTGCTGCGGTCAACAGTGCAGCGATCCTCACGCCGTCTGCGGAGACGACCACATCATTAAGTGCTAGTTGGGCAGTGTCACCCTGCCCGCGTACGGCTGCGTTCCATCCGGCAACGGCGAGCTCAGCGGCAGGGCCGTCATGGAAGCGCGCTGCCAGCTCCTGCGCCAGACGCAACTTGAGGTCGCGTGGGTTGAGCTCTCCGTCCGCGACCTGCTGCTTGAGTGACGCCATCTCGGCCAGTGATATCTCGAAGCTGAGCAGTTCGATCCATCGCCACATCAGTACGTCATCAATCTTCATCGTCTTGGTAACAATGTCGATAGCCGGCTCGTTGATACCTATGTAGTTGCCGAGCGACTTGCTCATCTTCTGCACGCCGTCCAGACCTTCCAGCAGGGGCATGGTCAGAACGACCTGGGGCGCTTGGCCGTGGTGCTCCTGCAGGCCGCGCCCCATAAGAAGGTTGAACTTCTGGTCTGTGCCGCCTAACTCGACGTCGGCCTTCAAAGCTACGGAGTCATAGCCCTGGACCAGCGGATACAGGAATTCGTGGAGGGCGATGGATTGCTGCGCGGCGTAGCGCTTGGCGAAGTCATCGCGCTCCAGCATGCGCGCGACGGTGTGCTGTCCGGCCAGACGGATCATGTCCGCAGCGCTCATCGCACCGAACCATTCGGAGTTGAACCTCACCTCTGTGCGATCGCGATCAAGCACCTTGAACACCTGGTCGGCGTAGGTTTTTGCGTTGGCCAGCACATCTTCACGGGTCAACGGCTTACGGGTCGCGTTCTTGCCGCTCGGGTCACCGATCATCCCGGTGAAGTCGCCAATCAGGAAAATCACCTGATGCCCCAGATCCTGGAACTGACGCAGCTTATTGAGCAACACGGTGTGGCCGAGGTGCAAGTCAGGAGCCGTGGGGTCGAAGCCGGCCTTGATACGCAGCGGACGGCCTGACTTGAGGCGGCTGGCAAGCTCGTCGGCTTTCAGGATCTCGTCGGCGCCGCGGCCGATCAGCTCGAGGGCGGATTCAATACTTAGGGTGGAATTGGCTGGCACGGTGGCAACGGCTCTTTGTTGGGTGGGCGAAGTCGACTTTGTGACCGGAGTCATGGATCCCGGCCCGAAGCCCGCGGAGGTGTCCTAATGTCGAAAACCCTATTCAGCTCAAGGGTTTGACGCACACACCTCACATGCTTATCGTAACGCCGCGACGCTGCCTTCACACCTTGCGCGCGGGAGACACTTTTGATGACACCAGCAGATTCCGGTTCAGACCGGCGTAAACGCCTGAAAACATTGCGCGAAGCCACCTTGCACCGACCCGTGTTGGCACGCCACTTGACCGATGGATTCAACGGCCGCTGGTCGCGCAAACAGTGGGTGCAGGCGAGCCTGTTCGCCACGATCGGAATGATGGTCACCGCAATCGTGCCCGGCTTCGGTGACCTGCAAGCCGGCTCGACACCTCTGGTCCGGCAATCCATGGCGCTGCCGCTGCCGCCAATCACGCTACAGACGTCTCGATCACACCCTGAGAATGACTGGCAGGTGGTCCGCGTGCAGAGTGGGCAGACCTTGGGCGCGGTGTTCCAGCAGATGGGCATCTCCGCCACCGTGATGCACCGAATCCTGGATCAGCCAGGCGCGCAACCCGCGCTGGCCCGTCTAGGCACCGGCGCAGAGTTGGCGTTCGACATATCCGACGGCGCACTGCGTCGCTTCCGTTTCGACCGCGATCCGGCGCACCGGGTCGAACTGAGCGTGAAGGGCGACAAGATCGAACAGCAGGTCATTGAACGCCCGACCGAGTTGCGCAGCACGGTCAGTACCGGCGAGATCAGTAGCTCGCTGTATGCGGCCGCTCGCAAGGCAGGTCTGCCCGCAGCGGCTATTGCGACGATGACCGACGAGATCTTCAAGTACGACATCGACTTCACCAGTGCACAGAAGGGTGACCGTTTCAGCGTGGTCTATGACCAGGTCTGGCGCGAAGGCGAGCTGGTCGGTAGCGGCGAGATCCGTGCGGCCACGTTCACGACAGGGGGCAAGACCTACTCGGGCTTCCGCTTTGAGCACGACGGCAAGCTTGGCTACTACACCGCAGACGGACAGCCGCTGAAGAAGTCCTTCATCCGTATGCCCATTCCGTATGCACGCGTCACATCCGGCTTCACCAGTGCGCGCAAACATCCGATTCTGGGCCGCACCAGAGCCCACCAGGGCGTGGACTACGGCGCCGGGTCCGGTACTCCGATCATGGCCGCCGGCGACGCGCGTGTGCAGTTCGTCGGCTGGAAGGGCGGCTATGGCCGCACCATGATTCTTGATCACGGTCGTGGCTATACGACGCTGTATGCCCACATGTCACGGTTCGGGAAATACAGCGTCGGCCAACGGGTGCCGCAGGGCACCGTGATCGGCTACGTCGGCAGCACCGGTCTGGCAACCGGCCCGCACCTGCATTACGAATTCCGGGTCAACGGCGTTCACCGCAATCCGCTGAACGTGACCATGCCGCCACCTGAGCCCCTCAAGGGTGCGGCGCTGGTGGCTTTCCGCGCTCAGACTGCACCGGCGCTGGCACGCATCCAGGAAGTGGAAGGGCTGTTGCGCGACAACGCACGGGTAGCCAGCCGTACGCCTTCGCAGCCGGAGGCGACCTCGGGCGCCAACAAGAAAGCCTGACGCTAATGATCAGCGGCGTCATTGCGGGCCCGGCAGACTCCCCTCTGTCCGGGCCCGCTGCTTTGTGCGCAACGACCGACCCGGCGAGCGGACTGTTCATCGGATTGATGTCGGGCACCAGCGCGGACGGTATCGATGCGGCCCTCGTTCGGTTTGATGCGGGAAGCGGGTGTGAGCTAGTGCTTGGGCTCACGTGTGAATGGGACGCTCCGACCCGCGCTCGATTGCTGGAGCTGGGTCAGGGCGCACCAGTCGACTCGATTGATGAGCTGGGTACGCTTGACGTCCACATTGCCGAGGCGTTCGCCGATGCCGCGCTGCAGCTGATTCAGACCGCTGGTGTTCCAGCCACGCAAATCCTTGCAATCGGCTCGCATGGGCAGACGGTACGCCACCGGCCGGCGGGCGCTGGGTTCGACGGACGTCATCGATTCACGATGCAGCTCGGGGACGGCAACGTGATCGCCGAGCGCACAGGCATAGCGACCATCGCTGACTTCAGGCGCCGCGATGTTGCCGCCGGCGGCCAAGGGGCTCCACTGCTGCCAGCCCTGCATGCGGCGATGTTGAGCGATCCCGCCGAGGATCGAGCGGTGCTCAACCTGGGCGGAATCGCGAACCTGACCTTGCTGCCAGCGTCAGCCGAGCAAGGCAACCAAGCCGGTGTACGTGGCTTTGACACCGGACCGGCGAACGCGCTGATGGACGCCTGGTGCCAACGTCATCTTGGCCAGCCCTTCGATGTCAGCGGGGCCTTCGCGTCTCGTGGCAGCATCGATGAGGCGCTGCTCGCGCGCTTACTGGGTGATCCATGGTTTGCCCGCTCACCGCCCAAGAGCACCGGCCGTGAGCAATTCCAGCTGCAATGGCTGCAGCTCCATCTGCAAGGCGATGAGCGTCCCGAGGACGTGCAGGCGACGCTGCTGGAAGTCACTGCGGCCACGGTGGCGGACCACTTGCTGGCGCTTCAGCGCGCCACTAAGCGCGTGCTCGTTTGCGGAGGTGGGGTGCACAACCCGCTGCTGCTGCTGCGCATCGCTGCACGCCTCCCCGGCATTCGTGTCGAATCCACCGCACAGCATGGACTGGACCCTGACCACGTTGAGGCAATGGGGTTCGCGTGGCTTGCGCGACAGACGCTTGCGGGCCTGCCGGGCAACCTGCCGTCGGTCACCGGTGCGCGCGGCCCGCGAGTGCTCGGGGTGATTTACCCGGCCTGATCGGTCGCGCTGGGTCGGAGGTCAACGGATCAGACGGCTACCTGCCGGAGCTGGCTCAGCGTCTTGTTTGGCACTGGTCATTCCCTCATCCGCGGCATCGCGCGCGCCCGATGAGGGAAAATCCCGGGTCATTGTCAATCTGCTCAAGGGCATCGATCGCCGCCTTCAGCGCGTCCGCATCGGTGTCGTCCAGCCGCGCCACCACTTCAACTTCGCATGCAAAGAGCCCATGTTCGAGCAGATGAATGATCGTCGCCGGCTGACTCCAGCCCTTGGATGTCGCCAGTCGCCTGACCCGCTCCAGCAGCACCTGGTTGATATCTAACAGTAAAGTTTCGCTCATGATCCTTCCCCGGCGTGCGATGCGCCACGCTCATCACCTAGACGTACCTGCGGACGCAGCCAGAAGAACAGCATGACCGCCGGTACGACAAGGATCGCAGTAAGCACGAAATATGGCGCATATCCTACCGACTCCACGATGCGTCCGGAATAAAAACCCAGAACTTTCCCGGGCAAAGTGATCAGAGACGAGAACAATGCGTACTGGGTTGCCGTATAGCGCTGGTTGACGAGCGTCGACAGATAGGCGACCGCCGCGGTGCCGAGAAAGCCTTGGGCGAGATTTTCGCCGGAAATTACCAGCGTCAGCATACTCACGTCGCCATTCGCACCGATCAGCAGCAGATACAACAGGTTGCTGACCGCTCCGAGCACAATAGCGACCAGCAGGGTCCAGTTGACCCCCCAACGCGCGACCGCCAGTCCGCCCACAAATGCGCCGCCGATGCCGACCCATATGCCGTAGATCTTGGACACTGCGGCGATCTGGGTCTTGGTGAAGCCCTGATCCAGATAGAAGGGACCAATGATGCCGCCGACCAACGCCTGGTCGGATATCTTGAACAGCAGGATAAACGCCAACACGCCTAGTCCGACCCGCCCGCCAAAGCGGCGGAAGAAGTCAGCGAACGGCTCCACCACGCCCTCACGCATCGCAGCGCCCCAGTTCTGGGCGCGGATACGGACCACGTCGGGCTCACGGGCCATCAGGTTGGCAACGATCGGCACCAGCATCACAGCAGCCATTACCCGATAGACAACCGGCCAGACCGCGTGGTCGGCCAGCACCAGCGCCAACGCGCCGGTAACGATCAGCGCAATGCGATAGCCCAGCGAGTAGGTGGCCACCAACGCACCCTGCGACTCGGCGGGTGCGATCTCGATACGGTACGCGTCAACCGCGATATCCAAAGTGGCCCCGGCGACGGCAACCGTCAGGGTCAAGCCGATGAACAACGGCAGTGACGCAGTGCCAGTGCCCGCCATCGCGATCAGCCCGCCCATGACGACCAGCTGGGCCAGCAGCAGCCAGCCACGGCGCTGTCCAAGGCGTCCGAACAGCGGCAGACGCCAGCGGTCCACCAACGGTGCCCACAGGAACTTGAACGAGTACGCCATGCCTGCGCTGGCGATCATGGTGATGTCCTTCAGCTCGAGGCCGTCTTCGCGCAACCAGTACGCGAGCGTTCCAGCGACCAGCAGAAACGGCAGACCCGATGCGAAGCCGAAGAAGAACATGGTCCAGGCCGACGGCTCGGCAAATGCCTTCCAGGCCGAGGGCTTCCGTGGGGCGTCAGCCGTGCTCATCCGCGCAGATCCATCGCGTAGTCAACGGTGAAGGCTGCGTGGTCGGAGAAGCGCGGCTCGCGCGCTATCGAGCAACTCTTTAGGAGTGCACCTAAACGCGGCGTCACCAGCTGATAGTCGATACGCCAACCAACGTCGTTCGCGTACGCGGCGCCGCGGTTGCTCCACCATGTGTAGTCCTGACCTTCTGGATGCAATGTACGGTAGGCATCCAGCCAAGCGGGCGCTGTCTCGTTGCCAACGCCGCACAAGCCATTCAACCAGTCGCGTTCGGGTGGCGTGCAGCCGGAATTCTTCTGATTCGACTTCCAGTTGCGAATGTCCATGGCGGTGCGCACGATGTTCCAGTCGCCGCACAGGACGTAGTCGCGGCCGCTGGCGAGCCATTCGTCGAGGATGGGCTTCAGCCACTCCATCACTTCAAACTTGAACCCCTGACGCAGCTCGCCCGATGAGCCCGACGGGATGTAGAACGACACCACGCTGAGGTTGCCGAAGCGCGCCTCGATGTAGCGCCCCTCCTCGTCGAACGGTGCCCAGCCCAGCGCCGTGCGCACCTCGTCAGGCTCGCGGCGGCTGTAAATCGCTACCCCGCTGTAGCCCTTCTTGGTGGTCGCGTCGCGGAAGAATGCCCGATACCCCGGCGGCAAGTACGCTGGGTCCAGTCCATCGGGGCCGCCCAGCTGATGTTCCTGGGCCTTGGTTTCCTGTACGCACAACAGGTCGGCATCCTGATCGCGAAACCACTCGAAGAACTCTTTTCTGGCAGCCGAGCGGATGCCGTTGGCGTTGAAGCTGATGATGCGCATGGAATACCGGCGTTGTGGACAGTGTGGGCGTCACGCCCGACAGGGCAGGATAGCGCAGCAGGGATACCGGACGGGCTGTTGGCGCGGATTACAACGAGGGTGGCTATCATCGAGATCTGTTTCCCGCTTCGGTGCCCCATGCACGACCACCGCTCACGTTTTCTCGACCTTGCGCTGCGCGCGGATGCCCTGCGCTTTGGTGAGTTCACCCTGAAGTCCGGCCGTACCAGCCCGTACTTCTTCAATGCCGGGCGGTTCGACTCCGGCGCCGCGTTGGCCGACCTTGCCACCTGCTACGCCGATGCCATCGATCTTGCGCTCGCGGACGGGACTCTGGGCGAGTTCGACATGCTGTTCGGTCCTGCCTATAAGGGCATTCCGCTGGCGACTGCCGTGGCGTGCGAGTATTCGCGCCGCGGCCGTGACCTGCCGGTGACATTCAACCGCAAGGAGGCCAAGGCACACGGCGAGGGAGGCAGCTTTATCGGCGCACCTCTGGACGGACGAAGGGTGCTGGTGGTCGACGACGTGATTACTGCTGGGACCGCCATCCGGGAAGCCCTGCAGATTATCGCTGCGGCCGGCGGCACGGTGAGTGGGATTGTGATCGCGCTGGACCGCCAAGAAGCGGTGGACCCATCGCAGAGCCGACGCTCGGCGGCACAAACTGTCGCAACTGAGCATGCGCTTCCGGTAATCGCCGTGGCCAACCTGGATGATCTTCTGGCAATGTCATCCGACTCGTCGGTGCTGACAGGCCAGCACGAGCGCCTGCTTGCCTACCGGTCCCGCTACGGCAGCCAATAGCGGCGGCTTTCCCAACCATGCCCACGAGGGCTTGGCTCGAATCTTGCATGCGCTTTCATCTGATTGCCTCAGATGAACGGCCATGCATACCAAAACCCGCACGTCCCTGCTCTCGACCACCTTGCTCACGCTTGCGCTTGCGCTGCTGATGGCTCCGGCCGCCGCACAGAAGGCGCCTGCTGGCAAAAAGATCTACTGCTGGGATCAGGCGGGGGAGAGGGTGTGCAGTGACTCGCTGCCGGCCAGTGCTGTGGACAATGCCCGGGTCGAGCTCAGTCCAACTGGCATACCCACCGCACGTGTCGAGCGCGCCAAGACTGACGAAGAGCGCGTGATTGCGGAGATTGAAGCGAAACGTCGCGAGAAAGAACAATGGTCAGACGAAGAACGCGCTCGGCGTGAGCGCGCGATGGTGGTGTCCTTCGCCAGTGAGACGGATCTGGAGCGCAACTTCGAGAACCGTATTGGCCTGATCGATTCCGGCATCCAAACGTCCATGCTGGGTATCAACGGTGCCCGCCGCAGCCTCCTAAATCTGCTGCAGCGTGCGAGCGAATCGGAGCTGGAACAGAACCCGGTAGCGAAGCCTTTGGCTGAGCGCATCGGCACCCAGCACGAAGCGTTGCGCAGTCATCAGCGCTTGCTGGAGCGTCAGCTCCAGGAGCGCAGCACGATCGACCAGGAGTTGGCCTCTGCCCTGGAGCGCTACCGCGAGCTCAAGTCCGCCAACAAAGGCTCATCCAGCCGCAGCTGAGCCACGCATAGTCGCTGCGCCAGGCTCGGTTGCAACACTCGACAAGCGGTTTCGCTTGCCGGCTGATCAGGGTTAGAACGGTAGCTGTAGATCGGGGTTCTGGGCCAGCAACTGCTCGCGGAATGCAGTCTTGATCCTGGCCATTGCGTCGTTGCTTTCGGCATCGAAACGCATCACCAGTACCGGGGTGGTGTTGGACGCGCGAACCAGTCCCCAGCCATCTGGCCAATCAACGCGCAAACCATCGATCGTGGAGTGTCGGGCACTGCCGAACGAGGCACCGAGGACGAACTGCTCGACAAAGCCATGGGGATCGCCGTCGGGAACATCGACCTTGATCTCTGGCGTGGAGACACCGTCAGGGAGCGCGTCCAGTACGTCACTGGCGCGTCCGGGCTGGGCGGCCAGGATCTCGAGCAGTCGCGCAGCGGCATAGATGCCATCGTCAAAACCGTACCAACGCTCCTTGAAGAAGAAGTGCCCGCTCATTTCGCCGGCCAGTTCCGCTTCCGTTTCGCGCATCTTGGACTTGATCAGCGAATGGCCGGTCTTCCACATCAGTGGGCTGCCACCGTGACGAAGGATGTAACCCGGAAGGCGTCCAGTGCACTTCACGTCAAAGATGATCTGCGCACCCGGATTGCGCTCCAGCACGTCCGCTGCGAACAGCATCAACAACCGGTCAGGGAAGATGTTGTGACCGTCGCGAGTGACCACACCAAGGCGATCCCCGTCGCCGTCGAAGGCGATACCCAGGTCAGCATCCAAGCGGTCAACCATCTGGATCAGATCGGCCAAATTGCGCGGATCGCTGGGGTCGGGATGGTGGTTGGGGAAGTTGCCATCGATCTCGCAATAAAGCGGCACCACCTCCGCGCCGATCGCAGAAAGAACGGTCGGACCCAGCTCTCCAGCCACGCCGTTGCCTGCATCCACAACAATCTTGAGCGGACGATCT
This sequence comes from Lysobacterales bacterium, assembly GCA_038242455.1. Classification (GTDB taxonomy): domain Bacteria; phylum Pseudomonadota; class Gammaproteobacteria; order Xanthomonadales; family Xanthomonadaceae; genus Novilysobacter. The sequence continues at coordinate 9,250 of JBBSSB010000015.1, forward strand.
AGCTGGATGTCGGCAGCCACTCGCTGGACGTAGTCTTCATTGATGTCGCGCTGCTCAAGTCCACCTTCCGTATCGGCCACGTACAGCCGGCCCTCCGCGATGCGCGAGTGCAGGTCGGTGATCGCATCGCCTGACAAGGTCTCGCCGGCGATCACGACCTTGAAGCCGTTGTAGTCGGGAGGATTGTGGCTACCGGTCACCGAAACACAGGAACCGGTCTTGAGGTGAAACGCACCGAAGTAGACCAGAGGCGTCGGTGCCAGGCCGATGTCAATGACGTTGCGACCGGCCTTGCGCAGGCCCGCGACGAGGCCTTCGACCATATCAGGGCCGGACAGGCGCCCGTCACGGCCGACCACGATCTCCTTCTGACCCTTCTCGTGCATCAACGAGCCAATCGCATGTCCGATACGCTCTGCGATTCCGCCATCAAGGCTTTGACCTACGATTCCGCGGATGTCATACGCACGGAAGATCCCGGCGTCCAAAGGCAGCGCGCGCGGGGTCGCCGATGGAACACTCGACAAAGGGCTCGTCTCTGGGACAGTGGCGGCCTCAATGCTCATCGACTCGGCCAAGGTATGCGTTGACCCTTCCTCCTCCACCACCTCCGCTGCCGCTCCACGCGCCAACAATTTTGGTCCGCGCGAAAACAACAGCGCCAGCAGAACGAAGACACTCGCCGCTATCAGGCATGCCATTGCACCCATGCCGAACGGTGCATACGCCGCATAAGGTATGCCCGCAGCTACCCGCAGACTGCTGTTCGGCACTTGCGCTGCGAGCGCTTCGGCGCCCCCACTCAGGCGGCTGTCTCCGCGCTCAACAACATTGTTGGCTCCCTGCCGGAGTGCCAGATAGCTGTCACCGGGGACTGCGGCTGCGTCCACCGGGTCCGTGATTCGCTGCAGTGGCAGGAGAATAATTGCCAGCGAATCCACACGGTCCACGTCACCAATCGGGGCCACCAAGGCCAAACGAAGGTTGTCGCCATCACGCACCACCCAGGACACTGGCTTGTGCTCAATCAGCGCCGCCTCCAGTGCGGCGAGACGCCCGTAACCGCCCGCCGGAAGTGCTGCGTAGTCTTCATCCAGTTGCGGTGCCAGCACCGCCGGCGCGCTTGCACCGGGCCAGTCGGCGCCAAGCAACTCTGCTGCGCGCGTGCGCTCTCCCGCGGCAACTGCCGCCAGTAGCTCTGGATCTGCAAGCTTTTCAGCGAAGCGCGTTTGCTCGGCGGTCAGCGCTGCGTCGATTGCCTTCACAACCTGGTCGCGTGAGCTTTCCAGCCCAGCACGCCGGTTGCTGTCCTGCTGCTGCTGCCAGCCGCTCCATGCAAACCACAGCGAAAGCAGGATGAACCCCACTACCAGGGCTGGAAGCAGCGGCTTCAGCGGTCCCACCGACAGTGATGGACGGCTGGTTTTGGTATCGGGCATGACGTTGTGTTCCCTTTGGATTTGCGTGCACCGCGCTCAGCGGACGCCGGTGTGGCCGAAGCCACCGACGCCGCGGATGCTGGTTTCAAATGCGTCGACCACCTGCAGTTGCGCACGAACGATCGGCAGCAACACCAGTTGGGCAATGCGATCCCCCGGTTGTATCGTAAAAGGCTCCCCGCCCCGGTTCCAGATGCTGATCATCAACGGTCCCTGATAATCGGCATCGATCAGCCCGGTTCCGTTGCCCAGTACGATGCCATGTTTATGGCCAAGACCGGAGCGCGGGAGGATCACCGCGCACAGCGCTGGATCACCGATGTGGATCGCCAACCCTGACGGTACCAGCGCCGCATCTCCAGGGAGAAGTCGCAGCGGCTCGTCAAGTACAGCGCGCAGGTCGAGCCCCGCGCTCGCCTCGGTAGCGTAGGCAGGCACCGGCCATTGCGTACCAATGCGCGGATCCAGCACTTTGATTTCAAGCGTATGTTGCATCAGTCATCCATTGAGGTGTTGTCTGCAGCAAAGACGATGTCGAGAAGCAGCTCGGCTAGTTCACGCTTGGATGCCGGCCCCAGCGCAGTCTCTACGCCGTCGCCATAGACGACCAATGCATTGTTATCACTCTCGAATCCTGAGCCTGGCAGCCCAACGCGGTTGGCAGCGATCAGATCGAGCCGTTTGTCCGCCAGCTTGCCGCGCGCATGATGCTCGACATTGTCGGTCTCCGCGGCGAAACCGACCAAAAGGCCAGGACGAACAGGGTGAACCGAAAGATCCGCGAGTATGTCGCGGGTGCGTACGAGTTGCAGCGTCAAACCGTCAGTACCAGCGGTTTTCTTGATCTTCCCGGCCGAAACTTTGGCGGGCGTGAAATCTGCGACCGCCGCTGCACCGATGTAGACATCGGCCGGCAATGCGTCCAACACCGCCGCGCGCATCTGAGCCGCCGATCGCACATCTACCCGCGTCAATGTGCCGCTACCTTGGCCCGGAGTCGCCAAGGCGACCGGACCGGCGACAAGGGTTACTCGAGCGCCGCGGCACGCGGCAGCGGCTGCAATCGCGAAACCCATCTTGCCGCTGCTGCGATTGCCCAGATAGCGGACCGGATCGATGTCCTCGTAAGTGGGGCCCGCGCTCACAATCACGTGCCGATGGACCATGAATGAGGCACTCATGCTGAGCACTGCGCAAGTGCGGCAACAATCTCGTCAGGCTCAAGCAATCGTCCTTCACCGGTTTCACCGCAGGCCTGATCACCCACACCGGGCCCGAGCACCAACACACCGCGCCCACGCAACGTGTCGACATTTGCCCGAGTGGCGGGATGCGCCCACATTTGACGGTTCATGGCTGGCGCCACCGCCAGCGGCGCATCAGTTGCCAGACAGAGTGTGCTGACCAGATCATCGGCCATTCCGAACGCGAGCTTGGCGATCGTGTTGGCGGTAGCCGGCGCGACTACGATGCGATCCGGCCAGCGCGCAAGCTCGATGTGTCCCATCGCAGCCTCTGCTGCGTCGTCCCAGAGTGTGGTCCGTACGGGACGACCGGACAGTGCCTGAAAAGTCGTTGCCGCAACAAAGTGGGTGGCGTTGGCAGTCATCGCCACCTGTACCTGCGCGCCCGCTTGAACCAAGCGGCGTGTCAGCTCCGCGGCTTTGTACGCCGCGATACCGCCACAAACGCACAGCAGGATTTTCTGGCCTTCGAGTGCTGACACGTTAGGGAAACCCCTACTGCTTATGCGACAGATAGCTTACCCGATGCTACGAGGCTGCCCGATGCTGTTCAGACATGCAGGCACGCATGCTGGTGTCGCTACTGAAGTGGGGACGGGAGCGACGCGGTAGGCTTCCCCGGTCCGTCGTGACGTCAGGTTGGGCAACCTGGTCCGTCCCCGCTTCCCTTTATTCGGGAAACAGGCAATGCACATACGCGATTGGCCGGCAGGCGAGCGACCACGTGAAAAGCTGCTCGCCCGTGGTGCTGGCGCATTGTCTGACGCAGAACTGGTGGCAATTTTTCTGGGTTCGGGGCTGCGCGGTCGAGACGCGGTGACTACTGCGCGCGAACTGCTCACCGGGCATGGACCGTTGCGCTCATTGCTGGAGCGCACGCCCTCTCAGCTCGCGACTCTGCCCGGCTTGGGCCCAGCCCGTGCGTGCTTGCTGGCAGCCGCGCTTGAGCTGGGCCACCGCCACCTATCGGCGGATCTGGAGCGAGGAATCGCGCTCACCGACCCACAAGCGGCTGGCCGCTATTTCGCGCAACGCTTGCGCGGTCTGGAACATGAAGTATTCGCGGTCCTGTTCCTCGATACCCGCCATCGTGCGTTGGGATTCGAAGAGCTGTTCCGCGGCACCATTGATGGTGCCGAAGTGCATCCACGAGAAGTCGTCCGTCGCGCGCTGACCCACAACGCTGCTGCAGTCATCGTGGGCCACAATCATCCCAGCGGCAATCCCGAGCCCAGCGCTGCCGACCGAGCAGTCACAACCCGGCTGAAACAAGCTTTGGCGCTGGTGGATGTGCGGTTGTTGGACCACTTCGTGATCGCTGACGGGCCGCCAGTGTCGCTGGCGGCTCGGGGCTGGGTTTAGAAGCGCCTGAGTCGCGGCTGGCCTAATGCACGTGCGCCCTAGCCGACATAGGCCTGACAGGCGATCACCTTTTTATGATGAACCCAACAATGATGGTGCGATTTACTGGGTGCACGCTGTTCTAACGAACAGCCCAGAAACGGATCTCCCCGGCGTCGAAGTAGCACTGACGAAGGCAGTTCCACTCACTGCGGGCGTCAAGCAGGTCGATATGCCCACCGGGGTATCCAGGCATACGCTGGAACGAGACGATTCCGGTGCGCCCGAATACTTGGCTATATCCTTCCTTCTTCATGAATTCGGCGTTGCTGAAGACCAACGCCTTGCCGAAGGTACCGCTGATCCCGATGCGCTCGGCAAGGCGGTTCTGGCTGACTTCGATGCTCTTACCCTTGTGGGTTCCCTTGAGCACCGGGAATCTACCGGCAATCAACACCGCAGAATCCATCAGCGCAAGATGCATGCGAACAGCACAGGTGTTTTGCCATTCGGGCTTGTCGACGACGTCATCCCAGCCCAATGAACGGTACAGCTCGGCAGTATCAAGCAGATTGTAGGTGTTGTAGGACTGGTTCAATGATGCAAATGATGCACTCATGGTCTCGCTCCTTGAGAGTTATGGTGGTGACTTCCCGTGGATCAGGCGTTTGCCGTCAGGGTTTGCAGGGGAACTGAGTTGCTGCTGCGGTACGTAACGCGGCTGCCGCGTTACCGGTACCAGACACTCCCTCCAGAGTCCGCAACAGGGCCTGATCCACCTCATGCGGCGGAACGCCGGACTGGGCGATGCACCACTGCTCCTGCTCGCCGCTGTCCAAGACGCCGGCGATATACAGACTGGCCTGTTCGCGACCCATGCGGGTGGTCGTTTCCTCACTCCAACTCGGTAGTGGCGGACTGGTCGGCGTACCTGCCGAGAGGCTGAGCAGCCGCGCCACCGTGATCCGGAACGGATCGGTGGTGTCGACGGCCGGCAGCTCCCACTTCGATGGGTCGTTGCCGACCACGGGCTCGGAGGCGGAGGCGCACCCGCCGCCGGCAACCATGATCAAGGCGGCGGCGAAAGCGAGCCGGGAAAATACGCTCATATGGGGTCTCATCGGATCACTCCATCACTGCATTTTGTAGCGAAAGTTGCCCTTCTTATCGGCCGACACCTTGATGCGACCGATGCCTTCGCCTTCCGCCATCTTCGCCAACACCGACTCCGCGATCTCCGGCAACAAGGTGCCGTTGAGAATGTGATCGACATTTCGCGCCCCCGAGTCGACCTCGGTGCAACGCTGCAGAACTGCTTCCACCAGGCTCTCGTTCCACTCGAACACGGCCTTGTGGTTGGCGGAGATCCGGTCACGGATGCGGCCCAGCTTGAGATCGATGATGCGCACCAGCACTTCGTCGCTGATCGGATAGAACGGCACCACCTTCATCCGGCCCAGGAACGCGGGCTTGAAGCTCTTCATCAGCACCGGTCGCAGCGCCTCGGCGAGGTCATCGGACGCAGGCAACTCCGCCGCCGCGACGTTGAGGCAGGACTGCATGATCTGACTTGAGCCGATGTTGCTAGTCAAAATGATCAGGGTGTTGCGGAAATCGATCTCGCGACCCTCTGCGTCCTCCATCTGGCCTTTGTCGAATACCTGGAAAAACATCTCCAGAACGTCCGGATGGGCCTTCTCGACCTCGTCCAGCAACACCACCGAGTACGGGTTGCGACGCACCGCTTCGGTCAGCACACCGCCCTCGCCGTAGCCGACGTAGCCCGGGGGCGAGCCCTTCAGGCCGGACACGCTGTGCGCTTCCTGATATTCGCTCATGTTGATGGTGATCAGCTTGCGTTCACCGCCGTAGAGGATGTCAGCCAGCGCCAAAGCAGTCTCGGTCTTGCCGACCCCGGATGGGCCGATGAACATGAAGACGCCGCGCGGCTTGTTTGGATCTTCCAGCTTCGCGGACGCGGTGCGCACGCGCTGCGCGACGGCATCCAGTGCGTGGTCCTGCCCGATGACGCGCTCGGCCAGCAGCGGGCTCAGGTTGCGGACGGTGCGGATCTCGTCCTTGACCATGCGTCCAAGCGGCACACCGGTCCAAGCGCTGACAATCTCCGCCACCACACCGCCATCCACCTGCAACGGCACCATCGGCGTCTCGCCCTGCAGCGCACGCAGCTCGCTCAGGAGAAGATCCAGTTCGGCAATCTTTGGGTTGGCGGCAGAAGCACTCTTCTTCGCACCCGCCTTGGCGGTTTTCAGTGCCTTGGGGGGAGCCGCAACTGCCGTGTCGCCATCGCCAGCAGCAGCCGTGTCATCAGCAACCGCGGCGCTGGTGGCGTCAGACGTATCACCCGCGGCGGTCTGTGCATCAGCTTCCAGACTCTCGCGCAATTTGTGGATTTTCTTCGCCAGCTCGCTCTCTACGACAAGTCGCTTGCGGTTTTCCTCGAGCACAGCGGTGGCCTCCGCGTGCAGTCGGGTCAGCTCATCCAGTCGCTCGTCATGGCGTGCGCCCGCTGCGCTCTCACGACGCAGTGCCAACAGCTCGGCATCCAGGCGGTCCAGATGCTTGCGGGTGTCCTCGATGATCGCTGGCGTCGCGCTCTGGCCAAGGGCGACCTTTGCACACGCAGTGTCGAGCACGCTGACTGCCTTGTCCGGCAGCTGCCGGCCGCTGATGTAGCGGTGCGACAGGCGCACGGCCTCGGTGATCGCCTCGTCCATGACGCGGATGCCGAAATGCTTCTCCATCAACGGCACCATGCCGCGCAACATGGCCGCGCACAGCACCTCGGTCGGCTCCTCGATCTTGACCACCTGGAAGCGCCGTGCGAGCGCCGCATCTTTCTCGAAGTACTTTTTGTATTCCGACCAAGTGGTCGCGGCGATGGTGCGCAACTCGCCGCGGGCGAGTGCGGGCTTCAACAGGTTCGCAGCATCGCTCTGACCGGCCTGCCCGCCGGCCCCGATCATGGTGTGTGCCTCGTCGATGAACAGCACGATCGGGTGCGGGCTCTTCTTGACCTCGTCGATTACGTTCTTGAGCCGGTTCTCGAACTCGCCCTTGACGCTGGCGCCAGCCTGCAACAGGCCCATGTCGAGTGTGTGCAGTTCCACTGCCTGCAACACCTCGGGCACGTCTGCCGTGGCGATCCGCAGCGCAAGCCCTTCCACTACGGCCGTCTTGCCGACACCGGCTTCACCGGTGAGGATCGGATTGTTCTGCCTGCGCCGTAGGAGGATGTCGACCATCTGCCGGATCTCGGCATCGCGACCGACGACCGGATCCAGATGACCGTCGCGGGCGCGCTGGGTCAGGTTGGTGGTGTACTGATCCAACGCCGGCGTCCGCGACAGGCCCGGATCGGCATCGGCGGGGTTGGTTTCGCCATCCGGATCCGCGTCTGCATCAGCGAAACGGACATCACCCGCCTCGCTGGAGCCTTCGGTCAGCTTGGCGAAATTGTGCTTCAGTTCGTCACGCTTGATCTTCACGAACTGCCCGGAACCGCGGTAGGCGAGTTGGGACAGGCCAGGCTCGGTCAGCAGCGCGAGCAGCAGGTGTCCACCGCGGATGCGCGTGCTCTGCGAATCGAGCGATGCGAGCAACCAGGCATGCTGGAACAACGTCGGCAAATGCTGGGAGAACACCGGCGTGCGTGTGTTGCCCTTCTTGAACCGCCCGATCTCGCCTTCCAGATCCTTACGAAGGCTGTCGACGCCGATGCCGCTGCGTTGTGCAATCAGTGCGACGTCACCCTTGGGGTGTTCGAGCAGCGCCAGAAACAGGTGCTCCAGATCAACTTCGTAGTTGCCGCGCGCCATGCACAAATTCGCCGCTCGTTCCGCGGACTGACGGCAGGTGTCGTTGAGCTTGCTGATCAGGGTCTTCAGATTGGTATTCATGCGTTGCGATCCATGCGATGTCGTTTCCAGGGTAGGCGGCTGTGGCGAGCCGTCGTTATTGCAAGGTGTGGATGCCGTAGCGGGTATCCGAACGCGGCGCCTCGGGCGGTCGCGAGCACAGGTAGCTGTCAAAGCCGAGTTGGCATCCGGTGTTTTCGTCCAGCCCGATGCCGTTCAGATATTTGGGTTTCAGGCTCAGACACACTTCGTATTCAAGCGTGCTGCCGGTCAACAGGGTCAGCCATTTTGCCAAAGCCTTGGCGCCACTGCGACCGGGCAGAAAGTCGTCAAATTTGGCGCGGTCCAGCGGACCGATCCAAATGCGCATTTTCAGATCACGCTGCCACACGCGGTTGCCCGCCAGTGCGGTACTGCCCAGCGCGGCATTGCCCACACCGAGCTGGGTCTGCTGCGCGTCGGGAACGCGATACCAGGCTCCGACAAACTGCTGAACTCTCAGTGGTGCGCGAAAGTAGTCCGAAAGGATCCGCTGCAGCATCGTCGCAGAGAGCGGTCGTTGACGGATCGCCCCGGCATAGTGGGCAACCGCGTGGTCGAACACGTCGCTGCCGTTGCCCTCCATGCGCCCGCGCAACCCTTTCATCCCCATTCCAGCGAGCGAAAGCACGAGCGGAAGGAAGCGCTCATCGCCATCCAGCTCGTACTGCAACGCCAACCGGTGCTTCTTCCACGCCGCATAGTGCAGCGCTACCGCCCGGTTACCGAAAATATTCAGGAAGGCACGGGGCGTGCGATCGCGCTGGTAGGTTTCGCGCTCTCCCAGTGCCTCGGTGTAGTGCAGAGGCAAGACGCCATGACTCCCCAACATGCCCATGAAGCCAGGGACGATGTGGATCTCGCCCAGCTCCTCCATGGTGATCGCATGTTCGACCGCACTGTCGCGATCCAACGCTGTGCCATCGCGGGAGAACGCGGCGGCTGATTCGATCTGACTGGCCGGGAAGCCGAGCGACATGGATGTGCCAAAACGCAGGCGCTGTGCCACTACCTCGCCCGGCCGATCGCCTTGGCGGATATACAGCCGCTCCAAAATCCGCAATGCTTGAAAAAACTCGAAGCGATGCGGATCCGAGAGCAGCTGCTGGGCTACACCAGGATCGATTCGCCGCTGCGAGGTTCGCATCGGATCAGTTCCTCGCCGCTGTCCGCAGACAATACGGTCAGTTGGGTAAAGCTGTTGGCGTGCACGTACAGACCAAAAAAGTGATCCAGTACGCGCGTAAACGCGGCGAGCCCGTGGCCAACAAATGCCGCCTCATCGATGCCCAGACGAATCTCGATGCCGCGCACGACGCTGGCGAAATGCTTGCCCGGCAGCCAAGCGGTCGCCGCGAGATGCTCAAGCGAAATAATTCCGTCGATCTGGCGGCCGGAGGTGCTGGTGCGCGCGATGTCATACAGGCGCAGCATTTCCTTCAATGCGGGCAGGCCGTCACGGCTCAACGAGAGGTGGTTGAGCGTCAGATGTGACACCAACCGCCACTGCGCTCCGCGACCACGATCGAAGCGCATTGGTCGGGTAGGTTTGCGCAGCATCGAGATCGCCCGCGCCGGACCACCACCCTCCATCGTGAGGTCGCCACCCTGCACGCCATAGGCGAGAAAGCTGGGAAGATCGCGATTGCTGCAGGTCAGCTCCAGGCTGACCACGTCGGTCTGAGGCTGTACCGGGTTGAAGTCCAGATCAACGAACGACAGCTCGGTTTCAAAGCCCGGGCTACTGCGGGCAATCTGCTCGTCGCGGTGGGCAAACCAGTAGTGGCCTGACTCGTCGGGCAACTGACCGTGTTGAAGCGAATAGAACGGGCGGAACTCGGTGATCTTCTCGCCTTGCGCGGTCTGGCGGATTCGCTTGACCGAGTCGATCGAGACCACCTCATAGGCAAACGCGCGGCGGGCGTCGGCCACGACCGGATAAGCCGTGGTTCGATGGGTCACACGAATCGGTTCACCGTGCTGGGCGAACAGGTTCACGATCGGTGTGCAGCCGAGCAGGACGTTACTGGCGGACAAGCCTTCCAGCACCCGCGTCACCGCTGCGTCGGCCGGCTTTGCGGCAAGCACGAGGTGCACGGTGAAAGCGGCGCCGGCTCGCCCGTGCAACGGCTTCAGATCCAGGTCGAAGAAACCGAACTTCTCGGAAAAACCGAACAGCTCGGTCAACAGGCGGTAGGCGGGATGTGAGCGCTCCGGATAGTCGATCAGCGACTCCTCCTCGGAGAACCCCGCTTGGCTCAACGGGGATTTCGGCAGCGCTTGCCAGCGCCCGCTACCGGACTGCTCCACGTAGGCCGCCCGGATGCCGAACGCCAACGTGTCGCGCAATGCCGCACAGAAGCTCGCCTCGCCTTCGGTGAACAACCGCAACGTATCCAGCCCGAGTGCGGCCAGCTGTTGATGCTCTCCCAGAAGTTCGAAGCTCAACGATATCTGGCCACCGCAGCCCCCAGGAAGCGCGGTCGCCATCGGCGCTTCGGCGATCGCGCGGAATCGCGCCTCTTTCAGACGGATCGGTGCAAGCACCACGTCATAGGCGGAACGAAAACGGCAACTTACCCCACGCACGGAGCGCGAATGCAGCAGCGTGTCGCGTGGCAATACCACCGGTGCGCTGAGCTGGGCCAGTGCAGGTCCCATGTCGAAGCGGGCGATCGAGCACGACGGGAACGGGCGCAGGTAATGGGGGTACATGACCTCCAGCAGCGCCTCGGTAAACTCCGGGTATTCGTCCTCGATTTTCTTGTTGGTACGCGCGCTGAGCAGCGCGAAGGATTCAATCAGGCGCTCAACGTGCGGGTCCTGACTGCCATCAGCTGATAGCAGCAGGCGCCCGGCGATTTTGGGGTAGCGCTCGGCAAACTCGCGCCCGTGGCGACGAAGATAGCCCAGCTCACGTTCGTAATAGGGAAGCAGATCTTCCATCAGCAGTGCACCCGGTCAGGCCGCGGTGCGGCGAAGTCTGCTCACAGAGTACTGCAGCGTCGTCGGCTGCAGCATTGCGTCAAAACTGATCGGCTCGCGCGCCGGACGGATGTCCAACAACCCGTGGATGGAGAAATGCAGGCCTCCGACCGCACGGCCGTTGCCTTCCAGCGTCACGCGCACATTGTGCAAACGCGGTTCATGGCGACCAATCGCCTGTTCCAGGGAACGACAAACTGCTGCACGGTCGTGACCGTTGGCGAGGCTCATTGTGGAAAAGTCGCGCAAGCCATAGGTCATCAGCGAGTTGCGACAGTTGGGGTAGTCCTTCAGGTCTTCTTCGGTAAAGGCGGCACGGCTGTTGAGCAGGCCTTCCAGGTCGCGGGCGACCGATTCCTTGTACTGATCAAGCGACATCGACTTGAAGATACCGCTGGTTGCGGCTACGCGGGGCTGGTCGTCAAACAGTTTCTCCAGCAGGCTCGGTTCGAATCCTTTCATGGTGTCCTGTCTGCCAACGCCGATACCCGGGCGCAGGGTGCAGCCCGAAACTACAATGCGATGGCGACCCCAAGGCCGCCATCGCACCAACCCATCAGGGTTTTACAACAATCAAGCGACGGTGTAGGTCGGCTTGTTGTTGGTGTTGCTCCACTGCGCAACGGTCTTGCCGCCGACGCCGCCACCCTGCTTCTGCTGGGTGTAGGACCACTTGATCGCGCCGAAGCTCAACTGCACCTGCTCAGACGGCATGCCGTCGTGACCCAGTGCGGTGGAGACGCGGTGCACCAGCACGTTCAGCAGTTCGATCGTGTAGTAATTGATCGCATTGCCGTCCTTGTCAGCGCGCATGAACTCGATGCGTGCCTTGGGGAACGTGGTGCCGTTTGCGCAAGCCTGGAACAGAGCCGTCGAAGCGATATCAATACGCTTGTTGATCTCGATCGGGGTCATTTCCACGCGTGCTGCGGTGGTGCCACCTGCGCTGGACGCAGTAGCCGAACGCGGCTGCAGGACATCCTGATTGAAAGACTCGATCTCGATCCAGTCTTTGTGCTCAGCGTCCTTGGACTCACCCTTGATGGTGTCAATGCTAATAAATGCGTGCTGCATGATCTGGTTTCCTTTTGTTCCGTTCTTCCGTGAGAGTTGGAGCCGGGTCGAAACCCGGCATCGTTCGTACTACAACTATTTGAAGCCAATACGAGCGACCACCGTCTTCGGGATCTCTGCCCCTTGGTTATGGCCGCCTGACAGCACTCGAGCTGCGGTTACTTCTTGGAACCGGATGGAAGCTCGGCTACAAGACGCAGTGACACCGACAACTCGTCGAGCTGGAAATGCGGGCGAAGGAAGGACACGGCCCGATAGACACCGGGCTTTCCTGGTACTTCCGACACCTGCACCGAAGCCTCTCGCAGTGGGAATTGCGCTTTCGCTTCCTGCGTTGCGTTGTCATCCAACAACACGTACTGCGCAATCCACCGGTTGAGGAAATCCTCGACATTACCTGCCGAGGCAAAACTGCCGACCTTCTCCCGCATCATTGCCTTGAGGTAATGGGCGACGCGTGAGACGGCAAACATGTACTGCAATTGCGAAGACAGCGACGCGTTCGCATTGGCCGCGTCGGTGTTGTACTTCTTCGGCTTCTGCGCCGACTGTGCGCCAAAGAATGCGGCGTAGTCGGTGTTCTTGCAATGCACCAGCGGGATGAAGCCAAGGTCGGACAGCTCCTTCTCGCGCCGGTCGGTGATCGCAACTTCGGTCGGGCACTTCAGTGCGACCTCGCCATCGTCGGTGCGGAAGGTATGCGTCGGCAGGTCTTCGACCAGACCACCACCCTCTACGCCACGAATCGCGGCGCACCAGCCGAAGTCCTCGAACGCCTTGGTCAGGCGCGCGCCGAATGCATAAGCGGTGTTGCACCACAGATACTTGGTGTGGTCGTTGCCATCCACGTCCTCGACGTAGTTGAACCCTTCCACCGTGGTGCCGTCTTTCGGGTTGTACGGTAGGCGGCCGAGGAAACGCGGTGCGGTGAGGCCCACGTAACGGCTGTCTTCGGACTCGCGGAACGACTTCCACTTGGCGTATTCGACAGTATCGAACACCTTGGCCATGTCGCGCGGCTTGCCCATGTCGGTGAAGCTTTCCAGCCCGAACATGTCTTCGCTGGCGGCCGAGATAAACGGCGCGTGGGCGGCAGCGGCAACGTGCGACATCTGCTCGATGAAGTACATGTCCTGCGGCTGGCGACCGATGGTGTAATCGCCCAGCAGCGCACCGAAGGGCGAGCCACCGAAGGTGCCGAACTCTTCCTCGTAGACCTTTTTGAACAACGCGCTCTGATCGAAGTCGATCGCGGACTTGAAGTCCTTGACCACGTCCTTCTTGGGCGCGTTAAGCAGTTTGATCTTCATCTGGGTGCCGGTGGACGTCTGGCTGCACAGATAATGCAGACCGCGCCAGGTGGCTTCCAGCTGCTGGAACTCGGGTGCATGCATCACCGCGTCCAGCTGCTCGGAGATCATCCTGTCCAACTCGGCGACACGTGCGTCGAGGGTCAGGTTGAGGTTCTCCGAGATGACCACGGTGCCCTTGAGCACTTCGCGGGCCAGCTCGGAGATGATGTCGCGTGCGCGCTCGCGCTCGGAATCGGAACGCGCGACCTTGCTCTGCTCGACAATCTGGTCGAGCAGACCGGGTTCGGCGGTCGCGGCCTGTGCTGGTGCGGCGCTTGCCTGTGCATTCATCGCATTATTCCTCGTCGGCCGTGTCGTTCTGACCGAGCTGCTTGAGCTTCTCGGTATTGGCCAGGACATCGGTGAGCAGATCTTCCAGCTTCTCGTTGCCGGCTACCTTGTTGCGCAGGTCGGCAAGCTTGGAGCGCGCTTCGAGCAGCTTGCGCAGCGGCTCAACCTGCTGGACCACGGCTTCCGGGCGGAAGTCGTCGATCGACTCGAACTTCAGCTCGACCGAAAACTTGCCACCCCGGTCTGACAGCTTGTTATCGACCCGGAACGCAGCGCGCGGCGCAATGCCGGCGACAACTTCGTCGAAGTTATCGAGGTCGACGTTGACGAACTTGCGGTCCTTCAGTTTTGGCAGCGCATGCTCGGTCTGGCCGCTGAAGTCACCCAGTACGCCCACCACGAACGGAATCTCCTTCTGCTCGATCGCATCACCAATTTCAACGTCATAGGTGAGCTGAACGCGCGGAGGACGAATTTTTTCCAGACGCTTCTGGATGCTTTCCTTCTTTGCCATCTTCATCGTCTCCCTGACGATTGCATGCGGTGGTAGCGGCTCAGCCGAACGGGTTCTTGATTTCCGGCTTGGCGGGCGGCTCAGGAGTTGCAGGCCTGTTCGGGGTCGAAGGCCTGCTGGTTGGCCGCGTCGGCTTGGGCTTGTGAGCGGGCGCTCCGGTGTTGAGGATGCTGTCACCCATGGTCGCACGCATGGTTGCTGCCAGACGCTCAGCCTCGATGCGGGCCGTCGGCGACGCAAGCGCACCTGCGCTCTGCAGACGCTGCAGCGACTCGGAGGCGATCCGCAAACCCGCGACGGTCAAAACGCTGTCCGCGACCTGATCGTTGGGGTCGCGCTGAAGCACTTCTTCCGCTGCGACGATCGCGCGGCCATCGTTGCCAGCGTCAAAGTGCAGCTGGGCCATACGCACCCACGGCTCCTTGCTGGTCGGATCGGCCTTGGCTGCTTCGTCGAAGCTCACCAGTGCGGAATCGACTTTGCCAGAGCGGACAGCGGCTTCAGCATTGTTGAGCACAGTGGCGTAAGCCTCACCCTTGGCGGGCATCGAGTCACACGCGGCAAGACCTGACGCAAGCGCGGCGACAGCCAGCAGCCTGCAAACAGTGGGGGAAAACGGATTCATTCGACACTCTCCTTGTGGGTACGCACAGACATTGCGATCTGATCTCCATCGGATCAAGCGATGTGCACTTGATGACTCTGGGGTTGGATATAGTAGCCTACGCGCCCGGCAGTCAAGCTGGTCGCAACGGGGCATATTGTTCACCAGACCGACCGCTGTGCCAAGTCGGCGCCGCGCATGCCTTTTCCTCCCTGCGGCGGAGGGGCGCCTTTCGAATGGAGTCGTACGCAATGGACGCTGTTTCCCCGTCATCCCCGAAGTCGAGCATCCATCCTGTGTCGCGCCTGCGCGCACGTGGCTGGGCATACGGACTAATCGTTCTCAGCTGCCTGCTTCTATCCGGTTGCCCGACTCAAGCCGAGAACGTTAAAGAGGCCTTCGGCAAGACGATGGCAGCGGTCGGACTGAAGCAGGGGGAGGCGAAGCCGATCGAGCTTCCACTGCGGCTGTACGCCGGCGACAACCTCAACTCAGGCGACAGCACCCGCGCGGCAGCGTTGGTGGTGCGCGTGTATCAATTGCGTAGCGGAAAGCGTTTTGAAGAAGCCGCGTTCGATGTTTTCCTCGATGAGCAGCGCGAGCGCGATGTGCTTGGCGACGATTTGATCTCGGTAACCGAGTTCCTGCTCACCCCCGGCAAGCGCCACGAGGTCGTGGAGACCCTTCCGCTGGACGGCACCCATCTGGGCGTTGTCAGCCTGTTCCGTGTCCCGGCGGCGAACCGCTGGCGATTCACCTTCGATGCGAAGCAAGCGGCTTCTGAAGGCATCACCATTGGTTTGCACGGGTGCGCTATGACGACCGCAAGCCCCGCGCTGACGACCAAACTCTCTTCACCGTCGCACAACCTGTCATCCAGCCAGTGCGCCCCGGCACGCCGATGAGCGTTACTGCTCAAGGCCGTCTACGGGGACATGGTGTAATCTGCGCCGCTGGCGGACGGATCGCCGGGATTTACCAAGGATCAAGTAAAGCATGAGCGTGATGTCGAAGGTTTTCTGGGGCGAAGGACTGTTTTTGCGTCCGCAGCATTTCCAGCGCCAGGACGCTTACCACGAGGCCCGCGTCCAGCGAATGGCCACGACCATTGCGCCGTATGCGTGGGGCGTGCGTCAGGCCGAGTTTGACGTTCAGGCGCTAACTTCCGGAACATTGCGTGCCCAGCAATTGGCGGTGGTGTTCCCGGACGGCGAGTTCTACAACGCGCCCGGCGATGACGTCCTGCCTGAGGCACTGTCCTTGGAAGGCCTGCCGGAAGGCGTGCAGAGCACAACGATCCACTTGGCGCTTCCGCTGCTGAAGGAACACGGCGGCAATTGCGCCAACGATGTCGATGGCAACGGCAACACCCGCTACATGCAGGTGAACCGGTCCACCTCCGATTTGTACACCGATGCCAGCGAGGCCGAACTGGCTTACCTGCGCAAGAACGTACGCTTGCTGCGTGACGATGACCCGCGCGACCCCTACGTAAGTGTCCCGGTTGCGCGGATTCGTCGCAGCCCCACCGGTGGGTTCGAGGTCGACCAGGCCTTCATTGCTCCCGGCCTCAGCCTCGGATCGGCGCCCCAGCTGCAACTGCAGTTGCGACGGCTGCTAGACAGCATGCAGGCCAAGGCCGACGCGCTGTACGGATTGCACCGCGAGCCATCGCAGTCGGTGGTCGAGTTCCGCTCGGGCGACATCGCGTCGTTCTGGCTGTTGCACACGATCAACAGCGCGTTCGCTTCTCTGTCGCACCTTTTCCGCCACCCGGGCTTGCACCCGGAGCGATTGCATCAGGAACTGCTACGACTGGCGGGTGGACTGCTGACGTTTTCGCGCAGCTACACCCTCGCCGACCTCCCCAGCTACCAGCACGCTCAGCCGGAAGCCGGCTTTGACCGAATTTTCGAAATCGTGCGCGAGCTTCTGGACACCGTGATCTCGGCGCGCTACTTCAAGATCACGTTGAACGAGGTCAAGCCGTCGTTCCATCTTGGCCGGCTGGATTCGCAGCGGATCGACGAGAAGTCGGCGTTCTACCTCAGCGTCAGCGCCGACATGCCCGGCCCGGAGCTGGTTCAGAGTGTGCCCGTTCGCTTCAAGGTCGGCGCGCCGGACGACGTGGACAAGTGCGTGTTGTCTGCACTGCCAGGCGTCAAGTTGTCGCACGCCGCGCAGGTTCCCGCCGCGATTCCGGTTCGCCCGGGCGCCCAGTACTTCGCGATCGAAGCGCGTGGCCCTCTCTACGAGCGCATGCTCAAGTCCCAGTCACTGATGATCTACGTGCCCTCCGGTGTGCGTGAGCTGAAGCTGGAACTGATCGCCCTCACCCCCTGACGCGCCCCACTTATTCTAGGCAGGACGCCATGACCTATCCCAACTCTCCGGTTCCGCAACGCATGCCCTCTCTCGGGCCGGGACACGCTGCCGCTCCGGCTTCCGGCACGCCATCACCGCGCAGCTTGCTGGAGCTGATGGCCGACGGTTTCTATCTGCTGATGTTGCTCAAACGTGGCCAGTTACCCGGCAACGAGAGCAGCTTTGTCGCTGCGATCCAACGCTTTCTGGAAGGCGTCGAGTGCGGGGCGGCGAAGTTGGACATCTCCTCGGAGGATATCTACGCCGCGAAGTACGCTTTCTGCGCCGCGGTTGACGAGGCGATGCTGACCCAGCCTTCGGCGTTGCGCGAAGAGTGGGAGCGCAACCCGTTGCAGTTGCGCCTGTTTGGCGAGCATCTGGCCGGTGAGCACTTTTTCGACCGCCTTGAAGAGTTGCGTGCGCAGGGTGCTCCGCGTCTGCCTTCGCTTGAGGTCTACCACTACTGCCTGCTGCTGGGTTTTGAGGGCAAATACCGCTTGGAAGGCCCGGAGAAGCTGGGCTATCTGGTCGCCCGCCTGGGTGACGAGATTGTCTTCCTGAAGGGAAAGCGCACCGGCTTTGCACCTCACTGGGCGCCACCGGACCGGATCGTTCACGCACTGCGGCGCGTGATGCCGCTGTGGGCTCCTGTGGCGGTGTTCGCCGTCCTCGGACTGGGCGCGTACTTCACCCTCAATGGGCTGTTGGGACGTGACACCGAGAAGCGATTGGCCGAGTACCAGCAGGTCGTGCAGATGCCCGGCAAAACCGCGCACGTGACCATCACTCTGCCGTAAGCGTGGCTGCCGGGCTGCCACGTCTCGCCTAGAATGGGCGGATGAATAATTCCACCGCCCACACCGAATCCGACCACGACTTCCAGCGCGTCCGCGAATACCTTACTGGTTTGCAGGACCGCATATGCGCCGCGGTCGAAACAGCCGATGGCAGCGCACGCTTCAGCGAAGACAACTGGACTCGCGCCGAAGGCGGCGGCGGGCGTACCCGGATCCTGCGCGGTGATGGCGTGTTTGAGCAGGCAGGCATCGGATTTTCGGATGTCTCTGGCAGCACCCTTCCACCATCGGCCAGCGCCAACCGCCCGGAACTTGCCGGGGCCGCCTGGCGCGCGATCGGCGTGTCGCTGGTGTTCCATCCGCGCAACCCATATCTGCCGACAACCCACGCCAACGTGCGCCATTTTCGCGCCATGCGCGATGGCGAGACGGTGGCGTCGTGGTTCGGCGGTGGTTTCGATCTGACACCGTTCTACCCGGTCGATGAGGACGTACTGCATTGGCACCGCACCGCACGCGAGCTGTGCGAGCCGTTTGGGGGCGCCGCCCGGTATGAGGAACACAAGCGCTGGTGCGATGACTATTTTTTCGTCAAACACCGCAACGAAACCCGTGGTGTTGGCGGGCTGTTCTTCGACGACCTGAGTCAGGACTTTGAGCAGGACTTCAGCTACATGCGCGCAGTCGGCGATGGCTTCCTGGATGCCTATCTGCCGATCGTGGAGCGACGCAAGCACACTCAGTACGGCGACGACGAGCGTCAGTTCCAGCTGTATCGCCGCGGACGCTATGTCGAGTTCAATCTGGTGCTCGACCGTGGCACGCTGTTCGGCCTGCAGTCTGGCGGGCGCAGCGAGTCGATTCTGATGAGCTTGCCACCGCTGGTGCGCTGGGAGTACGGCTATACCCCGGAAGCCGATAGCGCTGAGGCACGGTTGGCGGACTACCTCCGCCCGCGCGACTGGTTGGGTGAACTGGGCTGATCGAGCCGGCGCGCCCCGCTGTCAGCCCTGCTCATCGCGGTAGGTCATGATCGAGATGTGGCCGTTGGTTTCCAACAGTGCCAGCTTGATGTGGTCCAGCTCGGTACAACCGGCCTCGCGCATCGCTTTGTCGAAATCGGCCCGGCTGACCAGCTCACGTCTGAGCACGTCCCGGTGGATATGGCCGTCACGGGCGAGTTCAACCGGACTGCCTTCGATCAGCCGGCGCATGGGCGGGTAGCGGGCCGTCAACCACGCCACCAGGTAGTTCAGTGCCATCAGGCTGAGCGCAAGCAGCATGGCGCCGGTCAGGGAGTTGTCGCCGCCGTTCATGCCGTTTTGCACGGCATTGCCGACCAGAATCAGCAACACCAGGTCAAACGGAGTGAACTGCCCGACCGCTCGCTTACCGGAAAGACGGATCAGCAGCATCACGGCGATGTAGACGGCCACCGAGCGCAGCACCAGTTGCCACCACGGAAGCGACATTTCGAACAGGCTCGACATCGACCGAACTCCCTATGGGCGTACTCCAGAGCGACGACAGCTGTCACAAACGAAAGGTACACCAGACAAAAAAAAGCCCCGCAGGCAGGGGGAGGCCGGCGGGGCTGGTGGAGCTGGGCCTGGGGATTGGCCTTCGCTCCGGGATCACTCCAGGGGAGGGAGAGATCTGCGACAGGCGTTGCACCTGTCGCGAGCATATGACCACTATTCGTATTGATGGTTCGTGAAGATCCGGTCACCAAACGGAACAGATTCAGGAGGGATTCATCGCCGTAACTTCGTCGAACCTGCTGTTAAAATAACGTTATAACGCTGAATGGGGAAAATTTGCCGAAACAGTCGGCGGGCAATTCCACAGCGGCTGGCGGGGCATGCGCGCGCCCCGGTCAATGCGCCTCGTCCCAGTTGAGGCCGACGCCACTTTCTACAAGCAGCGGGACCCGCAAATCGGCAGCACCGACCATTCGTGCGACGACCTGCTCCAGCAGCTCGTCAACAAAATCAGCATCGACCTCGAACACCAGCTCATCGTGCACCTGCATGATCATCAGAGCGCGATCCGCGTGGTCGGCCAACCAGTCGTGGATCTGGATCATCGCGCGCTTGATGACGTCCGCGGCCGTGCCCTGCATGGGCGCGTTGATCGCCGCGCGCTCGGCACCGGCACGCAGGCCCTGGTTGCGGGAATGGATGTTGTCCAGATACAGGCGTCGGCCGAACACCGTCTCGACGTATCCGCGCTCAGCCGCCTGCGCACGGGTGTTGTCCATGAATTCGCGCACGCCCGGATAGCGGGCGAAATACAGGCCGATGTAGTCCTGCGCGTCGCCACGCGACACGCCCAGCTGCTTGGCCAGACCGAAGGCGCTCATGCCGTACATCAGGCCAAAGTTGATCGCCTTGGCGGCACGGCGCTCGTCGCTGCCGACCTCTTCGATCGTTTTGCCGAACACTTCCGCAGCAGTTGCTTTGTGGATGTCGGCGCCGGCCGCGAACGCACGCAGCAGACCTTCATCGCCGGACAGGTGGGCCATGATCCGCAGTTCGATCTGGGAGTAGTCACAGGCGACGATCCGGCGGCCCTCGGGCGCTATGAAGGCGGTGCGGATGTGACGGCCGTCGACGGTACGAATCGGGATGTTCTGCAGATTGGGATCGCTGGAGGACAGTCGCCCGGTGGCGGCGCCGGCTTGGTGATAGCTGGTGTGCACACGTCCGGTCTCCGGGTTGATCATCTGCGGCAGCTTGTCGGTGTAGGTGCTGCGTAGCTTGGCCAAGCTGCGGTAGTCGAGGATCACGCGCGGCAGCTCGTGCTGGTCCGCAATCGCCTCCAGTGCCTCCTCGTTGGCCGACGGCTGGCCTTTGGGCGTCTTCACCAGCGCCGGCAGCTTGAGCTCGTCGAACAACAGCGCCCCGACCTGCTTGGGCGAGTCGAGGTTGAACGTGCGCCCGGCCAGCGCGGTCGCTTTCTGCTGCGCGTCCAGCATGCGCCTGCCCAGGTCGGCTGACTGGCGGCGCAGCTCATCCGCGTCGACCAGCACGCCGTTGGCTTCGATACGCTCCAGCACCGGCACCAGCGGCATCTCGATCTCGCGGTAGACCTTGTCCAGCGTTGGTTCAGCGGCCAACTTGGCCGACAGGACACGGTGCAGACGCAGGGTGATGTCCGCGTCTTCGGCCGCGTAGTTCACCGCGTCGTCGACGGCGACCTGATTGAAGGTGATCTGCTTGGCACCCTTCCCGGCGACATCGACGTACTTGGTGGTCTCGTAGCCCAGATAGCGCAGGGCCAGCGAGTCCATGTCGTGGCGGCTGGCGGTCGCGTTGTAGACGAAGCTTTCCAGCATCGTGTCGTCAGCGTAGCCACGGACCTGGATGCCGTGGCGGCGCAGCACGTGCATGTCGTATTTGCCGTGCTGGCCGAGCTTGCGCTTGTCGGGATCCGTCAACAGTGCGCGGACCGCAGCCAGCACCTCATCCAGCGGCAACTGGTTGGGCGCACCCGGGTAGTCGTGGCCGATCGGGATGTAGCACGCGCGGCCAGGCTCGACAGCAAAACTCAGGCCAACCAGATTGGCGCGCATCGCGTCCAGAGAGTCGGTTTCGGTATCGAACGCGAACTCGGCGGCGCCCTGCAACCGCACGATCCAGGCATCGAGCTTCTCGCGGGTGTCCACGCACTCGTACTCGCCGGGCGCCGAGAGCGAGGGATCGGGAGCCTCAGACGCGGCGGTGTTGGTGCGGGCGTAACCGGCCGCCGTGTTGCGCACACTGCCAGTATCGGCGGTGGCGTCGCCAGATCCTTCCGCACCTTCAAGATCCCGCAGCGACTGCTTCAAGCCGTAGCGCGCGTACAGGCCACGCAGATCGTTGACGTGCTGGTCGCGGAGCAAGAGCTCGGTCGGCTCACGACCGACATCAACATCCAGCTTGATAGTCGTCAGGGTGCGGTTGAGCGGCAGGCGATCCAGGGTTGCGCGCAGGTTCTCGCCGATCTTGCCCTTGATCTTGTCCGCATTGCCGATGACACCGTCCAGACTGTCGTACTCGGCCAGCCACTTGGCAGCGGTTTTGGGTCCGCATTTGTCGACGCCGGGGATGTTGTCGACCTTATCGCCCATCAACGCCAGATAGTCGATGATCTGGTCCGCGCGCACGCCGTACTTCTCGATCACGGCCTCGTCGTTGTCCAACCGGCTGCCACTCATCGTGTTGACCAGCGCGATGCCGGCACGCGAATCGCCATTGCCGTCATGCGCGCTGCGCACCAGCTGGGCAAAGTCCTTGTCGCTGGTGGAGATGGTCACGTCGATGCCGGCGTCGGCTGCCTGCACCGCCAGCGTGCCGATCACGTCGTCGGCCTCAACGCCGTCAATGCGAATGATGTCGATCCCCAGTGCGTGCACGATGTCGCACATTGGCTGCACTTGCGGCCGCAGATCGTCCGGCATCGGCGGCCGGTTGGCCTTGTACTCGGGATCGAGGTCGTCGCGGAAGGTCTTACCCGGCGCATCGAGCACGAAGGCAACGTAGTCGGGGTTCTCCTTCAGTGTTGCGCGCAGCATGTTGACCACGCCGAACAACGCGCCAGTCGGTTCATCGTCGGCATTGGTCAGCGGCGGCAACGCGTGGAAGGCGCGGTAGAGGTAGCTGGAGCCATCGATCAGCACTAGTCTTTTCATACGGTGATTCTACTTGTCGGGCGAGCCGCGTCCCCGCATGCGCGCTATCCTGAACCGGGAAACGGCATGCAGCTGACCTCAAACGCCACCTGGAGACACGCGCCATGCGTACCGTACCGACCCTGTTGCTCGCGCTTTCCGTTGCGCTGGCCGGCTGCGCCAGCACCGGCGTCCAGCCTGACCCGAATGATCCGACCGCCGACCTGCGCAACGCTGAGGTGATCGAAAGCGTCCAGGACAATGGCGATGTGATTCAGGAATATCGCGTCAGCGGCCAGTTGAAGGTGGTCAAAGTCACGCCGAAGCGCGGAGCGAGCTACTACCTGATGGACGACAACGGCGACGGGTTCCCGGATGAGTCCTCCAAGGACGCGAAGGTGTACTGGAAACTGTTCGACTGGAACTGAGGCCGACGATGGCGGTGATCCGCACTATTACCAAGGCCGACGATCTGCGCGCGGTATGGCCGGTGGTAGCCCAGCTGCGCCCGGAGTTCGACGAGCAGCGCTTCGTCGTCCAGATGCAACGCCAGATCATCAGCGATGACTGCCGTGCGAGCGTCCTGTATGACGACGGCGGTGTGCCGCGTGCGTTCGCTGCATGGCGGGTGATGGAAATGCTGGCGGTCGGCAAACACGTCTACGTCGATGACTTGATCACCGACAGCAACTCGCGTAGCCGCGGCTACGGCAAGGCGATGCTGGACTGGCTGAAGGCCGAGGCGAAGCGGCTCGGTTGCGTGCGCCTGCAGTTGGACTCGGGTACCCAGCGTCAGGATGCGCATGCGTTCTATCTGCGCGAGCGGCTGCGGATCGAGGCGCTGCATTTCGGGATTGAACTGGATCAGGCAGTCCCCTAGCCTGCCACTGCCCCGGCGCGGCGGAACGTCAGGTTGATGCGCTGCGCGCCCATTACCGGATGTACCCCCGGTGACACCGGCAGCACCCCGTGAAAGCGCAGTCGGTCCACCCCGCCCCAGACCGCGACGTCGCCGTGCGCCAACGGCACACGCACCGTCCGGTCGCTGCGTTCCAGTCCACCAAACAGAAACGTCGCCGGCAAGCCGAGTGACACCGAGACAATCGGTTGACTCATGTCGTGCTCGTTGCGGTCCTGGTGCAAGGTCAGGCGAGTGCCTGGCAGGTAGCGGTTGATCAGACACGCATCCGGTCGGAATTCCGCGAACCCGGCCTCCGCCGCGGCGCTGGCAGCTAAGGCGGAGAACGACGCCGGCATGGACGGCCATCGGTGACCGGTGCGTGGATCACGCACGGCGTATCGATACCCGTTGTGGTCGCTGACCCACCCGAGCTCGCCGCAACTGGTGGTTGCGACCGACATTGCCATGCCACCGGGTGTCCTCATGTGGCGAAGGGGCGAGGCGCGCAGAACCGTCCGCAGCTCCGGCAGCAGCACGTCCACCGTCGCCAAGGCGAAACCGTTCAGGAGCCAGGACTGCGGACCAAGCGCAAGGCTCGTGCCTGCATCCAGCGGTGAGAACAGATCGGCGGTCATGGCATGTGCAGGCATGACACAGCGGGCACGATGTTTGCCTCGCCGCGTCGATCACCCCTCTGGAACGACTCCGGGCTCAACCGGTGCGCTGCGCACGCAGTCCCGACCCGAGCCCTTGGCCACATACAGGGCACGGTCGGCGGCCTCGAGCAACGCAGTGGGCTGTCCAGCCGGCCCCGGGAGCAGCGTCGCCACGCCAACACTGATCGTGATCCGGCCCTTGTCACTGGCAGGATGCTCGATCGCCAGATCCCAGACGGCTTGGCGGATGCTCTCAGCGATCTCCAGTGCCGCTTCCGGGGTGACATGCGGCAGCAGCGCGGCAAACTCCTCGCCACCGGTGCGGGCCACCACGTCGCCGGGACGCGACACGCAATCGGCGGCGGCATGAGCGACGGCACGCAGCGCATCGTCCCCGGCGAGGTGACCGCGGGTGTCGTTATAGCGCTTGAAATGATCGATATCGAAGCTGACCAGCGACAGCGGCGAGGCGAGGCGCGCGCAACGCCGCCATTCCGCTTCCAGACAGTCGTCGAAATGGCGGCGATTGGCGATGCCAGTCAAACCGTCGGCCCACGCCAGTCGCCGCAGCAGATCCGCCTGTTGCTTGATGGTGAGGTGCGCTCGGACGCGATGGCTGACCGTGCGGGCATTGAACGGCTTGGTGATGAAGTCCACTCCCCCCGCATCCCAACACGCCGCCTCCCCGTCGGGATCGTCGAGACCGGTGACGAAGATCACCGGAATGTCGCGCGTCGCGGGGTCGGCGGCCAACGCGCGGCACACCGCCAGTCCGCCGGGCTCGGGCATCACCACGTCCAGCAGGACCAGGTCGGGCGGGGTCTGGCGGCAGAACGCCAGAGCCTGCTCGCCACCGGTCGCCATGAACATGTCGTGCTCGTTCTCAAACAGACGGTGCAGAGTGAGGATGTTGGTGGGCTGATCATCCACGACCAGAATCCGCGCGCGCTGCAGCGGCGCCATCGTCGGCGGGAAGGAGGAGGTCGAGTCCGGGCTCATGGGTGGTTCTCCTGCAGCAAGGCATCCACGTGTTCCAAGGCGGGCAGAAATGCGAGTTCAGCAAGCGCGCGGTCGATCGCCTCTGCGGCGGCGCGGTCGTGAAGCGCGAGTTGGTCGCGCACTGAGGCAAAGGTGTCCAACGCACCCAGACTCGACGCGGCAAGCAGGGCGCGCAGCTCACGCAGTACGGCTTTCATCGCGTCCGGCAGCGGCCCTGCCACGTGGTCCGGCGGGTCATCGGTGGGTGCGATGCTTGCGGGTTGTTGGGTGTCGGGTCTGATCCGGGCCACCTCGGCAATGACCGCGTCGAGAGCTGAACCGATATCCGCCAGGCCAGCGGCGCTGATGACCGACGCGACGTCGGTTCCCGCCGCCTTGCGAGTGGACGGGCCGCGGGTGAGCCCGGCCAGCTGTTCGGCACCGGCGATCGCTGCCAGTCCGTAGAGCGTGTGTAATTGGTGCAGGACGCCTTCACGGTCGCCATCGGCATGGGCTGAGCACAGACTCCCATACACAGTACGCACCGCACCCGGAAACCGGTCGAGGTTGCCGTCCAGCGCTCTGCGGTTGCCGGCAAAGCGTCGCAGCGTCGCTTCAACGTTTAGCACCTGCAACGACTCGGAGTGCTCAGCTGAAGCCTGCGCCGCTGGAGCATTCACAGCCGCTGCCGGCGGTGCATCACGCACCGCAGGTGCGCCCGCGCTGGTCCAGTGGCGCAGCCGTGCTACGAGATCGTCCAGGTCAAACGGTTTGCCAACGTGGTCATCCATTCCGGCGGCGAAGCTCGCCTCGCGGTCGCTGGGCTGTACGTTGGCGGTCATCGCGATAATCGGCAGCCGATCAAAGCCGTGCATCGCGCGGATCCGGCGTGTCGCGGTGTATCCGTCCATATCCGGCATCTGGATATCCATCAGCACCACGTCATACCGGGTTGGCTCGCCCGCCAGTAACTGCAGGGCAATAGAGCCGCCGCCAGCGATGGACACCTCCGCGCCTTCGGCCGACAGCAGCTCATCGGCCACTTGCTGGTTGGCCGGGTTGTCTTCAACGATCAGGATCCGCATCCCGGAGAGGCGCTGCACGGCGGGCATAATCGCCAGAGGTGCGGCATCGCTATTGGCTGTCTGCACGCCGGCAACGGCATCCAGCAGCATTGATACGGTCACCGGCTTCATCAGGAATCCGTCCAGCGCTGCGGTTTCCTCGGCACTGCGCTCACTGAGCATCTCGCGACCGTGGGCGGTCACCATCACGATCAGTGGCTCGGTGCTTCCATCGCGACCTGCGCGGATGCGTTGGCTGGTTTCCCAGCCATCCATGCCCGGCATACGCCAGTCCAGGAACACCACCCCATAGGGCTGGCGGATAGCACGCGCCTCCTCGATGGCGTCCAGACCCCTCTGCCCGCTGACGGCGACATCTACCGCCCAACCGAGTGAATGCAGCATCTCGCGCATCGACTCGCGTGCGCTCTCGTTATCGTCGACCACCAGCGCCTTAAGATTTTCACGACCCAGCGGCATCGCCACGGCACTGTCGGTCTGACCCTGCGGCGCAGCAACCACTTGGAAGGTCAGGTGGAAATGGAACCGGCTGCCGATACCACGCTCGCTGTCCACGCCAAGCTCACCGCCCATCAGGCGTACCAGCTTGCGGCTGATCGCCAGACCCAGACCGGTGCCGCCGAAGCGACGCGTGGTGGAGGCTTCGGCTTGGGTGAATCCTTCAAAAATGGTTTCCAGCTTGTCCTGCGCAATCCCGATTCCGGTATCGCGAATTTCAAACCGGAGCGTCACCTGCTGCTCGTCGCGCGACTCGACACGGGCGCTGACCACGACTTCGCCGTATTCGGTGAACTTGACCGCGTTGCCGGCCAAATTGATCAGCACCTGCTGCAGACGCAGCGAGTCGCCCACCAGTCGCGCCGGAATTGCCGGATCCAGATCGTAGACGATCTCCATGTCCTTATCGCCGACGTTGGCGCCCAGAATCGTCGCCAAGTTGCGCATCAACGGATCGAGTTGGAACTCCTGGGACTCGAGCATCTGGTGCCCGGCTTCGATTTTGGAGAAGTCCAGGATGTCGTTGAGGATCTCCAGCAGGGTGGTCGCTGCCTGTTCGGTCTTGCCGGCGTAGTCCCGTTGCCGGGCGTCCAGGGCAGTGCGCTGCAGCAGTTTTAGCATCCCCAGAATGGCGTGCATCGGAGTGCGAATCTCGTGGCTCATATTGGCCAGGAAGTCGCTCTTGGCACGGCTGGCCGCCTCGGCATCCGCCACCGCGCTGACCATCACCGATTCCGCGCTGCGCTGAATGGTGATGTCCTCGACAATCGACCAGAGGTAGCGTTTGTCCTCGATCGTCAACACCATGCCGTTGAGCCGGACCGGTACGCACGACCCGTCCTTGCGGATGTAGTGCTTCTCATACGGCCCATAGCTGCCGGTGCGCCGCAGCGCCGCGGTGACACTGTGCTCACGGCGCTCGGAGTCCGGGGGGGTCAGCGTGCTGTGATTCAAGCTGCGCAGCTCTTCTCCCGAATAGCCGACCAACTCCTGGAACGCCGGGTTGGACTCGACAAATACCCCGTCCCCATCGATCAGCACAATGCCGAGCGGCGACAGTTCAAACAGTCCGCGCAATTTGCTTTCGCTGAAGGTCAGCGCCGCCTCGCGGGCTTTGCGCACGGTGAGGTCAACGGCGATGCCCAGGTAGCCAAGCAACTGGCCATCCTCGCGGCGCAGCGCGCTGACTGTGAGCAGCACCGGAATGCGTCTGCCATCGGCCGCCACGTAGGTCCATTCGCCCACATCCGGGGCGTCTTCAATACCCACAATCAGCGCCTCGAAACCAGCTGCGACGGGCCGCCCCAGTTCCGACTCGTGCTGAATGGCCCGGCGCGCTACTTCGTGTGGATCGTGGAAGCGCTCCACCGCCGTACCAACTGCGTCCTCAGCGGAAACACCGAGCATTTGCTCGGCCGCGGGATTGAACAGGGTGATGTTGCCGGTGGGATCGGTCGCGATAATGCCGTAACCGGCATCGGCGAGCACCGCGCGGCGCAAGGCCGAGGATTCCTCCAACTGGGCGGTGCGCAGCTGCACTTGGCGCTCCAGATTGGCGTTCAGCTCGAGGACTTCCCGCGCGACACGGTTCCGCTCGCGAATGTCGCGAAGCGTCATCGCCACACCCGCGACGCCTTTCTTGGCCCGATAAATGGGCGCCGAGGACAATTCGACTTCGATCAGGTGACCATCCTGATGGCGGCGCACGGTCTCAAACGTTCCGACCGACTCGCCGGCCAAGGTGGATTCCAGCAACCGCGCGTCTTGGCGAAGCTGTTCGAACGGCACGATCAGCTCGACCAGTGCCGCGCCACGGGCCTGCTGGGCCTGATAGCCGAACAACTTTTCCGCGGCCGCGTTCCACTCGGTCACGCGGCCGGTCGCATCGGTCGCGATGATCGCGTCGTGGGAACTCTCCGAAATAGCGGCCATGCGCGCGCGGCGGTTGAAGACGCGCTGTCGCCGCTCGCGGACAGAAAACCCCAGCATCGCGAGCAGCGCCAACAACGATCCTGCGCCAGCCGTCGTGGCTGCAATAGTCAGCGGTGAAGTCAAATTCTGGCGCGCCAGCAGGGCTTTGCCTGGTTTGATGGTCAGCTCCCATTGCCGACCGTACATCGGCAATTGGCGTGTCCGCTGATACGTCGCTGCGGCCGGTCTGTCCAGTGCGGGCGATGCGTTCAGCACCACCGGACTGTCTGACAGCGTGACGTCGCGCAACTCCATCGCGTAGCTGCCGTCAGTGCTCTGGGTCAAGAACTCGCCGGTCACCAGCGGAGCGAAGACCCACCCGGTCGTGCGCGCATCGCGCTCCTCCGGTGGCGGCGTCGCGCCACCCTGGTAGATCGGCAACAGCATCAACATGCTCTGGCCGTTCTGGTTGGTGGCCTGAACCAGACTGAGCGGTCCTGACAAGGTCGGTTGGCCCGTGGCCATTGCCGACAGCGCCGCCTCGCGACGGGTCGACTCCGACGCCGTGTCCAGCCCCAAGGCCGCACGATTGCGATCCAGCGGTTCGATGTAGGTGATGAAGAACCGCTCGCCGTCGTTCGGACCCAGGGCGTGGATACGGAACTCACGCGTCCCGTTCTCGCGCTGGTCAGCGAGAAACTTCGCCTCCAGCGCTGGTGGAACACGCTGCATGTACCCAAACCCGCGCGCGCCATGGAATTCCTCGTCGACCTCCCGCGACAGTGCGTATTCGTGAAAGCGTTTACGCGACGCGGCATTGGCCCAACCATCTCGGGGGACAACACCACGCGTGCCACGCAAGCCGTACTCGTACAGCTTCATCCGCCGCAGCAGCTCATCGCTGGCAGAGTCAGTCAGTGCGTCGACGGCGGCCTCCGTCTCCGTGTTGTTGGCCTCGTGCTGCCGTATTCCCAGCACACCGGCAGCCACCAGACCGCCCAAAAACAGCGCAATGGGGACGATGACGGACAGGCGGACTGGTCTCATAGCGCTCCTGAAGGCGTTGAACGGGTCGATGTATGGCTACGTGACGGTCAGGTTCGCATACGCCAGCACCAGCCACTTGCTACCTGCATCATCGAAGTTCACTTGTACGCGAGCGTGAGTACCGTTGCCTTCGAAGTCGGTAACCACACCGTTGCCGAACGTCGCGTGGCGGACATTGGCGCCGAGCGGGAGTGGCGGCGCCTCGATCACAGCGTTGCCGAGACCACGTCGCGGCGCGCTGTTGAACATCGGTCGAGAGACCTGCAGCTTCGGTCGGACTTCGTGCAGCAGCACCGGCGGAATCTCCCGCAGGAAACGCGATGGGACGCCATACATTTCCTGGCCGTGGATGCGGCGCGCCTCCGCGTAGCTGAGTACGAGTTTCTCGCGCGCACGGGTGATGCCGACATAGGCCAGCCGGCGCTCCTCCTCCAATCGACCGGCCTCCTCGATGGAGCGGTGGTTGGGAAACAGGCCTTCTTCCAGACCGGCGAGGAATACCAGCGGAAACTCCAGCCCCTTGGCGCTGTGCAGGGTCATCAGCTGGACACCGTCCTCGCCCGCCTGCGCCTGGCCTTCGCCCGACTCCAGCGTCGCGTAGGCCAGAAACGCGACCAGCTCGGGCATTGCCTCGATGTCTTCCTCGTCGGTCTGCACGAAGCGCGAGGCGACCGATACCAGCTCATCAAGGTTGTCGGTGCGCGAGTCGAGCGCGCCCTTGGATTCGCGCGCGTAGTGCTCGCGCAACCCGGAGCGGACCAAGACGTGGTCGATCTTTTCCTGCAGCGGCATCTCCGCGATCTCGTCGCCAATCGCCTCGAGCATGTGGATGAAACCGCCCAGCGCATTGCGCGCGCGACCGGCGAGCACGGTGTCGCCGGTCAGTGCGCGCGCGGCGTCCCACAGCGGCGTGGCATCGTTGCGGGCGCGTAGGCGGACTTCCTCCAGCGTGCGCTCACCGATACCGCGGGTGGGCGTGTTAACCGCACGCTCGAAGGCCGCATCGTCATTGCAGTTGGCCACCAGTCGCAGGTACGCCAGGGTGTCCTTGATCTCGGCGCGCTCGAAGAAACGCTGACCGCCGTACACGCGGTACGGCACTTTGCTGGACAGCAGGGCTTCTTCGAAGGCGCGCGACTGGGCGTTGCTGCGATACAGGATCGCGCAGTCTCCATGGCTGCCGCCATCGCGCACCCATTGCGACAGGCGCTCGACCACAAAGCGCGCCTCGTCGAT
Source organism: Lysobacterales bacterium (assembly GCA_038242455.1). Classification (GTDB taxonomy): domain Bacteria; phylum Pseudomonadota; class Gammaproteobacteria; order Xanthomonadales; family Xanthomonadaceae; genus Novilysobacter. The sequence continues at coordinate 40,135 of JBBSSB010000015.1, forward strand.
CTCGTTGTAGGCCTGATACAGGTCGATCGGGTCACCACTGCCGCTGTCGGTCCACAACTTCTTGCCCAGACGGTCCGGGTTGTGGGCGATGACCGCGTTGGCGGCGTCCAGAATGTTCGCGCTGGAGCGGTAGTTCTGCTCCAGCTTGATCGTCTCCGCGCCGGGGAAGTCGAGCAGGAACTTCTGCACGTTCTCGACCTTCGCGCCGCGCCAGCCGTAGATCGACTGGTCGTCATCACCGACCACGAAGACCTTGCCGTTATCGCCGGCCAGCAGACGGATGAAACCGTACTGGATCGCGTTGGTGTCCTGGAACTCGTCGACCAGAATCTCGCCAAAACGGTGACGGTAGTGGGCCAGCAATGCGGGGTTGTCACGCAACAGTTCATGGGCGCGCAGCAGCAGCTCGGCAAAATCGACCAGGCCGGCGCGGTCGCAACGCTCCTGATAGGCCTCGTAGCAACGCCGCATCACGTCGGTCCACTGGTCGTCCTGGCCGGGTCCGGAGTTACCGGGCTGCAGGTGCTGCGCGCGCCGGCCCTCGTCCTTCTGGCCGTTGATCCACCAGGCGACCTGGCGCGGGGGGAAGCGGGTGTCGTCCAGCTCCAGCGCCTGAACCACGCGCTTGACCAGTCGCAGCTGGTCGTCGGAATCGAGTACCTGAAACGCCTCGGGCAACTTGGCGTCCTGCCAGTGCAGGCGCAACAGCCGATGGGCCAGACCGTGGAAGGTGCCGATCCACATCCCGCGCGCGCCGTTGCGCAGCTGGCCATCGACACGCTGACGCATCTCGGCGGCAGCCTTGTTGGTGAAGGTGACCGCAAGGATGCCGTGGGTGGGCACCCCGAAGACCTCGTTGAGCCACGCGATGCGGTGGGTCAACACCCGGGTTTTGCCGGAGCCGGCACCGGCCAGGATCAGGTAGTGACCCGGCGGCGCGCTGACTGCATCGCGCTGCGCGGGGTTGAGCGCGTCAAGCAGGTGGGAAACGTCCATCCGGGCATTCTACCGGGCCACGCCGGTGCGCAAATCAGCGCAGCAACAGCACCGCAATCGGACAGCCGCGGACAACCTGGGTGGTAGTACTGCCGACCACCAGATTGCGGATCCGGGAATGGCCGTAGGCACCCATCACCAGCAGATCGATCGCGTGCTCGGCGACCTGGGCGGCGATCACCTCTTCGGCCGCCCCGGACACCGCACGCATCACCGGGGCGTAGCCCGCCGCTTGAAGCTGGTCATGCGCCCAGCGCATGGCGTCGCCGTCGACTTCCGCCGGATCGGCCACCATCAACACATCGCACTTCAGTCCCCGCAACAGTGGGCTGGCGGCGACCAGCTCGACGCAGCGCCGGGTGGTGGCACTGCCGTCAAACGCGATCATGAAGCGTTGCACCGGCCGCCATGCGCGCGGTGCCACCAGTACCGGCCGCTCAACAGCGCGGATGACGCGTTCAAGATTGCTGCCCAGATGGCCGCGGGCGAAGTTCGCATGCTCGCCTCGCTTGCCCAATACGAACAAGCGGACGTCGTCCTGCACGTCCAATAGTGTGTCGACCAGTCGACCCTGACGTTGGCGCACGGTGGCCTCGGCGCCCTGCTTGGCGGCGACCGTGCGCGCCTCATCAAGCAACGCGCGACCACGCTCCTGGGCGAGCTTGCCGCGCTGCTCGTCCAGCAGGGCCATCTGCTCCAGCAGGCCTTCCTGCGCACCCAGATTCAGATTGCCGGTGAGGTCAATTGGCACCGCTGCTGCCTCGCGGTCGATGGCGTGCATCAGCTCCAGCGGTGCGGGCAAACGCGATGCGGCCCAACCAGCATAGGCGGCGACACTGGCGGCATAGCCGGACACGTCGATGGCACCCAGTACGCAACGCTCGGGGAACGTGGAAGCAGTCGTCATCACGCGATTCTCCTCAATGGCCGCCCGTCAAACGGTCGGCGTCAGGCTTGTGGTAAACGCCCAGCTGAGCGACCAGCGCCGCGCTGGCCTCGTCCAGACCGACGACCTCCACCATGGCCCCCTCACGGCGGAAACGCATCACCGCCTTGTCCAACGCGCCCACGGCGCTGAGGTCCCAGAAGCGGGCGGCCGAGACGTCGATGGTGACGTGCTGGAGCACTTCGCGGAAATCGAAACCGGCCGAGAACGCACTGGTTGAGGCAAAAAATACCTGTCCGGTGACCACGTAGCGGCGCGCGTTACCGTCATCCGCGGTCTGGGACTCGACCTGCAGCACCCGGCCGACCTTGCGGGCAAAGAACAGCGCCGACAACAACACGCCGGTCAACACGCCGCGCGCCAGATCACTGGTCAGCACCGTGACCACCACCGTGCCGAGCATGACGATGCTGGAGGTCGCCGGGTACTGGCGCAGGTTCTTGATCGACGACCAATTGAAGGTGCCGATGGACACCATGATCATCACCGCCACCAGCACCGCCATCGGTATCTGCTTCACCCACGGCCCGGCAAACACCACCATCAGCAGCAGCACCGCGCCGGCGACAAAGGTCGACAGGCGCCCGCGTCCGCCGGATTTCACGTTGATCACCGACTGCCCGATCATCGCGCAGCCGGCCATACCGCCGATAAATCCGGTGGCGACGTTGGCGACGCCCTGGCCGACGCACTCGCGGTTCTTGTCGCTGGCGGTGTCGGTCAACTCGTCAACAATCTGTGCGGTCAGCAAGGACTCAAGCAGGCCAACGACGGCCAAGGTGAGCGATACCGGCAGGATGATGCGCAGCGTTTCAAGGTTCAGCGGCACATCCGGCAACAGGAATATCGGCAGGCTGTCGGGCAACTCGCCCATATCGCCCACGGTGCGGATATCGAGCTTCAGCACGATGGCGACGATGGTCAGCACCACGATCGCCACCAGTGGCGATGGAATCACCCGGGTCAGGTACGGGAACAGATAGATGATGCCCAGCCCGGCAGCGGTCATCACGTACACCGTCCACGGCACGTTGGTGAGCTCCGGCAACTGGGCCATGAAGATCAGTATCGCCAGCGCATTGACGAAGCCGGTGACCACCGATCGCGAGACGAACCGCATCAGCCCGCCGAGCTTGAACGCACCGGCCAGCATCTGCAGCACGCCGGTCAGCACCGTGGCGGCAAGCAGGTACTGCAGGCCGTGCTCCTTGACCAGCATGACCATCACCAGCGCCATGGCCCCGGTGGCCGCGGAGATCATGCCCGGCCGGCCACCGGCAAAGGAGATCACCACCGCGATGGAGAACGAGGCGTAGAGACCGACCTTGGGATCGACCCCGGCGATGAACGAGAACGCGATTGCCTCGGGGATCAGCGCCAGGGCCACGACCAGTCCGGCGAGCACGTCGCCGCGGATATTGCCGAACCATTCGCGGCGGAAGGGGGAGATTGCGCTCAAGGACATTTAACTCTGGCGTCGGGGCCGGCTGCTGGACAGTCGGCGGGCGGCGCAGTGTAGCGACCCGCCCGCATTGGCGAGCAACGCGGGCGGGATTGGATCAGAGCTTGTCGTCTTGCATCCGGTACTCCGCCGGTGGCTGCGCGCCCATCAGGTAGCGGACAAAGTAGTCCCAACGACGCCGGGTCATGTAGCCGGTGTCCTTGCCGAAGGCATGGCGGGCGTTGGGGAACAGCAACAGATCGAAGTCCTTGTTGGCCTTGATCAGTGCGTCCACCACCAGCATCGTGTTGGAGGGATGGACGTTGTTGTCCATCATCCCGTGCGCCAGCAGCAGCTTGCCGCGCAGGTTGGCCGCGCGGTTCTGATTGGCCTGGGCGTCGTAGTTGCTGCTGCCGTCATCGTTGGTGACCTCCAGACCCATCCACTTCTCCGCCCAGTCGTCCTCGTAATTACGGTTGTCGTGGTTGCCGGCCTGGGCGACCCCGACCTTGTAGAACTCGGGATAGGTGAACATCGCATCGACCGTCGCGTAGCCGCCACCGGAATGGCCCCATACGCCAACCCGGTCCAGATCCATCCACGGATGGCGCTTTGCCAGCTCGCGCAGGCCGGCGACCTGATCGGGCAGCGTGTTGTCGCCGATGTCGCCGTCGAAGGCGTCATGGAAGGACTTGGACCGCCACGGTGTGCCCATGCCGTCGATGACAACGACGATGAAGCCCAGCTCGGCCAGCGACTGGTGATCGGAGCGGGCGACATTGAAGCTGCGCCCGCGCACCGAGCCGGTCTGCGGGCCGGGGTAGATGTAGTTCACCACCGGGTAGCGTTTGGTCTCGTCCAGCGTGGTCGGCTTGTACATCAGCCCGTGCAGGGTGGTCTTGCCATCGCGGGCAGTGACGGTGATCGCGGTTGGCGGCACCCAGCCGGTGGCACGCAGGCGGCTGTCATCAGCGCGGGCGACCACGGCGATGTCTTTCCCATCGCTACTGCGGCGCAGACGTGTGACAGGCGGGGTCTGCGGCGTGGAATACGCATCGACGAAATACGTGCCGTCCGGCGACAGCGTCACGGTATGGTCGGCATCCTCAGGGGTCAGCAACTGCGGTTTACCACCGTCGAAACCGACCTTGTAGAAGTGCTGGTAGTACGGGTCGCGCCCGGCCTCCATGCCCACGCCGCGGAACCAGATCGTGCGGCTATCCGGATCCACCCGCAGCACCTGGGTGACGTTGCCCTCCCCACTGGTGATCGCGTGCTTGAGCTTGCCGGTGGCCAGATCGTGCAGGTACAGATGGCCCCAGTTGCTCTTCTCACTGAACCAGATGAACTCGTTGCTGTCGGGAAGGTACTGCCAGTTGACCTTGCCGTTGCCACTTTCGAAATAGGTCGGTGCGTGCTCATGGTGGACACCGCGCACCTGACCGGTGGCTGCATCGGCGACGTTCAACCACGTGTCCTTGTGGTCGCGCGAGGTCGAGGCAAACGCCAGCGTCGCACCATCGGGTGACCACTGCACATCCTCCCAACCACCATCGCAGCTGATGTCATCGCACAGGGTCGAACGGTGTTGGTCCGGCTTCGTGCTCAGGCGCAGCACTTTGCGTGCAGGCACATCAATGATGACGCGCTCGATCATGGCGACGTGTTCGGCGCCGGCCAACGGATACTTCCAACGCTCGACCTTGGGCAGACCGACGTTGGTGCCGACCAGCACCATCTCGCCGACCTGACGCTGGTCCTGCTGGAAGGTCGCGATCTTGCTGGAGTCCGGTGACCACACCAGGATCGCGCGATCGCTGTGGGTCCAACCGGCGTTGTCGGTGGCGTAACCGTAATCGGGGGTGCCATCGGTGGTCAGTTGGGCTTCCGCGCCACTGTCGATGTCGCGCACCCATAGGTTCCAGTCGCGGATGAAGGCGCCCAATTTGTCGTCGGGGGAGAGAACCATCGGCGCCTGGGTTGTCGCGCCCTTGTCCTCGTCCTGCGCCGACGGTTTGCGGGTATCGGCATCGACGGCCACGCAGTCGTCTTTCTCCTGCAAATCGCACAGGTAGCGCTGCTTGGCGATGGTGATATCGAAGCGCCCGTCCTCGGCGACCTTGAACGCCGTCACCGCCAGCTTGGTCGCGTCCAGCTTCTTGCCGGTTACGCGCTCCAGAATCTTGGCCAGCTGCCCCCGATCGAATGCGTCGCTGACGGTGCCGGTGGCGACGTCCATCCTGCGGAAATGGTCACCATCGGCATCGTGGTCGCGAAACCAGAAGTGCCCGTCGTCCTGCCAGACCACTGTGTTAACCGCATGGTCCAGCAATGGGGTGGTGTTGTATCCCATGAAGACCTCGGCGCGAGCGTAGTCCGCGTCGGAAAGCACCGGCGCGGCCTGCTGTGCCGCCGCGGGAAGCGCTAATGCTGCCAAAAGTCCACTCATCACCGCCCCCAAAACCCGAACATTGCCCTTCATCGCACCCATCGATATCGCTCCTGCCGGTAGTTCCAACCCGGTCGATTGAACCACGGTTGCCAGTTGCGAGTGATGTGCCATCTGGACTGTGCCTGATGAGGCATTGCTGCCGCCGGCGGGGTAGCAGGATTGCGTCGCCCGGTGGGGAGTGCAAATATCCGGTGGCGTCAGCCCGTTCAACCGGAGAATGTCACGTTAGACACGAGGATTAGAGGTCATCGAAATCGGATACCGTTGATTATCTTAGGATTTTTCTGACGTAGCGACCCCTAATAACGGGATTAGACACAAGGAATAGGCACCACTTTGGTGTCTAATAGGTGTTAGGTAGCAGTAAAAGCGGGTTGCGTTTCAGTGGTTCAACCGCAACGATTCCATTCTTCGCTTAACCGTATCTTCTGGCTTCGTCGTTCCTGAGGCTGCCGGCTCGATCGAGGTCAGCGGACACACACACGGGGGCCTGCGCCGCTAGGCTTTCGCTCAGGCACTTCAACGCAATTGTGTCAGTGCCGGCGGTGCAGCTCATCGGGCGCAGGTACGACTTCACGCGCTACTCCAAGCTTGGTCTTTCGCAACTGAGTGTTCTCGGCTACGGTTGCAACCTAACTGGTCCTTAGGAGACTTCCCGTCAATTCCGGACGCATGATGCTCTTTCCCTGGGCTTTCGGGCTACTGCCGGTAATGGTGTTGTTTTGATGTTGCGTGTTGC
>JBBSSB010000016.1:0-24006 GCA_038242455.1 Lysobacterales bacterium
AAACATTGATTTAGCACGTTTCATTTCGATTTTACACATAAGATTCAGCGTAAAGAATTATTCCAGATCTCCCAGGAACCCTCTGCTTGCAAATGAAGCATTTCCAGACCATTTTTGACACTTCCTCCTCTTTGTTCGATCTCTCTCATTAATCTTGTTTTTTCGGGATTATATACCAGATCATACACTTTGTGTCTGTCTGTTATCCATTGCAAAGGAAGCTCCGCCATCTGTTCGGTCGACTTCAGGTACTGCTCGGGGCTGTACTCCTTGGGCCGCTTCGGGTCATCCAGCACCCGGCCGGTGGAGATGCACACCCGTGCCTCGTGGGCATCGAATCCATCGTTGTCGAGGAAGCGCACATCGTTGCTGGCGATCAGTGGCAGGCCGCGCTTGGCCGACGTGTGAATGGCGAAGTCGTTGAATTCCGGCTCGTCAGTGCGCTGGGTGCGGGTGATCTCAAGATGCAGGCGATCGCCGAAGGTGGATTGCCAATCGGCCAGCCAGGCTTCTGCCAGCTCCGGGCGCTGCGAGGTGGCCAGCCGTCCGGCCAGGCTCTGTCGGCCCGCGAGTGCAAACAGGCCCGCATTGTCCTCGCGCAGCCACTCAGGACGCAACGCGACACTGTCGGTGCGATGGCCTTCCATCCACATCCGGCTGAGCAGGCGCGACAGGGTCAGGTAGCCGGTGTGGTCCCGGCACAGCAGGGTCAGCCGCGAGGTAGCCTCGTTGCCATCGGCCAGACCGATATCGGCACCGAGGATTGGCTTGATGCCGGCCGCTTCAGCCTTGCGGTAGAACTTCACCGCGGCGAACAGGTTGTTGACGTCGGTCAGGGCGACCGCGGGCTGGCCAAGCGCCACGCAGCGTTTCACCAACTCGTCGACCCGGATAGTCGAGTCCGCGAGTGAGAATTCGCTGTGCAAGTGAAGGTGGGTAAAGCGTGCTGACATTCGTGCCGTGGACCGACCGGCTGGGGCAACGATCAGAGTAGCAGCCCCGTGCAGCTGGGCAAGGCCTTGACAACGACTTTGTGCGCGCAGTCAGCGCTGACCACGCCCCTCCACACCGGTCGCGGAATGCTTAGTTCACCAGAAAACGTTTTTCCGCTCCGTTCGGTAGATAGCTGCTATTTCCAATCCTGCGCTGGTGTTCCTGCCACAACCATTCGGCCACACGTGCGTCGTCCAGTTCGTGGCGGGTGAAGCCGAAGTGGCGACCCGACTCGCCGCGCAGCTCAGCTTCGATACGACGTAGACGACAGAAATCCACGTAGTCGCGAACTTCGCTCGCAAGCGTCGGCCACGCCACTTCAATCATGAGAGCGCCGTCCAGCCATCCCACCACCGGCAGATCACGCGGGATCAGGCGGCAGTCGCCATGCAGATAATCCAAGGCGGTGTCAGCGGCAATGGTCGCGTCGACACTCGTCGCCCAGTCGGGGTCCAGACGCATCAGGTTGATCGCACCCGCTCGGCGGATCCGTTCGCGGATGCACAGCGGAATACGTCCATCGATTGCATCGGCCAGCAGCTCACGAGCCGCCGTGGCCAACTGGTCAACATCGACTGGTTCGTGACTGGGATCGACACGCTGAAGCAGCGCATTGAAATAGTGCAGTCGAACCGGGTCGGGTTCGAAACCGCCAATCAGGTTGCGCTGTGCCCGCGGACGCTCGCCGGCGTCGAACACGCTGCGAGGCAGCGGAGATACGGTGAGGAGTGGGATGTGCATGAGGATGACCTCAAGTTGGATCCATGCTTGGACAGGGCGGCTGGACGGATCCAACGGAACACGCCGTCACCCGTCACAGGACAGAGGTGCGTCATCGCGTTGTCTCGCCGTTGCGCATGCGCACGTTCAATCTCCCGATCATGCGCCTCATCGCGTTAGTTGTGAGTGTGTAGGAAGTGGCCCTTCCAGACGTCACGGACACACTGATATGCCGGTCTTGCGGGTTCTACGGGAACGCCGCGATGGGTTACAAAATGCGCGATGAATCCGAATGAGCGTCCGCGTTCCGCTTGTCCCTGTTCAGCACATCGCGTACCGGGGCAAAACTGCGCCGATGGTGGGGGCAAGCGCCATGGCGCTGCAGCGCGGCGAGGTGAGCCGGTGTGCCGTATCCCTTGTGCTTGCCGAAGCCGTACTGCGGCCACTGCTCATCCAAGGCGAGCATGAGCCGGTCGCGGGTAACTTTGGCAAGAATTGACGCGGCCATGATGGTCCTGTCGCGGCGGTCGCCACCCACCCATGCCTCTGCTGGGCAGGGAAGACCGGGCGGGATCACATTGCCGTCGATGCGCGCCACGGCGGCAACGTGGCTGACCGCCTGCACGGCACGCCGCATACCGAGCATGGTGGCCTGGAAGATGTTGATGCGGTCGATCTCGTCGACATCGACCGTTATCACTTGCCACGCCAATGCACGCTCGACGATGCGCACGTAGAGTTCCTCGCGGCGCTTCGCACACAGCGCTTTGGAGTCGTCCAGGCCATTGACCGGCGTGCGCCCGGCTGCGAATACCACGGCAGCGACCACGACCGGGCCGGCAAGTGGCCCGCGTCCAGCCTCGTCAACGCCCGCAACGGGTCCGGCGATCGGGACCGCATCCAGCTCAAGGGTTAACTGGTCGGCGCCGCGGCTCATCGCCTCAGGAGACGAGTTCGACGATCGCCTGCGCCGCCTGCGACGAGGCATCGCGTCGCAGCGTCTCGTGCAGCGCCATAAAACGCGGCTGAAGCATCGATGCGTCCGAACCGCGTAACCATTTCAGACACGCTTCGGCGAGGTTCTCCGGCTGGCAATCGTGCTGCATCAGTTCCGGTACGAGCTCCTCGCCAGCCAGCACGTTGGGCAGCGAGTAGTGGTCGACCTTCAGCATTCCCAAGCCCTTCACCACGCGATAGGTCATCGGCGATACACGGTAGGCCACGACCATCGGGCGCTTTGCCAGCATGGCTTCCAGGGTAGCCGTCCCAGACGCCAGCAGTATCACGTCGCTGGCCACCATCGCTGTGCGGGACTGACCATCGATTATCTGCAGGGCCGACGCCAGCGCTGGTGCCTCAGGGTGGGCGGCCAACAACGCCTCAAATGCGGCACGTGGTTGCGCACCGGCCATGGGCGCGACGACCTGCATGCTTGGCTCGGCCGCCAATACCCGCGCGGCCGCGCCAATAAAGTCAGCACCCAGTCGCTGGATCTCGCCTACCCGGGAGCCGGGGAGGAGGGCAAGCACTGGACGGTCCGGATCCAGACCAAGCGTGGCGCGTGCCGCGTCACGGTCAGGCATCAGCGGCATCGTGTCGGCCAGCGGATGGCCTACAAAACGCGCATCGACATCGTGTTTGGCATAGATCGGCGGCTCCATCGGGAACAGGCAGAGCACGAGATCGGCGCTCTGACCGATCTTTGCTGCGCGCTTTTCGCGCCACGCCCACACGGACGGACTGACGTAATGGACGGTGCGAACGCCGCGTCGCTTCAGCCACTTCTCGACGCCGAGGTTGAAGTCCGGTGCGTCGATGCCGATAAACACATCCGGTTGCCAATCCAGGACGCGTCGGCGCACCTTACGGCGCAGCCGCAGCAGACGCGGCAGATGTCGCAGTACCTCTGACAGGCCCATTACCGACAGCTCGGAGGCATCAAACCAGGTCTCCATGCCCGCTTCGCGCATGGCGTGCCCACCAACGCCGACGAACTCCGCGCCCGGCCAGCGCTGGCGCAGCTGGTCGATCAAACCGGCACCGAGCAGATCGCCCGAAGCTTCACCGGCAACCACAGCAATACGTTTGGGACGGGTATGCGGAACATCGTTGAATATCGCTGCCACAGCGCTGTTGTGGCTCATCGCAACAGAGGCCGATCACCGGCGTCGATGAAGTCCAGCAGCTCGCGCACGTCGTCGCTGCTGTCGGCCATCTCTCTCAAGCGCGCATGCGCTTCGTCGAGCGTATTGCCGGCTACATAGAGGGCCCGGTACGCACGCTTGATCAGGGCGATACGCTCTGCGTCGAAGCCGCGCCGCTTCAAACCCTCGTTGTTGATGCCACGCGGCCGGCTGTAGCCTTCCTGCGCGACCATCACGAAGGGCGGGACGTCGCCGTTGACGAACGCACCCATGCCGATGAACGCATGCGCGCCAATCCGACAGAACTGGTGGACTCCCGCAAAACCGCTCAGGATCACGTGGTCTCCAACGACGACGTGTCCGGCGAGCGTGGCATTGTTCGACAGCACGCAATGGTTGCCGATCACGCAATCATGGGCGATGTGGGTATATGCCAGCAGCCAGTTGTCATCGCCAATCCGGGTGGCTCTGCCGCCGTCTTCGGTACCGCGGTTGATGGTCACGAACTCGCGCACTGTGTTGCGCTCGCCAATGATCAACTCGACCCGCTCACCCCGGTACTTCTTGTCCTGTGGCTCGCCGCCGATGGCTGCGTGGCCGATGAAACGGTTGTCGCGGCCGATTCGCGCCGGACCATGTATCGAGCAGTGCGGACCGATTTCGGTATTCGCACCGATCTCCACGTCCGCACCGATGTAGCTGAAGGCACCCACTCGCACGCCGTCGGCGAGCCGCGCACCGGGCTCGACGAACGCGCTGGAGTGGATAACCGCCGCACTCATGGCTTGGCCACAACCTCGGCACACAAAATGTCCGCACATGCGGCCTGCTCGCCATCGACACGCGCGATGCCCTGATACAGCGCCATATTGCGGATCGTGCGCTTCAGCGTGACCTCCAGATCCAGGCGGTCGCCGGGGACCACCATTCGCGAGAACCGCGCACCGTCGATCTTGACCAGATAGAACAGCTTGTTCTCGATCGTGCCGCCCAGCGACAGCTGGGTCAGCAGGCCGCCGGCCTGGGCCAGTGCCTCGATCACCAGTACGCCCGGCATCACCGGCTGGCCCGGGAAGTGGCCATTGAAGAACGGCTCATTATTGGTGACGTTCTTGTAGGCCAAAATGCGCTTGTTCGGTTCCAGCTCGATGACCCGGTCAACCAGCAGGAACGGGTAGCGGTGCGGCAAAAGTGCATGGATACCCGGAACGTCAATCGGGAGCTTGATTGTGTCGGTCATTGCGTCGTGTCCTTGGTGTCCTGGTCGCGCAACTGGCGCGCCATCTTGTCCAGTTGGCGGAATCGCGCGGCATTCTTGCGCCAGCTGCGGTTGTCCATGAGTCCCGTGCCCGAGGAATACTCCCCGGGTTCGCGGATCGAGCGGGTCACCAGGCTCATCGCCGTGACCACCACTCGATCGCAGATTTCCAGATGTCCGGCAATGCCGACCCCGCCGGCAATCATGCAATAACGGCCGATCGTGGTGCTGCCGGCGATGGCGACCGTGCCGGCCATTGCGGTGTGTGCGCCAATGCGGACGTTGTGTCCAACCTGGATCAGGTTGTCCAGACGTACGTCTTCTTCCAGCACGGTGTCTTCGATAGCGCCGCGGTCGATGCAGCTGTTGGCACCAATCTCGCAGTCGTCGCCAATCGTGACGCCGCCCAGTTGGGGCACCTTGATCCAGCGTCCCGCGTCCATCGCCAGACCGAAGCCATCGGCGCCAATGACCGCGCCCGGGTGAATTCGTACGCGCTGTCCCAGACGCACCCGCGTGACCAGCGTGACGCGTGCAACCAGTTCGCTGCCTGCACCGACCACGCAGCCCTCACCGATCACGCAGCTGGGGCCGATCACCGCACCCGCTTCAATCCGAGTGCCCGCCCCGATGCTGCTGAACGCACCCACATGCGCATCCGCGTGCACGACCGCATCGGCATGGACATCGGCGAGGTGATGGATTCCGGGCTCCCGCGCAGGCGCTTGCTCGAAGACCGCCGCCAGCTTGGCGAACGCGGTATAGGGATCTTTGGCGACCAGCGCGGTACCGGCATAGCCCTCCGCATCGGCGGCACCCATGATCACCGCCGCTGCCGCGGTGTCAGTCAGCTGACTGCGATACCGGGGGTTGGCCAGGAATGCCACCTGCGTCGGCCCTGCGTTCGCAAGGGTGCCGACGCCGTGAATGCGCATCGCGCCGTCGCCGCGCAGATCAAGCGAGAAACGCTCGGCCAGCTCGGCGACAGTCGGGACCGGGGATGTCATAACGGCCGGGCTCGCCGTCAGAACGAGCCGCCAAACGTGAACTGCAGGCGCTCCAGCTGATCGTCGTCCGACTTCTTGATCGGCATCGCGTAGCTGATCGTGATCGGCCCCATGGGTGAGCGCCACATCAGCGCCAAGCCGGTGGAAGCACGCAGCTCACCGACATCGAAGTCGTCGACGTTGGAGAACACGTTGCCGAAATCAACAAACGCAGAAGCGCGCGCCGCGGAGCTGTCGATCAGAGTCGGGAAGATCATCTCCACCGAGCCGACCGTCTTAACCGCGCCGCCGATTGGCTGCAGATAGCTGCTGAACAGCGCCGCCTCACGCGGACCAAGGGTGTTGTCCTTAAAGCCGCGCACAGACCGCGTACCGCCGGCGTAGAAGTTCTCGAAGAACGGGAGGCCGTCAGCCGTAACGGTCTTCACGTAATCGCTGGACCCGGAATTGCAGTCCACCGTCGGAACCGGATTTGGATTGGCTGCCGTCGCGGCCGTGAAGCAGATGTCGCGAACCGACGCATCGCCATAGCTGTCGCCGTAACCGATCTCCGCCCGTGTGTTGAGCACGAGGTGGCGTGACAGTGGCCAGAAATGCGAGAGGCTGTAGTTGACCTTGAAGTACTCGACGGTGGAGCCGGGCAGCGTGGCTTCCAGCCACAGCCGCTGCGACATGCCGCGGGTCGGGGTCAACGCGCTGTTGAGCGTGTTGCGCGCCCAACCGATCTCGCCGCGCCAGGCGTGGAAGGTGCGCTGGCCGATCGCGTCGATGTAGTCGACGATCGAGTCCGGGGTCGAGCCGCGGTACGCAAAGATCTGGTTACTGTCGATGCCCAACAGACTGGTGAAACTGTCGGTTTCGGTGATCGGCACGCCCAGCACCATCTGGCCCATGCCGCTGGTCGAGGAGTAACGGGCCGTGTTGAAGTTCGAGTTGTTGAACTCGCTCCAGCGCAGGTTGTAGCCCAGCGACACGCCGTTGTCGGTGAAGTACGGGTCGGTAAACGAGAAGTCGTAGCGCTGCAGGTAATCGTTGCGCTGCGCCTGCACGGCGATGCGGTTGCCGCTGCCGAGGAAGTTGTTCTGCGAGACCTGGACCTGGGTGCTCAAGCCGGTCAGCTGTGAGTAGCCGAGCCCGAACACGAAGCTGCCCGCGGCGACTTCATTGACGTTGTAGATCACGTCGACCTGATCGTTACTACCGGGAACCGGGACGGTTTCCACGTCGACCTTGTCGAAGTAGCCCAGGCCCTGGATGCGGATCTTGGAGCGGTCGATCGCGGCCTGTGAGTACCAGGAACCTTCAAACTGACGCATCTGTCGGCGCAATACTTCGTCGGCGGTACGCGAGTTGCCCTTGAATACGATCCGACGCACGTTCACGCGCGGGCCTGGAACGACCTGCATCGCAATCGCGACGGTCTTGTCTTCGCGGTTCACGTCAGGAATCGGGTTGACCTGAGCGAAGGCGTAGCCGACGTTGCCCAGTGTCGAGGTGATCGAGTCGGAGCTGATTTCCAGCAGGCTGCGCGAGAACACCTGATCAGGTTTGACCAGCACCATCTTCTCGACATCTTCCTTTGGCAGGACGGTGTCGCCGGTGACTATCACGCTGGAGACCTTGTACTGCTCGCCCTCGGTCAGGCCCGCGGTGATGAACATGTCCTGCAGGTCGGGGCTGATCGAGACCTGGGTGGAGTCGATGTTGAAGTCGACGTAGCCACGGTCCAGGTAGTAGTTGTTGAGCTTCTCCAGATCGCCTGAGAGCTTCTCGCGCGAGTACTGGTCGTCGCGGCGGTACCAGCTCAGCCAGTTGTGCTCGCCTGATTCCCACCCGGCGGTGATGTCTTTGTCGTCGAACAACTCGTTGCCGACCAGGTTGATGTGCTGGATCTTGGCCGCCTTGCCTTCTTCCACCGCGATGGTCACATCAACCCGGTTGCGTGGCAGGGTGGCAACGGACGGCGAGATCTTGACGTTGTACTTGCCGCGGTTGTTGTACTGGCGGGTCAGTTCCTGGGTGACGCGATCAAGGCTCAGCCGGTCGAAGGTATTGCCCTCGGTCAGGCCGATGTCATTGAGGCCCTTCATCAGGTCATCGGTCTTGATGTCCTTGTTGCCGGTCAACGTCAGCTTGTTGATCGCCGGACGCTCGGTCACGGTGACGACCAGAATGTCGCCCTGATGGCCGATCTGGACGTCTTCGAAGAACCCGGTCTTGTAGAGCGCGCGGATGGCATCACCGGCAGCTGCCTGGTCCATCTTGTCGCCGCGCTCGACGGGCAGGTAGGTGAACACGGTGCCAGCGGAAATCCGCTGCAGGCCGTCCACACGGATATCGCTCACCGTGAACGGACTGACCGGAGCGGCGATGGACGCCTGCTGAGCAATCGCGCTGAACGCGGGAACCGTGGAGAGCGCCGAAGCAAGGGCCAGTGCCAGCAGGCGGCGGGGAATGGGTCGCGTCATTGTCACGTCCGGTTGGGGAACTTGCAGCACTCACCGGGGCGGGTGCCCGTCGAGGCGGCGGAATAGGGTGGATAGCGGACAGCAGTGGTTGGCGGTACGGGCGGCATCAGTGCACCAGGTTGTTCACGATGTCGTTGTAGAACGCCAATCCCATGAGCGCGGTGATCAGCAAAACGCCGATGTATTGGCCATAGGCCATCGTGCGCTCGCTTACCGGGCTGCCTTTGACCAACTCGATAAGGTAATACAGCAGGTGACCGCCGTCCAAGAGTGGGATTGGCAAGAGGTTCAGTATTCCCAGGCTCAGCGACAGCATTGCCAGCAGCGACAGGAACCACGCCGCGCCCTGATCGGCATACGCATTGGCGGCACGGGCGATCGTGACCGGTCCGGCGACGGTGTTGCGCAGCTCGACTTTTCCGCTGAAGGCGCGGCCGATCATTCCGAACAGTTGGCTGCCTTGATGCGCGGTTTCGCGCAATGCAGCGGGCACCGCGGCCAACGGGCCGTAGCGTAATTCGGCATCCATCTCAGGCATCGGCGGCTGCGCCGGCGAGACGCCCATCGCCCAGTAGGCGTCGCCGCCGTCAGGGGTGATCCGGGAGGGCTGAAGTTCCAGCGCGAGGCGGTCGCCATCACGTACCACTTCAACCATGCCGTGGCCGCCGCGCTCACCGAGCTGCTGCACCAGCGGGCCCAGTTCGAACCAGGAATCCACCGGATGGCCGTCGATCGCACTGATCCGATCACCTTCCGCCAACACGCCCCAAGCAGCAGTATCGGGCGCCACCTTGCCAACCACGGCGGGCAACGCCTGGTGGCGTGGAAGCAGACCGGTCGCATCCACGGCCCGCCGCTCGTCGAATACGGCGGGCAATTGCGACAGTCGTAGGGTACGGGTCGCTTCTGCGCCGTCGGCCTTGCGTATCAGCAGAGGGACATCGGTGCGATCCAGTGCCGCCGGGATCAGCCCCATCTGGACATCGCTCCAGGTCGGTGTCGGGCGTCCATCGACAGCCAGAACCGTGTCGCCGCGCTGCAGTCCTGCCTCGGCAGCAATCCCGGTTGACTGCCCCAACACCGGTGCATAGTCGGGACGGCCAATCACGAACATGGCCCACAGCAACAGCACGCACAGCAGCAGGTTCGCGACAGGGCCGGCGATGACAATGGCGATCCGCTTCCACACCGGTTGACGGCTGAGTGCCTGCGCGCGCTCTGCTTCGCTCAACGTGGCGTAGACCTCGTCGGTCTGGTTGCCAACGGTCGCGGGTTCGTCGAGCATCTTCACGTAGCCGCCGAGGGGGATCGCCGCGATCACGTACTCGGTGCCGTCCTTCCCAACGCGCATCCACAGTGGCTTTCCGAAGCCCACGGAGAAACGGAGCACTTTCACGCCGCAGCGGCGCGCCACCCAGAAGTGGCCGAACTCGTGGAAGGTCACCAGCAGCCCAAGGCTGACCAGCAGCCACCAGATCGATCCGAGCAACTCAGCCATGTGACGGATCCGGGATCAGGGTGGGGTAGCTCATGCGTTCATCCGGTGGGCATTCAGAGCCCGTTGTGCGTACTGCCTTGCCCGATCGTCCGCGTCGTGCAGCGCATCCAGCGAGTCGGCGGGGCCCGAAGGTAGCGCCGCAAGCGTGTCTGCGACCAGAGCGGGAATAGACAGGAAGCCGATCTGACGCTGAAGAAACGCTGAAACAGCGACTTCGTTGGCCGCATTCAGTACTGCTGGTGCGGTTCCACCTTCTGCCAGCGCGTCGTAGGCGAGCTGCAGACACGGGAATGCCTCCCGATCAGGTGGCTCGAAATCCAGCTGTCCGCCTTGCGCGAGCAGGTCCAATCCGCTGACGCCGGAGGCGATGCGGTGTGGCCAATCCAGACCAACGGCGAGCGCCGTGCGCATGTCCGGCAGCCCCATCTGGGCCAGTGTTGAGCCGTCGATGAACTCGACCATCGAGTGGACGAGGCTCTGCGGATGAACCAGCACGTCGATACGGTCGCCGGGTACGCCGAACAGGTGATGCGCCTCGATCACCTCCAAACCCTTGTTCATCAAGGTTGCGGAGTCCACCGAGATTTTCGGGCCCATGGACCACTTCGGGTGTTTGACGGCTTCATCTACGGTGACGTTAGCCAGCGACGCGCGGGAGCGGCCACGGAAGGGTCCACCGGACGCGGTGAGAATGATCCGTGCCAGTCCGGCGCCAACCCCACCGCTGGCGAGCCGGGTCGATTCAGGCAGACACTGGAAGATCGCGTTGTGTTCGCTGTCGATCGGCACGATGGTCGCGCCGCCCTCACGCGCGGCGGCCATCAACAGTTCACCGGCGAGTACTAGCGACTCCTTGTTGGCCAGCAACAGGCGTTTTCCGGCGCGCGCAGCCGCCAACGTGGACGGCAGTCCGGCGGCGCCGACGATTGCGGCTACCACGGTGTCGCAGGTATCGCCGGATGCCAATGCGCTGACTGCATCGGTGCCGGCGTGGGCACAGGTATCCAGTCCGGCCGCGGCCAGTCCCTCGCGCAATGCGGTGAAACAGGACTCGTCTGCGATGACGGCGTGCAGCGGGCGGTGCACGCGGCACAGTTCGATCAGGGCGACAACGTTGCTTCCGGCCCCCAATACCGTCGCGCGCAGGCGCTGCGGGTGCCGCGCAATGACGTCCAGCGCCGACGTGCCGATTGAACCGGTAGCGCCCAGTACCGCGATATCGCGGCGCCCAGTGTCCGGAGAGGAGGCAGCAACGTCCATCAGAATCCCATCAGGCCCTTGCCCAAGGCGAACACGGGAAGGGCAGCCAGCACCCCGTCAAGACGGTCAAGAACGCCCCCGTGGCCCGGAATCAGGGTGCCGGAGTCCTTTACCCCCGCGTGGCGCTTGAGCAGGCTTTCAAAGAGATCGCCGATGACTGAGAACAACGTCGCCACCAACGCAACCAGTGCGATGGCTGGCAGCTGACTGGTCTGAGCCCCCGCCAGCAGCGAGATGCCCAGCGCGACCAGAACGCCTGCCACCACTCCTCCGATCAGTCCCTCGATCGTCTTGTTCGGGCTGATCCGCGGCGAGAGTTTGTGCTTACCGAACTGGCGACCGGCAAAGTAGGCGCCACTGTCAGCGGCCCACACCATCATCAACGCGGTCAATAACCAGAAGTGGCCCTTGGGAATGGACCCCACGATGCTGATGTCGGTATCACTGGCGTGCAGCCACGTCAGTGCGCACCATGCGGGAATGATCGCCAAAGCACCTGCAGCCAACTTGAACACACGCGCGTGCGTGGTGTGATCGCTGGCGAAACGGTAACGCCCGAGCCATGCCAGTGCCAACAGCCACCAGATCACGCCGACGAGCGTCATCAGCTCAAACAGCGCGAAGCTGAAACCGCTGCCGGAGCGCGACGCCCAGACCAGCGCCACCATCAGCGCGACATGCGCCAGCAGCAGCACAGTCCGCCCCAGAGGCTCGTCTATGTCGGCCAGCTGGAACCATTCCCACAGACCCATCAGGAACACGACGGCTGCCAGCGTGACCAGCCAGGCGGTGGGAAGCAGCAGGATCGCGGCGATCGCGACGGGAGCCATCACCAGCGCGGCAATCAGGCGGATACGGGTCATTGGGAAATCTCTTGGGGTTGGGTTACCTGAGCCCCGGTAAGGCCGAAGCGGCGCTCGCGGGAGCCGTAATGGTCGAGCGCGCGTTGCAGTGTCGCTGCATCCAGTTCGGGCCACAATGCGTCGGTAAACCACAGTTCCGTATAGGCCAGCTGCCATAGCAGAAAGTTGCTGATACGCATCTCCCCACCAGTGCGGATGAACAGGTCCGGCGGCGGCAGCTCGGCCAGTGCCATGTGTGCCTCTAACGCTTCCTCGTTGATATCGTCGATCGCCAGACGCCCAGCGGCGACCTCCGCGGCCAAGTTGCGCGCAGCCTGGGTGATATCCCAGCGTCCGCCATAGCTTGCAGCGATGGTCAGTTGCAGACCGCTGTTGCCCGCCGTCTGCAGTTCAGCCGCAGCCATCCGCGCACGGATCCCGGGGCTGAAGCGCTCGCGCTCGCCGATGAAGCGGATCCGCACATCGCGGCGGTGGAGTTCATCGACCTCGCGCTCCAATGCGTTCATGAACAGCTTCATCAACGCGCCGACTTCGTTTGCCGGGCGCCCCCAGTTCTCGCTTGAGAACGCAAACAGGGTCAGCGCCCGAATCCCTTTCAGGATGCAGAAGTCGATACACAGGTTAACCGCACGCGCGCCGGCGCGATGGCCGATGATGCGCGGCCTATGCCGGCGTTCGGCCCAACGCCCATTGCCATCCATGATGATGGCGAGGTGGCGTGGAACATCGGTGGATGCGGCTGCGGGTGCGGTCATGGCAATGACTGACCTGGCCGTCAAACCGACATCAGCTCCTGTTCCTTGGCCTTGACCACGTCGTCGACGTCCTTGATCGCGGCGTCGGTGATCTTCTGGATCTCGTCCTCGACCCGGCGCGCGTCATCCTCGCTGGCTTCCTTTTCCTTCAGGAGCTCTTTGACCTGCTGATTGGCGTCGCGGCGGATATTGCGAATCGCCACCTTGGAATCCTCGCCCTCGCCATTGACCATTTTGGCCAGGTCGCGGCGACGCTCTTCGGTGAGTGCCGGCAGATTGATGCGGATCACGGTGCCCGCCGTGTTCGGGGTCAGGCCGAGGTCGGAGTTGATGATCGCCTTCTCGACGGCCGCGACCATGGGCTTCTCCCACGGGGTGATGGTCAGCGAGCGCGCGTCATTCACGGCAATGCTGGCGACCTGGCTCAGGGGCATCTCCGAGCCGTAGTAGTTCACCTTGAGGTGGTCAACCAGAGAGGCCGAGGCACGGCCGGTGCGGACCTTGGTCATTGCGTGGCGCAGCGAGTCAATGCTCTTGTTCATGCGCGACTGGGCGTCTTTCTTGATCTCATTCAACATCGCCGGTTCCGGTCTTTGCGGTAATCGACGAAGTATAGCGAACCCCGGCACTACCGGGCCCCGCACACCCGGTTCCACGTGTCAGTGTCCGTGCGGCGCCGGGTCGTGCAGGTCGTGCTCGCAGGACTCGCCGTGCTCGATCTGCAGGGTGGGGTGGTTGATGCCGAACTTCTCGTCCAGTTTCAGATAGAGGCTATCGATGAACTGGTCATTGTCGACACTGACCGGTCGGACCAGGTGCGCAGTCATCGCGATTTCGCCGGCTCCCAGCGACCAGATGTGCAGGTGATGGACAGCGGTCACGCCTGACTGGCTGACGAGGAAATCGTGCACGGCTGCTTGGTCGACGTTGTTCGGCACAGCATCCATCGTGGCGTTGAAGCTCTCGCGCAGCAGGGCGAAGGCGGTCATAGCCACGACAACACTGACCAGCAGGGAGGTCGCCGGGTCCAGCCAATTCCAGCCGAGCCACCAGATGCCAGCGCCCGCAAGTACCGCTGCGACCGAGATTCCAGCATCCGCCAGAAGGTGCAGGAAGGCGCCACGCCGGTTGAGATCGTGGTCGTGGCCGTCGCGCAACATCCATGCACCGCCGAGGTTCACGAAGATGCCTACCGCGGCAACCACCATGATCGAGACACCCGGGATTGATGGCGGGTCACCGAAACGACGGATGGCCTCCCATCCCAGCGCACCGGAAAACGCGACCAGCAGCACCGCATTTGCCAACGGCGACAGCAGCGTGGCGCGGCGCCAGCCATAGGTATGTTTTTCCGTTGGCGGACGCCGCGCGAGAGCTGCCGCGCCCCAAGCAAGGGCGAGCCCGAATACGTCACCCAGGTTGTGCAGCGCATCCGACAGCAACGCCAAGGAGTTGGTATGGAAGCCGTACCCCGCCTCGATAATCGTATAGGCAAGGTTCGCCAGCGTGACTATCGCGAACGCGCGGGTCGCGTGGGGCAGTCCGTGCTGGTGCGGTTCCGAATGCATGACTCAATCCTGCCATGCGTGGCATGAGGAAACGATCAGCTGCGGCCCTGAACCAGCGTGCCGATGTGCTCGCCATGCAGAATCTTGAGCAGTTCGCCCGGCTGGCTCATATCGAAGATTCGCAGTGGCAGGTCGCTGTCACGCGCCAGCGCGAACGCGGCCGTGTCCATCACCTGCAGGTTGCGGGTAATGACATCGTCGTAGGTCAACCGGTCGTAGCGCACGGCGTCGGGATGCTTGACGGGGTCCTTGTCATATACCCCATCGACCTTGGTCGCCTTCAGCAGTAGATCCGCGCCGATCTCGATTGCGCGCAAAGCTGCGCCTGAGTCGGTGGTGAAGAAAGGTGTACCGACGCCGGCGGCAAAAATGACCAATCTGCCCTTTTCCAAGTGGCGGATCGCGCGTCGGCGGATGTAGTCCTCGCAGACGTCGTTGATCTTGATCGCGCTCATCACCCGGGCTTTTGCGCCGAGCTTCTCCAGCGCGTCCTGCATCGCCAGCGCGTTGATAACGGTGGCCAACATGCCCATTTGATCGCCGGTGACCCTGTCCATGCCACCGGCCGCGAGACCCGCGCCGCGGAAGATGTTGCCGCCGCCGATGACCAGCGCCACTTCCGCGCCGGCTGCCTGGGCTTCCATCACCTCGCCCGCAAGGCGGTGGATGACCACCGGGTCGATCCCGTAGTCCTCGTTGCCCATCAACGCCTCGCCGGACAATTTCAACAGGATGCGGCGATAGGCGAGCTGGGACATGGAGACCTCATATGGGTGGGCAAGCGGCGCAATTGTACTTGAGCGGGGGTAGGGTTTCCTCACTCAAATCGGCTGAGTCCCAGCGCACGTTTGGGTCGAGTGACTGCATCAGATGAATATGAATGGGCGATAACCATAAAATAAACGTGACGTACGTCACATTTACCAATTAACACTTCCTTAGCGCTTGTCGCGGATTGACTAGGAAAGTCATAGTCGGTCGGCCTGCTTTGGCAAACCATGACCGTTCTGAAGGAGTAGCCGCGTGTCAAAACCGAAATTCACCCGAGTTCTTAGTCGCAGTGCACTGACCGTTGCGCTCGGACTCTGTTTCGCCGGAGCCGTGCAGGCCCAAAGCACTTCCGGTGGCATCAGCGGTACCGTTGCCGCCGCTGACGGAACGACC
The DNA here is from genome assembly GCA_038242455.1 of Lysobacterales bacterium. Lineage (GTDB taxonomy): Bacteria > Pseudomonadota > Gammaproteobacteria > Xanthomonadales > Xanthomonadaceae > Novilysobacter. Next base: position 15,699 of record JBBSSB010000016.1, read on the forward strand.
ATCGTTATTTCAAACAACAGCGGCTTCAGCCGTACCGTTTCGCCGGACGCATCGGGACGCTACAGCGTTGGTTCGCTCCCCATTGGCAAGTACACGGTAGCGGTGCAGCGCGATGGCCGCGCGGTTGGAACGCGCGACGTCACGGTGATCGTCGGCCGAACTGCGGACGTCTCCTTTGCTGGCGGCGGTGCAACGACTCTCGGCACGGTCAACGTAACTGCCAGCAACGTTCCGGCGATCGACGTGACCGCTCTCGATACCCGCTCCGTCGTTACAGCAGAGCAGCTGGCGCGTCTGCCGATCCAGCGCAATGCCGAGAGCATTGCCCTGCTGGCGCCCGGCGCCAACACCGGTGCAGGTGGATTCTTCGGTGGCAGCGTGTCGTTCGGCGGCGCTGGCGTGTCCGAAAACGCCTACTACATCAATGGCTACTTTTCCGGCGAGCCGCTGTCGAACATCGGCGGCTTCAGCATGCCGTACAACTCCGTAGACCAGCAGGAAACCTACACCGGCGGCTACAGCGCCCGGTACGGCCGCTCCGACGGCGGCGTGATCAATCAGATCGGCAAGAGCGGCGACAACGAAGTCCATTTCGGTGGGCAAGCGACGTGGACCCCAAAGTTCGGTCGCTCAGATCAGAGGGACGTTTACTACCCGGACCTGGATTTCTCGAAAGCCAATTCCAATCCGAACATTCCGATCAATCCGGATACCGGAACACCGTACGAGTACGTCTACGGCGATCCCGCTTCTGCTGGTGCGCTGTACAGCCGCGACAGTCAGGATGAGCGTTGGAATCAGACGATGAGTGGCTACGTCAGCGGTCCGCTGATCAAAGATCGACTTTTCGGATACGTGGCGGCCGAGGCGGAGGAGCGTAGCGCCAACACAACGCCAGTAGAGGGCGGCACAAGCAGCACGCACAATATTACGACCGATCCGAAGATCTACGCAAAGCTCAACTGGAACATCAACGACAATAATCTGCTGGAATATTCTTATATGTATCAGAATACCCAGCGCAAGGGACGCCTGTACGAGTACGACTTTGATACCGGCACCGAAGGGGCGCAGCTCACAAATGCGTTCCCCACCGAGACCCAGACGCGAAGCGAATTCTCGATCTTCAAGTACACCGGATATCTCACCGACAACCTGACCTTGAACGCGACCTACGGCCGCGCGAACTTCGCCAACAAGAGTTTGGTCTACAGTCTGCCGGGCCAGGCGTATCTGTTTGGTACCAATAATCAGAACCCCGCGATCACCGGTGGCAACCCGATCCGCAACGATCTTAAGGGCTACCGTGGCCGCGATGGCCGCGACAGCACCAACGGCTTGCGTGCAGATATCGAATGGCTGGTCGGCGACCACACGCTCACCGTGGGTATCGACAACCTGAAGACCGAAGCGAAGAACGAGGGCAATGCCCAGATCAACCCGGCGTGGCAGTACAGCAAGGCGGCCGGCAACATCGTTCCTGCGCTCGGTGTCGGAAGCGCGGTGTCGGCGACCAACCCGAACGGTTATTACGTCAACAGTCTTGTCTACTTCGACTCCACCAGCATGACCCTGGACCAGAAGGCTTGGTTCCTGGAAGACCGCTGGCAGATCACAGACAACTTCCTGCTGTCCGCCGGTATCCGAAACGACGAGTTCACCAACGCGAACAACGTCGGTGCGGTCTACATGGATGCCAAGAACCAATGGGCTCCAAGGCTTGGGGCCAGCTGGGATGTGTTCGGTGATTCGTCGTTCAAGCTGTTTGCAAATGCCGGGCGCTATTTCCTAGCGATGCCCAACAACGTGGCAATCCGTGGCGCTTCGGCTTCCACTTACACCCGTCAGTACTACACCTACACCGGTATTGATCAGTACGGTAATCCGACCGGTCTGGCCGAGGTTCCCGGCGTCAACGGCGCGCCAGCTCCGGGCCCGGTGTCTGCCAACGGCGAGTACGGCGAGCCGGTCGATGTGTTGGCGTTTGCACCGAAGGACATGAAGAACATGTACCAGGACGAGTACATCCTGGGCTTCGACAAGACCTTCGGCGAGAGCTGGGCGTACGGTGCAAAATTGACCTATCGCGACCTTAAGTCGTCCATCGATGACGTCTGTGACGCGGACAAGATCGCTGCCAAAATGATCGCGACCGGTCTGGATCCCGATAGCGTCGAGATTGCCGGCTGCTACATGTTTAACCCGGGCGGCACGAATACCTTCAGCCTGAAGAACGCCAATGGTGTAGGTCGTACCGAAGTCAAGATGACGGGCTCAGACTGGGGCTTCGATCAGGGCACCACGCGTACCTACAAGGCGCTGGATCTGTTTGTTGAGCGTCCGTTTGATGGGAAATGGGAAGCCCGAGTCGACTACACCTTCAGCAAGCTCGAAGGCAACAACGAAGGTCAGGTCAAGTCCGAGTTTGGTCAGGCCAACATCTCCAAGACCCAGGACTGGGACGCCGCGGAGATCATGGCATTCTCCAACGGCTATCTGGCGAACGACCGCCGCCACCAGTTGAAGGTGCGTGGCAGTTACCAGCTGTCCCCTGAGTGGTTTGTCAGCGGCAAGCTGCGCGTGCTGTCGGGAATGCCAATCAGCTGCTTGGGTTACTACAACCCGGACGGGAGCATCGACGAAACCTCCTCAGCGGGTGATCCGATCGGCTATGGCTCGAGCTACCACACCTGCTTTGGCCAAGTGGCAACGCCGGGTCAGGAGCGTACTGGCTGGACGCATCCGCTCGATCTGTCCGTGAGCTACCGCCCGGCGATGTTTGATAGCAAGCTGGCCCTGGGCCTGCAGGTCTTCAATGTCCTCAACGAGCGCAAGGTCACCCAGGTGCAGGTTCAGGCCGAGACCGACCCGTACACCGTCGACAACACGTTCATGATGCCGCTGTCGCAGCAGACTCCGCGCTACCTGATGTTCACCGCCTCGATGGATTTCTGATCGAGTCGGCGCAGGTTTCAACGGATTCGCCGCCGTAAACGAGAGACCGGTCCCGAGAGGGGCCGGTTTTTTTGTGTCCAGAACGCGTTGGTCAGCGAAGCGCTGTCGGACTCGCCGCATGCGGTCCTGACGGATTCGCCCACAAAAAAACCGCGGTTGCCCGCGGTTTTTGTTTGACTTGAAGCGAGCGGCCGACTTTACGCCAGACCGGCCTGCTTCATCACTTCGGAAGCGAAGTCGTCGACCTGCTTCTCGATGCCTTCGCCAACCGCGAGGCGGACGAAACCGACCACTTCGGCGCCCGCTGCCTTGAGCACCTGCTCAACGCTCTGGTTGGTGTCGAGCACGTACGGCTGGCCGGTCAGGCACAACTCGTTGACCGTCTTGGCCAGCTTGCCGGCAATCATCTTCTCGAGGATCTCGGCCGGCTTGCCGGTGTCCTTGACCTGGGCCAAAGCGATTTCCTTCTCCTTGGCGATGAAGTCGGCGGGAACGTGAACCGGGGAGACATACGGGGGGTTCATTGCCGCGATGTGCATCGCCAAGCCACGAGCGAGGTCGGCAGTGCCGCCCTTGAGCTCGATCAGCACGCCGATGCGGCCGCCGTGGACGTACGCGGCAACGGTGTTGGCGCTGTCGATGCGGGCCATGCGCCGCACTTCCAGCTTCTCGCCGACCTTTGCGACGACGGCTGCGCGGGTTTCTTCGACGGTGTCACCGGAAGCCAATTTCGTGGCCTTCAGCGCGTCGATATCGGCGGCCTGCAAGGCAGCCTCGCCAACGGCGTCGGTGAACGCCAAGAAGTTGTCATCCTTGGCGACGAAGTCGGTTTCGGAGTTGATCTCGACCAGTACGGCCTTGCCGTCGGCCTGCGCAGCAACAATGCGGCCTTCGGCTGCAATGCGGTCGGCCTTCTTGTCGGCTTTGGCCAGGCCCTGCTTGCGCAGCCACTCGGCGGACACTTGGACGTCGCCATCGTTAGCCACGAGTGCCTTCTTGCACTCCATCATGCCGGCGCCGGTGCGCTCGCGCAGTTCCTTTACTTGGGAAGCGGTGATCTCTGCCATGGGGGTTACCTCGGATGTTCTGGGCTTGCACGGGCGACCGGATGACAGCAGTGTTCGCGGCCTACTTGGTCGTGAACGTGCAGAAGCCGTCCGTGCATGAATAGGGTGCGCCGCCAAGCGCTGTGCTCGGCGGCGCGACGTGCGTGTTGCTTACTCGGCCTTGGCGGCGTCGTCGCTCTTGGCGTCTGCGGCCGGCGCGGTCTCTTCGACCTTGGCTTCAGCGGCGGGTGCAGCAGGCGCAGCTTCGTCAGCCTTGGCAGCCTTCTTGGCAGGCGCGCGGCGCGGGGCTTTGCCAGCGTCGGCATCGCCTTCAACGAAATCTTCCTCACGCACAGTGGCGGCGGAAGGTGCGGCGGCCTTGCCTTCCAGCACAGCATCAGCGGCCGCACGGGCGTACAGCTGTACGGCGCGGATCGCATCATCGTTGCCCGGGATCGCGTAGTCGACCAGCTCGGGGTTGTAGTTGGTGTCAACCACGGCGATGACCGGGATACCAAGCTTTTTGGCTTCCTTGATCGCGATGTCTTCGTGGCCGATGTCGATCACAAAGATCGCGTCGGGCAGGCGGTTCATTTCCTTGATGCCGCCCAGCGACGCCATCTTCTTTTCACGCTCGCGCTGCAGGTTCAGCACTTCGTGCTTGACCAGCTTCTCGAAGGTGCCGTCGGTCTCGAATGCTTCCAGCTCCTTCAGACGACCGACCGACTTCTTCACAGTAGCGAAGTTGGTCAGGGTGCCGCCGAGCCAGCGCTGGTTCATGAACGGCATGCCGCAACGCTCGGCTTCTTCCTTGATGGCTTCACGCGCGCTGCGCTTGGTGCCGAGGAACAGGATGATGCCGCGCTTCTGGGCGATGCTGGAGATGAAGTTCATCGCGTCGTTGAACAACGGGACGGTCTTCTCCAAGTTGATGATGTGGATCTTGCCGCGCGCACCGAAGATGTACGGGGCCATCTTCGGGTTCCAGTAACGGGTCTGGTGGCCGAAATGGACGCCGGCTTCCAGCATCTGGCGCATGGTGATCTGAGGCATTGGGTGCAACTCCGATAAGGGAATCCGGCCGCCAAAAGGGTTGGGGCGACTGCATCGGCAGTACCGATACGAGGATTCCGGGGTTTGGCTTCCCCGCTGCTTCCGTGACCGAACCTCTTGGCTGACGCCTTGAAGCACCCCGGCACGGGATATGACAGCAGGTGTGTATTCGCCGATGACGCTCGGCGTGGGCGCGAAGGTGGTTTGATTCACCTAGCCGGGCGATGTTACATCGCTCGAAGCACTGCAGCAACTATCCGGTCGAGGCGGCCCCAAGGTTTTGGCAACCGGCGGGGGCTGTGGCGCGATTCTTGCTTACGTCCTTGCAGGTCAGAACGTATAGGTGGTCAGTCGGTAGTTTGAGGACTCTGCGGTCAGCGCCAGTGCGGGGAGGTACGTGCCGGTCGGCGGTCGCGTTCCTTGCGTGTGGATGCCGTCAGTTACCGCGACGCTGTACAACGGCTCGCGTACGCATGCGGTTCCTTTGGATTCTGTCGCGGGTACCACGGTGAGGTTGTGTGAATCGCAGCGCTCGACGATCGTCAGCCCAACGCGCAGAGATGCGCCATTGGCGGTGTGCGGCATTGCAACAATGGTGATGGCAAGGGTGGCCGCAACGAAGGAAAGAGACCGGTAGGGGCGCATCGACTGCTCCGATTCCCGTGTGGAAACGGGTTCTGTCAGTCAGTCCGTCGGCCCCTTCAGTGGGAACTTGAGTCCGAATCGGACCTGGATCACTCAAATATCGACCGCTGAGTGGGAACCGGGAGGCTCGTCACACAAGGGCTCGTGGCTTCGCCTGGGTCAGTAAGTCACGGTCGCCTTGATTGTATCGCTATATTGCCCGGCGGCTGGAATGGTCTGGTCATTGATGACGCCGTGCACAGTGACTACCTCTTCGGTGCCTTGGCCAGTGCCAGTTTTTGTGTCTGCGCCTAGCGTGTTTCCCCACCGGGTGCCGGCAGCGGACCGGTTCAGCTCGTAAGCAATGTAGGAGCTGCCACTGCGCAGCCGACGTACGTCGCCGCTCGCATTCTGGCCATTGTCCAGCCCAATTTGCCAAGGCGTTCGACGCGTGCACTCCATGGTGATCGCGGAGGTTTGACTCAGGCTGCCGCTGATAGCGCCGGTTAGCAGTCCGAAATCCATGTCGGTGGCTCCCTTGATGGCGCAGGAGTGCGGTAAGGCAGCAGTAACGTTGAACGGGCCAATTGAGCGCTTCTGTTGAGTGTTAAAGCCGCCGGCATCGCATGATGTGGGGTCCCCTTGAGGGCGCCGGTCCGTATAGCGATAGACAATGCGGGCGTCGTTTTCGACAACGGCGCGAAACAGGTTCAGGTAACTGCCCGCGGCCAAGCCGGTTTGGGGCGGGATTCGCCCATATATGGTCACCTGTGCCGGCACACTTTCGCCTTCGCCTCTACTAAGCGGGTAATAAACGGTGACTTCCGGGGTGTTCGGTCGCGAGTGACCCCATCGCTGTGTACGCGAAGGATCACTGAAAAGACCGAACTGCAATGTATCGCCTTGGGCGTTGGTCATCAGACGGTTGAACTCGGTGCTACCGGCGGCGGAGCCACCGCCCAATTCAATGCATATCTTCGCCATGGCATATTTTGATGCTACTAACCATCCGCCGAAAAGATCGGATTTGCACCAGTAAGTCACGGTCGCGGTGACGTCCGTATTTCCAAATCGATCAACTACGCCAAAGTTGGCGTCTGTAACGTTCGCATAACAGTTGGTTGCTTCATCAGCGGATGCCACGCGTGGTGCAACCACCGTGCAGAGCAACACACCAAGCATAAGAAGGGTGCGCAATAGAGTCATGATGGGCTCTCCGGATTTTTCGGCGTGACTGGGCCACGCGGGAATTCAAGTTGGCAGGTCAGCGGTCCGATGCGTGGGATCGCGCTTTCGCTCCCCGCTGGAAAGGTAAATGTGATGGTGCATGTGCCAGAGGCGGCTTCAACACGCAGCGTCGTTTGCTCCACGCCGGACTCCACATAGACTTCACCGTCGTAGCCTACGAACGTCGGCGTGGCGTCGCCCTGCACCTGGACGGGCGTACCGGGAGGAATCGGCTCTCCAAACCCATCGTGCACAACGACGACTGCAGAGCGTATCGGTGTGACCGAGAACCGCACGACTGTGCCGGCACGGTCGGTAGGCACTGCCATCATCTCCACCGCACCAATCCGCGTGTTTGCTGGCAGGTCCATCGGGTCGATGGCCATGCGGTTGTCCTGCCAGGCGTTGAGCGACGGGACCAGCAACAGGCCCTTGCGGTTGGTAGTGCCAATGGGGCGGTTTTCCAGCTTCACGGGCACATTCGCAATGCCTGCGGTGGATACGACCGCAAACGCGTCGGGAATGCCGCGCGCGGCGAAGATACCGCCGCCCATTGCGACCAGACTGCCGTTGGCGCCGGCGTAGCCATAGGAGTTGTCGTACATGCGTGCCAAGCCGCCATTGACGCGGACGTTGGATCCTTGCCAGCCAGCCTCCGCCAAAGCAGTGTTGCCGCTGCTGTCGTGGCCGACGCGGGCGCGCCAATCGACACCCTGGTCACTTGGTCGCGACTGACTTACTTCCATGCCAAGGCTGTCGAGACCGCGATTGCGCTGCATCGACCCGCTGAGCTGGCGGCGGTTGCCCAGGCTGACCGCAAGGCCAAGGTAGGCGCTACGGTCGGCGGACTCATCCATGTTCTGGTTGACACCGAGGTTTACGGAGCAGCAATCAGTCAGCCTGCGGCTCCAGTAGCCGCTGGCATAACGTTGCAAGTCGTCTCCGGGGTATTGCAGCTGCAGATAGCTGGCGCTGAAGCTGCCCAGCTGCGCGGAGTTCCAGCCGAGCGTGATTCGATCGTTGACGCGTGCCGGGTCCTGTCCGTAGGGGGAGGCAATGTCGCGATAGTGGCCGCGACTGCGCTGGGTGCTTGCCGATAGGTTGAAGTGGGCGCTGTTCCAACCGTATGCCAGTGAACTCTGGGAACCGCTTTGCGAGCGTCCCTCGCTCTGTGCATGCGAGGCGCTGACGATGCCCACGCGCCCCAACGCTAATACGACGCCACCACCCAGATTGGTCAAACTATCGCCGGCCTCCGCATGGGTAGTTCCTTCGGTTTAGTGGACACCCTGATCTAACAGTCAGGAGTGTCTTTCATGGCAAGACCAGGCCCCAGAACCACCTATCGCTACAGCGATGAATTCAAAGCCACAGCAGTCCGGCTCAGCCAGCTCCCCGGCGTA
>JBBSSB010000017.1:0-23826 GCA_038242455.1 Lysobacterales bacterium
CTCTGGCCGCGACTCACCAGACCGTTCGACTTGGGTCCGACCAAGGACCGGTCGCGGCCAACACCTCACGACTGGTTGAGGACAAGGGCCCGCTGAAGGCTCTGCTGGCCAGCGCAAAGACCGCCGTCACCGGTGTGGAGTTCGACAAGGGCGTGGACGATGCGCCGATACGCAGCCCGTCGGCTGGCGAAGGCCGCGTACCGCACAGCGGCGACGCCATTCTTGGCCTGACCGCGCCTGCCGGTATCGGCATGATCGCCGGCCAGAGCCTGCACTGGAGCGCGGGTGAAACGCTGACGTTCGCCAGCGGCCAAGCGAGCAACCTCGCCATTGCAGGCGACCTGCGTATCCATACCGGTCAAGCGATTGGCTGGCTGGCGGGCGCGGTGGAAGGCAACGTCACCAGCGAGCATGCGCTTGCACTGGTTACTGCCGAGGGCGAGTTGGACGTGCAGGCCCAGAAAGACGAGATCAAGCTGCGCGCTCGCGACCAACTGAAGGTAGTCAGTGCGAACGCGGAAGTCGATCTGATCGCGGGCAAGACGGTGCACATGGCCACCAGCGGCGGCGCGAGCATCACGATTGAGGGCGGCAATATCGTGATCGCGTGCCCGGGGACCATAACGGTGCATGCGGCCAGTAAATCGTTTGTGGGTCCGGCGCAGCTAAGTCGGGAAATGAATGATTGGCCGGAAACGAAGTTTGACCAGAACTACGTGGTGCGCCACCGGGCAACCAATGAGCCCATGAAGCACACCCGTGTGGAACTAACACGAGCGGACGGCGCACGCCTTCAGTTGGTAACCGATGCAGCTGGAAAGCTGCCGGCGCAGAAGGGCCTCGGACCGGAACAGGTCGCAATCAAGATTCTCGGAAAGGAATAACGCAGGCATGCCAGGGACGGAAGATGAAGTCAGGGTTCTCTCGCAGGATACGGACGACGAAGGTCGCCCCGTTACCCACACGACGCTAAGCCCCACCGATGACGAGAAGGCGCGCGCGATCCTCCCGCCGCCACCCGCCGTGATCCCGGTTATTTTCCTGCCGGGGATCATGGGTACAAACCTGATGGGGGAAGATGGGACCAAGTTGTGGAGTCCGCCCAATGCGGACGGTCCCGTGGCAATACTCGGTGCCGTCGGACAGATGTTCGCATATCTGTTTCGTGGGGCCGCGACGCGTCAGCGCACGCTAAATCCCAAAATGGCGAAGGTGGATATTCGTGGCTCCATCGATGCCGAAAGCTCGATGAAGAAGAAGGTTGCTATGGCACGCGGGTGGGGTGCCCTGATGCGCTCTGCCTATCACCCGGTGATGGCCCTGATGCAAAAGAGGCTCAATAACCTCATGGAGGACAAGAAGGCGCTGGATTGGTGGAAAGCGGAAGGGTTGCATGCTCCTACCGACTACGGCGATGAAAAAGGGAGTGCGGCACTCAATCTGGAAGACTTCAAACACGCTGCACACTATCGCTTCGAGGTCTGGGGGGGCGGCTACAACTGGCTGCAGTCGAACAAGGACTCTGCTGCTGACCTGATGGAATACATCGATATGGTTCTTGACCACCACCGCAGTAAGAAGGAAATTGCGGAGAAGGTTATTCTGGTAACGCACTCTATGGGCGGTCTGGTTGCTCGTGCATTGGTCCATGTCCACGGGTACGACAAAATACTTGGTGTTGTCCATGGAGTGATGCCCGCCACCGGTGCGCCCGCTACTTATCATCATTGCCGATGCGGGTATGACGGGGTATCACAGATTATTCTCGGGAAAAATGCCAAAGAAGTGGTGGCAGTTGTTGGTAATGCGCCTGGAGCGATGGAGCTTCTCCCTAGCGCAGACTATGGGGAAGGCCGTGCGTGGCTGAAACTTGGCGGATTGGAAAAGAGTCCTTCTCACTCACTTCCGTTAGGTGATCCCTACGATGAGATATACCTAAGTCGCGAGTGGTACGGACTCGTACCCCAAGAGAGCGAAGGTATGTTGAATCCGGCGAGCACGAAGCGAAAGCTGGAAGAGGAGGGACTATCGCTCTCTCCATTCAATGACTTTGACGACCGCGTAGATGATACTAGAGACTTTCACGAATCCATTTCTGGAAAATATCCAAGTCCCGCCTATGTTCACTACGGTGCAGATGAGCGAGTGAAGGGATGGGCTGATGTTCATTGGGAAGGCGGCGAAGTTTCCATTCTGGGCAAGGTAAAGCTTGAAAAAGACAATGGGAATGGAAAGATCAGTTTGATTACTAAAAGTAGTGCGCCAGCTGGCGAGTCAGCTATTCCAGTGGGCAATGTTGATAGTATCGCTCTTGTGTTCGGAAAGGCCAGCCAGCCTGGCGACGGAACCGTTCCGACAATCTCTGGCGCAGCACCATCACTCAAGGGCGTCGCGGCAAGTTTCCGGCAGGGTAACCAAGGGCTCGGAGAGTATGTTACGTCAGGTGGGAAGGGGAAGGACAAAGGTTACGAGCATCAAACGAGCTACAACGATCCGCGAACTCAATGGGCTACGCTGTTCAGTGTCGTGAAAATGTCACGCGAAGCCGATTGGGCGTGAAGAGTTTCGCCGCTCTTATCTTGACCATTTCCACCATGTTTCTAGTGACGGCCGCGTCGGCCACAGGTAAGGAAGAAACTAAAATGACGAATAGTGCCGCTAAGGGATCATCCACCTACTGTTTGGGCCGGTACACGATAGACACGCCGGCGGGTGCGAAAATGAGCGCTAGGTTTGTCGTTGGTGGGATGGATGTAAAAACTCACGTTGGTGTTTCAGAAGCGGACTTTAAGAAGTTGGTGGCGGGGCGAGAGGCTGAGCTAAGCGAGTTACCCTACAAGCACGGTGGTTCACTTTTCAAAGAGCGACTTGATTTTGAGAAAAATCGAATCTTCTTAACGTCTTGGTCTACTTACACGTCGAGACGGACCAGCCTTGTCGAGCTGTATAGTTTGATGCAACAACACTCAGTAGTGCACGTGTTTTCCGGGAAGGCGGACGCCGACAAAACTGCGGGATCGCGGGACTACGCGAAGAAGCTTTCTGAGACCTTGGTATATCGATCAGCGCATGATATTCCGCAGCAGGCAGGATTCTGCATTGATCGGGCTTTGGTCACGCGAAGTGTGCTGAATAAAGAAGAGGCCAATGCAGCCATCCGGCTTCCCACGCGTCCGAGTGTAGGGATTAGTTACATGTCATACGTTACCGGCAAGCCAGATGAGCCACTTTTAAGTCGCGTCTCTCGTGTTCCGCCCGGTTATGAAGGCACGTTGGCCAGCATGAAAACCCTACGTCGCGGCGACCGAAACATCGGTCCGATCAAGGGGCAGGAGTTTCTAGTCCGAGGTAGCGCCGGTGGAAAGCGTAGCTACGAGTTCCTGTGGGAAAGTCAGGGTGAGGAAGATTCCATCGAGTTTCCCTTTCAATCACTGCGTCTGACGACCACGGATGAAGTTGACGACGAGGGCGAGATCATAGATGCCCCATTTGAGAGCGATGCCGACGCGTTGGCACTTTGGGACTCGATTCTGGGCAGCCTGCGCCTTCGTCCTGGGGCGATTGGGCCAGCAGCCTCTAAGTAGGTCTTTTAGTACAGCAGGGGAGTCACCCCGCTCATTTCGAGAAGCTTAGAAGCGCTCATCATCAATCAACTACGAATAAACGCGTGACACCCTAGGCATTCTCTTCTTTGTGATCATCTCGACCACTGCTTGCACCAGTCGAGAGTTTTTCAGTTATTTGCACCAGACGCCTCCGATTGAAAGTGATCAAGTTCAAAAACTGGTCAGCAGTGAAGAGGCCGAGAAGCGCGCCGGTACCGTCGAAGTCGCGGCTCGAAGCTTATCCATGTGCAGTCGTGGCCCGTCACGCCGTCGGTACGGAACAAGCCAACATGCAAGATTGCTGGGCTCATTGTTTCCGCCGCCTATTTGCTGCCCCTTTCGGCACCATGTCGAAATTAGGATCCGCGGTCATTGGCTCTGAGTAGAGGTCCGAATCGCCGACTCTGAGGGGTTAGAGGTGACGCTGGCGGCAAGCGCAGCTACGAGTTCCTGTGGGAGAGCCAAGGCCAGCAGGATTCGCTGGAATATCCGTTTCAGTCGCTGAGGCTGACTACCACGGACGAGATCGACGACGAGGGCGAGATCATCAATGCCCCATTCGCGAACGATGCCGAAGCCCTTGCACTCTGGGATTCCATCCTGAGTAGCCTGCGCCTACGCCCGGGTGCAATCGATCCCACGGCAGCTAGCGAGTCGTAGTCGAGTCCGGCCGACCCGGTCGCTACGCCGACAGCGCATTGAGCGGGCATCATGCCCGCCATGCCTGCAGTTTCTCCCCTCAACCCAGTTTCGATCAGCCGCCGGTCCATCGCACGGCAGGCGTGGCCGATCATCCTTGCCAATGCTGCGGTGCCCGCGCTTGGCTTGGTGGACACGGCGGTTATCGGTCACTACGGCAGCGTGGCCGAACTGGGTGCGCTCGCGCTGGGTGCGCTGCTGTTCAACTTTGTCTATTGGAGCTTCGGCTTCCTGCGCATGGGGACCACGGGCTTCACCGCCCAGGCAGCGGGTGCCGGGGACGAGGCGGAGGTGCGTGCGACGGTTGGTCGGGCGATCCTGTTGGCAGTAGGGCTCGGCATCGCGTTGATGCTGCTGCAAGCGCCCACCGCATGGCTGTACTTCACGTTGATGGATGGCAGCAGCGAAGTTGAGTCGGTCGCGGGAGACTACTTCCGCGCTCGTATCTGGGGCGCGCCGGCGGCGTTGACCCTGTTTGTCTGCGGCGGCTTGCTGATCGGGCTCGGGCGGAGCCGGGCGCTGCTCGGGGTTCAGTTGTTGCTCAATGGTCTGAATGCCGGACTGGATATCTGGTTCGCCGGAACACTGGGCTTGGGCGCTCGTGGTATCGGACTGGGCACGGCGATTGCCGAATGGGCAACCTGTTTGGTAGCGGTTGTGGTGGTGGTTCGCATTCTGCGTGCCCGTCACTCCGACGCGGCGCCGTTCCTGCCATGGGGCCGGATCCGCGACATGGCGAGAATGCTTCAGGTGATGGCCGCCAATGGCGACATCATGGTGCGCACCCTATGCCTGCTGCTCGGTTTCGGTTGGTTTGCTAACGCGGGCGCCAAGTTTGGCGATGTGATCCTCGCCGCAAACCACATCCTGCTGCAGTTGGTGTCCTTCAGCGCATTCTTCCTCGACGGATTCGCGTTTGTCGCGGAGGCCTTGGTCGGTGCCGCATGGGGTGCGCAGAACCGGGCCGGGTTTCGACGCGTGGTGCGCCTGAGCAGCGAGTTGGCTGCCGCAACCGCGCTGGGACTGGCGGTACTTATCTTGCTGTTGGGCGAGACTTCCGTCTCCGGACTGACCACGCTACCGGCGGTGCGTGAAGTGGCCATAGCGCATCTGCCGTGGGTGGCGCTGTATGTGGCTCTGTCGGTGGCAGCTTTCCAGCTGGACGGCATCTTCATAGGCGCTACCCGTACCCGGGAAATGCGCCAAGCCAGTCTGATATCGCTGGCTATATTCCTGCTTGCGGCGTGGCCCATGACCACCCTGTGGGGCAATCATGGGCTGTGGGCCGCGTTCGTCGTGTTTGTGGTGGCACGCGCGATGGCGCTATTGCCGTATTACCGACGATTGAGCGACAGCCCCACGTTCAATGGCGGAAGTGGCGCACCCCGGTGAACACCATCGCGATCCCGTGCTCATCAGCGGCGGCGATCACTTCCTTGTCGCGCATCGAGCCACCTGGCTGGATCACCGCCTTGATGCCGGCTTCGGCGGCCGCGTCAATGCCGTCGCGGAACGGGAAGAAGGCATCGGACGCCATTACCGAACCCGGAACCACCAGTCCGGCGTCGTTGGCCTTGATTCCGGCGATGCGCGCCGAATAGACGCGGCTCATCTGGCCGGCGCCGACGCCGATGGTGCGGTGATCCTTGGCGTAGACGATCGCGTTCGATTTGACGTACTTGGCGACGCGCCAGGCGAACCGCAGGTCAACCATCTGCTCGGCCGTCGGCGCGAGCTTCGAGACCACGGTCAGCTCGTCGGCGGTAACGTCGCGGACGTCGCTGGTCTGCATCAGCAGGCCCGAGCCGACCCGCTTGATGTCCATGGTGTTGCGGCCATCGCCATGCGGGATCTTCAACACGCGCACATTGGCCTTCTTGGTCGCGTAGGCGAGTGCTTCGTCGTCGTAGTCCGGTGCGATCAGTACCTCGACGAACTGGCGGTCGAGGATGGACTTGGCGGTGGCGCCGTCGAGCTTCGTGTTGAACGCGATGATGCCGCCGAACGCACTGGTCGGGTCGGTGGCATACGCCGCCTCGTAGGCTTCGGCATTGTTGACGGCAACGGCGACGCCACATGGATTGGCGTGCTTGACGATGACGCAGGCCGTGGTCTCGAATTGGCGCACGCACTCCCACGCCGCATCAGCGTCGGCGAGGTTGTTGTAGCTCAGCTCTTTGCCCTGCAACTGGGTGAATGTGGCCAGGGTGCCCGCCACCGGACACAGGTCGCGGTAGAACGCGCCCTGCTGATGGGGGTTCTCGCCGTAGCGCAGGTCCATGACCTTCACGAAGTTGCTGTTGTTCTGTGCCGGGAACAGGGAGCGGCTGCCGTCGTCATTGATCGACGAGAGGAAGTTGCTGATACACGCGTCGTAGAACGCGACCCGGTTGAACGCGGCGACTGACAGGGCGAAGCGGGTTTTGGCCGACAAAGCGCCGTTGTTGACGGTCAGCTCGGCGAGCACGTCGGCGTACTGAGCAGGATCGGTCGCCACCGCGACGCGGGCGAAGTTCTTGGCCGCCGAGCGCAACATCGCAGGCCCGCCGATGTCGATGTTCTCAATGATGTCTTCCATCGAGCTGTCGGGATTCGCCGACACCTGCTCGAATGGATAGAGATTCAGGACCAGCAGGTCGATGGCGTCGATGCCGTGTTCGGTCATGACGGCGTCGTCGGTGCCGGCGCGGCCCAGCAGACCACCATGCACCATCGGATGCAGGGTTTTTACCCGTCCGTCCATCATCTCTGGAAAGCCGGTTGCCTCGGACACGTCCGTGACCTTGAGTCCCGCATCGCGGATTGCCTTGGCGGTTCCGCCGGTGGACAACAGCTGCACCCCGCGGTCCGCGAGCGCAGTCGCCAGCTCCATCAGGCCGGTTTTATCTGACACGGAAAGAAGGGCTCGGCGGACAGGTACAAAGTCGGTCATTGCGGCTACGGGGTTGGCGATGGGGCTGATATTGTAGTGTCGACGCCCGCGTGGGGGTGGGCGGATGGGGATATTGATTGTCGATCTATGCTCTGAAGGGACGCTTTCAGGATCTACTGCGTCCAGGTGTGCGCTGGATCGCTGCGGTGGGAGTAACTGCAAATCAGGTGACCGTGGCCGCTGCGCTGGTGTCGGTGCTGGTCGCCGTACTGGTGTGGAAAACCGCGCCGACATATCCGCTCCTGTATTTGCTGCTACCAGGCTGGATGCTGCTGCGGATGGCGCTCAATGCCGTCGACGGCATGCTGGCGCGCGAGTTCAGCCAACAATCCCGACTTGGCGCTTACCTCAATGAGCTGTCCGACGTCATTGCCGATGCGGCGCTGTACCTGTCGCTGCTGAGCGTCGTCGGCGTGCATGCGCATCTGCTGTGGACGTTTGTCGCGTTGTCGGCGTTGACGGAGTACGCAGGCGTGCTCGGGCTGATGGTTGGTGCCGATCGGCGCTATGACGGACCGATGGGCAAGAGCGATCGTGCGTTCGTGGTTGGCCTGCTCGGACTGCTTCTGGCGCTGGGCGTGATTGGTGCTGGTGTCGTTGATGGTGTGGTTTTGGCAGCGGTGGTTCTTTGCGTAGTCACCGTTGTCCGGCGAGTCCGCGCCGGCCTGCGTGGTGGCACGCCAACATGAGTAAGCAGGCCATGGACGACATACAAATGCGCGAAGTGCGCGAATCTACTTTCACCACGTGGGATGGCGAGCAGCTGTTCTATCGTCATTGGCCCGCACGCGGGACATCGCGCGGCGCATTGGTGCTGCTGCACCGCGGCCATGAGCATTCCGGCCGCGTCGCCCATCTGGCTGATGAGCTGGCCATGCCCGAGTGGGATGTGTTCGCCTGGGATGCACGCGGCAATGGCCGCTCGCCGGGTGAGCGTGGCGATGCGCCGGGTTTTGATGCGCTTGTGCGCGATCTGGATCGGTTCGTGGCCTTTATCGGCGACCAGCACGGGATCGCCATTGAGCAAACCGCCGTGGTCGCGCAAAGCGTGGGTGCGGTGATTGCGGCCACTTGGGTGCATGATTTTGCGCCGCGGCTGCGTGCGCTGGTCCTCGCCTCGCCGGCCTTCAAGGTGAAGCTCTATGCGCCGTTGGCGATTCCATCGCTGGCGCTGATGCAAAAGTTGCGCGGCAACTTCTTCGTCAATAGCTACGTGAAGCCGCAATGGCTGACCCATGACCCTGAGCGGATCAGCAGCTACCGCGAAGATCCTCTCATCACCCGCCCGATTTCAGTGCGAGTGTTATTGGAGCTGCACGCGGCCGCGGAGCGTGTGGTCGCCGATGCCAATGCGATTACGGTTCCGACCCAGCTGCTGGTGTCGGGGGCGGATCTGGTGGTGTACCGGGGGCCGCAGGATCGGTTCTTTGAGCGCCTCGGCTCGCAGATCAAGGAGCGTCACCTGCTGCCGGGTTTCTTCCACGACACCTTGGGCGAGCGCGACCGTGCGCCGGCCATCGCCAAGCTTCGCGGTTTTCTTCAGCAGCGCTTCGATGCGCCGCTGTCGCGGCCGTCTTTGCTGGAAGCGCACCGCCATGGCACCACGTTCGACGAGTCGCAAACCCTGGCGTGGCCGCCGCCGCGCTGGTCCCTAGCGGGGTTGCGCTGGAGTGCGGTGCGCGCCGGACTGCGGCTGAGCGGCAAGCTGTCCAAGGGCATCGCCCTGGGTCTGGAGACCGGCTTCGATTCCGGCAGCACCCTGGACTACGTGTATGAGGACGATGCCCGTGGCACCGGTTTGCCGGGGCAACTGATCGATCGCAACTATCTGGATGCGATCGGTTGGCGGGGGATCCGCGCCCGTCGCGAAAACCTGCAGGAGATGCTCGCCATCGCGATGCGACGCCTGCGCAAGGACGGTAAGCCAGTCGAGGTGGTCGACATTGCCGCCGGTCACGGTCGCTATGCGCTGCAGGCGCTGGCCGCTGGCTCCGAGCGTGCTGACCGGATCCTGTTGCGTGACTACAGCGAGCTGAATGTCGAGCGCGGGACCACGTTGATCAATGCCATGGGCGCCGGCGATATCGCGCGGTTCGAGCAAGGCGACGCATTTGACCGTGCTTCATTGGCTGCCATTACTCCTCGCCCCACGCTGGCAATCGTATCCGGTCTGTATGAGCTGTTTCCCGACAATGACGCCGTGTCCGAGTCGCTTGCCGGTCTTGCCGATGCGGTCGAGCCGGGCGGCTACCTGGTCTACACCGGCCAGCCCTGGCATCCGCAGTTGGAATTCATCGCGCGTGCGTTGACCAGCCATCGCGGCGGCGCTGCGTGGGTAATGCGGCGCCGGACCCAGGCGGAGATGGACCAGTTGGTAGAGCGCGCGGGCTTCCGCAAGATCGAGCAGCGGATCGACCGCTGGGGCATCTTCACTGTGTCGCTGGCGCAGCGCATCGATGCCTGAGCGGTTATCGGGCATGAGCAGTTCAACTCCCCGGCCGTGGCTGCGTGCAGTGGCATGGCTGGCGTTGCTCGGCCCGTTTTTCTATCTGAGTTACGGCTTCGCAAACTACTACGCGGCGCAGCGCGAGGAGGTGGCCAGCGTCGTGTTCGGTTGGGAGCACCGGATTCCGTTTATCGCCTGGACCATCGTGCCGTACTGGACGACGAACCTGTTCTACGCGATTTCGGTGTTCATATGCCGCGACAAACGTGAGCTGGACACCCATGCGTTGCGCTTGCTGAGCGTGCAGGTGCTGGCGGTGTCCTGCTTCCTGTTGTGGCCGCTGCGTGTCACGTTCGATGCGCCCGTGGTTGAAGGAATGTTCGGCGGAATGTTTGCCGCGCTGAAGTCCTTCGACCAGCCGTATAACCAGGCGCCGTCCCTGCATATCGCACTGACCGTCATCCTGTGGGTCCGTTACATGCAGCACCTGCGAGGGGTGTGGCAGTGGCTCCTACATGTCTGGTTCACCCTGGTTTGCCTATCGGTACTGACCACCTATCAGCACCACTTCATCGATATCCCTGCGGGTCTTGTGGCAGGTTGGCTATGCGTCTGGTTGTGGCCGGAAGGCATCGCTGCACCGTGGCGCGGGGCGCGGCTGGCGCAGGATCCTGCGCGCTGGCGACTGGCGGCCGCCTACGGCACCGTCGCTCTAGTTCTTGCGTGGCTCGGTACCGCGATCGGGTCGAACGCGTTGTGGCTGTGGTGGCCGGCGATGTCACTGGCAATGGTGGCCCTCAATTACGCCTTGCTGGGCCCGGTCGGGTTCCAGAAAAGGGATGACGGTCGGCTGTCGATGGCGGCACGCTGGCTCTACGCGCCGTATCTCGCGGCTGCTTGGATTAACTCGCGTGCATGGACCCGGCGCCAGCCTGCACCGGTGGAAGTTGCCGACGGCGTCTGGCTGGGACGGGTTCCTTCCCATGGGGATAGGGACGGATTCAAGATGGTGGATGTCTGCGCAGAGCTGTCGATGCCCGGCGGTGCGCGGCGCGGCGATGTCTTCGTGCCGATGCTGGACCTGGTGGCTCCCAGCCCGCAGCGGTTGAAACAGGCGGTTCTCGCGATTCCACAATTCCCGGATTCGCCGGTGCTGGTCTGCTGCGCCCTGGGCTACTCGCGTAGCGCAACCGTTATCGCCGGCTGGCTGCTGCACACCGGTCGCGCAGCTTCGATAGAGGCCGCGTGCGATCAGGTCCGAGCCGCGCGCCCGGCCGTGGTGCTGGGTAATGCGCAGTTGGCGGCATTGCGGCTGGCGTTCTCGGGTGATGCGGCGGGCACTTTGGATGCACGCGGGGATCTCGCGTGATCCAGCGCTCCTTCGATCTACAGGTTATGGCCGCCGCACTGCGGCAGGGCCGCTTACTGAGCGCGGTCTCCCGCGGGTTGGCGGCGATTACGCTGCTGTGGTGGATCCTCCGGCAGGTCCACGGGCATGACATCAGCGCCGTGTGGACGACGCTGGTGATCGTCAGTCTGATAGGCGCGGTCATCCAACTGTATTGGGCGATACGGGTAGGTCTGGATGCCGAATTGCTGACCGCACTCGCGCAGCGGCCATGGCAGACTGCGGCGCACGATCTGGATGCCAGTCTGGCGGCATTGGGGCTGCGCGCGGCGCCAGGGATCGAGCGCGGCTGGGGCGAGCGGTGGCGCGGGATGCGAACCATGCTGGTGCGTCAGTCGCTGTGCGTGGTTTTACAGGTGATTGGTGTGGCTGCGGCTGGGTGGGTGGTTTGATTCAATGAGCAACGGAGCGCGGCGATATGCTTGATGAAATGCTGGCGCGGGGTTTCCGCGGCGCCATCCGCGCATTGACCGGTGCGCGTGCATTGTGGGACGGCTGCGAGCCGTCGGCGCAACAGCGCGTCTACATCGGCAACCATGCCAGCCATGGTGACTTCGTGCTGATCTGGTCAGCTCTCCCGACCGGCATCCGCCAGCATGTGCGTCCGGTGGCCGGCGCCGACTACTGGAACCGCGACGCAATCCGGCGCTACTTGATTCGCTGGGTGTTCAACGGTGTGTTGATCGAGCGTGATGCGGCCCAGCGTACTGAGGATCCCATCCAGACCCTCTGCAACGCAGTGGATGAGGGCGCCTCGCTGATCCTGTTTCCCGAAGGGACCCGCAATGTGGGTGACGGGGTCGCGCCGTTCAAGAGCGGGATCTACCACCTCGCCCGCCAGCGTCCCGAGCTGGAATTCGTGCCGGTCTGGTTGGATAACCTCAAACGGGTCATGCCGAAGGGCACCTTGATCCCATTGCCGCTTCTGTGCACCGCACGTTTTGGCACGCCGCTGCGTCTGGGCGCTGGCGAGGACAAGGCAGCGTTTTTGGAGCGCGCCCGCACGGCACTGCTGGCCCTGTCGACGGACCCCAGCGCCACGGCTGCACCGGTCACTGCAGGAGTCGGATCATGACGGGAATTTTCGGCGGTCTGTCTGATTCGACCCTGTTGTTTCTCGCCATCGGCGGGACGCTGTTGCTGGCCACTGTGATTTCGGAAGGGCTGCGCTGGCGTGCGCGTGGTCAAGCCAGCACGGTGCTGGACAACCTCAGTGCGCGGATCCGCGCCTGGTGGGTGATGGCGGCCGTGATCGGCGTGGCGTTCTTCGCCGGGCGTACGGCGGTGGTGCTGCTGTTCGGACTGATTTCGCTGTTTGCACTGCGCGAGTTCATCACCCTGACCCCGACCCGGCGCGGTGATTACTACGCCTTGCTTGCCGCGTTCTATTTCGTGCTGCCATACCAGTACTGGCTGATCTATCAGGACTGGTATGGCATGTACACGCTGCTGATCCCGGTCTACGCGTTCCTGTTGCTGCCAATCCTGTCGACCATCGGCGGTGACACCACCCACTATCTTGAGCGCACGGCCAAGGTCCAGTGGGGGTTGATGATCAGCGTGTTCTCTATTTCCCACGTGCCCGCGCTGTTGAACCTCAACATTGAAGGCTACGAGGGTCGCAACCTGTTGCTGGTCGCGTTCCTGGTAATCGTCGTGCAGTCGTCCGACGTGCTGCAGTACGTCTGGGGCAAACTGCTCGGCAAGCGTTTGATCGCCCCGAAGCTGTCGCCGTCAAAGACTGTGGCGGGTTTCGTTGGCGGCATCGGCTCGGCCAGTCTGCTCGGCGCGGCCCTGTGGTGGATTACGCCCTTCACGCCATTGCAGGCGGGCCTGTTGGCGCTGGTGATCAACCTGATGGGGTTCTACGGCGGGCTGGTGATGTCGGCGATCAAGCGCGACCGGGGTATCAAGGACTGGGGCCACATGATCGAGGGCCATGGCGGCATGCTCGATCGGCTCGACTCGGTGTGTTTTGCCGCGCCGGTCTTCTTTCACGTCACCCGCTACTGGTGGGGGGCGAGCGCCGCGTCTGCGTTCTGACGACCGGGCGTAAACGCTAAACCAGACCGTACTCGCGCAACTTCTTGCGCAGCGTCGCGCGGTGAATGCCGAGCATTGCGGCGGCACGGCTCTGGTTGCCGTCGCAGTGTTTCAGCACTTCAGCGAACAACGGAATTTCCAGCTCGCGCAGGGCGATCTCATACAGGTCTGCGTTGTCGCAGCCATCCAGATCCCGCAGGAAGCGCCGAATCGAGGTTGCGACGTGGTCGCGCAGTGGCACGCGACCGCCGGAACGGATGGCGTCGGTGCGAGTGGCGGCTGCATTCAAGTCGTGTCCCCCCAGACATTGGCCGTCTGTCGCGTCAGGTGCGCCGCAGTGTGCGAGGCGACGACAGCCAGAGAGTCTAGCCTGCGCGGCCGCTCGAAAAAACCGGCAACGCGCATTCAGCGAAATTCGAAGTTGAACGCGACAATCGGTGTGGCGGGTTCGGCGACCTGGAATTCCACGCTCGCGCTCTGGCCGGGTGCCAGTGGCGGGGGTGATTCACCCGGATGGTAGTCAGATGGCTGCAGCACTCGCGCGGCCACCGCCTGGCCGTTGACGTCGGTCAGCTGCAGTTGCAGCGCGGGCCATGCCTGTGGCCACTGGGCATCATTGCGGAAGCTGGCCTTCACCTGCAGAACGCCCGCGCGGCTGGTTGCTGCTTGGACGTCGCGGGCGAGCATCGTGTACGCCGACGGCTGATGCCATAGCGGAACGTCGCAGCGCAGTACCGTGCAGAGGCTGGAAATGACCGGCCGCCAACGCTGAGTAGCAGCCAGTTCGACACGCTGTGCCAGCAACAACTGCAGCACGAGCAGCATGACGAGCACTGCCGCCGCGACAATCCCGGGCCAGCGCGAGCCGTCTGAGCGGACGGGTGCGCTGATAGTGCGCAGGAAGCTGGGGTGGCGCGGCGGGGATTGGGGCCGAGCGCGAGCCGACGGGTCGTTTCCGCGGCGGACCTCCGGCGTGGTATCGCGCGCCTTGTCGAGACGAATCTCGGTTGGAGCGACCTCGACCGGCTCCTTGGCGGCGGCAGGCGGAGGCTGGGGGACGATTTGCGCTGCAGGAGCGGCGGCCGGCGACTTGCCCGTCTCGATGTCCAGCAACTCGGCGCAGCGTGGACAACGCTGCGGCACGCCGCCGCTGCTGACGATCAGCGCGACCAGAAATCCGCAGTGGGGGCAGGGCACGAACATCGCGGCAGTCTAGCCGGACTCAGCGCCGACGGATGCCGTCGATGCGGATCCAGTCATCCATTTGGGCCACCTGCAACTGATCGAAGTCGGCTTCAAAGCGCGCGAGCACCTCGTCCTCCTGTCCCGCAAGAATGCCGGACAGCGCGATGCGTCCCCCCGGCGCAACGCGCGCGGACAGCTGGTCGGCCAGTGCGATCAACGCCGACGCCAGGATGTTGGCGACTACGACCGGGTAGCGCATTCCGGTCGGCTCGTCGGCGGGCAGGTACACCGCAAGCCGATCGATAACGCCGTTGCGTTCCGCATTGTCGGCGGTGGCAGTCAGTGCCTGCGGGTCGTTGTCGACGCCCACCGCACCGGCTGCGCCCAGCTTCAGCGCTGCCAGCGCGAGGATCCCGGAGCCACACCCGAAGTCCAGCACGGTCGCACCGCAGAGCGCGTCGATGCTTGCCAGACCGTCCAGCCACTGCAGGCACAGCGCCGTTGTCTGATGGGTGCCGGAGCCAAAGGCAAGGCCCGGGTCCAGCCGCACCACTGCGCTGCCGTCGCCGTCAGCACCTTCTGGCAGCTCGTGGTTCCACGGAACGATCCACGTCCGCTCGCCAAACTTCAGTGGTTCGTACTGGTCCATCCACGCCCGTTCCCAGTCCTGGTCGGCGACTTCACGGAACTCCACGTGCGACCAGTCGATCCCTTCGTCGACGGCCGACAGTGCGTGCAGTAGAAGCTCCGGAACGGTCCCACCGGCAAATAGCGCGGTCAGCGACAGGTCGGCCCACAAAGGCATTGCACCGACACCCGGCTCGAAAATAGCCTGTTCGTCCGGTGCATCGGCATGCGCGTCGGTGAGGGTAACCGCTAGCGCACCGACGTTCTCGAGCGCACGCTCGTAGCGTGGCTGTTCGGATTCGGTGCAGGGCAGGGTGAGTTCGAGGAAGGGCATGGGCGACTCAGCTGATGGACAGCGACTTTTCCTTTTGTTCCTTCAGACGACGCTCCAGATAGTGGATGTTCTGGCCACCCTGCTGGAATCCGACGTCGGCGAGGATCCGCTGCTGCAGCGGGATGTTGGTCTTGATGCCGTCGATGACCATCTCGCTGAGTGCCACGCGCATGCGTGCAATGGCCGTCTCGCGGTCCGGGCCGTGGACGATCAACTTGCCGATCATCGAGTCGTAGTTGGGCGGCACGCGGTAGCCGGCATACAGATGGCTGTCGACGCGTACGCCCGGACCACCGGGAACATGGAAGTCGTGGATCAGGCCCGGGCTCGGCATGAAGGTATCGGGATCTTCGGCGTTGATACGACACTCGATCGCGTGGCCGGTGAAGACGATGTCTTCCTGCTTCAGCCGCAACTTCTGGCCGCTGGCGATCATCAACTGCTCGCGGATCAGGTCGATGCCGGTGATCATCTCGGTCACCGGATGCTCAACCTGGATCCGGGTGTTCATCTCGATGAAGTAGAAACGGCCGTTCTCGTACAGGAACTCGAACGTGCCGGCACCGCGGTAGTCGATGCGGATGCAGGCGTCGACACAGACCTTGCCGATCTCTGCGCGCTGCTCATCGGTGATCCCGGGCGCAGGCGCTTCCTCGACCACTTTCTGGTGACGGCGCTGCATCGAACAGTCGCGCTCGCCCAGATGGATCGCGCTGCCCTGACCATCGGCAAGTACCTGGATCTCCACGTGGCGCGGATTTTCCAGGAACTTCTCCATGTAGACCATGTCGTTGGCGAATGCGGCTTTGGCCTCGGCCCTGGTGGTCTGGATTGCGGTCACCAGCGCAGCTTCGGTGTGGACCACGCGCATCCCGCGTCCACCGCCGCCGCCGGAGGCTTTGACGATTACCGGGTAGCCGATCTCGCGGGCAATCTTGATGTTGGTCGCCGGATCATCCCCGAGGGGGCCGTCGCTGCCAGGAACGCATGGCACGCCAGCCTCCTTCATCGCCCGGATCGCTTCGACCTTGTCGCCCATCAGGCGGATGGTCTCGGCTTTGGGACCGATGAAGATAAAGCCCGATTCCTCGACGCGTTCGGCAAAATCCGCGTTCTCGGCGAGGAAGCCGTAACCCGGATGGATCGCCTGGGCGTCGGTGACCTCGGCTGCGGAGATCAGCGAAGCCATGTTGAGGTAGCTGTCGGGCGACGGTGCCGGTCCGATGCAGACCGACTCGTCGGCCATGGCCACGTGCTTGAGGTTGCGGTCTACGGTGGAGTGAACGGCGACGGTGTGGATGCCCAAGGCATGGCACGCGCGCAGGATCCGCAGCGCGATTTCGCCACGATTGGCGATGACGACTTTGTCCAGCATCGCGCCGGCCTCAGCCGATCACGAACAGGGGCTGGTCAAACTCGACCGGCTGACCGTTCTCAGCCACCACCTTGATGATGGTGCCGGATGTGTCGGCTTCGATCGGGTTGAACATCTTCATCGCCTCAATGATGCCGACGGTTTCGCCAGCGGTGACGGTCTGGCCAACGGTCACGAACGGCGGCTTGTCGGGGGCTGGCGAGGCGTAGAACGTACCGACCATGGGTGCGCGTACGACCTGACCATCGGGCAGTTCGTTGCCGACCGGTTTGCCACCAGTGGCGGCTTCCACCGGAGACGCCATCGGCATCGGCGGCGCTGCCATCGGCATGAGCTGCTGCTGCTGCGCCGGAGCGGCCATATACGTGCCGCGCGGTGAGCGCGCCAAACGCACGGACTCCTCGCCTTCCTTGATTTCGATCTCGGCCAGGTTGGATTCTTCCAGCAGGTCGATCAGTTTTTTGATTTTGCGCAGGTCCATGGGAGGTCCTCTTAAGTGTTGTGTCAGTAGGCCGCGCGTGGCGGCCGAAGAAGGTCAGGCCGCGGTGACGGCCAATCGGGCTACTGCCGCATCCAGCGCGCATCGGTAGCCGGCGGCGCCCAGCCCGGCGATGACGCCGACGGCCAGGTCACTGAAATAACTGTGATGGCGGAACGGCTCGCGGGCATGCGGATTGGACAGGTGAATTTCGTAGAACGGTAACGCCACTGCCGCAAGGGCGTCGCGAAGGGCAACACTGGTGTGGGTGAATGCTGCAGGGTTGATCAGAATGATCGCGGTGCCGTCAGTCCGGGCCAACTGCACGCGCTCGACCAGCTCATGCTCGGCATTGGATTGCAGGCATTCCAGCTCATGGCCCGCAGCCGCAGCGGCCGCGCGGAGACCCGCGTCGATCCCGGCCAGGGTCGTGTGGCCATAGATCGCCGGCTCGCGCTCGCCAAGCAGGTTCAAGTTGGGGCCATGCAGGACCAGCAGTTTTGCCATGAGAGTGCCGGGGTCGAAAGCTCGGGAGTGTGGCGGGTTGCCGCGTAGCTGTCCAGAAAATACCGGGTAATTAGCCGAAGTTGCGGTGTTTTAAGTGTTCGTTTGAATTTGAGTCGGGGTGGTTTTCGGCGCTTCGCTGAAGTCAGGGGTGCGCCCAGCGGTCAATTTCACCGTCCCGGAACGGGCCGATCTTCTGCTTCACCAATCTTCCTTCGGCATCCACCAATACCGTGAACGGCAGCACGCCCTTCACGTTGCCCAGCTGGACCCCTGCGTCTGCAGGCCCGGCGGCATCAATCAGGATCGGGTAGCCGACCGGCACTTTTTTCAGAAATGCTTGCACCGCGTCTGCGTCGTCAAGAGCGATGCCCACCACTTGCACACCGTCGGTGCCTTGTTGGCGGGCGAAGCGGTCGAGCTCCGGCATCTCCTCGATGCACGGTCCGCACCAACTGGCCCACAGGTTGATCAACTGGGGACGGCCGGCATGTGCCGACGGCAGCTCCATCCGGCCGCCATCGAGGTTTGCCAGCTCCAGAACAGGAATGAGCTCGCCACGGCGGGCAATGGCCAACCCTTCCGGGGGCGTCGGTACCGTTGCGGCGAGCATGTCCTGCAACGCTCGTTGACCGATCTCGGTGCGCATCAGGGGGGCCGGCGGATTCAGCCAGACGCTGAACGCGACCCCGGCTATCGCGGCAAGCAGCGCAATCAGGACTATTTTGGCGTTCTGGTTCATTCAGGAGGCATCTGCGGCGGCGGCATCGGCCAAGGCCTGACGCACGATGTCCGGAGTCAGCACCGTCGGCAGGATTCGACCCTCACCGCCGCCACGCGGGAAGACGACATACAGCGGTACGCCGACCGCCTTGTGGCGCTGCAAGAAAGCCGTCAGCGTCGGGTCGACATTGGTCCAGTCGCCAACCAGGTAGGCGGCATCGGCATCGGCCAGCGCCTGCTTGAACCCGTCGCGTCCGAGCACGGTTTTCTCGTTGGCCTTACAGGTCACACACCAGTCGGCAGTCATATTGACGAACACCACCCGGTTGGCGGCGCGCAAGTCAGCCAGCCGTTGCTCGCTGAAGGGCACCTTGACCAACTGCCCGTCGCCCACCGAGGCCTGCATCGATGCGGGCTGCGGGGTGGGCAGGGTGTGGATCATCCACAACGGCCATGCCGCTGCGAGCAGCGCAAGGATCGCTAGGGTCGTCGCCCACGCGCGGCCGTACATCCGTGACCGGTTCCATGCCCACGCGGCCAGTGAGATCAGCACTGCTGCGACCATCCACAAGCCGATCGCGTCGGCGCCCAACTGCTTGGCCAGCACCCATGCCAGCCACACCGCGGTGAGGTACAGCGGGAAGGCCATGATCTGCTTGAAGGTCTCCATCCACGCACCCGGACGAGGCAGCGCCCGTGCCAACGCAGGCACGAAGCCGATCAGCAGGAACGGCAGCGCCAGTCCCAGCCCCAGCGCCACGAATACCGCCAGTGCGATAACGGTCGGCGCGGTGAACGCCCACGCCAAGGCGGCGCCCATGAACGGTGCGGTGCAGGGCGTGGCGACGACGACCGCCAGCACGCCGGTGAAGAAATCCCCGGCTGGGCCCGAACGAGTGGTCAACCCATGACCGGCGCCGGTCCAGCGGCCAGCCAGCTGCCACACCCCGGACAGGCTTAGCCCAAGGGCGAGCATCAGCAGTGCCAGCAATGCGACCACGAGTGGTTGCTGAAGCTGGAATCCCCAGCCCAGTGCGAGGCCGGCGTGGCGCAGACCCAGCGCGAGGGCGCCTAGCGCGGCAAAACTCAGGACGACTCCGGCGGTGTACCAAAGCGCCTGCTTGCGTGCGCTACCCGGATGATCGCCGCTGCCGGCGAGAGACAGCACCTTCAGCGAAAGCACCGGCAGCACGCACGGCATCAAGTTGAGGATCAGGCCGCCCGCCAGCGCAAACAACAGGGTCAGCAACAGGCCCGGCGCCGCGTCGTGTGTCGCGAGGGTTGCGTCAGGTGCTGTCTGTTGAGCGGACGTGTCTGCACTGCCCGCGGACTCCTGCAGGTCCAAAGAGGCGTCAGGTGTGTCGTCAGCTGCGGCAACCAGCTCGTCCGTCTGGCCCGTGAGCGGCAGCGAAGTCGCAGTGGCGTCTTCGTCGGGCAGGCTCTCAAACCGGTCGTCACTCTTGGCCGGTAGAGATCCGCCGTCCACGGGTGCCGGTGCCCCTTTCGCGGAGGTCGATACCGTCCCGCGCGGTAGATCGATCTCGATCTTGCGCGTCATCGGTGGGTAGCAGATGCCTTCGTTCTGGCAGCCCTGGAACGTGGCGCTCAGTTTGACGGTCGCGCCATCAGGTCGCTCGCGCAGAAGTGGCACTGGCACGTCGATCTGGTCGAAATAGACCACCACGTCGCCGAAGTGCTCATCGCGATGCTGCTGACCTTTCGGCCAATTCGGTTTGCCCAGTGCAATGCCGCCGGCGTCCGATGCCAAGGTGAGTCGGGTGTTGTCCCGATACAGGTAATAGCCGCGCGCGGGCGTGAAGCGCAGCAGCAGGGTGTTGCCGTCTCCGGCAATCGCCTCGAACTTGAAAGCCTGTTCGGCCGGCAGTGGCATAGCGTCGACACCGCCCGGACTGGCGCCGAACAGTGGGTTGCCACTGATGCCACCGGCGGATTGAGGCTTGCCAGGCACGGCCAAACGCGCCAATGCGCCGCTACCGGATCCAGCGGCAGCACCGGATGCCGGAGCGGCCGGAAGTGCGACTGTCAGGGTCCGCGTCTGCGGCGGATAGCAGATTCCGGCGTCGGCGCAGCCCTGATACTTCACCGTGACGGTCGTGCTGGCGCCTCGCGCCTCGCCTGACAGCTGTGCGGTCAGCCGCTTGCGGTAGGTTTCGACTTTGCCGAAAAACTCATCCTCGTGCGCTTCGCCGCGGGGCAATTGCAGCTCGCCAGCAGCAAAGCCGGCATCCGTCGTCACCGAGGTGCGATGGCGATACAGGTAGTAGCCGTCAGCAATCTTCCAGTGGATCGCGATCGCGCCCTGATCGCTGGCGCGGGCGTCGACTGCAAATGCCTCGTCCACTGGCAGCAGATCGTCGGGGCTGACGGCCGCGAGCGAAGGCAACGCAAACATGGCCAGAAGCGCGAAGCGTGTCAGTCCGACAGCAAGCCGGCGCGCCAGCGATGGGCGGCGCTGGCGATCACGGTCATGGGGGGCGTTTGGAAGTAAGCGCTTGTTGTGTTCAGTCATCGTCTCGGGTCTGTTGCACGACCCAGTCCAGGTAAGGGGCGAGGCCGCCGACCGCTTCGACCGCGATCAGCTCGGGGAGTTCATACGGGTGTAGGGCGCGCACCCGAGCGATCAGTGCGTCGATCCGCTCAGAGGTGGTCTTGATCATCAGCAGAACCTCTTCGCCCTGCTCAATCACACCTTGCCAACGATAGGTCGAGCGCACACCGGGCAGCTGGCTGACGCAGGCGGCCAAGCGTTCCTCAACCAGCGCGCGGGCGACGATGTCGGCGCTGGTGGCGTCGGGACAGGTGCAGTACGCGATCACGACAGGCATGAGCGCCATTGTACCGAGGCCCGGCCGCAGGCGTTCGCACCGCCACGGTCAATGGGCCACGATGCTGGTTCAGACGGGGTTACTGCGCCGGTGTCCGGATCCCGTGCCAAGCATCGTCTGTGTTTGGATGAATCGGTAAGACAAAACGGACTTTCTGGAATGAACACGGAGAAACCCATGCCGCACAAACACGCTCTTTCACTTGCGATCCTCGGTGGCGTTCTGACGATGGCCTCGCTCGCGGCGTGTGCCGGCGGCGCGACCCCAGGCTTTGCCACCGCGCCTGGGTTCAGCCAGGTCGATCCGCAAAGCCTGGATGGCGACGCGTATTACTCAACTGACCGCTTTCCGGGAGCTGGCGCTTCGGTGTTCCACCCGGACTCCGACCTGCCTGCCCCGGTGCGCGCGATGCTGCTGGTGGAAAGCCGCGAAGGACTGCTGCCACATGCGCGCTATCGGGTGACCTACCAGCTCAATAGCGTGCCGAACGATCCTGACCAGACCAGCAGCGAGGTGGAAATCACCCGCATCAATCTGGGTCCAGCATTCCGCGAGAGTGCGGTGGGAGGATACGGGGAGGAAAACATGGCGCCTTTGGCGGAGTTCGGCGTCGGCCCGCACGTCAGCTGGCGCTTCGAAATGTCTCCACGCCAGGGAATGACTGCGGATATCGACGCGGTGAGCCGGAAGGAACTGTCGGATCTGGAGGTGGCGGCGATGGACTGCCTCGGTCATCCCTGCGGCGAGATTGACCTTCCCGACAGTGACCGCGGTCCCAACGGTCAATGGATACCACGTGACTGGCCCGAGGCCAGCGGCCCATACGTCGCTGCGACCGACGAAGGTCCGGATCCCGCATACGTTGTCGACCAGTTGCTGTATGTAATGGGCGAGGACGCGCTCCAGCCCAGCTCGCCGGTGGACGGATCCCCGCGGTTCCAGTTTGTCGTTTCAGCCAATGCAGGCGGTCAGGACGTCATGACCACAGGGCTCGGACGCAACTCGGTGGTGATGGATGACGAGATCGGCACCGTATGGGTGCGCACGTGGCAGCACTCCGAGCAGCCCGGTGAAATCAGCGAGCTGATGCAGGCTCGTAAGCGCTGACCAATCTCGGCCGGAGTCGAATGCCGGCCGCATCCACAGAGAGTCACCAATGAAGTCGTCAATCGTCGTATCCGCCGTTGTCATCGCATCCTTCCTGGTCGCCAGTGGCTGCGCCGAGGGATCGGACAGTGCGGTGGCTGAAAAGGTGCAGGCCACCGCCAAGCAGCAACCTGCCGCCATCACATACAAGCGTGTGGAGTTCGATACCGACGCTGGCCCGTTCTTTTTCGACCCCTCGAGCTGTTCCATTCATCAGGAAGACGGCTCGCCTGCTTACAGCATCCATGGACGAGGTCTGGCACCCGATAAGCGGCTGGTGTTCGTGACCATGGAGGGTGAGGACGGTGATCCCTCGACCGGACTGGATATGCGGATCCACGTAGGGGTCGGTGAACCGTTCAAACACGGCGACCCGGTCTGGATTTCCAACGACCAGCAATCCCTTTCACTGAAAGTGCCCGCGTCACAGACGGGGATTGAGGGCGACGTAGTGACCGCCAACGGCGTGGTGTTCGGCAAGGACCAGGAAGGTCAACTGGTCGTCACCAGTCCGATCCGCGTCGACTGCGGCCGCTGACTGGCGGAAATTCCAACACTGGGGCGATTTCCCCTCCAGGCGAATGGCGGCACGCGATGGATATCAGGCGTTTGATTGCCCATCCTGCGCGTGATGTTGGTTGCTTCAATCCGTGATACGCATCACATAAAATGCTGGCCAATAGCGATGGCCTATGGTAAATGTGACGTGAATGGGCAATGATGAGCCCGGGCTGACAGGAGTCGGTCATTGACAAGGGGGTCGGTAGGGGAGAGGCACAGGACGTGCCACGCTGGATGCCATTCCCGAACCGGAAGGAGCGTGTTCCGTCAGGACGCGCTCCTTCTTTATTTTCCGCCCCCGGAAAATCTGCGCCTGCCGCAACGGCAAAATCTTCATGCCGCCCCTTGAAAGCCGGCACGCGCGCCCCATCTTCCTTCGCAGTCCCGGTCCGCCGGGCGTGCCCGCACTGGCCAACAGGTCAGGCGGGTACTGAAATTACCGTGTTCTGACCTTTCAACCATCTCCGAGGTTGCTGCAAATGAATATCAAGCCGCTGTTCGATCGCGTGGTTATCAAGCGCATGGAAGAAGAGAAGATGTCCGCCGGTGGCATCGTCATCCCGGACTCCGCTACCGAGAAGCCGATCAGGGGTGAGGTTGTCGCTGTCGGCGCCGGCAAGGCTCTGGACAACGGCAGCGTCCGCGCGCCGCAGGTCAAGGTTGGCGACAAGGTCCTGTTCGGCAAGTACAGCGGCACCGAGGTCAAGCTCGACGGCACCGATCTGCTGGTGGTCAAGGAAGACGACATCTTCGCCATCCTGGGCTGATCCGGATCTGTCCGGCCGCACACCTTTTTTCCCCACATTTTCAGTTTTGAGGTTCTAGACAATGGCTGCCAAGGAAATTCGTTTCGGCGAAGACGCGCGCTCCAAGATGCTGCGCGGTGTCAACACGCTCGCCAATGCCGTCAAGGC
>JBBSSB010000018.1:0-22756 GCA_038242455.1 Lysobacterales bacterium
GCGATGTTGACGCCGGAGTTGCCGACCTTGCCGAAGATGTCCGGGCGCGGCGCGGGGTCCTCGCCGTACAGGGTGACCGAGTCGAACGCGGTGGACAGGCGCGCGGCGGGCTGGCCGACGGAAAGGTAATGGAAGCGCCGGTTGGTGCGCTCCGGCGTGCCCTCGCCGGCGAACATGCGGATCGGGTCCTCGCCGGTGCGGCGGTACGGGTACACGCCACCGGTGTAGGGGTAATGGCCGGGCAGGTTTTCCTTCTGCAGGAAGCTCAGCAGGTCGCCCCAGCCCTTGAAGGTCGGCGCGGCGATCTTGGGCACCAGCTGGTGGCTGAGCGATTCGCGGTAGTTCTCAACCCGGATCTTCTTGCCGCGCACTTCGTATTCGGTGATCTCGTCGGTGATCGACTTCAGCCGCTCCGGCCACTGGCGCAGCAACTTGACCGAGTCGCTGGTCAGCGACTGGATAGCGTCGTTGTAGCGCTGGCGCAGGGTAAGCAGGGTGAGGTCGGGGGCGTGTTTCTCGTCCGCGACGGCGGGAAGCTCGTTGGCGGCAGGCACCGGCACGCCCGGCGAGGGGCTGGCGACCTCGACGATGCCAGCGGACGTCCCGTTGCCACCATTCGGCGCGACCGCCGCCGCACCGTAGAGGTCCAGCTCCTCGGGCAGTGCGTCGTCGCCCAGCTCCTTGAGCGCCTCCCACATCGACTGCGCGCGGTCGGCAATTTCGGCCTGCGTTTCAATCTGGCGGTTGATGCTGCGGCCCTGCTCGGCGATTTCGGCCAGGTAGCGCACGCGCGGGCCGGGGATCAGCACCGTCGCGCGCGGCTCCTTCAGCGTGGTGTCGATGTCGGGGCGGAAGTCGCAATGGGCGGGTGAGACTTGGCGGCTGCCCTCGGCGCCGTCCTTGTCCAGCACGTGCTCGCGCATAAGGCGGCACAGATTGGCGAACATCCAGCTGATACCGGGGTCGTTGAACTGACTGGCGATGGTCGGGTAGACCGGGACGTCCTCGTCCTTGGTCTGGAACGCGACGCGGTTGCGCTTCCACTGCTTGCGGATGTCGCGCAGTGCGTCCTCGGCGCCGCGCTTGTCATACTTGTTGAGCACCACCAGCTCGGCGAAGTCGAGCATGTCGATCTTCTCCAGCTGGCTGGGCGCGCCGAAGTCGCTGGTCATGACGTACATCGGAAAGTCGACCAGATCGACGATTTCCGAATCGCTCTGGCCGATACCGGCGGTTTCCACAATCACCAGGTCGTAGCCCAGCCCCTTCAGGAACCCGATGCTGTCCTTGAGCACGATGTTGGTCGCGGCGTGCTGGCGGCGCGTCGCCATCGAGCGCATGTACACGCGCTTGGAGCGCAGCGAGTTCATGCGGATGCGGTCGCCCAGCAGCGCGCCACCGGTACGACGGCGGGTCGGATCGACCGAGATCACCGCCAGTCGCATTTCCGGGAAGTTCGCCAGGAAGCGGTTCAGCAGCTCATCGGTGACCGAGGACTTGCCCGCGCCGCCGGTGCCGGTGATGCCGATCACGGGGGTGCGGCTGCCGGCCAGCTGCCACTCCTTGCGGAGCTTCGCCAATGCGGCCTCGTCAAACTGGTCTTCCTCGATCGCGGTCAGCATCTTGCCGATGGCGATCTCGTCGGTGATCGACGGCGCGGACTTGGGCGCATCGGCGCTGACACGAGCGTCTTCGGCGCGCTTGACCACGTCTTCGATCATCTCCACCAGACCCATCTTCATGCCGTCGTTGGGGTGGTAGATGCGCTCCACGCCGTAGGCCTGCAGCTCGCGGATCTCCTCGGGGGTGATGGTGCCGCCGCCGCCCGCGAAGATCTTGATGTGGGCCGCGTCGCGCTCCTTGAGCATGTCGACCATGTACTTCAGGTATTCGACGTGGCCGCCCTGATAGGACGACAGCGCGATCGCATCGGCGTCTTCCTGCAGCGCAGCGCGCACGACGTCTTCCACCGAGCGGTTGTGGCCCAGGTGGATCACCTCGGCGCCCAGCGACTGGATCAGCCGGCGCATGATGTTGATCGCTGCGTCGTGCCCGTCAAACAGGCTGGCGGCGGTGACAAAACGCAGCGGGGTGCGCTGGGCGGTGTCGGTCCGGGGCAAGTGGCTGGCGGGAGTACTCATGACGCGCTCAATCCATGCAAAAAGGTTATCGGCCGATTGTAACGCGGCCCCCCGCCACGCCTGCGTGGGCCTTTAGACACGTGCGCCGGTATTAACTTGCTGAATGCGCGATTGCCGCACCGCAGCATTAACGGGAGCTTCCACGACACCCCCTTGATTGGATTAGACTAGCGCCCCTGCGGCCGGGCACCACTCGACCAGCATTGGCGAATCCAACTGGATTCAACGACTTACCAGAATGTTGGCGCCCGCGCTTTCGCGCAATCAACGCCGACGCGGAGCTTTCGATGATTTTTGAAACCCTGGACACTTCCGGCCACGAACAGGTCGTGTTCTGCCATAACAAAGACGCCGGCCTGAAGGCGATCATCGCCATCCACAACACGACCCTCGGCCCTGCGCTGGGCGGTACCCGTATGTGGCCGTACAAGTCCGAGGCCGAGGCGCTGAACGACGTGCTGCGCCTGAGCCGTGGCATGACGTACAAGAACGCGGTCGCCGGTCTGAACCTGGGCGGCGGCAAGGCTGTGATCATCGGCAACCCGGCCACCGACAAGTCGGAAATGCTGTTCCGTGCATTCGGCCAGTTTGTTGAGACCCTGGGCGGCCGCTACATCACCGCCGAGGACGTCGGTATCGACGTCAACGACATGGAGTTTGTATTCCGCGAGACCGAGTACGTCACTGGCGTGCATCAGGTCCACGGTGGCTCGGGCGACCCGTCGCCGTTCACCGCGTACGGCACCCTGCAGGGCCTGATGGCGTCGCTGAACAAGCGCTTTGGCGATGAGGAAGTCGGCAAGTACAGCTATTCCGTACAGGGCCTCGGCCACGTCGGCATGGAGTTCGTGAAGCTGCTCAAAGAGCGCGGCGCGAAGATCTTTGTCACCGACATCAATCAGGGCCTGATCGACAAGGCAGTGAACGAGTACGGCGCCGAAGCCGTGGGCCTGGACGAGATCTACGATGTCCCCGCCGACGTGTACTCGCCGTGCGCGCTGGGCGGCACGATCAACGAAGAGACCCTGCAGCGCCTGAAGGCGAAGGTCATCTGCGGATCGGCCAACAACCAGCTGGCCAGCGATGCGATGGGCGACGAAGCGCAGAAGCGCGGCATCCTGTACGCACCGGATTACGCGGTCAACGCGGGCGGCGTGATGAATGTCTCGCTGGAAATCGACGGCTACAACCGCGAGCGTGCGATGCGCATGATGCGCACCATCTATCACAACCTCAGCCGCATCTTCGAGATCTCTGATCGTGACGGTATCCCGACCTACAAGGCGGCTGACCGTCTGGGCGAGGAGCGCATCGCGTCGATCGGCAAGCTGAAGCTGCCGATGGGTCGTGGCACGCCGCGCTTCAAGGGCCGCGTCCGCAACTGATCTGCGGCAGGCAATGCAATAACGCGACGGGGCCAAGTGCCCCGTCGTGCTTTCCATAACAGGAGTTTTTCGATGCGTGCTTTTCCGCTGGGTGACGAGATCAACGCGCTACGCGACGCCGTACGCCGATTTGCCGAAGCCGAGATTGCGCCGCGCGCGGCAAAGATCGATGAAGACAACGCCTTCCCGCAGGACCTGTGGCCGAAGCTCGGCGAGATGGGCCTGCTGGGCCTGACCGTCGACCCCGAATACGGCGGCAGCGGCATGGGCTATCTGGCCCATCTGGTCGCGATGGAGGAGATCTCCCGCGCGTCAGGTTCGGTCGGCCTGAGCTACGGCGCCCACTCCAACCTGTGCGTCAACAACCTCTACGCCAACGGCAACGAGGCCCAGCGCCAGAAGTATCTGCCCAAGCTGTGCAGCGGCGAGTGGAAGGGTGCGCTGGCAATGAGTGAGCCGGGCGCCGGGTCCGACGTGGTTGGCTCAATGATCTGCCGCGCTGAGCTGCGTGGCGACAAGTGGGTCGCCAACGGCAACAAGATGTGGATCACCAACGGCCCCGAGGCCGACGTCCTGATCGTCTACATGCGTACCGCAGGCAAGGAAGCGGGCAGCAAGTGCATGACCGCATTTATCGTCGAGCGCGACATGCCCGGTTTCAGCACGGCGCAGAAACTCGACAAGCTGGGCATGCGTGGTTCCAACACCTGCGAGCTGGTGTTCCAGGATTGCGAGATCCCGGTCGAGAACGTGCTGGGCGAGGTCAATATGGGTGTAAAGGTGCTGATGAGCGGCCTGAACACTGAGCGTCTGGTGCTGACCGGTGGCCCGCTGGGGCTGATGCAGGATGCGCTGGATATCGCGCTGCCGTATGTGCGCGAGCGTCGCCAGTTTGATGTTGCGATCGGCACCTTCGGCATCATGCAGGCCAAGATCGCCGACATGTACACCGCGCTGCAGTCCAGCCGTGCATTCGCGTATCAAGTGGCCCGCGATTACGACGCTGGCCATCGCAGCCGTGTGGACGCCGCGTCGTGCCTGCTGCACGCCAGCGAGGCGGCGGTGCAGGTCGGGCTGGAAGTGATCCAGACCCTCGGCGGCAACGGTTACATCAACGAGTACCCCGCCGGCCGGATCCTCCGCGACGCCAAGCTGTATGCCATCGGCGCCGGTACCAACGAGATCCGCCGCATGTTGATCGGTCGCGAGTTGTTCGACGACCGCAGCTGAGGGTAACAACCTATCCGGCGCGCAAACCACGATGGTTGCGCGCCGGATAGGGCTTTCATCAGAACCCGACGGTCCAGTTGGCGTAGGCACCGGTCCAGGTGCGCCCGCCTTCGTTACGCGCATCCAGATCGAAACCCAGTTGCCCCAGCGGTAGTTCGCTGCGCAGGCCGAAGCCGAGCACCGTGGCTTCCTTGGCCAGTCCGTTGCCGGCGATCGGCGACCACGCATCCATGCCGGTAAAGCGCGCGTCGATCGCGTTGCCCGACTGCGACAACAGACGCTGCCATTCCAGCCGTCCCTGCAGGTTGAGCTTCAACTCACCGAGCTGCCACGGACGCTGCACACGAAGCCCCGCCATCGCGCGCGTGGCATCCAGTCGCGAGTCGCCGGTGGTCAGGCCAAACCCGACCGCACCCTGCTCGCTGAATCCATCACGGTTCAGTTGCAGCGTCTCGGTGCCCACATACGGGGTCAACGTGCCGGCACCCAGTGCAAAGCGGTGACCCGCCTGTACGCCGACGCTGGAGTAGCGGCTGGCGTAGTCCGCAGCGACACCGTGGCTCTGGTCACCCAGCACGATCTCGCGCTGTGTGTCGCGATCCATGCGGCCGGCAGCAAAGCGGCCCAACAGATAGCTGCCATCGAACTGCCACGCGGCGTAGAGCTGACCCTCGTACTGGCGGTTGTGCTCGCGGTCCTGACGCATCTGATTGTGGGCGTAGCCGTCGGTTTGACCGAACGCGCCACCGACGGTCAGATTGGGACTGATGCGCTGGTCATGGCCAAGCAACCAAGCGCTGGCATCCAGACGCGACTGCGACCACATCGCTCGCTCGCCACCCTGACGGCTGGCCCAGCTACCCGACATCAGCGTGCTGCCGACTGACAGACCGTCCAGACGCGACTCAAGTGCGTGTCGCCCATCGTCCATCGCCATGGTCGCGAACGCCGAGTCTGCCGAGTGCATCTCACCGGACAGGCTGGCGAGCGTGCGTTCGGCAGCGGCTGCCGTTGCGGTCGACTGGATTGCCGCCGCACCGGTAATGAAGCCACCCATCGCACCCGGGCCAGTCACGCCGACCGTACCGGTCGTATCACCGTCGAGCCCACGGAACGCGCCCTCGACCCGTGCTGCGCTACTGACGGCGTTGGCGCTCAGTCCCATCGACAGCGCTGCGGCACTGACATCCAGTCGCAGAATGTCCATCCAGGCACTGTTGAAGTCATGGCCAAGCGAGGCTTGAAGGAATACGTTCTCGGCGCTGGAGAGCTTGGAGAACGTGCCATACAGCCCACCGCCGGCGGTCAGGAACCTCTCGCGTGTCGACCGCACGTAGCCATCGGTGATGCCGGTGACCAGTACTTCGCCCGCGATATCGGCGCGGCCTTTGACGTCCAGCCGCGAACCGATATCCAAGGCCAGCACACCGGTGGAGGTCTGGGTAAAAGCGCCATCAACGGTGTGTACTGCGCCGGTGGAATCACCGCCGTACATCGCAACGATGCCCTCGTTGCGCAGCGAACCACGCACCGAGATGTCATCCATCAACAGCAGCCCGTTCTGGCCAACCTCGGCCGCACCGGGGAGGTCATACAGCGCTGCCAGCGAGCCGCCTTGGACGATGGTTTTACCGCGGTAGGTGTTCTTGCCAATCAGGTCCAGATCACCGTTGCCGGACTTGGTGATGCCACCGGCGCCGGTGATGTCGTTCGCCCAGACCGAGCGCCCGCCGTCGAAGGCAGCGTTCACCTGCCCCCAATCCAATCGTCCCGGACCTTTGACTGCCTTGCCGACATCCAGCAGGCCGTGGCCGAATACGTCGTCGACGCCGGGTGCACCCAGGTCAACCGCGGTACCGAGCAGCGTCTGCCGGACCATGTCGTTGTTGAAGTACGGGAACGCCTGCCAGACCAGTGCCGCCGCGCCCGACACCTGCGGGGCCGCATAGGACGTGCCCTTCCCTACCCAATACGTGGGCTTGCCGGCGACGTCTTTGACGTCGGTGAAAACCACGTAACCCGGCGCAACCAGGCAGTAGTTCTTGGCCACACCGCAGGCGTTTGAATAGTCCGCGAGTTGGGTAGGCTTCAACGTATCCAGCGCGGCGACGGCCAGCCAGCCACGCTCAAGGACCTCGGCGCCGGCGCCCTTGCTGGGCAGCGCCGCGGTATCGCTGGGGTTGGCAAAACCTTCGTTGCCGGTCGCAAAGACCACCAGACCGCCCCAATCGACCACAAACGGCTTCATGGCATTCAGGAAGGTACGCGTGACCTTGTCGCCGCCCTTCCAATACAGGCCACCCCAGGAGTTGTTGGAGATGCGCGCGCCACCAAGGATCAGATCCTTGTGGATGTCTCCCAGCCAGGAGCCGTCAGTGACCTCGTTGCCCTTGCCTGAGCCATCGTCGGTCGGCGGTGCATCGCTGATGATTCGTGCCGAAACAAACTTGGCGTCGGTGGCGATGCCGCCCGGCCATTGACCAAAGCTGCGACCGCCGGCCAGCTGCGCGACCACGGTGCCGTGCCCGAGGACGTCATCAACATTGACGTTGTTGTAGCGCGGATCCAGGTAGATGTAGCTGCTTGTCACGCGCCCGTTCAACGTCGGATGGTCACGACGGATACCGCTGTCCAGCAGACCAATGGTCACGCCGGCACCAGTGAAACCAGCGGCTTGCGCGGCCCTGGTATTGGTCAGTACCAGGTGAGCGTCAAAGTCGGGCTGCTTACCGGGATCCGGCGTAGTGGTCGGTGGTGGCGACGGCGGCGGACTTGTCGGCGGGGGCGTTGGATCGGGACGAACCGTACCGCCACTACCGCCTCCACACGCGGACAAGGCGAGCACGCCGGCTCCGGCAATGCCCAGTTTCCACGCGCGAGCGCGTTGGGATGCGTTCGACTTCATCAGGTCTCCCCTCCATGAATGTCAGTGAACGGCGCGTCGCGGCGCGCCTTACGTTGACTAGTATTAGTGCATTGTCCCTAGAGCCACAATCGTACGGTGATCACAAACCAGCACACGCGGCCATTCGTCGCACCTTTTTGATCAAACCGACGCCCGATCCCGCCGGTTTGCCGCAGTGCAGCACGTCAACGCATAATCAGGGGGTTCCGGAAGTGCTTTCCGGCCCGTCCCAATTGGAGTCCGTCATGAGCGACGTCGTCATCGTCGGTGCCAAGCGCACCGCTATCGGTTCATTCCTCGGCCAGTTCACGGGTGTTCCGACCCCGGCGCTGGGCTCGGCCGTCATCACCGGCGCCCTTGAGCACGCTGGCCTGCCCGCCGACCAGGTCGACGAGGTGATCATGGGTTGCGTACTTCCTGCCGGTCTCGGCCAGGCGCCCGCCCGTCAGGCCTCCCTCAACGCTGGCCTGCCCGCATCGGCCGGTTGCACCACCATCAACAAGGTATGCGGTTCGGGCATGAAAGCGATCATGTTTGCTCACGACATGATCAAGGCCGGTTCGGCCAAGGTCGTCGTTGCCGGCGGCATGGAGTCGATGAGCAATGCGCCGCATCTGCTGAACGGTTCACGCACCGGCATCCGCTACGGCAGCGCCGAGTTCATCGACCATATGGCCTACGACGGTCTGACCAACCCGTATGACGGAAAGGCGATGGGCGTGTTTGGTGACATTGCCTGCGACCAGTACGGTTTTGACCGCGCGGCACTGGATGCCTACTCGACCGAAAGCGTCGAGCGCGCCAAGAAGGCTCAGGCCGATGGCACGTTCAAGAACGAGATCGTCCCGGTGACCGTCAAGACCCGCAAGGGCGAAGTGGTCGTCGATACCGATGAAGAGCCCGGCAAGATCGACACCAGCCGGATCCCCGGGCTGCGTGCCGCGTTCGGCAAGGATGGCGTGCTTACTGCAGCCTCCTCGTCAAAGATCTCCGACGGCGCTGCCGCGACGCTGCTGATGTCGGCCGAAGACGCCGCTGCCCGTGGCCTCAAGCCGCTGGCGCGCATCGTCGCCCATGCCACGCATTCGCAAGCCCCTGAGTGGTTCACCACGGCGCCAGTTACGGCGATCAGCAACGTGCTGACCAAGGCCGGCTGGAAGGTCGAGGATGTGGACCTGTTCGAGATCAACGAGGCGTTTTCCTGCGTCGCGATGGCGCCGATGAAGGATCTCGGCATTCCCCACGACAAGGTCAACGTACTGGGCGGCGCGGTCGCATTGGGTCACCCGATCGGTGCCAGCGGTGCGCGTCTGGTCGTCACCCTGATCAATGCGCTGCAGGCCCGTGGCGGAAAGCGCGGTGTCGCGTCGCTGTGCATCGGCGGCGGCGAGGCGACAGCGATCGCCATCGAACTGATCTGATTTCACGCAGCGTTGTCAATACCAAACGCCAGCCGAACAGTTAACGATAAATTGACAAAAAAAGATAGTCCTGCCGCTTGACACGCGCAAACGGATTGTCATCATGTGACCGGTGCGCAAATGCGTGCTGCCGAATTTTTCTTTAGACGAGGAATACATCATGACTTTGAACAAGGCGCTGCTTGCCCTGGCTATGGGCTTTGCCCTGGCTGCCTGCTCCAACACCCAGCAGGCTGACAGCTCTGCCTCGGAAGCCGCCACCGCTGCTAACGAAGCACAGCAGG
Organism: Lysobacterales bacterium; assembly: GCA_038242455.1. Lineage (GTDB taxonomy): Bacteria > Pseudomonadota > Gammaproteobacteria > Xanthomonadales > Xanthomonadaceae > Novilysobacter. The sequence goes on from JBBSSB010000018.1 coordinate 9,367, forward strand.
CTGCAGACAACACCGCTGCTACTGGCGACATGATGGCTGCCGACGCTGCTCAGGGCGCTGCTGACACTGCTGCCATGGCTGCTGACTCCGCTGCGACCTCGGCTGACGCCGCTGCCGCTGCTGGTGACATGACTGCTGCTGACGACGCTGCTGACGCTGCCGAGAACATGGCTGACGCCGCAGAGCAGGCCAAGGACGCTGCTGAAGAAGCCGCTGCCGCTGCCGACGCGAAGACCAACAATGACGGCCAGTAATATCGCCACGTTGTAAGCTTCATGCGTTAAGAGACCGCCGGCTAGCCCGGCGGTTTTTTTATGCCTGACTTATCGGATCCAGGTGCACCGGAACCGACCGCCTTCACATTGCTTTACCGGGGGCCGATGGATAGTTCGCTCGCCGGCAGAACCGGTGTACCACGCAGTTCCACTGCCGACTTTCCAGGAGCTCCTCTATGAATCACAAAATTACCCTCATGCTTGCCGCCAGTATGTTTGCCCTCGCCGCCTGCAATTCCCCTCAGGCTGAGCGCGACGCTGATCAGGCTGCCACCGAAGCACGTGCGGCCGGCGAGCACGCCGCTGCTGCTGCGGATTCCGCTACCGACGCCGCCGCACGCAGCATCGACTCAGCCGCCGATTCCGCCCGTAGTGCCGCAGACGCGACTGGTGAGGCTGCGCGCAACGCCGCTGACAGCGCCCGCGAATCTGCGCACGATGCGGCGCAGTCCAGCCGTGAGGCTGCCGACTCGGCATCCGATTCCGCCAGCAGGACCGGCGACTCGATCAAGGAGTCGTATGAGGAAGGCAAGGCCAGCGCAGCCGACACGATCGGTAACGCTGCCGACAAGGTTGCTGACCGCATGAAGCAGGAAAAGGCCGAGGCTGAAGCAGAAGCTGCCCGCGCCGCTGCCGAGAAGGCCAAGAAGGACCTCAACGGCTGATACGTGTTCCGACGTGAGTGAATACACGGCCCGCATCTGCGGGCCGTGTGCTTTGTGTCTGTCCAATCGGGAACTGCCCACTGGGCTGTCCGGTATCCTGTGTGGTCCATTCCAACACGGCCGGTTGCCATGCCCGTTCTGAAATCAGCTCTCGATCCCCGCTCACAGGACTTCCAGGACAACGTTGCCTGGCACCGTGCTCTGGTGGAAGAGCTGGACGCCAGACTGGCGCACGCCGCGCTTGGCGGCGGCGACAAGGCGCGCGACCGCCATACCGCACGCGGCAAGCTGCTGGTCCGCGACCGCATCACTGCCCTGCTCGATCCACGCTCACCGTTTCTGGAAATCGCTCCGCTGGCAGCCGAGGACATGTATGACTCCGCGGCACCTGCAGCAGGCATGGTCTGCGGCATTGGTCGGGTTATGGGTCAGGAAGTCGTGGTGGTTGCCAACGACGCCACCGTCAAGGGCGGTACGTACTTCCCGATGACGGTAAAGAAGCATCTCCGCGCGCAGGAAATTGCCCGCGAGAACCACCTGCCCTGCGTCTATCTGGTCGACTCCGGCGGTGCGTTCCTGCCGCTGCAGGATGAGGTATTCCCGGACAAGGAGCACTTTGGCCGGATCTTCTACAACCAAGCGCGCATGAGCGCGGAAAACATCCCGCAGATCGCCGTCGTGATGGGCAGCTGCACGGCCGGGGGCGCGTACGTGCCGGCGATGAGCGACGAGTCGGTGATCGTCAAGGAACAGGGCACCATTTTCCTTGGCGGCCCACCGCTGGTGAAGGCGGCGACCGGTGAAGTGGTCGATGCCGAAACGCTGGGTGGCGCGGACGTACACACGTCGATCTCCGGCGTCGCTGATCATTTCGCCGAAGATGACCGCCACGCGCTGCAGATCGCGCGCGACATCGTCGCCAACCTCAATCGCAAAAAGACATTGCCAGTCGCTGTGCAGCCGGCGCGCGAGCCGTTATTCGCCGCAAAGGAGCTTTACGGCGTGGTGCCGAAGGACACCCGGCGTCCGTACGATATCCGCGAGGTGATTGCGCGGATCGTCGACGGCAGCGAATTCCAGGAGTTCAAGGCGCGCTACGGCAAGACCCTGGTCACCGGTTTCGCGCATATCCACGGTTATCCGGTCGGAATCGTCGCCAACAACGGCATCTTGTTTGCCGAAAGCGCGCTCAAGGGCGCGCACTTCATCGAGCTGTGCAACCAGCGCGGCATCCCGCTGGTGTTCCTGCAGAACATCACCGGCTTCATGGTCGGCAAGAAGTACGAACAGGCTGGTATCGCCAAGGACGGGGCCAAGATGGTCACCGCCGTGGCGTGCTCGCATGTGCCCAAGTTCACCGTGGTGATCGGCGGCAGCTTTGGTGCCGGCAACTACGCGATGTGCGGGCGCTCGTACGGCGCGCGCTTCCTGTGGATGTGGCCGAACGCGCGCATCAGTGTGATGGGCGGCGAGCAGGCTGCCAGCGTATTGGCGACGGTGCGCCGTGACGGCATCGAGGCGCGCGGCGGCAGCTGGAGCGCCGATGAGGAAGCGGCATTCAAAGCGCCGCTGCTCGAGCAGTACGAAACCCAAGGCAACCCCTATTACGCGACGGCACGCCTCTGGGACGACGGCATTATTGACCCAGCCGATACCCGCCGGGTGCTTGGACTTGGCCTGTCGGCGGCGCTGAATGCACCGATCGCATCGTCGACCCGATTTGGCGTGTTCCGGATGTAGGAGTACCCACCTCTGCCGCGTCGACGTCGACGTCGATCAGCGCGGCAGAGTTCTGGCCGCGGTCAGGCCACTTTCGGCACGTGCGGCCGGCGGTTAAACCAGAAGCCGGCCACCAGCACCGCCAGCGTCGCCAGCTGCGCCAGGACGCTCTGCAGCGTCGGGTAGATCCCCAGCAGGGCCACACGCGGGATCGACAGGGTCGAGACGGACACCACGCCGGCTTCCTGCAGCGCGGAAATACCCTTGCCTGCCAGCACGACCGCAACCACCGCAATCAACAGCGAGCTGATCGAGAAGAACTGGCCGAGCGGCAAGCGCCGGCTGTAGCGAAGCATGGACCACGCGATCACGGCCAACACGACCGCACCCAGCCCGCCACCGGCCAGGATGGCCATCCCGTTGCCCTGACTCCACAGTGCGATAAAGAACAGCACGGTCTCGAACACCTCGCGGTAGACGACCACGAACGCGAGCAGGAACAGGAACCATGCCGAGCGCTTGGACAGCGCATTGGAGAGCTTGTCGTTGATATAACGCTGCCACGCGCCGGCCTGACTCTTGCCGTGCATCCAGATGCCGACAAACAGCAACACTGCCGCAGCGAACAACGCGGCGAACCCTTCAGTCATCTCCCGACTGGCGCCGCTGATGCTCACCACATAGGTGGCCACAAACCAGGTCACGCCACCGGCCAGCAACGCCGCGATCCAGCCGCCATGCACGTAGGGCATCACTTCGGTGCGATTGGCCTTGCGCAGGAACGCGACCATCGCGATCAGGATCAGCAGTGCTTCCAGACCCTCGCGCACCAGAATCGTGAACGCGCCGACGAACGCGGAGGCATTGCTGGCCAGCTCAGGCGACAACGCATGCTCGGCATCGGCAAACAGCCCATCCACCACGGCAACCTGCTCCTGCACGTCGTCCAGGCTGGCAGCGCCGCCAATGCGGGAGCGCAGCTCGGCCATCGCACCTTCGATACGGGTCATCAGTGCGCGATCGCGAGCGGCCAGTAGCGGCTCGACCGGCTCGAAGCCATCCAGGTAGGCCGAAAGCGCGAGGTCACGCGCCTTGTCCTTGTCCCCAGCGGCGTATGCCGTGACGCTCTCCGCCAGTCGGCTTCGTGCCAACGCCAATTGACCTTCCACCGCTGCGGGCGCCTGTACCGCGTCCGGATGCCGGCGCAGGTAGGCGGTGATCGCCTGTGCAGACTCTTCGCCCATGCTCGCGGCCAAGGACGCCGGCGTCACTTGGGTCAGCGCTGTCAGGTCATGAAACTCGGCGCGCAGCTCGGCATCGCTATTCCACAACGCTTCGCCTTGCGCGACCTTGGATTCGGGATACGCAAACTGGCCGATATAGAACGACAGCGCCCAGCGATCATCCTCCGGCAGGTGCGCGTAGCTGACCATGCTGGTGGCTTCCAGGCCTTGCTCGATCACTTGATAGAGCGCGAACACGCTGCGCTCGCGGGCACGCGACTCGTCGGTAAAGTCGATTGCCGGTGGATCCAGGCCGACGCTCGCGGGGCCGTCGCCGCCGCCGGTGTCGCCATGACAACTGGCGCACTGCTGCTGGTAAAGCGCTGCGGCTTTGCTGAGGTCAGGCGCCGCAGAAGGCGCCAGCGGCACGGGATAGGCGGCAAGCAAAGCGCCGGCGAGGCTACGTGCAATTTTTGCCACTTCTTCGGGCGACTTGTAGGCCGCAATCGCGTCCTGCAGCACGCCGGCATGCTCCAGCAGTTGCGGTTGTGCGGGCGTCGAGGCCAGCGACTGGATCCGCTCGCGCGCCGTTGCGGAGAACTCGACCATCTCGTGGTACTCGTTCTCGTCAGCGATCTGGCCATCCTCAACCGCGGCGGCGTAATCGACGGCGATGTAGTCCAGCAAGCGCCATGCGGTCTGCGCATCGGACACCGACGCGTGGACATACAGGCTCATGGACAGCAGCAGGGATACAAGCAGGCAACGCAGCACAGTTGGCATCGGACGACAACGCTTTGGCGGGCAAGGGTCAATTCTACTGCAGAAATGAGAACCGGTCGCATCTGTGCCAACGGAAAACGGGCCCTGCAGCTATCATTGATGGTTTCCGCAAACCGAATCCTGATGACCAATCCGCTGCTGAATCTTCGCCAGGGCTCGGTCGCGCGCCTGCGCATGAACCGCCCCAGAGTCCACAACGCATTCGACGCGATGCTGATCGCGGCGCTGACCGGCGCACTGGATGCGTTGGCGAACGATGACAGCGTCCGCGTGGTCGTGCTGGAAGGCGAAGGGGCATCGTTCTCGGCCGGCGCTGATCTGAACTGGATGCGCGGCATGGCCTCCGCAAGCGAGGCGGAAAACCGTGAGGATTCACTCAGTCTCGCGCGCTTGATGCGGACACTGAACGAGCTGCCCAAGCCCACCATCGCGAGGGTGCATGGCGCAGCATTCGGTGGCGGCGTCGGATTGGTCGCGTGTTGCGATATCGCCATTGGCACGCACGAGGCGAAGTTCGGTCTGACCGAAAGCAAGCTTGGATTGCTGCCAGCGGTGATCTCGCCGTTCGTGATCGAGGCCATCGGTGCGCGTCAGGCACGGCGCTGGTTTGCGTCGGCGGAAATCTTCGGCGCCGAGCAGGCATACCGCATGGGCCTGCTGCACGAGACGGTGGACGCCGCCGATCTTGATGCGACGATTGAGCGTCAGATATCGCTGTTGATGAAGGCCGGGCCAGTCGCCTCCTCCCAGGCGAAGGCGCTTGTGCGCCAGGTGGCCTCGCATACCGACGGCCACCGCCATGACCGTGACAACGCCGACCTGATCGCTGGCCTGCGGGTATCGCCCGAAGGCCAAGAGGGTCTTTCGGCATTCCTGGACAAGCGCAAGCCGGGCTGGTGCCAGTGACCGCGCCCGCAAGCACCCCCCACAACGACCAAGCCCCTGCAACGAGGCCATTGATGTTCACCAAGATCCTGATTGCGAACCGCGGCGAAATCGCCTGTCGGGTCATCCGCACCTGCCGCCAGCTGGGTATCCGCACAGTCGCGGTGTATTCCACTGCCGACGCTGACGCCCAGCACGTTCGCCAGGCCGACGAGGCGTACTGCATTGGTGGCCCGACGCCGCCTGAAAGCTATCTGCGCGGCGACGCGATCATCGAGGTCGCGACCCGCACGGGCGCCCAGGCGATCCATCCGGGCTACGGCTTTCTATCCGAGAACGCCGACTTTGCCGATGCCGTGGAGTCCGCTGGCATCGCTTTCATCGGTCCCAAGGCCGCATCGATGCGCAAGATGGGCAGCAAGGCCGGCGCCAAGGATCTGATGGCTGCAGCTGGCGTACCGGTGGTGCCCGGCTATACCGGCGAGGATCAGGATCCGACCTATCTGCACGCCCAAGCCGACCAGATCGGCTACCCGCTGATGATCAAGGCGGCCCACGGCGGCGGCGGCAAGGGCATGCGCATCGTGCGTGAGTCAGACGAGTTTCTTGCCAATCTGGAGTCCTGCCAGCGCGAGGCCAAGAACGCTTTCGGCCGCGACCGGGTCCTGTTGGAGCGGTACGTCGAGAAGCCGCGCCATATCGAGATCCAGGTGTTTGGTGACGATGCCGGCAACGCGATCCACCTCAACGAGCGCGAGTGTTCGGCGCAGCGCCGCTACCAGAAGGTCATGGAGGAATCGCCTTCTCCCTTCCTGACCCCCGAGCTGCGCGAGCAGATGGGCGCGGCTGCGGTGCTTGCCGCGAAGGCAATCAATTACGTCAACGCCGGGACAGTGGAGTTCATCGTCGGTCAGGACGGTGGCTTCTACTTCATGGAGATCAACACCCGTCTGCAGGTGGAGCATCCAGTGACCGAGATGGTCACCGGGCTGGATCTGGTCGCGTGGCAATTGCAGGTCGCCGCCGGGGAGCCACTGCCGCTCGCGCAGGCCGATATCCGTCGCAACGGTCACGCCATTGAAGTGCGTCTTTACGCTGAGGATCCGGAGGCCGGCTTCCTGCCCGGCTCGGGCCGTTTGGACCGTTTGCGTCTTCCGGTCACCGACGCGCACGTGCGGGTCGATTCGGGCGTGATCGAAGGCGACACGGTCACGATCTTCTACGACCCGATGATCGCCAAGTTGATCGTCCACGACATCGACCGGCCGCGGGCCCTCGCCCGCATGCGTGATGCGCTTTCGCGCTGCGAGATCACTGGGCCAAAATCCAACATCGCGTTCCTTGAGCGACTGCTGCGCCACTCGACCGTCGTCGAAGGCACGATCGATACCGGCTATCTGGACCGCCACTTGGCGGAGTTCATGCCGCCGGCCGGAGGGGTCGATATCGATCTGCTGCTGGCAGCCACGACTACCCGTCTGCTTGCCCAGGAAGAAGACGGCCGCCAGCGTGCGAGCGCATCGTCCGACCCCGGCTCACCGTGGGCGATTACCGATGGATGGCGCGTCGGCCACGACAGCCGCCGCAGCCTCGCGTTCGGCCATGGCGAGGATCGCATCGAAGTCGATGCCAGCGGCAGCGATGGTGATTACCGCATCGAGTACGACGGCGAGAGTCATCAGATCACCGGCGCGCGTCGCAACTGCAGCGCGTTGAGCCTGCGTATCGGCGACCGCGCGCGGCGCTTCGAGCTGCTGGATCAGAACACCCACGTCGTCGTGCACGACGGCGAGCAGCGTTTACGTCTGCAGCCGATGGCTATGTACCAGCATGAGGCCACTGGCGCAGGTAGCACCGCCGATAACGTCGTCGCACCGATGCCCGGACGCGTGGTCGTGGTCCGCGCGAAGGCCGGCGACGCCGTCACCGAGGGCCAGGAAGTGATGGTGATCGAGGCGATGAAGATGGAGCTGAGCCTGAAGGCGCCACGCGACGGCACGGTGGCCGAGGTGCGGGGGGCAACGGGTGACTTTGTCGAAGCCGACGCGGTGCTGGTCGCACTGGAGCCGGTGTCTTGAAGCCGGCGGTACGTATCGTCGAAGTCGGTGCCCGCGACGGCCTGCAGAACGAGACGGCGATCATCGCCACCGCCGACAAGATCGCCCTGATCGACCGGCTCTCCGCTACCGGTCTGCAAAGCATCGAGGCCACCAGCTTCGTCAGCCCTAAATGGGTACCTCAGCTGGCGGATGCCGGTGAGGTATTTGCCGGCATCGCCCGCAAGCCGGGTGTGCACTACCCGGTGCTCGTACCCAACGAGCGCGGCTATGAGCGTGCGCTCGCAGTCGGCGTGGAGGAAATCGCGGTCTTCACCGCTGCGTCAGAAGCGTTCAATCAGAAGAACATCAACGCCTCCATCGCCGAGTCGCTGGCCCGCTTTGAGCCCGTGATGGCGCGCGCACAGGCCGATGGCATCAAGGTCCGCGGCTATGTGTCCACGGTACTGGGCTGCCCTTATCAGGGTGAGGTCCCGGTCGCCGAGGTGGTCCGCGTCGCGCGACAGTTGCACGCGATGGGCTGCTACGAAGTCTCTCTGGGCGACACCATCGGCGTCGGCACACCGGGCAAGGCACGAGAGATGCTGCGTGCGGTGGCCGCAGAGGTGCCGATGGACGCACTGGCGGTGCACTTCCACGACACCTACGGACAGGCGTTGTCCAACATCCTGGCGTGCTTGGAAGAAGGCGTCGCAGTGGTCGACTCCGCGGTATCCGGCGTCGGCGGTTGTCCGTATGCGAAGGGCGCCAGCGGCAACGTCGCCAGCGAAGACGTGGTCTACATGCTGCACGGCCTTGGCATCGAGACAGGAATCGACCTGCCGCTGTTGGCCGAGACCGGGCGCTGGCTTTCCGCACTGCTGGGACGCGAGACTGGCAGCAAGGTCGGGCGCGCAATCGCCTAGAATCACTGGTTTCGCCAGCAGGATTCCCCATGAAGCTATCCGATACCCGCGCCATCATCACCGGCGGCGTCTCCGGCCTCGGCTTGGCCGTCGCACGTCATCTGGTTGCCCACGGTGCCAAGGTGGCCCTGTTTGATGTCAACGCCGACAAGGGTGCCGAAGCGGTCGCCGAGCTTGGCGACGCCAACGCGCGCTTCTTCGCAACCGACGTCTCTGACGAAGCGACCGTAACGACCAATGTCGCCAGTGCACGCGACTTTCTCGGCGGGCTGAACGTTGCGGTCAACTGCGCCGGCATCCTCGGCGCCGGTCGCGTACTCGGCAGGGATGGCCCGATGCCGCTGTCGCGCTTCCAGACCACCGTCATGGTCAATCTGGTGGGCACCTTCAACGTCGCCAAGGCCGCCGCCGACCTGATGCAGAACAACGAGGCCGGCACCGACGGCGAGCGCGGCGTGATCGTCAACACCGCTTCGGTGGCCGCCTATGAAGGCCAGATTGGTCAAGCCGCCTACTCCGCGTCCAAGGGTGGTGTGGTCGGCATGACGCTGCCTATGGCGCGCGAACTGTCGCGTTTCGGTATTCGGGTGATGACCATCGCCCCGGGTGTGTTCTGGACGCCGATGGTGGACGGCATGCCCGAGGCTGTGCAGGAATCGCTGGCAGCCACCATTCCGTTCCCGTCGCGGTTGGGCAAGCCGGAGGAATTCGCTGATCTGGTCGCCTATATCCTCGGCAACACCTACCTCAACGGCGAGACGATTCGTCTGGACGGAGCCACCCGCTTGGCGCCCAAATGACCGACTACGGCTCATCTAAGATCAACCGACTCGCCAAGAACTGGCCCGCGGTGCGCGCAAAAGGCATGACGCATTTCATGCTGACCCGCGGGCTGCTGATGTGGGGCGGACTGATGTTCGTTTTCTTCACCGTCGTGATCTGGGTGAAGTTTGGCCCACAGCATCCCCAGTTCGTTCTGCTGTTGGGCGTCGCCGCCGGGCTTTGTGCCGTCGGCGGCTTGTTCTGGGGTGTGCTCACATGGACCATCAGTGAACGCATCTACCGCTCCCTTCCCTCATCCAAAGACGCGATATGAAAGCCAACGACGTAAAGAAAGGAAACGTGGTCGAGCACAACGGCGTGGTCTACCAAGTGCGCGATATCGAACGCAGCGCGGCGCAGGGTCGCGGCGGCAACGTCAAGTTCCGCTTCACCATGTATTCGGTGCCGGGCGGCAACAAGTTCGACCTCAGTCTGGGTAGCGACGACGACTTGAAGGAAGTCGAACTCAGCCGCCGCCAGGCCACCTACTCCTACAAGGACGGTGATGCGTTCGTGTTCCTCGATGACGAGGACTACACCTCGTACACGCTGGACGCGGCGACGATCGGGGACGACGCGGGCTACATCGTCGATGAGCTGGCCGGCTGCTATATCCAGATCATCGATGACCTGCCGGTCGGCCTGCAGTTGCCGGCCAGCGTGGCGATGGAAGTGATCGAGACCCCGCCAGAGCTCAAGGGTGGCACCGCGACCAAGCGTCCGAAACCGGCACGTCTGTCGACCGGGTTGGAGATCATGGTTCCCGAATACATCTCCACCGGCGAGCGTGTTCTGGTCAGCACTACCAGCGGAGAGTTCGCGGGTCGGGCCGACTGATACCCACGCACTGAGCGTGGCTTTCTAAGCGCGCCTGCCTGCGGTTAACGCCGCGGGCAGGCCCGCTGGTTCAAAACAACTCCGCTATGGCATTTCGATACCGTCAGCTTCACGGTTGAGGCGGCGCATCCGCCTGCCCAGCACATCCAGATTGTCGACCACAGCGGCCAGCTCGGCCCGCACCGATGGGTCCAGCAGTGCCTGTACTTCCACCGTCAATCGACCGCCCAGCTCAGCGAGCCGTTCTGCGCGCACATCCGCGGCCGGTTGCAAGACAGTGATTTCCGCTGCTTGCGGCAATCCATAGCCTGGTTGACCGGCGAGCAGAGCCGACGGGCGACTGGAAAATCCGCTGTTTTGGAGGATCTCCTGCAGAGTCGCGTCGACCTCGCCAAATCCGCCATGCCCATTGTCGCCGCGTGTGCTCAGGTACCGCCGCTTCAGCTCCTGTCGCGCGAGCGCAAGCTTGTGGCGTCGCGCCGACTCTTCCAGCACAAGCAGGGCCGCGGTGGCGCGCACGCCTGCCCCGTCAAACCGGATGCGGCGCTCGCTGGCGGGTAGCTGCAACCACTCGTCGACCTTGGTTTGCGGCAGCGCGAGCTCACCCCGCGCGACATCAAACATGGCCTGGTAGCGCTCGCGCATCGAGTCAAAGCGGTACCCAAGCCGGCGCGCCTCGTCCACGTTGTCCAGCACGCCGATATCGGCGATTCCCCGCCGGTCCAGCTTGCGCAGCAGGCCAGTCGGCGTGATCGCATCCAGCCGTGCCCGACCCAAGCGCGGGACACCGTCATGCAGCAGCTTGAACGTCTCGAACGCGCAGTTGTTGCTGACGAAGTAGTAGCGCCCGTCATAGCTCCAGTGCAGCCGCCCGGCCCGCTCCAGCAGCATCGCAATCTCCGCGTCATCCATCGCCAGTGGGACGGACTGCAACCCACGCAGCTGATCGCGGGTGTACTCCTCCACGACCTGCTCAAGCGGGAGCACGAACAGACGCGACGGATAGGATCCGCTGAGGCCGCGCCAGCTCGACAGCTGCACGTCATCGATAAACGCGCGGAACGACAGCACGAGGTGGAACTGCAGGTCCAACCGGCAGTCCGGCCCGCGTAAGCGGCCCGGCGCGCACACCACCAGTCGCAGCATGCTGTGACCCCAGCGACTCATCGGCTCGCTGTTGCCTTCCGCCAGCAGGTACTCGACCGATTCCACGCGTGCCGGGTCCAGTGTGGCCAGGGCACTGCTGGCGCCGCTTGCCGGATCGGTGGCAGCAGCGAGGTAGCTGAATCCGTTCGGGCAGTCCGGGTGCGGCGGCGCCCATCCGAAGTGCTCACTGAAAAAACGGTGCAGCGCTGGCCGGCGACACGCGTACTCCGGATCGAGCAGAAAGTATTCCAGGTTGACCGCGACAAACTCGCGCGGGCTGGTCAGCTCGTAGGGATCCGGGGTGCGGTCTACGAAGCTGTTGCGGGAGCTGCGCGCGCGTGGACGCTTGGCCTTGACCTGCCAACCGGCGAGATCGAGCAGGCGTGGGTCGCTGGAAAGATGCACGCTGCGGTCATGCAGGTGCGCGACCTCGTGCAGCACGGTCGCCAGCACCTCGTCGCGGGCACTTCGAGTCAGCGCGGGCAACAACCGTTGGTTGAGCAGCACCAAGTCCCGCCGCGCGCGCCCGGTCGCGTCATGCGGCAAAGCGTCGGTCCACGCGACGGTGACGTCGCCACCGCTAGCCACCAGAGACGGAGGGAGATGTGCGATTGAAGCCTCAAGCAGATCGCGACTGACAGCGATCTGCTCATCAGTGAGGCCCGCAGTATCGAGCTGCAGGCGCAGCGCCGCGTTGGCCGGCGATCCCGACCACAGACACATCACAACGACCAGCAGTAGCCACCGCACGAACGAGCTCAAATCGCGAGGATGGCCTGCGCGAGTGCGATGTCGGTGGCGTCCTTGGCTTCAGGCAATTTCTCGCGTAGCAGTGCCAGCGCTGCCTCAAGCTGAACGCCGCGGATCGCGCCGTCGCTGGCAACAAAGCTGGCCGCATCATCGCGGGCCGCCAAAACAATCCGGTTGTCGCTGAAAGCACCGCTGCTGGCCGAAACACCGTTTGACGTGCCCTTGAATGCACCGCTTATCGCGTCGGAGGTGGTGGACGCGCTGGACGCTGTGGCGACAGACGTCGCGACAAACAGGGCAGCTGCAATCAGCAGGCGAAAACGAATCATCAGCGTGTCACCGGAGCAAGGACGGAGTTGGCGCAAAGACTACCTGTGCCCGGCCGGGTCCGCATGCTCGGGGTCGAAGATTTTTCCCGGATTCATGATGCCGGCCGGGTCAAGTACCTGACGAATGCCGCGCATGATCGCGATCTCCTCGGCGCTGCGCGTGCTTTCCAGCCACGGTTTTTTGACCAAGCCGATGCCGTGCTCGGCCGAGATGCTGCCGCCATGGCGCTGCAGCACCTGGGCCAACAGGTCGGTGACCTCACCGCATCTGCCCACGAACTCGGCCTCGTCCATGCCCGCTGGAGTGAGCACGTTGATGTGTAGATTCCCGTCGCCAATGTGACCGAACCAGACCACCTCAAAGTTGGGGTAACCCTCGGTCAGCAGTGCCTGCGCTTCGGCGAGGAATGCGGGCATTGCGGAGATCCGCACCGACACGTCGTTTTTATACGGGCGGTAGCGGGCCAGACTTTCGGTGATTCCCTCACGCAGACGCCACAGCTGGGCCGCTTGGGCATCGCTGCTGCTCAACACAGCGTCGCTGACCAGTCCGGCCTCTGCGCACACCTCAAACGCGGTCAATGCAGCCGCCTGTTGCGCCTCGTCAGCGGCCGAAAATTCGGCGACGACGTAATACGGGTGGACCTCGTCAAACGGCGCTTGCGCACCGTGCACGAGTACGTGTCTGAGCGCGATGTCCGTAAAGAACTCGAACGCCTCCAATTGCAGGTGACTGCGCAACGTCGCGAACACCTGCATCAGCACGTCAAACGAAGGCACGGCCAGCAGCATGACGTTGGAGGGCGGCGCTGGATCGGTGAGCTTCAGGCTAGCCTCCACCACGATCCCGAGCGTTCCTTCCGAGCCGATAAACAGATGGCGCAGGTCGTAGCCACTGGAGTTCTTGATCAACGACCGGTTGAGGTCCAACAAGTCCCCTGCCCCGGTGACCACCTTAAGGCCGGCGATCCACTCGCGCGTATTGCCGTAGCGC
>JBBSSB010000019.1:0-22496 GCA_038242455.1 Lysobacterales bacterium
AGTTGGCCACTGATGATCGCAATCTCCAGTGGGCGCTCGCCGGAAGCGTTGGCGACTTCCAGGCTCGCGTTGCGATCTATGAGCAATTTGATCGCTGACAGATTTCCAGCTCCAGCGGCTGCGCCCAGCGCTGACACGCCTGTGCTGCCACGTAAGCTATCTGGATCTGCAGATTCAAGCTGGTCGCGTAGTTGGCTCGCATCGCCCTGCGTGAAAATAGCGCGCCGGACAGGATCGTCTGATTGTCGGGGAGCGCTTGAAGCAACGAAGGGTTGGTTTAAGGAGGTGCAGGGTTCTAGCGCGGGTGTCTTCGGCACGCCTTCCGGTGGGCTGGCTGTGCAAGAAGCGGTGAAGAGAAGACCAATGGTCAGAATGGCTCGTATCACGGATTTTTCCTCGCACGCTCAAGGCCCGACTCAATCAGAGAGCGAGCTTCTGCGAACTCTCCCCGCGCCATCATGCCGCGCAACTCGAGCGCCTCTTCGGGCATTAGGGTTCCGTCTTCGACGAGCTTTTTGCCCAGGCGCATGCCCTGGATAGCAGAGACCCCTCGGAACACTTCAGGATCAAGCGCACCTACACCGAGATCTATCAGCGGATTCCCTACGCGAGTAAATGCAGTCGCTGCAGACGATCGAACTGCTGCGCGAGCGGTGTCCATTTGTCTGGCCGAGCTAGCCTTCGGCACGTCAGAGTAAGAACCGAAACGGTCACGTTTCATCAAGTTTTTGACGGTGGACTCAAGCCACTTTTCAACCGTGCCAGTGAAGTTCCCGGACGCAAAGCCGATACCTGCAGCCAAGTTGCGGTTAGCAGCTTTCAGGCCGATGGCTGTTTCTCTGAGTGGACGGAACTGCGGGTGTTTCTGCAGCGCCATCCATGCCTGCGGATCGCTACGCTTCAGATCTCTCAACGCTTCGTCGAATCGCAAGGGGCTGTGATGCCGCAAATAAGACAGATACTCGAAGTATTCTCGGAGCTTCGGAACCCGCTTCCGGGTTTCGCTTATCAGCTTGCGTGCCTGAGCATGATCATGTTCCGCATCCCGCTCGGTCTTCCGTCCGCTCGGCCCGACTTCTTGGTACTTGCCAGAAGTTGGGCGCGATTGGCTGTAGACCGTGGTGCCATCAGGACCAATTGACTTGTAGATGGGCACGTTCCGCTTCCTTGCGTAGTGGGGCGATTGCCTCGACCTTATAGTTTACGAGAGCGCTTGTTAACGCGCCATTTTACTCTCAAACCGAACATGCGGTGAGCGCTATAGGAAGGGCACGTGAGGGGCTAGATTGGGGTGTAACTCGCGCTGGCCTCCACTAAGACGGTTGCCACAGAGCGGGACCCGATGGAGTCGCGGTTGCACATGGGATTGGCGCGTCCGAATCGCTCACGGACGATAGGCGCACTAGCAACGGGCACAAAAAAACCGGCGCTTGGCCGGCTTTCTGTTTTAAACCTTGCTGCCATTGGCTCGCAAGTGGTCGGGGAGACAGGATTCGAACCTGCGACTTCTACGTCCCGAACGTAGCGCTCTACCAGGCTGAGCTACACCCCGACTGCAGAGCCAGCAATTGTAGGGACCGTTCATGAAGTGCGCAAGGGGGTGATGACATCTATCGGCGTAGGGCCTGCAGGGCCGCTAAACTGTGTGCCATCTTTCGCGACTGACTGTCACTGGAGCCCTGCTTGATCAAGCCGCGTACGCCTCCCGGGATCATGGAGCTGTTGCCCCGTGACCAGATTGCCTTCCAGCGCATGCTGGACATCATCCGTCGCAACTACGAGCGCTTCGGGTTCCTCCCGGTGGAAACGCCGGTCATGGAGCTCTCCGAGGTGCTGTTGACCAAGTCTGGTGGTGAGACCGAGCGACAGGTCTACTTTGTCCAATCCACCGGTGCGCTGGAGAAGGCGACCGCGGGCGGGGAGGGCATGCCGGAGCTGGCACTGCGCTTCGACCTCACGGTTCCGCTGGCGCGCTATGTCGCTGAGCACGAGCACGACTTGGCCTTCCCGTTCCGGCGCTATCAGATGCAGCGGGTGTACCGCGGCGAGCGTGCGCAGCGGGGACGGTTCCGCGAGTTCTATCAGTGCGATGTGGACGTTATCGGCAAGGACGCGCTGTCGGTTCGCTACGACGCGGAAATCCCGGCCGTGATCCATGCCGTTTTTTCCGAGCTGGCGATCGGTAAGTTCACCATCCAGCTCAACAACCGCAAGCTGTTGCGTGGCTTCTTTGAAGCGCAGGGTGTGGCTGACGGGGACCTGCAGGCGAGGGTGCTGCGCGAAGTCGACAAGATCGACAAACGCGGTCCCGATTATGTTCGCGAGACACTGACGGGCGCCGACTTTGGCCTGTCCGACGCGGCCGTCGCCGAAATCCTCGCCTTTGTCGAAGTCCGCTCCACCTCCCACGCCAATGCGCTCGCGCATCTGGATGCGCTGGGTGAGGGTAACGAATCGCTGCGCGAAGGCATTGCCGAGCTGCGCGAGGTGTTGGACCTGGTGCGGGCGTTGGGCGTCCCGGAGTCGGACTACGCGCTCAACTTCTCGATCGCGCGCGGGCTGGACTACTACACCGGCACCGTTTACGAGACCACGCTGGACGACTATCCGCAGATCGGCTCGATCTGTTCCGGTGGCCGCTACGAGGATCTGGCCAGCCATTACACCAAGTCGAAGCTGCCTGGCGTCGGCATCTCCATCGGTCTGACCCGGTTGTTCTGGCAGCTGCGCGAAGCAGGGTTGGTGCAAACCGCCGCCAGCTCGGTTCACGCACTCGTGACCCAGATGGACAACGGCTCGTTGCAGCAATGCCTGGAGATCGCCAATGACCTGCGCCAGTCCGGAATCAATACCGAAGTGGTGATGGAGGCCTCCAAGCTTGCCCGCCAGTTCAAGTACGCCGACCGGGCGGGGATCCGTTTTGTCGTGGTGCTGGGCGAGGAAGAGATCGCTAAAGGCACGGTCACGGTGAAGGATCTTCGGCGTGCGGACCAGTTCGAGGTCGCCCGCGATGAGCTGGCGCGCACGCTGCGCGTGGAACTTGCTCAATCGGAGGTACTGCCATGAAGCCGGTTCGTCTTGACGGTCGTTCTTTAACTCGGGCCGGCTTGGTCGCAGTCGCGCATGGCGCCCATGTGGAGCTCGCGCAGGATCAGCTGCCGGCGGTTGCCCGCGCGGCTGACTTCCTTGCCGAACAGGTGCGCCGCGAGGAGCCCATCTATGGCGTCTCCACCGGCTTCGGGAGCAATGCCGACCGACTGCTTGGAGCGCACCGGGTGCGTGAAGCGCTGCCGGGTGAGGAAGCGACCGGTGAGTCGCTGCACGCCGAGCTGCAACGCAACCTGATTGTCACTCATGCGGTCTGCGTGGGTGAGCCGTTTGCCGCCGACGTCGTCCGCGCGATGCTCTGCATCCGCATCAACACGCTGATGCGCGGCCACTCCGGAATACGGGTGGAAACATTGCAGGCGCTGGTGGCGATGCTCAACGCCGGCATCGTGCCGGTCGTGCCGCAGCTGGGGTCGGTCGGCGCGTCGGGCGACTTGGCGCCGCTGTCGCATCTGGCGATCGTGTTGATCGGCGGCGGTCAAGCGTTCTACCAAGGCGAGCGCCTAAGTGGTGCAGACGCACTCAAGCGCGCGGGCCTGACGCCGGTGACGCTGTCCTACAAGGAAGGTCTGGCGCTGAACAACGGCACCGCGCAGATGTTGGCCTGCGGCGTGCTGGCCCTGTCCAAGCTGGAAGATCTACTGGACACCGCGGATCTTGCGGCGGCGATGACCATCGATGCGTTTGCCGGACGCCTGGGAGCGTTTGCCGAGGCGGTGCATGAATTGCGCCCGCACCCGGGGCAGGTCGAAGTGGCCGCGCATCTGCGCAAGCTGCTCGATGGCTCAACGCTGGCCGATATTCCCTATCACCTGGTGCCGACCTTCAAGCCATGGAGTGCGCGCAGTTGGGCGACCCCTGAAGCGCAGGCGCTGCACTTTGATATCGGCTGGAACTGGGTCCCGCTGGACGAGCGTCACGGCCGCGAGAAGTTCTACACACGCTTCCGTCCGTTCCGGGGTGGCAAGAAGCATCAGCCCCAGGACAGCTACTCGCTGCGTTGCATCCCGCAGGTGCACGGGGCGGTGCGTGACGCGGTCGCCCAAGCGGCGCGTGTGTTGGACATCGAGCTCAATGCACTGACCGACAACCCGATTGTGTTCCCCGACGCCAATGCCGAGCACGTCGAGCAGCAGGTGATTTCGGCCGGTCATTTCCACGGGATGCCGCTCGCGCTGGCGATGAGCTATGTCAAAGCCGCGATCCCGGTGTTGGCGAGTATTTCCGAGCGACGCCTCAACAAGCTGGTTGATCCGGCAACCAACGACGGCCTGCCGGGCTTCCTGATTGGCAACGAGGACGCTACCGAGTCGGGTTTCATGATCGTGCAGTACACCGCCGCGGCAATCGTCAACGACCTCACCAGCCGCGCGATGCCGGCCTCGGTGTATTCCATCCCGACCAGTGCCAACGCCGAAGACCATGTTTCCATGGGTGCGAACGAGGCCCGCCACGTGCTGGCCATGGCCGATGATCTGGGCAAGGTGCTGGGTCTTGAGCTGTACACCGCCGCGCAGGCGCTGGATCTACGTACCGGGATGATCAACGCCGCATGCGATTTGGCCAGGAAGGGCGATGCGTCGGCCCTCGCGAAAAAAGTGCATGGTGGCGCCAGCGACGCAGAAGGGCAGACCACATTCCTCGCCGAAGTCGAAGCACTGCGCGTGGAGCTGGCTGGGTCGGACGGTTTCAGGCCTGGCAACGCGGTCGCCGCAGCGCATGCTGCCATTCGGGCGCGCATCCCGTTCCTGCAGCGCGACCGGGCACTCGACGGTGATGTTGCAACCGCTGTGCAGCTCGTGGTCGATGGGGACGTGCTGGCCGCCGCGCGGAGCAGCTGATTGCTGAAGGCCGCGCCGCCGCTGGCTAGGTTGTCATCGGCGGCGCGGCACCATCGCGGCGTACGCAGTTACGTCCGTCGGCCTTGGCCAGGTAGAGCGCCTCATCGGCCTGCTGCAACGCGGACGACAACGGCGTTTGTCCATCCAGTATCAACTGGTGGACGCCGATGCTGGCGGTAACGTGAATCTGCAGACCTGCTGATTCGCATGGGGTGTCGTGAAGCTTCTTCAGCAGAGCCTCGGCGACCCGTATGGCGCCTTGCCAATCAGTGTCGGGAAGACCGACCACGAATTCCTCGCCGCCGAAACGTGCGAGTAGTGCACGGTGTTCGCGCAACGCCTCCTCGAAAGACTGGGCGCTGAAGGCTAGGCAGTCATCACCTACCAGGTGTCCGTGCTGGTCGTTGATGTCCTTGAAGTGATCCAGGTCGATCATCAGCAGTGAAACCGGCTTTCCCTGTTGGTAAGAGTCGGCCATCAGCTGCTCGAACCGCTCCATGAAGTAGGCACGGTTGTGCAGTCCGGTCAGACTGTCTCGTTGACTGCTCTCGCGCAATTGCGCGTGGACGTCCCCGAGTTGTCGAAGCGCGTGGACCAGTTCCGCCGTGCGCTGTTCCACCCGCTTAGTCAGCTCCTCCTTGCCCGCACGGGTGATCCGCTCGTTCTCTGCACGCAAAGAGGAGTAGCGATAGCTGAGTGCGACCGAGAGCAGCAGCATTTCGGTGGCTGAGCCTATCTGGACGCCGTATTCGGTGAGGAAGTTCTTCGGCAACAGGCCAAATGCCAGCGCGGCAAACATGCCGGTGCCGAGCAGGAACAATGACCACGCCAGTAGGAAAATCCGGCCCGGCTTGTAGCCTCGTGCGGTAACAACAATCGACTCGATTGCAATCCAGGTGATGCTGATGAACACCGCGGCGGACGCAAGCGGCGTTGAGGTTCCATAGGGCAGCCACAACGATGCAATACCAAGGCCGACGAAGAAGGCGATCATCGCCAGACCTACCCTGTCGCCGGCGTTCCAACGCGTCTTCAGCTCAAGAAAGTGTCTTGCGAATTGCTGCATTCCCACCTGGGCCAGACAGATCGACAGCGGAACCGACTTGTCCGCCAACCAAGGCGACCTCGGCCAGAGGTATTCGAAACCCAGACCGTTGAGCGTAAACAGCACCAGACCGAAGGCGGAAATGTGCAGCAGATACCAGAAATAACTGGGATCGCGCAGACGCAG
Source organism: Lysobacterales bacterium (assembly GCA_038242455.1). GTDB lineage: Bacteria > Pseudomonadota > Gammaproteobacteria > Xanthomonadales > Xanthomonadaceae > Novilysobacter. The sequence continues at coordinate 6,181 of JBBSSB010000019.1, forward strand.
CCAGAGCACCAGGTTGTAGACGAATAGTGCAAACAGGATGCCGTAATACAGGCCGATGCCGAATTGCGCATCGCGGGATACCTCGGCAAATGCACCGGGGGTGTAAAGCCACAGTGGCACCTGCATGGAGCTCTGGCTGCTGACACGTACCAGAAGGTCTACCGGCGGCCCTGCCGGAATGTTGATCCAGAAATTTGGCAGTCGGTAGCGGATGCTGCGCGCATCAAACGGAAGCGCATCGCCACCCTCATGGGTATCGACCTGGCCACTCGCGTGCAGCGTGTTGATCTGCAAGTGATCGCTCAGCGCGTACTTCTGCACCAGCAGCCAGCGGGGCTCGCGCGGGTCGGTGTTGAGCAGACGGACGTGGAACCAGAACGCGCCAGGCTGAAAGCCGAACGCGGTGGTGTTACCCGGAAGCGGCGCGAAACCACCGGTGCGCAATGCCTCTCTAACCGCCGTCAGGTCAGCGGTACCGTCTCGGTCGTGGTAGTAGCTGACATAAGGCGTTAGCTCCAGACGCGCGGTCTGGAAATCGAGCTCAACGACAGGACGTGGTGCAGGTGTGTCGGCTGCCTGGGCGCCGCTGGCGAACGTAAACAGGCACAGGCAGACAAGTGTCAGCCATGCCAGCACGCCGCGCCATTTCGCCAGCTCCGTGCCGTACATCCGTTGTCCCTGTGAGGTCCCGCAAACTGCGTCCGGCTTGTACCGGCTCATCCCGTCGATCCTACCTGTGCGAATCGCTTGACGAAACAGGGATGTCGAACTAACGTACTATCACGTTAATACATTGACACAAGATATGAAGCGCAAAGTGACCCGAATCCAAGAGCCTGCAGACGAGCTTGACGCGCTCTCCAATGCCCTTTGCGCGTTGGAAAACAGCGCCGAGGTGCGCGCATTCCTGCTCGATCTCTGTACCCCTGCAGAGTTGGAAGCGATGACGGATCGTTGGCGCGTGGTGCCTTTGTTATTGCAGTCCATTCCCTATCGCGAGATCCACTCGCGGACGCGGGTCAGCGTGACGACCATCGGACGGGTCGCGCGCACCATCGATCACGGCGCTGGCGGCTATGTCGCAGCGATACGCCACAGTCATCCCGAATTGCATCCAGGCGACGACTGAAACTCCGTCCCCGTATCGCGTCTTTCCCTGATCTAGCCATCCCGTCGGTGCCGCGCGCATTGACGCTCGCCTTTGGATATCCGTTATGACACCCAACGTTCCCGTCGGTCGCGACCGCCTGCGCATCGCGATCCAGAAAAATGGCCGTCTGGCCGAACCTGCCCGTGCATTGCTTGCCTCGTGTGGCATGAGCTGGCGTGAGAGCCGCGACCGTCTGTTCTGCTATGGCGAATCAGTGCCGGTCGACCTCCTGCTCGTGCGCGACGACGATATCCCGGGCCTGATTGCTGATGGTGTTTGCGATCTCGGGATCGTCGGGCGCAACGTGATGGCGGAGCAGGACGGCGCGCGTTTGGCGTCTGGGGCGGCGTCCGCATTCCGCGAATGGCGGTCGCTGGGGTTTGGCAGCTGCCACTTGGCGTTGGCGGTGCCGGAGGGGCAGGAGTGGACGTCCTCGGCGCAACTATCAGGCAAGCGCATTGCGACCAGCTATCCGGCGTTGCTTTCGCAATGGCTGAAGCGCGAAGGGGTGAGTGCCAACGTGGTGTTGTTGTCTGGATCGGTCGAGATTGCGCCGCGGCTCGGGCAGGCGGACGCGATCTGCGATCTGGTATCGAGCGGCGCGACGCTGGCGGCGAACCAGTTAAAGCCCGTCGCGACGCTGTTCGAAAGCGAAGCGGTTCTGGCCGGGCCCATGCACGAGTTGGAGTCGGCACGCGGCGAGTTGGTCGACCTGTTATTGCGGCGTCTGGATGGCGCCCTGCGGATCCGTCACAGCAAGCTGCTGCTGTTCCAGGCAATGCGCGAGCGCCTGCCGGAGTTGCTGCCGCTGTTGCCCGATGCCGAGTCACCGACGGTGATGCAGGTCGACGGCGCGGATCACCTTGCGTTGCAGGCGCTCTGCCATGGCCAGTTGACCTGGCAGCGGTTGGAGGAGCTGAAGCGCGCGGGCGCGATGGGGCTGATGGTGGTGCCGGTCGAAGGAATGCTCGCATGAGCGTCGCAATGGAAGCAGCGATCCGGCCCGACAACCGCTTGCAGTGGCGAGCGCTGGACGCGGCCGCGCGGACTCGCGCACTGCGCCGGCCGGCGCAGGTCGACGGCAAGAAAATTTCGCAGGCGGTGGCCGGACTGATTGATGAAGTCCGCGCCGGCGGCGATGCGGCGTTACGCGATCTGACGGCGCGCTTTGATGGCGTCCAGATCGACGCACTCGCCGTTTCATCGGAGGAATTTGCGGCCGCCCAGCAGCTGGTTGCACCCGCCTTGCGTGAGGCCATCATCGAGGCTGCAGCGCGGATCGAGCGGTTCCACGCCGCTGGAATGACCCAGCCGTATGTGGTCGAAACCGCGCCCGGCGTGCGTTGTGAGCGCGTTCTGCGGCCCATCCGACGAGTCGGCCTGTACGTGCCCGCGGGTTCGGCGCCGTTGCCCTCGACCGCGCTGATGCTCGGCATTCCGGCGCGTTTGGCCGGCTGCAGCGATGTCGTGCTCTGCACACCTCCGCGGGCGGACGGCAGCGTTGATCCGGCGGTGCTGGTCGCGGCGGCGTGCTGCGGGATCGACCGGGTGTTCAAGCTTGGCGGTGTTCAGGCGATCGCCGCAATGGCGCTGGGAACCGACAGCGTTCCGGCCTGCGACAAACTATTCGGCCCCGGCAACGCATTTGTGACCGAGGCCAAACGCCAGGTTGCCCAACTGGAGCGCGGCGTCGGTATCGACATGCCGGCTGGCCCGTCCGAAGTGATGGTGATTGCCGATGCGGGCGCCACTCCGGAATTTGTCGCCGCCGATCTTCTGTCGCAAGCCGAGCACGGGCCGGACTCGCAGGTGATCCTGCTCAGTGACGATGCCGGCCTGATCGGGCGCGTCATTGACGAGATCGAGCGCCAGATGGTCGAGCTGCCACGCATGGAAACCGTCCGCCGGGCGCTGCAGTCGGCGCGGATGATCCAGGTCGATACCTTGGAAGAGGCGTTCTCGATCAGCAATGATTACGCGCCGGAGCATCTGATTCTGGCACTGCGCGATGCACGCAGCTGGTTGCCGTCGATGACCGTTGCAGGCTCGGTCTTTCTCGGCGACTGGGCGCCAGAGGCGCTTGGTGACTACTGCAGTGGCACCAACCATGTGCTGCCAACCAGCGGCGCGGCGCGCTTCGTCGGCGGGCTCAGCGTCGCCAGCTTCCAGCTTGCGATCACCGTGCAGGAAGTGAACCGCGAGGGACTGCGTGCGATCGGTCCGTGCGCGGTTGAACTGGCAAGCGCTGAAGGCCTCGACGCGCATCGGCTGGCCGTGTCGCGCCGGTTGGGGGTCGCATGAGCGCCGTGCGTTCCATCGCCGATCCGCTCACGCTGATACGCGAGGATCTGGCTGGATTTAGTGGCTACGCGTCTGCTCGAACCGCCGGCCTGATGGGCGATACCTGGTTGAATGCCAACGAATCGCCGTGGCCGAACTCCGCCGATAGCGATGGCACCCTGCGACGCTATCCGGAGCCGCAGCCTGGTGCGTTGCGCTCAGCCCTGGCTGATCTCTACGGTTGCGATCCCGCTCGATTGCTGGTCGGTCGCGGCAGTGATGAGGCGATCGACCTGCTGGTGCGCGCGTTGTGCCGGCCCGGTGGCGACGCAGTGCTTATCACGCCGCCGACATTCGGTATGTACGCCGTCAGTGCGCGGCTGCACGGCACGTTGGTGGTCGACGTTCCGCTGCTGGATACCCACGACGGGTTTACCGCCGACTTTGCTGCTATCGAACGCCAGGCGAGGGCGCACTCGGTAAAGCTCGTGTTCCTGTGCTCGCCCGGAAACCCAACCGGCTCGGCGCTGCCGCTGGACCGCATCGAGACGTTGGCTCGCGTGCTACAGGACCGCGCCGTGGTGGTGGTGGACGAGGCCTATGGAGAGTTCAGTGAAGTGCCGTCGGCCGCATCGCTGATCGATCGCCAACGCAACATTGCCGTACTGCGAACACTGTCCAAAGCGCACGCATTGGCGGGTGCCCGGATTGGCAGCGTCATCGCCGATGAAGCGTTGGTACAAGTGCTGAGGTATTGCCAGGCGCCGTACCCCTTGCCGTCGCCTTGCATCGACGTGGCATTGCAGAGTTTGGCCAGCGACGCGCGCGCACTGACCGCGACCGGAGTGACGGCGGTACGTGCAGAGCGCGAGCGTCTGCGTGCGGCCTTGCTCATGTGTGAAGGCGTCCGTGCGGTCTATCCCTCGCAGGCCAATTTCCTGCTGGTTCGTCTTGATGATGCGCAGGGTGCGATGGATCGTCTGCTTGCCGCGGGAATTGTGGTGCGTGATCAGCGCAGCGCATCCGGGTTGAATGACGCCTTGCGGATCACCGTCGGCACCGCCGAACAGAACAATCGCGTCATCGACGCCATCAACGCAATGGAGAGCAGGTAATGAGTGCGCTGACCCCGGTCTTATTTGTCGATCGTGACGGCACCTTGGTCGAGGAGCCGGAGGATTTCCAGCTTGATCGTTTGGACAAGCTGCGCTTTGTGGCCGACGTCATTCCCGCGATGCTGAAACTACGGGATGCGGGCTACCAATTCGTCATGGTGACCAATCAGGATGGTCTTGGTACCGAGGGCTTCCCGCAGGCGGCGTTCGACGCTCCGCACCACTTGATGATGCAAGTGTTCGAGAGTCAGGGAATCAGCTTCCGTGAGGTACTGATCGATACCAGCTGGCCCGCCGACAACGCGCCCACTCGTAAGCCTGGCATCGGTCTGGCCCAGCACCTGTTAAAGGATCGCGGTATCGACTGGGCCCGCTCCGCGATGGTTGGTGACCGGGAGACCGACAACGGATTTGCGCACAACATGGGCCTCCGAGCATTCCAGCTGAAGACCGCGGAGTTCGGGGGCGATTGGGACTGGCCGGGGATCGCACACGCGCTGTCCGATGCTCCGCGCACGTCCGTCGTGGAGCGCAACACGCGCGAGACCCGCATCCGTGTCGAGGTCGACCTTGATCGGGTCGCTGAGCCGAAGATTTCGACCGGACTGGGATTCTTCGATCACATGCTTGAACAGATCGGCAAGCACGGCGGCTTTGCCTTGAGTCTGGAGTGCAAGGGTGACTTGCACGTGGATGAGCACCACACTATCGAGGACAGCGCGTTGGCCCTCGGGCAAGCATTGCGTGAGGCGCTGGGGGACAAACGCGGTATCGGCCGCTACGGGTTCACGCTGCCAATGGATGAAACGCTGGCAAGTGCGGCGCTCGATTTTTCGGGTCGCCCGTATTTCGTGTTTGATGGGGGGTTCCAGCGCGAGCACATTGGCGATATGCCGACCGAGCTGGTGCCGCATTTTTTCCGCTCCCTCTGTGAGGGAGGCGGTATCAATCTGAGCCTGACGGTGAGCGGCGAGAACGATCACCACAAGGTTGAGGCAGGCTTCAAGGCAGTTGCGCGCACGCTTCGTCAGGCCATCCGCCGCGAGGGCCGCGAGCTGCCGAGCACGAAGGGGACACTGTGACTACGACGGTACTTGTCGATGCAGGGGGCGCCAATCTGGGCTCGGTGCGTTACGCGTTGGAGCGACTGGGAGCAAGGGTCGACATAACTTCCGACCCCGCAGAAATCGCGGCTGCCACCCGGGTGATCCTGCCGGGTGTGGGCGCCGCTGCTGCCGGCATGAGGCGGCTGCGTGAGCGGAATCTGGTCGAGGTGTTACGCGAACTGAAACAACCGCTACTGGGAATCTGCCTGGGTATGCAGCTGTTGTATGAGCACTCCGAGGAGGGCGATGTGCCTTGCCTCGGGCTGATCCCCGGGGTGGTCCGGAAACTTGTCGCGCGCGCCGCGCAGCCCACCATCTCCGACGATGCCAGCGATGGCATTCGACCTGAGGACGATCGCGCGATACGCGTACCGCACATGGGCTGGAATACGTTGCGGCTACGCAAGCCAGATCCGCTTCTGGAGGGGATCGCGGATGGCTCGCATGTCTACTTCGTGCACAGCTATGCCGCGCCGATGTCGAGCGCGACGCTGGCGTCCTGCGACTACGGGCAAGAGTTCTCCGCCGTGGTTCGCAGCGGCAACCACTGGGGAGCGCAATTCCACCCGGAACGATCCAGCGTGATCGGCGCTCGGTTGCTTGCCAACTTCTTGGAGATTGGCGCGTGAGCCATTCAACACCAGCTACCCGGTTTGCGGTCTATCCCGCGATCGATGTCCGCGACGCCCGTGTGGTGCGTCTGCAGCAGGGTGACTATGACCGCGAGACCCGTTATCCCGACAGCCCTGCAGCGGTTGCCACACGCTACGCCGCTGCCGGAGCGAGCTGGCTGCACTTGGTTGATCTGGATGCGGCGCGAGCCGGTGGATACACCCTGCTGCCATTGTTGCGTGAGCTCAAACAGTCCACGGCACTCCGGATACAGACCGGTGGCGGGGTGCGTACCGAATCCGACATCGAAGCCATCCTGGAGGCGGGTGCTGACCGTGTCGTCATTGGTTCGCTGGCGGTGCGTGAGCCAGCGCGTGTAATTGCATGGATCCAGCGCTTTGGCAGTGCGCACATCACCGTCGCGCTGGACGCCCGCCAGGACGCGCAGGGGCAGTGGCAGTTGCCGACCGCAGGCTGGACCCGTGACAGCGATGTCTCGCTGGAGGACCTGCTGACACGCTACGCCAGCGAAGGTCTGCAGCATCTGTTGTGCACCGATATCGCCCGCGACGGCATGATGGCCGGCCCCAACCTCGAGTTTTACCGCTACCTGCTGTCGCTGGCGCCGGAGATGAAGGTTCAGGCGTCCGGGGGGATACGCGACACCGCCGACATCGTCGCTGCGCGCGCCATTGGCTGCAGCGGCGCGATTCTGGGAAAAACACTATTGGACGGACGGCTCGACCTGGCCGCCGCACTTGGGGAGCAGGATCCATGCTGAGTCGACGCATCATTCCGTGTCTGGACGTGAGCGGCGGACGGGTGGTGAAGGGTGTGCGCTTCCGCGAGCTTGTCGATGTCGGTGACATCGTGGAGCTGGCGTTGCGCTACCGAGACGCAGGCGCCGATGAGTTGGTGTTCTATGACATCACTGCCAGCCCGCAGGGCCGCCGCGTGGACGCACAGTGGGTGGAGCGGATCTCGCGCGATATCGATATCCCGTTCTGTGTCGCGGGCGGGATCAACAGCGTCGAGGCCGCACGCGAGATCCTCCACGCGGGCGCCGACAAAATCTCGGTCAACTCACCCGCGCTGCAGCGCCCCGCGCTGGTGGCGGAGTTGGCAGACGCGTTTGGTGTTCAGTGCGTGGTGGTGGGTGTCGACAGCCTGCGCGATGAGGACGGGCAGTGGCGGGTCCGTCAGTTCACCGGCGATCTTGCCCAAACGCGCGCATTGTCCATGACAACATTGGAGTGGGTGGCGATGGCGCAGGACCTGGGCGCTGGCGAGATCGTCATCAACTGCATGGGCAGCGACGGCGTGCGCGAAGGCTATGACATCGAACAGCTGCAGCGGGTTCGCGCGGTATGCGATGTACCGCTGATTCCATCGGGAGGGGCAGGCACCATGGATCACTTCGTGGACGTGTTCCGTCAGGTTGACGTGGATGGCGCGTTGGCGGCCAGCGTGTTCCATTCGGGCGCCATCGCCATTCCCGACCTGAAACGCTACCTCCACTCGCACGGTATCGAGGCGCGTCATGCAATTTCCTGATCCCGGATCACTGGTGTGGGATGCCACCACGGGTCTGCTGCCTGTGGTGGTGCAGGACGCCGATACTTTGCGGGTGTTGATGCTGGGATACATGGACCACGCCGCACTGAAAACCACCTGCGATACAGGCAAGGTGAGCTTCTTCAGCCGTAGCCGACAGCGTGCGTGGACCAAGGGCGAAACATCGGGAAATTTCCTGATGCTGGTGTCCATGCAGGTCGACTGCGACGCCGACACACTCTTGGTTCAGGCCCGGCCGCAAGGTCCGACCTGTCATCTGGATCGAACCAGCTGTTTTCCCGAGGCGCCCGGTGACTTCCTGGCGGAGCTGGACAAGCTGGTGGCCTGTCGTGAGCGTGATCGTCCAGCCGGCAGTTACACCAGCAGCCTGTTTGAAGGCGGTATCCGCCGAATTGCGCAGAAGGTGGGCGAGGAGGGCGTGGAAACTGCCTTGGCTGCGGTTGCCGAAGATGACCATGCACTGGCAGGCGAAGCGGCCGACCTTATGTTCCATTTGATCGTTGCCCTGCGCGCGCGTGGCCTGTCCTTGGAATCAGCGGTCTCGGTACTGCGTCAACGCCACGCCAGCGAAGACTGAAGAAGCCCGGCTGCTCGGACCGCCCCGGTGACGCGGGGCGCCCGGAAGCACGCCTCAGCCGGCGGGGTTGATATCCGCGAAGGATTCAAGCCGGCGATGGCCGTTGGCTGACGCAGCATCACGTGGTTCCGGATAGTCCTCGAGGCGGTCGATCAGCACGGTATCCATGCCGGCCTCGCGTGCGGCATCCAACTCGGCGACCACATCGGACAGAAACAGGATCTGCGACGGCACCAGATCGATCTCCGCGGCGATGCGGCGGTAGCTGTCGGCCTCGCGCTTGGCGCCGATCTCGGTGTCGAACCAGGCGGAGAAAAGTCCGGTCAGGTCGCCGGCATCGCTGTGGCCAAAAAACAGCCGTTGGGCTGGCACGCTACCCGACGAGTAGACGTATAGCGGAAGGCCATCTGCATGCCAGCGCTGCAGCATCTCAGCGGCATCCGGATAGATGTGTGCGCTGAAGTCCGCATTGCGGTAGCCGTCGGCCCAGATCATTCCCTGCAGCGCTTTAAGCGCCGTGTGCTTGCGATCCTCGTCGATCCAGCCCTGCATGACCTCGGCAATCATCGCGTCCTGGCACATGCCGCCCATCTCGGTCGCGACCATGTCCAACCACTTGCGCACGGCCGGCTCCTGACCGCGCACTTTCACGAAGGCGGGCAGGGCGCGGCGCGCAAACGGGAACAGCACGTCCTTCACGAAGGAAATGCTGCTGGTGGTGCCCTCGATATCGGTGAGGATCGCTTTTGCGGATGTGCTCATGGCGTGTCTGCCGGTTCGTGGCGCGGAAAGCGCGTAGCAATGTCGGTGCCGGTGAAGTGGCCGATCCAGCCATCGGGTTGTTTGAAGAACCGGATCGCCACAAAGTCCGGCTCCGCGCCCATGTCAAACCAATGCGGCGTGCCATCCGGCACCGAGATCAGGTCGGCCTTCTCGCACAGCACCTCGTACACCTTGCCATCCACGTGCAGGGTAAACATGCCCGAGCCCGCGACGAAGAAGCGCACCTCGTCCTCCTTGTGGAAGTGCTCGTCAAGGAACGTCTTGCGGATCTCTGCGCGCTTGGGGTTGTCCGGCCCGACGCTGGCGACGTCGACGCTCTGAAAGCCGTGCTCACTCACCAGACGGTCGATGTCCTTGCGGTAGGCAGCGAGAATCTTCGCGGGAGCGTCGCCGCCGGATACATCGGCATTCGCTTCCCACTGCTCGAAAGCCACGCCGATGGCGGCCAGCTCGCGGGCTATCGCGCCATGCTCGTGGGTGGTCGAGATTGCAGTACCGGCATCGTGGTCGGCAAATATACGCAGGCGGCTCATCGTTGCAGCTTCCTCAGTTCCAGTTCGCATCCCAGCAGGAAATCGAACGCCTCCAGATGGCGTCGTGCTTCGGCCATGTCGCGGCCCCACGCATATAAACCGTGACCGTCAATCAGGTAACCCCACATTGCCTGCTGGTCGAGTAGCGCATCGACCTGATCAGAGAGGACGGACATGTCCTGACTGTTGGGCAGCACCGGCAGGTCGATAGCGGTCTCGTGGGTCGTGTTGCCGTGGAACGCCTTCAGCATCTCGTAACCGGCCAGCCGTACATGGCCCACAGTTGCATACAGGCGCGAGGCAACCGTCTGGTTCTGGGAGTGCGTGTGCAGCACGCAATTGACCTCGGGGAAGCGCTTGTACAGGCGCGTATGCAGCAGCGTCTCGGCAGAGGATCGTCTATCGGTCGCGACCGGGTGTCCTTCCAGATCGACCACCATGACGCCCGCGGGAGTCAGTTGACCCTTGTCGCCGCCGGAGGCGGTGATGGCGACATGCCTGGCGTCCAGACGAAGTGAGAAGTTGCTGCTGGTGGCTGGCGTCCAGCCCGCCGCAGCGAGCGCACGCACGTTGTGCGTAAGCTCGTCGGCGCGGGTGGCAAGTTGCTGCGCGTCGTAGGGTAGCTGGTTCATCCGGTGAGTTTATCGGATGAGCGTCACAGCGAGGTGCGTGTCGCGCACGCACCTCGGACGGGTCAGAGCACCACGTTCAGCAGCACGACGAACACCAGCAGCGGGGCGATGATCCGCACCACCCAGCGCCACGCGGTAAACAGCACCGGCGACATCCCGGCAAGCTGCTCACGCAGGATGGTTTCCTTGAGCGCCCAGCCGGCGAAAAGTGCGATGAGCAGGCCGCCCAGCGGCAGCATGATGTCGTTGGCGAGCAGCTCGATCAGCCCCATCAGGTCGCGATCCAGCATGCGCACGTTCGACCAGATGTTGAACGAGAACACCGTCGCCAGCCCGATCAGCCAGCACACGCCGGCCACCATCAACGAGCCGCGCTTGCGCGCGATTCCGCGGCGCTCGACCAGGAATGCGGTCGCCGGTTCCAGCAGCGAGATCGACGAGGTCCACGCAGCCACGAACAGCAGGCCGAAGAACAACAGCCCGTAGATGACGCCGCCGGTCATCACATCGAATGCCAGCGGCAGCGAGGTGAAGATCAGGCCCGGGCCACCGCCGTGCGGATCGATACCGAAACTGATCACGATCGGGAAGATCGCCAGTCCTGCCAGCAGTGCAATGGCGGTATCGGCGAGCGCTACGATCGCGCCTGTCTTTGGGATTGAGACGTCCTTGGGCAGGTAGGCGCCGTAGGTCATCATCGTGCACATGCCCAGGCTCAACGAGAAGAACGCCTGACCCATGGCCGCCATCATCATGCCGGCGTTGACCTTGGAGAAGTCCGGCTGGAACAGGAAGGCAGCCGCCTTACCCATGTGACCGGTGGTGAACCCATAGCCGACCAGCGCCAGAAGGGTCAGCAACAGGGCAGGCATCAGGAAGCGGACTGCGCGCTCCAGACCCTTCTCCACACCCAATCCAACCACGGTGACTGTCAGGCCCATGAAGACCGCATGCCAGCCGGCCAGTTCCCAGGGATTGGCCAGCAGTGCCGCGAAGGTCTCGCCTGGATTGGTGATGTGCGCGCCACCAAATGCCTGCATCAGATACAGCCAGCTGTAATGCAGCGTCCAGCCACCAACCACGCTGTAGAAGCTGAGGATCAGGATGCCGGCAACGATGCCGATCCAGCCGATGCTGATCCAGCCCTTGGCAGCGCCGGTTTCCTTGGTGAGTGCGACCAGTGTCGTGATCGGGCTGCGGCGGCCGTGGCGGCCGATCATGATTTCCGCGATCAGGATCGGCAGACCGACCAGTGCGATACACAGCAGATAGACCAGTACGAACGCGCCGCCGCCGTTGTCCGACGCCAGGTACGGGAAGCGCCAGATATTGCCAAGGCCAACGGCCGAGCCGGTGGCCGCCAGGATGAAGGCGGTACGTGAGGACCACATGCCGTGGATCGATTTCTTTTCCATTGAAAGCGGTACCTTGGTGTTGAGCGTTTAGCGGGCCGGAACCGGCGCCGGAGCAGGCGTGTCGGTGTTGCTGCGCGGCAGCGTGAGAATCTTGAATCCGGCGTACGCGGAGATGACGGCGACCAACGGGCCGGCGAGGTTGAAGAAGGCGTACGGCAGGTAGTCCATCGTGGCGACACCAAGGGTGGCGGCCATATAGGCGCCACAGGTGTTCCATGGCACCAGCGGCGAGGTGATCGTGCCGCCATCCTCCAATGCCCGCGACAGGTTCACCGGGGCCAGTCCGCGACGCGCATATTCGGGTGCGAACAGTCGCCCGGTCAGCACGATCGCCATGTACTGGTCGGCAGCAACAATATTGGCGCCGATTGCAGTGCCCAGCGTGGCCGCGACCAGTGAGCCGGCCGATTTGGCTGCCTTCAATACACTGCGGATCATCCGCTCCAGCAGTCCGGCGCGCTCCATCACTGCGCCGAAGCCCATCGCGCAAATAATCAGCCAGATGGTGTTGAGCATGCTGGCCATTCCGCCGCGACTGAGCAGATCGTCCACGGCCGCGACACCTGTCTGGCCGTGGTAGCCATCAAACAGCGACGTCCAAGCGCCCGCCAGCAGCGCCATAGGCCGTGAGAGCTCCTCGTTGCCTGCCAGTTGCAGCACCGCGTCCGGCTGGAAGATCACCGCAAACACGGCGCCCAGCAGTGCGCCGATCAGGATCGCGGGGTAGGCCGGGAACCCGCTGATCGCCAGTGCGAACACCACCACCATCGGAATCAGCAGGTGCGGACCGAGGGCGAACTGCTCTCCCAAGACCTGCGGCAAGTTGCCGAACCCCTGCACCTCGGCGACCTCGCGAGCCTCGCCTAAACCGATCACGGTGAACAGAATCAGGGCGATTACGATGCTCGGCACCGTCGTCCACAGCATGTGGCGGATGTGCGAAAACAACTCACTGCCCGCCGCAGCCGGGGCGATGTTGGTGGTATCCGACAAGGGCGAGATCTTGTCGCCAAAGTAGGCGCCCGAGATGACCGCGCCAGCCGTGATGGCCGGAGACATGTCCAGACCCTGCGCGACGCCGATCAGGGCTACACCCAGTGTGCCGGCGACGGTCCACGAGCTGCCGATCACCAGTCCGACGATCGCGCAGATCATGCATGCGGCGGGGTAGAAGTAGGACGGATGCAGCAGCTTCAATCCGTACACAATCATCGTCGGTACGGTGCCGCTGAGGATCCACGAGCCGATCAGTGCACCGACCGCCAGCAGGATGAAGATCGGACCGATCGCCAAGGAGATCCCGTCGACCATGCCTTCCTGGATGTCGTCCCACTTCAGCCCGTTGCGGATCCCGATGATGGCGGCGACTGCGCCGGCCAGCATCAACGAGACCTGATTGGCACCGGACGATGCATTGTCGGAAAACAGATAGACGCCTCCGGCAAGACATACCGCCAGACACATCAGCGGCAGCAGCGCCTGGAACAACGAAGGTTCCCGAACCGTTCTCTCGCTCATGCGACGGTCCTGCCGGTCCGCAGCACGGCCGCGCAAATGCGCGTATCCGCTTGCACGGGATCACGATGGCCCACCGACTTGGTCGGCTTGATCAACACACTAGTCATTACTTGGATTCCCCAACGGCTGATCAACAGCGACGGTGGCTGTGGTATGTCACGTCGCGCAAGCAGCGTGCGGGCCAATAGCGAGCCACCTTACCCCAGCGGAGAAACGAGCGGCAACCCACCTTATGCACGTTTCCCCGGCAGGCATACTGAGGTTCTCCAGACGGCTTCGCAACGTACGCACAGGTATGCAAAATCCCTCCGCAATCGAGCTTCAGCCGTTACTACTCGACCTGGACAAGTACCAGCAACGATGGCCGGGCGAGTCCGAAGTGACGGACGTCTTCCGGACGCTTCTTGAAGATCCGCTTGATCCGTATTCGCGCACTCGTCTTGCCGGTCACTTCACCGCATCGTCGTGGTTGGTGGACCGCAGCGGTACCCGGACACTGCTGACCCATCACCGCAAATTGCAGCGCTGGTTGCAGCTGGGTGGTCATGCGGATGGCGAGCGGGAACTGGCCGACGTCGCGTTGCGCGAAGCACAGGAGGAGTCGGGCTTGCAGGGATTGCAGGTCGACCGGCAGTTGTTCGATCTTGACCGGCACTGGATTCCCGAACGCGGCGATGTGCCCGGACACTGGCATTACGATGCCCGCTACGTTGTGCATACCGGTGATGACGAGCAGTACGTCGTCAGCGAGGAGTCACTGGATCTGGCATGGCGCAACATCGTGGATATTGCGACCGCCGATTACCCGGATGGTGACGAGAAAATCTACGATCTGGCGTTGCGGCGGATGGCCAGCAAGTGGCTGCAGCGCCGCAACGCGGACGGTCAGTAGAGGATCCGCGTACGCAGGGTTCCGGGAATTTCACTGAGCAGTGACTTCAGTTCGGCAGCCTGCGTTCCGGTGGCACTGACGTCGATCACCACGTAGCCGACTTCCGGGTTCGTACGCAGGTACTGGCCGTCAATGTTCAAGCCCAGCTGGGAGAAGATCTCGTTGATCCGCGACAGCACGCCTGGCACGTTGCGGTGGATGTGCAGTAGACGCAGGCTGCCGGCATGGCCGGGCAGAGTGACCTCGGGGAAGTTCACCGCCGACAGGGTGGTGCCGTTGTCGCTGTAGCGGATCAGCTTGGCGGCGACCTCCAGACCGATGTTGTCTTGGGCCTCCAGCGTGCTGCCGCCGATATGCGGCGTCAGGATGGCGTTGTCGATGCCGACCAGAGGGCTTTCGAACTGGTCCTGATTGCTGCCGGGTTCAACCGGAAAGACATCCACCGCAGCACCACCAATCCGACCATCCTTCAACGCTTCGGCAAGCGCGTCCACGTCGACCACGGTGCCGCGAGCGGCGTTGATCAGATGTGCTCCGCGACGCATACGCGCGATCTGTTCGGCGCCCATCATGTTGCGCGTGGCTGGCGTCTCCGGCACGTGCAGGGTGACTACGTCGCTGCGCTCCAGCAGGTCCTCCAGACTGGCCGCGGCGTGGGCGTTACCCAGGGTCAGCTTGTCCTCGATGTCGTAGAACAGCACGTCCATGCCGAGCGCTTCGGCGATCACGCCGACCTGGGTGCCGATGTGGCCGTAGCCGACGATACCGATGGTCTTGCCGCGCGCCTCATGGCTGCCGGTGGCGGTCTTGGCCCAGCCACCGCGATGACAGGCGGCGTTCTTCTGCGGGATCCCGCGCAACAGCATGATGGTCTCGGCAATGACAAGCTCAGCGACACTGCGGGTGTTGGAGTAGGGCGCGTTGAACACTGGAATGCCGGCAAGCTCGGCTGCCTTCAGGTCCACTTGGCTGGTGCCGATGCAGAAACAGCCGACCGCGATCAAACGCTTGGCATGCTGCAGCACATCCTCGCTGAGGTGGGTGCGCGACCGGATGCCGACGATATGCGCCTCGGCGATCTCCCGCTTCAGCTGATCATCCGGCAAGGCCTTGTCATGGGTAACGATCTGCGTGTAGCCGGCGGCGCGAAAGCGCTCTACGGCGTTCTGGCTGACGCCCTCCAGCAGCAGTACGCGGATGTCGTGTTTTGGGTAGGACGTCTTCTTGGCCACGGGCGGCACCGAGCGGAAAGTGAAGTTCGAATATCGCAGAAATCCGTCGCGGTTGCTGCGTCGCACCACTGGACGCGCGACGCGCGCTGCTGGCACGCTGCAGTCGTCACCCTTTCAGGTCTCCCCCGCAATGAGCCGTGCAGTCACCGATTCCCTCCTGGCGGCCGTTCCGGGCCTGCTGTTGAAGACCGACCCGGCCGATCTGGAGCATTACGGGCGCGACTGGACCCGGCGCTGGACGCCCGCGCCGCTGGCGATCGCGTTTCCGGTTGATACCGAGCAGGTGCAGGCGATCGTCCGCTGGGCCAACGGCGAGCATATGGCGATCGTGCCGTCCGGCGGACGTACCGGCCTGTCGGGCGGCGCCGTGGCAGCGCGCGGCGAGCTGGTCCTCAGCCTCGAGCGCATGAGCCGGGTACTCGCCTTCGATGCCGTCGACCGGACCATGACCGTGCAGGCGGGTATCGCGCTGGAAGCGGTGCATAACGCCGCCAGCGAACACGACCTCGCCTATCCAGTGGATTTCGCCTCTCGTGGGTCGTGCTCGATTGGCGGCACCATCGCGACCAACGCGGGCGGGCCCCACGCCTTCAAGTACGGCGTCACCGGCGACTGGGTGACCGGGGTGGAGGCCGTCCTCGTCCCCGGCGAGCTGGTGCGCGTCGGCGGCCCGGTGCGCAAGGACGTCGCCGGCTACGACCTGACCGGGCTCCTGTGCGGCAGCGAGGGGACGCTCGGCGTCGTCACGAGCGTCTGGCTGCGGCTGATGCCGGCCCCGGCGGTGCAGCTGCCGGTGATCGGCGCCTTCGCGGACGTCGAGGCGGGCTGCGCGGCGATCGAGCGCGTGCTCGCCACCGGGGTCGTGCCCGCGACGATCGAGTACCTCGACGCGGGCA
>JBBSSB010000020.1:0-18442 GCA_038242455.1 Lysobacterales bacterium
CCGCAGCTGCAGCAGGCCGATGTCGTCCTGCCGCCGCTCGACCGTGCAGCCGAGCACCTCGCAATAGAACGCCTGCATCGCGGCCATGTCGCGCACGCGCAGGACGACGTGGTCGAGGCGCTGGAGAGCGAAGGGGATTGGCATGGTGGGCTCCACGCGTATCAGGTCCATTCCGTCAGATAGGTCTTCAATCGCTCCACCGTGTGACGCCACTTGGGAGTGGTGGGTTGGCACACCGTGTTCTGGTTTCCAAACAAGCCCACTTCATTGATGGCTTCGTTGAGTGACACGGTGTCCAGCCACTCCACGCGCACGAAGTACTCGGCGGTATCCGGGTTATCGCTGCGCGCACGGTAGCGGGGGCCGTCGCTGATGACGTCGATCGCCAAGCGATCCCCTTCCGGTGTGGATACCGTGAACTCATTGGCTGATTGCACCGACTCGACGACCCGCCCTACCCCGACGTATCCGGTCTTGGGGACATTCACCCACACGCGGTCGCCCGGTGACAGCACCTTCAAGGTCTGGCTGTACCAACTGCCGCCTCCCCCGCTGATGTACCCGTAGCGGCGCGCGTCCTCCCACGAGCGGCTGCTGCCGAAGGACACGTAGAACTCGCCGTTCCACGGCTCTTTCTCGCCGGAGGCACGCGCCGGCGAAGACACCGCGGCGTTGACCTGGGTTTCGCCCGGGTCGATCAGCCAAGCGCGGCTGAGCAGTTGCCGCTGTCCGCTTTGGAAGACCTGGAAGAAGATCACGTTGATCGCAATGTCGCGAGCATTGAGATAGTTGATGATCCGTTCCGTGGAATCGTCCAGTGAGGCGGCCACCAGGATGATCTGGTGGGACGCGTTCAACGAGTCCTCGTCCAGCTCCTCGCCAAACTTTTCTCGGAACGCTTGCGAAAGATCGCCGTCGCCGGAGAACCGCCGGTAGATCTGGGCGATGCGCTCGGGTGTGAGCTGGTCTACCCAGGCGGCGTAATCCAATGCCTGCGCCACCACTTCCCGTGGGGTGCGGTCGCGCTTGAGCTCGATCAGTACCAGTGACGCATCGGGCGCGATGGCCAGCAAGTCGATACGTCCGCCGAAGCCGGTGTGCTCCTGCTGACCGATCAACAACCATTGCCCGGACAGAATCTCCGGGCGACGGATGATCATTTGCTCAAGCAGCGCTTCACTCGGCAAGCGGGTGACGGCGAGCGGTTGCGGGTTGGCGTCGACGGACCAGATGGCGTGTTGGACGGGCACTAGGGCCACTCCTTGCGATGTTGCGGCTTATGCGACTGCTCGCTCGACCAGAGAGCTGGCGAGTTGCTGGCTGAGATCGCGCTCTTGGCGGATGCGGGATTTAAGTTGGTCGCAGAGGGACATCAGTTCGTCCAACTTGGATGCGATTCTCGCCTGCTCTTTGAACGGGGGGAGCGGAGTCAGGGCGCTTCTGATCAGCCCTATATTCAATGTTGGCTGCGCAAGTCTTCTTACATCTCCGAGAAAGCGATGCCTCATCTGCACACTTTGAAGCAACCAAATAACGTAGCTTCTAGAAACCTGAGGAGATGGGACAATCCTACAGATTGCCCTTGCGATATTTGCTCCTGCCCAACTTGGCGGCGCAATACCCAGCTTCCCTATACTCCCGACAACCCCCATAAGGATCTCACCTCCATGTAGTCTCGTACGTTGGAATTTTTCGTCCACGTCAATACTAATAAACTTCTCGGGAGTACGTGGTGGATCAACGAGATCTAGATCGGCAATACGCACAAACGGAATTCCATTCTTCACATTAGGACCAGGCACCAATACGCCGTAAGCAATAGGAAACTCAGGATCAATCAAATCATCAAATTTGATCCAAGACCAAGAATCCGGGATTTCAGTACTGGCGTCCGCTAGGTCCAGGTCGGTCGTATCACGCTGTGGCTTACTCCTCCCACAAGCGATAGATAACTTCCTATCCGATTGAATCCGAATGAGCAGATCACTCGCCGGCTCATCACCCGGATCCTGCCGCACCAACTTTCCCATCACCGCCAACTGCAACACCGTCTGCTTAAGCGCATCGATGCTGGCTTCGGTGGTGAAAAGGGTGTCGAAGTGTTTGGACAGGCGCTGCCAGCTGGAGGCGAAGTCATCGGCGTCGCTGGCGTAGGTAAGGCTGTCGAGCAGGGCTTGCACCAGACGCGCGTAAGCACTTTCGGCGTTGGTCTGCTGGGTTTCCAGCGTGTCGCATAGCGCCATCAGCTCATCGATTTTGGCGACTATGCGGGATTGTTCTGCGAGTGGGGCAAGAGGAACTAGAGCCTGCCGTCCATCTTCTGTGCCGAGCCTAGGCATCTTCATCCCGTAGCTCTTGGCATTCACGTAGGAAAGAAAATACGGACTCATTAGCGCAAACTTGAAGAAATGAGCATTGAAAGGGCCGTGACATCTGAACGGTAATATCTCGGTTGTGCAAAAACCATCATCATCTGACACCAAGACCTTGTTCAGATAAGGTCGTAGTTTTCCGTAAAGCACATCACCTTTCAGGAAGCTGTTCTTGTCGCTCAGAGAGCGACGTTCTGAGAATAGCTTCCGCTGGATGAGTCGTGATGAATCTTTCTCAACATCCTCTAAGTCGAGAAGCCAAGCGTCGTCCGGAATGCTTGCGACTTTAGAAGTGATTCCAAAATTGCTGATCTCCCCAAGCCGTACCCACTCCCAACCTCTTGGCACCTCGAACGGCTCTTCCGATGAGTCCACCTGCGCTAAAGACTTCTGCCGCTTCAGCTTGCCGCTAGAGCGAAGCCGCTCCTTATTTTCGGCAATTTGCCGGAGCAACTCACTCGCCGGCTCATCACTCGGATCCTGCGGCACCAACTTCCCGCGCACCGCCAACTCTAGGATCAACTCCCGTAGCTTTTTGATCCCGTTCGGCGCGCTCGCCAGCAGCGGCAGGTGATCAGTCAGCACCGTCACGCGCTGCGCTCCAGCGCTTCGGCCAGCACCGCCTTCAATTGATCGCGCAGGCCAGCGATCTCATCCTGCATTCGCGCGTACTCGCGCAGCAGCTCATCCGGATCGTGACTGACCTGCTCGCCCACATGGGGGTTCTTGCAGTCCAGGTTCCAGTTGCGGGCCTCTAGTTCCTCGACGCTGACCTTCCACGCGAACTCGTTCTCGACGCGAGCGACAAAGCCGTCCGACTCGCAGCCCCACCACGCCTGCTCCGCCGCGAACTCCTCGATGCGCATCGGTCGGGTCTTGGAATAGTTCTTCACCCCTGCCGGATATTGGTGCTCGTAAAACCAGACGTCTTGGGTTGGCACCCCCTTGGTGAAGAACAGCAGGTTGGTCTTGATGCCGGTGTACGGATTGAACACGCCGTTGGGCAGCCGGACGATGGTGTGCAGGTTGCACTGCGTCAGCAGCTTTTCCTTGATCCGGCTCTTGATGCCCTCGCCGAACAGGAACCCGTCGGGCAACACCACCGCCGCGCGACCACCGGGTTTCAGGAGGTGCATGATCAGCACCAGAAACAGGTCCGCCGTCTCGCGGGTACGAAATGCGGCCGGGAAGTTGGTCTCGATGCCGTCCTCTTCCATCCCGCCGAACGGGGGGTTGGCGACGATGCAGTCCACCCGGTCCTTCGGCCCCCAGCCGATCAGCGGCTTGCTCAGGGTGTTGTCGTGGCGGATCTGGCTGGGCACTTCGATCCCGTGCAGGATCATGTTGGTGGTAGCCAGCAGATGCGGTAGTGGCTTCTTCTCGACCCCGAAAATGCTGGCCTGCAAGGTTCGTTCGTCCTCGGCCGTCTTTACGTAGTGCTTGCGCTTGTGCTCGATGGTGCAGGTCAGGAAGCCACCGGTACCGCAGGCCGGGTCCATGACGGTCTCGTCCAGCTTGGGGTCGACCATCCGCACCATGAACTCGGTGACCGGGCGCGGCGTGTAGAACTCTCCCGCATTACCCGCCCCCTGCAGATCGCGCAGCAATTGCTCATACATGTCGCCAAAAGCGTGGCGCTCCTGCGACTTGTTGAAGTCCACGCCCTGCTGGATCTTGTTGATCACCTGGCGGATCAGCTGGCCGGACTTCATGTAGTTGTAGGCGTCCTCGAACACGCTACGGACCACGAATGCCTGCGGCGTGCGTGTGGACTCATGCAGGTTCTGCAGCGCCGGGAACAGTTCGTTGTCGATGAAGCTCTTCAGCTCGTCTCCGGTGCGGCCCTCCGGATCGGCCGCCCAGTTGCGCCAGCGGTATTGCTCGGGGATCGGCGACTTGAAACGGTCGCCGAGCAGTTCCCACTCCTGCTCGCGATCGTCGTAGATTTTCAGGAACAGCATCCAGACCAGCTGCCCGATACGCTGGGCGTCGCCGTCGACGCCAACGTCCTTGCGCATGATGTCCTGGATAGACTTGATGGTGCTGCTGATGGACATTAAGAAACCTTCGTTGTGGGGAAGTCATGCATCTCGCGATGCACGGCCAAGTAGGCAAGATGTTTTTGATCAACTTTTTGCAAACGCATGCTTCTGGAAAGGCCAAGGGTCGCCAGCTGGGCAAGTGACACGGCGTCTTTGCACAGCAGGTCGCCGGTATCAGTGAAAGACACTAGGCCGCGGTCGAAGAGCCGATCTGCGTCCGCAACGAGCAGCAAGCCGTTATGCGGGTCCAGCCGCTCAGTATTGGTCGACCTTGCCCACGGCTTGATATGGCTGGCGATCAAAACCTCGGCCAGCTCGCTGCCGGTCAATGCACAGGCATTGCCCCAGTAGCTGAGAAGGTCCTCGCGGAACCTGCCCTGGCCGAGTCGGGCAGCGATCAACCGATGTCGTTCCGTGGGGGAAGCCGTCGCGGTGCTGGGATCAGCGTCCACTTCAACCGCGGCGGTATCCCACTGATAGCGCTCTTCGCCGGCCAAGGCACTTCCACCCAGCAAGGCGACCAACGACCGCAGACTCTGGATATCTGGTACATCAAATGCGATGCCGGTGTTGCTCTGGCCGGTGGGCGCAACGGGGAACCCGTGCAGATCGGCGTTCTTGTACACCATGTTAGGCGACCCAAGCAGATCGCATATCGCCGTCCAGTGGGTCGAGCTTCCGTGACGCGGGTGAATGACCAGCGGCTGTTTCCTCACCGGCACGCCAGACTTGTTGCGCTTGACACATACCTTCTCATCGCGGCCCGGCAAGACGTAGGTCGCGGCGTACATGGGTGAACGATAGATCTCTGCACCCAGCCGGAGGAGTTCCTCTTCGATCTCATTTGCTGCCAACGCTTCAGTCATCCGTACAGCTCATCCTCTAGTTCCGACACTGCGCTCAAGTAAGCGCCCTTGCCACCAAACACGCCGATCAACTCGACGGGTGATCCCAGCCTGCGGAACGGATCGAGTTGCAGAATCCTGACGTCTTCGATGTGTTCGACGCCACTATCGGAATATTTGTCCAACAGCCCTTCCAGCACCTGGCGTGCGGTGCCCTGGTACTTGGCAAAGTAATTCCGCTTGCGGACATTTTCCGCACGATCGCGACGCGACAGCGGTGGCTGGTCGAAGGCCACGTGGCAGATCAGGTCGAACGGATCCAGTGTGCTGCCGAGCTTTTTGCTGACCTCCTCCGCCAGCTCGTCCCACATCACGCCCTGGCTGGCCATTTCGTCGATGATCGCCTTCTTCTGGTCGGCATCGCCCCAGCGACGAAGGAACTCGTCCAGCGAAGCGAATTGCTTCTTGACCTTTGCGCGGGTGAAGTCCCGCAGCGATTCGGTGATCAACTTGCCGTCCGGTCCGTAGTACTGCACGCGCTCGGCGATCACGCTGACCGGGATGTTGTCCACTACGTACCGTATACGCGCCTTGCCATCAGGATCATCGGGGAAGTCCGGTTCGCCTTCACCGGGCGCGTCGGGCGAATCCGGGCCATCCGGCCCTGCTAAATCCGGCGGCGCATCCGGTGGCACCGGCGATTCGCCTGGACCGGGCTGGTAGATCTGTACGGGCTCGCCATCGAACGCCGGGTCGGCGAACAACTCCGTGGCCTTCTTGAAATCCATGATGGTGAACCAGTACTTGCCGTAATCCTCGTTGATGCGGGTGCCGCGACCGATGATCTGCTTGAACTCGGTCATCGACCGGATGTGCTGGTCCAAAACGATCAGCTTGCAGGTTTGCGCATCCACCCCGGTGGTCATCAGCTTGCTGGTGGTGGCGATAACCGGGTAGCGCTCCTCCGGATTGATGAAGTTGTCCAGCTCGGCTTTGCCCTCGGCCTCGTCACCGGTGATGCGCATGACGTACTTGCGGTTCTCGCGCACCCGGTCCGGATTGAGGTTTACCAGCGCCTGACGCATGCGCTCGGCATGGTCGATGTCATCGCAAAAGACGATGGTCTTCTGGAAAGGATCCGAAGCCACCATGAACTGGGTGATCTTCTGGGCCACCAGTTGCGTACGCGCCTCCAGCACCAGGCTGCGATCCATGTCGCGCTGGTTGTAGATGCGGTCTTCAATGGGTTGCCCGTTCTTGTCGAGCATGCCCTTGGGTGGACGCCAGCCCTCCAGATCCCTGTCGAAGTCGATGCGAACGACTTTGTACGGCGCCAGGAAGCCGTCCTCGATACCCTGCTTGAGGCTGTAGGTATAAACCGGCTCTCCGAAGTAATGGGTGCTGGAGACGCCTTTGGTTTCCTTCGGTGTCGCAGTCATTCCGACGTGTGTCGCGCTGGAGAAATAATCCAGGACGTCCCGCCACGCGGAGTCGTCGCTCGCACTGCCTCGGTGGCACTCGTCGATCACGACCAGATCGAAGAAGTCCGGCGAGAACTGTTTGTAAATATTTCGCTCTTCCTCGGTACCGGTAATCGCTTGATAGAGGGAAAGGTAGATCTCGTAGGATGGATCGGCTTGACGGTTGGTGATCTTGGTCATCGCGCCGCCGAACGGCTTGAAGTCGTTGTTCTTGGTCTGGTCGACAAGAATGTTGCGGTCCGCCAGAAAGAGGATGCGTCTTTTCTGCTTGGACTTCCAAAGGCGCCAGATGATCTGGAATGCGGTGTAAGTCTTCCCGGTGCCGGTTGCCATCACCAACAAAATGCGGTTCTGCCCGCGCGCAACGGCTTCGACGGTGCGGTTGATCGCATTAGTCTGGTAGTAGCGCGGGGCGCGGTCCGTGCCGTCGTCGTGGTAAAGCGTCTCGACCTTCTGCTGCGCTTGCAGGTTCAGACCTTTCCATAGGCAATAGCGCTGCCAGAGCTCCTCCGGCCTAGGGAATTGATCAAGCGTTAGCTCGGTTTCAACCTGATCACTGTTGCCGGTGCGGTCATGGAACAGGAAACCATCGCCGTTGCTGGAAAAAACGAAGGGGACGTCCAGTGACTCGGCGTAATCGAGCGCCTGCTGAATTCCCGCACTTACCGAATGCTTGTTGTCCTTCGCCTCGATCACGGCCAGCGGAAGATTGGGCTGGTGGTAGAGGATAAAGTCCGCCCGGCGCGACTTGCCCCGGGTGTGCAACTTGCCACGGACGATGATGCGGCCCTTGGTGAAGCTGACTTCCTCGCGAACCTGCCGCTGAATATCCCATCCGGCGTTCTGGATCGCCGGGGCAATGAACTTCGTGCAGATGTCCCGCTCGGAAAGTGACTTCTTGTTCAACACGCCTGTCCCTAAGTCGCCGCTTCGACTTCCCTTGACCATCGTAACCGAGGGGCTGATCGCGTGGCCCGCCGAGTTACAGCTTGTGCTGACAAGTGCGCGCGTCATTCCCCTACCCCCCAACGCGGAATCACCCCGCTCGCGCTTCCGCGCATCCGCCCCCGCATCAGCCACACTTCCTCCACCCCAGCCGCCGGCCTCGCCGGCAAACACACCTCACGCCACAGGGATTGCGGCGGGGCGGCACCGGTGGACTTGCAGGCGCGCTGAGCGTGCCGGCCCCGGTGCCTCACTGGAACGCAAAGGAGTTGCAATGAGCCAGAACCTGATCAACCTCACCCTGACCGACGCCCAGCTGGAGGTCGTGGACCAGGCCTTGACCGAGCTGGAGACGCAACTGGTAGCGCTGGTGGCGATGAACGCCGCGCAGCGCCGAAAGCTGGCGCGCATGGGGGACAAGTCCGAGGCGTTCTGCCGGCAGACGTTGAGTGTGCTGACGCAGAACCCGCAGGTCGTGCCGCCGAGCCTGAAGCTGGCCGAGGCGCAGTCCGATCTGGTCGCGCTGGACCGCCTGCGTCCGCGCATGCAGCGGTTGCAGCGCCTGGCCGAACGCGGGGCCGACAGCGAGACCGCGCTGGGCAGCGACATCATGCGATGTGCGTTGGATGGGTACGCGCTGCTGAAGGTCGCCGGTCGTAATCAGGGGCTGGAAGGGCTGCGCAAGGAGCTGGGCACCCGCTTCGCCAAACACGGCCGGGCGCCGGAGGGCAAGCCGGAGATGGCGTGACCGCAACGACCGCACGGGGGATTCCATCCGGCGGTCGTTGCTGGCAATGACGGCAGATTGCTGTGCACCCAAGGCCGCCCCCGGGCGGCCTTTTCCATTGCCCGTTCAAATGAGGACGATGCCGAAAAATTCGCCAGCGGTGGGACTTCAAGCGGCGACCGAGCCACTTTGTGCGGCACGCGTGAGCGGCGCGGCGGCGGCGCTGCGGCTTTGCAAGGCAGCTACGCCCGCGGAAGGGACAGCGGCGGCGCTTTGCTCGAGGGCGGTCGGGCTATCAGCGGTATAGACGAGGTCGTCGGTGGCATCGCTGCAACGGGAAGGGGCACGCCCGCCGTTGTCACCGGCACCGGTATCGCAGTTCGCGGACTCGATACGGTCCTGAGCCGTATGGGTGCCGCTTACGTGCACAACCAAGTCCGCCACCCGTCCACATTCGTGCGCCCGCCCAAAGGTGCAGATACAACAAAGCCGCCGGAAGGCGGCCTTGCTGCGTATCACCAATCAGTAGCGCGGGCCGGAAGCACCCGGATGGTCTACTCCCGCATCGTCACAGGAACGCCCGGCTTCACCACGTCGGCCAGCGCGGCGACACTCCAGTTGGTCATGCGGATGCAGCCGTTGGAGTCGGTTTTACCGATCTTGGAGGGCTTCGGCGTCCCGTGGATGCCGTAATGCTCCTTGCTCAGGTCGATCCAGGTGGTGCCGACCGGGTTGTTGGGGCCCGGCGGAATCTCGGCTTTCTTGTCGGACGCCTTGGTGCCCGCGATCAGTTTCGGATCAAAATGCCACACCGGATTGCGGGCGACGCCGTTGATCTTCCAGTCGCCGATCGGCAACGGGAACTGGGGGCTGCCGGTGGTGACCGGGTAATGACCGATGACCTTGCCCGCCTCGTCCATAAGCAGGAGCGCGGAGTCGGACTTGTCGACCACCACCTTGGCCGGCTTCGGCAGCCGGGTGGCGGCGCGGACATCGGGAACGGTGATGACATCGCCAGCGGCGAACGTCGCGCCCGGGTTGAGTTTGGCCAGCAGGCCCGGGCTGGCGTGGAACTGTTCGGCCACCTTTTCGGCGACCGACTCGTAAGGCAATGCATCCACCTTGGCCATGGCCGCAGTGCTGGACGGTGTCGGCGCAAACGGGCCGGCCACGTCTTCGGCGGTAAGGGTGTGCTCGACCAGGACCGGCGCGGCGTCCTTGTTGAGGAGCTCCCACGTGGCGGCGTCCATGGTGCCGGTGGCATTGATGTCATGCGCGCGCTGGAATGCAACAACCGCGCGGGCCATGTTGCTGCCGACCGCGCCATCAATCTCACCGGGAGAAAAGAACGCACGCTCCAGCAATACCTGGGCACGCAGCGGGCTGTCGGCGGCCAGTTCCGCATCGGCGGGCGCGGCGGTCACAGCCGGCAGCGCCGCAGGTGCCGCGTCTTCCGCGGGAGGCGTTGTCGCAGGGTCTGTGGGTTCGACGGCTGCCACCGGCGGCACCGCGCCCTGAGCCGCCGGATCGACCTCCTGCGAAACGTCGGCGGGAACAGCGCCGGCGGCCGTTGCGGCAGCCGAGTCCTGGCCGGTGGCGTCATGGGTGGTTTCGGTGGCGGCGGCATCGGCGACCGGAGACGGCGACTGGCTGCAGGCCGACATCGCAACGGGCAACAGCGCGGCCATCAGGGCGCGGGCGAGGATCTTGGGTCGCAGGGCAGTGGTCATGGATTGCAGGACTCGAGTGGATGCTGTGCCAAACCGTAGAGGATGGGATGTGAACGCGCCCTCTTGATGATCGCTGGATCTGAACCGGCCGGTCGGCATCGCCGGGCGCGCGATCGAAACGGGACGCGCCCGGCGACCGCGCCGGGACGGTGTAGTAACGCAAAAAAAACCCCGCGACAGCGGGGCTTTTTCTTACCGACGAACCGCGGAACTCAGCCCCACGGATCCTGCAGGATCATCGTGTGATCGCGGTCCGGGCCGGTGGAGACGATGGCCAGCGGGCAACCGGCCAGTTCTTCCAGCGCACGCAGGTAGGCACGTGCGGCGGGCGGCAGCTTGTCCCACTCGGTGACGCCGTGGGTGCTTTCCTGCCAGCCCGGCAGCTCCAGATACACCGGCACGCACTCGTCCCAGCCCTGCGCGTCCAGCGGGGCGTACTCGGTCTGCTTGCCACGGTACTGGTAGCCGATGCAGACCTTGAGCTTCTCCATCCCGTCCAGCACGTCGAGCTTGGTGATGCACAGCCCGTTGATGCCGTTGATCGCAACCGCACGCTTGAGCGCGACGATGTCGATCCAGCCGCAGCGGCGCGGACGGCCGGTGGTCGCGCCGTATTCCTGGCCCTTGTCGCGCAGGGCCTGGCCGACGTCGTCATGCAGCTCGGTCGGGAACGGGCCGCTGCCGACGCGGGTGGCGTAGGCCTTGGCGATGCCCAGCACGTAGTCGATCGCACCGGCGCCCACGCCGGTACCGGCCATTGCGCCACCGATGGTGGTGTTGGACGAGGTGACGTACGGGTAGGTGCCGTGGTCGATGTCCAGCAGCGAGCCCTGCGCGCCCTCGAACAGCACCCGCTGGCCCTGCTTGCGCAGGTCGTGAAGGATGCCGGCGACGTCGGACTTCATCGGCTCGACGTAATCGCCGAAGGCCAGCGCGTCGTCCAGCGTCTGCTGGAAGTCGATCGCTTCCACGCCGAAGTACTTGGTCAGCACGAAGTTGTGGTAATCCAGCGCGCTGCACAACAGCTCGGCCAGCTGCTCGGGGTAGTGCAGGTCGGCCACGCGGATGCCGCGACGGGCAACTTTGTCTTCGTAAGCCGGGCCGATACCGCGACCGGTGGTGCCGATGGCCTTGCCGCCGGCGGCCTTCTCGCGGGCCTGATCCAGGGCGATGTGGTACGGCATGATCAGCGGCGTGGCCGGGCTGATCTTCAGGCGCGAGCGGACCTCGACGCCTTCGGCCTCCAGCTCGCCGATTTCCTTCTGCAGCGCGCCGGGATGCAGCACCACGCCGTTGCCGATCAGGCACAGCGCACCTTCGCGCAGGATGCCCGACGGGATCAGGTGCAGGACGGTCTTCTTGCCATTGATGACCAGGGTGTGGCCGGCGTTGTGACCGCCCTGGAAGCGCACGACCGCACCGATCTGCTCGGTCAGCAGGTCGACGATCTTGCCCTTGCCTTCATCGCCCCACTGGGCACCGAGAACGACGACTGACTGACCCATTGCATATGCTCCTGAAGCATTCGAGGGCCAGCGCGTGCCGACCCGGGCGGAGAGTTCCGCGCATAGAAAAAGCCGGGAGGATTTCGCCCCTCCGGCTTTTCCGCATTATCCGGGTTTCAGGGGGCCGAAGCCAGCCCGATGTGCCGGTGATTGGTTACAACAGCCGCAACAGCCACAACGACACCACACCCACTATCAGCACCACGCCGCCCAACTGCCGCAACTGGCGATCATCCAGCACCCGCAACTGCTCCATCGTTCTCCGCCAACGGCCCGGAAGGGCAAACAGGAACAGCCCTTCCAGCACCGCCACCAGACTCAGTGCCGACAACAGCTCGACACTCATGCCCTGCGCCCTTGAAGGGCAAGCCGGCTCAACGATCGTTGCCGAAGTACTTCAGGAAGTCGTCGTTGCGCTCCAGCATGATCACGCCCTGGCCATCGCTGAAGGACTCGCGATAAGCCTCCAGACTGCGCTGGAAAGCGTAGAAGGACGGGTCCTTGTTGGCAGCCTTGGCGTAGATCGAGGTCGCTTCGGCATCGCCCTGACCGCGCAGACGCTGGGCGTCACGCTCGGCTTCGGCCACGATCACGGCCTGCTGCTTGTCGGCACCGGCACGCACGGTCTGGGCCTGTTCGGCACCCTCCGCACGCAGTCGACTGGCGACCTGATGACGCTGGGCGCGCATCCGGCGGTAGACGTCCTGGATCACCTGGCTGTCGGTCGGCAGATCGATCTGCTTCAGGCGCAGGTCGATGATCTTCACCCCGACCGTGCTGGCGCCTTTGTTGATCGACACCAGCTGGCGGTCGATGATCTCGGCGCGGTCACCGGACACGAGCTGCTTCAAGGTGCGCGAGTTGATCTCGTTGCGCAGCGAATCCTTGATGATCGGTGCCAGACGGTCCACTGCCAGGCTCTCGTCGCCACCGGTTGCCCGGTAGAACGCACGCACATCCTCGATCATGCCGACGGTGAAGAAGTCGACGCTGACGTCCTTGCGCTCGGAGGTGAGGTAACGCTCCGGCTCGGCGTTGAACACCGTCAGGCGGCGGTCGAACACCATGGCGGTTTCCACCAGCGGCAGCTTGAAGTGCAAACCGGGACCGACGTCCGCACGGGCGACGCGGCCCAGGTTGAGCACCATGCCCACCTGGCCCTCGCGCACCACGAAGGTCGATCCCATCAGGCCGAGCACAACGGCGACGGCGATGGCGATCCACATGGAATATTTCATCGGACCACCTCCGGACGGCTGGCCGGCCGTGTGCTGCGTTCACCGCGGGGCGCGGCTGGCGTAACGCTGGACGTGTCCGGCGCGAGGATCTCGGGCGTCAGCAACGGCGCCGAGGAGGTATTGGCGGAGCTGGCCGACGGGCCGGTTGCGCCCTTGGCGGGATCCATCGGCACGTAGATCAGCTGACGCGAGTCGCCGCCCACCACCTTGCGGTTGCCCGACAGCACTTCCTGCACCGTCTCCAGCCACAGACGCTTGCGGGTCACTTCCGGCGCGTCCTTGTACGCATCCACCAGCAAGGAGAACCGGTCGGCGTCACCCTCGGCACGCGACACGGATGCATCGCGATAACCCTCGGCCACGGTGCGCACGCGCGCTGCCTGACCACGGGCTTCCGGTACGACCTGGGCGGCATAGGCTTCCGCCTCGCTGATCAGGCGATCCTTGTCCTGCTGCGCGCTGTTGACGTCATCGAAGGCCGGTTTGACCTCTTCCGGCGGACGCGCGTTGGGCAGGTTCAGCTCGGTCACCACCAGCCCTGTCCGATACGCGTCCAGCGAGGCCTGCAGCTGCTCGCGGGCGGACACGGCCAGTGCGCTGCGGGCGCCCAGCACCGTGTCCAGGGTCGATCGGCCAACCTGTTCGCGCACCGTGCTCAGCGCCGCCTGTTGCAGCATCGCGTTGGCGTCGCGGCTGCCGAAGACATACATCTGCGGGTCGCTGACGCGGTACTGCACGTTGATTTCGACCTGGACGATGTTCTCGTCGCTGGTCAGCACCGGAACGTTGGTGCCGAAAGTCTTGATCTCGGTGGCGTTGATCTTGATCGCGGTTTCCACCGGCCACGGCAGCTTGAAATGCGGACCGGGCTGGAGGACGCGGGAGAACTGGCCGAAGCGCAGCACGACCGCGCGCTGCTGCTCGTTGACCAGCAGGAAGCTGTTGAAGGCAAGCCACACGGCGAGCACGACCAGCACCCAACGGCCCGGACCACCCGCTCCGCCGCCCTGGCCGTCGAACAGGCCACGCAAGCGATCCAGCACGTCGTCGACGCCGTTGCCGCCGGAACGCCGGCGCGGCGGACGGCCGCGGCCGCTGCCGGAGTTGTCGCTGCCAGGGGTATTCCAGGCCATGCCTGCTCCTAATGAGGGTAAACGTTGCCGGCAGAGCGCAGGCAACAGATGATTCTAGGGGGGGGAGACGCCGGCCTCAAGCCGACGCCGTCAATGAAACTCGTGGTCCGGGTCGCGCTCGGGCAGCAACGCCTGCAGGACATCGCCGTTGGGCTGCGTGTGCAAGCGCTCAGCTTCCGCCACCGAGAGGTCCACCTGGATGCGCCAGCCATCCTCGACGGACTGCTCATCAAGCACGGCGCCCAGTTCGTGCAGGCGTGCACGCAGCTTGCCGGCGCGGGACGGGATTTCGATCTGTCCGGTCACCCGCTGCAGGTCCAGCAGCTCGCCGATCACCTCCGGCAGCAGGTCGAGGCCAGCGCGATTCTGCGCCGACACCCAGACGCGCGGGTGTCCTTCGGCGGGTCGGTCGATCCGCGGCAGGCGCTCGTCGAGCTTGTCGATCTTGTTGTAGACCAGCAACTGCGGAATGTCTCCCGCGCCGATTTCGGCCAGCACCTCGTCGACCTGCGCAATGCGCTCCTCGCGCAGCGGATCCGCGGCATCCACCAGATGCAGCAGCAGGTCGGCCTCGCGTGCCTCCGACAGGGTCGAGCGGAACGCCGCGACCAGCTCGTGCGGCAGGTCGCGGACGAAGCCGACCGTGTCCGCCACGACGATGGAATGACCGGTCAGCTCGATCCGGCGCACGGTCGGATCCAGGGTGGCGAACAACTGGTCGGCCGCGTAGGCGTCAGCACCGGTCATCGCATTGAACAGGGTCGACTTGCCGGCGTTGGTGTACCCGACCAGCGCGATGCGGGGCACTTCATTGCGGACGCGGGACCGCCGCATCTGGGTGCGCTGCACCTCGACTTTCTCGAGCTTCTTCTGCAACTGCTCCAGCCGCTTCTGCAGCAACCGGCGATCGGATTCCAGCTGGGTCTCACCGGGGCCACGCAGGCCGATGGAGCCGCCGCGCTGGCGCTCCAGATGGGTCCAGCCGCGGATCAGGCGGGTCGACATGTGCTTGAGCTGGGCGAGCTCGACCTGCAGCTTGCCCTCGTGGCTGCGCGCGCGCTGGGCAAAGATGTCCAGGATCAACCCGGTGCGGTCGACCACGCGGCACTCCAGCAGGCGCTCCAGATTGCGCTCCTGCCCGGGGCTCAGCGGATGGTTGACCAGCACCAGATCGGCGCCGGTTGCCGCCACGGCGGCCTGGACTTCCTCCAGCTTGCCGGTACCGATCAGGATCGACGCGTTGGGGTG
Source organism: Lysobacterales bacterium (assembly GCA_038242455.1). Classification (GTDB taxonomy): domain Bacteria; phylum Pseudomonadota; class Gammaproteobacteria; order Xanthomonadales; family Xanthomonadaceae; genus Novilysobacter. The sequence goes on from JBBSSB010000020.1 coordinate 15,267, forward strand.
GTCGATGCGCGCCTTGAGGGTGGCGACCACGGTCGCCCCCGCCGAGCGGGCGAGCTCGGCGAATTCCTCGATCTGCCCCTCCTCCACCGGACCTCCGGCGTGAGGCTGGATCAACAACGCGTTTTCACCCTTGCGGGAACGTTCAAACAAGACGGTTGGCCTGTGCGATGGTCGTAGTCATGCCTGAGTAGATGGGTGCAAGCCCGCAGAACTCAAGCGTCGCCACCGCGCTGCAACCGCTCAGTCCGCGCGCCCGTCGTCATCCGCCTCGGCGGTCTGGACCTGGCCGCCACTGGGACCGACACGCACATTGCGCGCCGGGACGACGGTCGAAATGGCGTGCTTGTAGACCATCTGGCTGACGGTATTGCGCAGCAGTACCACGAACTGGTCAAACGACTCGATCGTGCCCTGCAGCTTGATGCCGTTGACCAGGTAGACCGACACCGGAATCCGCTCGCGGCGCAGCGCATTCAGGAAAGGATCCTGCAAAGATTGTCCCTTGGACATCGAATTTCCCCGCTTGGTTTTTCTAGTTATGGGCGGATGCACGAACTTGCCAGCATCCGCGCCACTGGCGTTTCCCCTGCCAGCGACCGGCCGATGGTAGCGCAACCGCTGCGCTGCAATCGTGCCGCAAACGTCAGCTGGCGCGGGACCGCTCGGGGAAGGTGACCACGGTCACGGCAGAAAGCGTGCGAGCGCGGCCTCCAGCGGCGCGCGCTGGGTGATCGGATCGAACCAGCGCGCATCCAACTCGCCGCGCAGCCAGGTCAGTTGGCGCTTGGCCAGCTGGCGGGTCGCGTGGATTGCGCGCGCCCGGAAATCGGCGGCATCACCCTGCCCGTCCAGGTACTCCCAAGCCTGGCGGTAGCCGACCGCCCGCACCGCGGGTAGATCCAGCGGATGCGGGTGGTTCTGCAACGCCGGTGCCGCCCGCAGTCGCCGGACCTCGTCCAGGAAGCCGGCCGCCAGCATCAGGTCGAAGCGATGTTCGATGCGCTGGTGCAGGGTCGCCCGGTCGGGCGGCGCCAGCACCAGCTTGAGGACCCGGAACGGCAGGCGCGGGGCTGCGGGTGCCGCACGCCACGCACTGATCGTCCGTCCGGATACCCGGAACACTTCCAGGGCGCGCTGGATCCGCTGGGCGTCGGTGGCATGGATGCGTGCTGCCGCAACCGGGTCGACCGCCGCCAACTCGGCGTGCAACGCAGGCAACCCACGGCTGGCGATTTCACCGGCGATAACCGCGCGCATCGCCGGGTCGGCCGGGGGCATGGCCGAGAGCCCGTGCAGCAACGCGTGGAAATACAGGCCGGTACCGCCGGCGAGGATCGGCACCCGCCCACGTGCAACGATCGCGTCCAGCGCGGCGCGGGCGTCCGCGGCAAACTCCGCTGCGGAGTACGGCTGACACGGCTCACGCACATCGATCAGATGATGCGGGACGCGCGCCAGTTCGGCGGTGTCCGGCTTGGCCGCACCGATGTCGAGGCCGCGATAGACCAGCGCGGAGTCCACGCTGACGATCTCACCGCCCAGACGTTCCGCCCAATCCAGGGCCAGCGCCGTCTTGCCCGACGCCGTGGGGCCCATCAAGGCAATCGCCAACGGTCGGGTGCTCATCGGGCGCGATCAGCGTCGAGTTGTTCACAACGCCTGTGGACAAGTGAAGGCGTGAAGCTGTGGACAAGTCGATAAGCGCGATGACTGGCAAGGCGATTGGTCATGTTGGTGAAAACTTGACCACCGCGTCCCAGACCTTCAACGCGTCGACCGTCGCGGCGACGTCGTGCACGCGCAGCAACATCGCACCCCGTTGCGCGGCGATCAGGTGCGCGGCGACCGAGCCGTGCACGCGCTCGGCGACCGCTTCGCGTCCGGTCAACTCGGCGATGGATCGCTTGCGCGACAAGCCGGCCAGCACCGGCAGGCCGAGGTCGGACAGGCGTTCCAGTCCGGCCAGCAACGCGAGGTTGTGCTCGAGGTTCTTGCCGAAGCCGAAGCCCGGGTCGATCACCAACTGCTTTTTCGCGATGCCCGCCATCTCCGCCACGAACACCCGTTCGGCCAGGAAGCGGTGCACCTCGCTGACCACGTCGTCGTACTGCGGCGCGGCCTGCATGTCGTGCGGCATGCCCTGCATGTGCATCAGGACCACGGGCACGCCCAGCTCGGCAGCCGCGTCCAGTGCGCCGTCGCGGCGCAGCGCGAACACATCATTGATCATCCCCGCCCCCGCGGCGACCGCGGCACGCATCACCTCCGGCTTGGAGGTGTCGACGCTGATCGGCAGACCCGTATGGGCGACCAGATGCTCGATGACAGGCAGCACCCGTCGCAGCTCTTCGACCACGTCGACTTCGGCCGCGCCGGGGCGGGTGGACTCGCCGCCCACGTCGAGCAGGTCGGCACCTTCGGCGGCCAGCCGCAGCCCATGGGCGATGGCGGCCTCCACAGACGCGTGCTCGCCGCCATCGGAGAACGAGTCCGGGGTGACATTGACGATGCCCATGACACGCGCGCGATCCAGCCGCAGCAGGCGGCCCCGGCAATCCAGGGTGGTGACGGTATCGAACACGGACGGGCTCCGGACGTGAGTGCGTTGACGAGCGTCATTGTGACCGCGCGTGGCAACCCGGGGGAAGCGCGTGCGACCCGATCCATATGGCACCCCCTGACACGACAACGCCCCTGTCCGGGGCGCTGTCGTTACACGTTATCGCGGAGGAACCTTAAAGCTGCTCGGCGGTGCCACCGATCGGGCCGGGCGAGCGCGGCTGCTGATCCTTGGGCGGCAGCGGCAGCGGGGCGGCCGACTTGACCCAGTCCGCGGGCGGACCCGGCGTGCGGCCGGCCATGATGTCGTCGATCTGATGCGCGTCGATGGTCTCGTACAGCAGCAGGGTATCGGCCATCACGTGCAGCTCGGGCTGATGCTTGGTGAGGATCTCGGTGGTGCGCTGATACGCCTTGTCGAGGATGCCGCGCACCACTTCGTCGATCTTGCGGGCGGTGTCGTCAGAGACGCTCTTATGCTGGGTCACCGAACGGCCCAGGAACACCTCGTCGTCTTCCTCGCCGTAGGAAATCGGGCCCATCTCGTCGCTCAGGCCCCACTTGGTGACCATGTTGCGGGCCATCTTGGTCGCCCGCTCGATGTCGTTGGACGCACC
>JBBSSB010000021.1:0-12514 GCA_038242455.1 Lysobacterales bacterium
AGCGTGGCAAGAACTACGGCTGGCCGCTGGTCTCCTATGGCGTCAACTACAACGGCGTGCCCATCCCCACCCCCGACACGCGACCCGACCTGGTCAAGCCCGTGATCTACTGGGCTCCCGTGATCGCGCCGGGCAACATCATGTTCTACAAGGGCAGCATGTTCCCGCAATGGAATGGCAGCGCCCTGATCAGCGGCCTTGTCAGCGAAGGAATCATTCGCGTCACGTTCGATGGCAAGGGCGGCGCCACCGCGGTCCAGCGCTGGACTATCGGCAAACGCATCCGCGATATCGAAGAAGCGCCGGACGGGTCGCTGTGGATGCTGGAAGACGCCAAACCGGGTGGCTTGTACCGTCTTACGCCGAAATGACTCGGCGAAGCGGTTGCCGCTTCGGGCACACAGCTTATTTCCCTATTTCCCGAGTTGGGCGGCGAGTTGCAGTTAAGCAACCTTGTATGCGGCCGTCGACGCGAGGTTTTCGATATCAGTCTTATACATCCGCAACAGCTTGATGATCTCGTCTGCCAAGGTACGGAACTCCTCGACGGTCAAGTCAAGGTACTCACCATGTGCGATGCCATTGCGCCGTCCAAGAAGCGATTCGTCAATGAGGTTGTAATAAGCGTCGTAGGACGTCGCCGGCACCCCGATAGAAAGGGCAATGTTCTCGAAGGTTTCCGAATTTAGGTTCGACTTCGTGTCAATTGCATTTGAGAGCGAGAGGTCAGCTCGATCGACAAGCCGATGGCGAAAGAAATCGATCGCCTCGATGTTGATAGACGATTTGCGGGCCCCGACGATGTCGGCTAAGTGCTTCTTGACACCAAAGACTACAAAGCAGCTGGTCAGTTGGTCATAGCTGAGTCGTTGGCCGGTCACGAAGTTAAGATAGTCCTGCGAGGACTGCTTGATGAAGCCCTCCCAATGCGCGTAGACGAGGGGGACGCCGGCCCGGATCACCGTGGCTTGGGTCAACGATGAGTTTCCCTTGGCGACCACTTTAAGGTTCTCTCTCGATCTGTGTGGTTGACTTGCCCTGTTCGCAGGGTATCGGCAAGCTTCGCCGATGGAAACTCTCTTCACTCAAGCCCTCGGGCTCAGCGCACCGTGGCGTGTGGTCAGCCTCGACTTCCGCCCGACCGAAGGCATCATCGCCTTCCAGATCGACAACACGGCCAAGCGGTTGGCTTGTCCCGCCTGCGGTGCAGCCGATCAGCCCATTCATGACCGGCTGCCACGCACCTGGCGTCATCTGAACTTCTTCCAGTACAAGGCGGTGCTGTGCGCTCGCGTGCCGCGTGTGGCCTGCACATCGTGTGAGAAGACGTCGCAGGTCGAGGTGCCTTGGGCTCGTGCGGGATCCGGCTTCACGCAAACGCTGGAGGCGTTCATCGTGGCGCTATGCGAGCAGATGCCGGTGCTGGCGGTGTCGCAGTTGCTTGGTGTGTCGGACGACCGGGTCTGGCGAGTGCTGGATTACCATGTGAAGCAGGTGCGGTCCCAAGAGGACTACTCATCAGTACGCCGGATCAGCGCCGACGAGCGCAGTGCGCACCGCGGGCAACGCTACGTGACGATGTTTTGCGATGCCGACGAGCGACGTGTGTTGTTTGCAACGCCCGGTCGAAACGCGGCCACGTTCGCCGAGTTTGCCAAAGACTTGGCGGCCCATGGTGGAGATGCCGAAGCGATCACCGACGTCAGCCTGGATTTGGGCGCGGCCTATCAGGCCGGCACGCGAACCCACTGCCCGAACGCCGTGATGAGCTTCGATCCGTTCCACGTTGTCGCGTTGGCCAACAAAGCACTCGATGAAGTGCGCCGCGCCGAAGTCAAACAGGAGGTTGATCTCAAGGGCGTCCGCTGGGGTACGTTGAAGGATGCCGCCAATTGGACTGACAAGCAGGTGGCTCAGATGCACTGGCTGCAGCGTTCGGGTTTGAAGACCGCGCGAGGATGGCGGATCAAGGAACGGCTGCGTGATCTTTTTGCCACATGTGACGACGCCGAGAATGCTCGAGCGCTACTGATGCGCTGGATTAGTTGGGCCAGACGCTGTCAACTGAGCCCCTTCAAGCGGTTGGGCGCGACGATCAAGAAACACCTGGACGGAATCGTCGAGCACTTTCGCAGCGGACTGGACAACGGCTTCGCCGAAGCCATCAATGGGCGCGTTCAGGCGGCCAAAGTGCGCGCCAAGGGCTATGGCACCGATGAGCATCTGATCAACATGGCCTACCTCGTCTGCGCCAAGCTCAAGCACCTGCCGGAAAACCCGTGGCTGCATCCGGCCCATCCGGTTCACGCGTAAAATCAACCACACGAAACGAGAGAGAGCCCAACCGGAAGCGCCAAAGCATTGCCATGATGTCATTTGCATCAGGACAAGCGGGCAGCGAGAAATTGCGAGGACCGCACCGGCCGCGCTGAACCAAAGCGCTTCGGCCACGTGGATAGTCCGGTTCACGATGCCGATCACGTGGACATTGCAACCTCTTGCAGTTCCCAACGATCCAAAGTCAAGTTGCGCCACATCGACCGAGTACTACATCACGCAGCTTGCGATAAGCGTTCCGTCATTTTGAGCTTTCTCCTTGGAGATGCCTTGCTTGGTGTTGGGGCCGAAACCGGGATCAAGATGCGCGTTTCGAAAGGAATTCGTGATGCGTAATAGTCGGGGTTCCGTTGCCTGGCGCACCGGAAGTCCCGTCAGCACGGACACGGCCGCGCATTGCCAGGCGCGACCCGATCTCACCGCCCCGCCGCACGTTTCAGCTTGGCCGTGATCGCCACCGCTGCGTGTTCGCCAACGTGACTCCTGCATTTATTGAAGCAGGGCTCGCGCACGCACGGGCAGCGAAGGTGGGGGGTTCGTCGAGAGCGCGTTAGGAAGAAGGCGCGACTGCGCACTGCCGCTGATCGATGTCTTGTTCGTAAGCTTCCGGGACCCAACAGTTACCCGCGCAACAGGAAAAACGGAAGCGCCACCAGGCACAGCACGGCCAGTATGCCCAGCACGCTCAGCACCACGCGCGCTGGTTCCGCACGAAGCAATGTCAAGAACGTATCCGCCGTGCCTGCACGCTTGGCAGCGGCGTATTCCGCCCGAGCCCGCGCGCTGCGTTGCTGCTGGTAGTCGTCCATCGCGCGCCGCGCTTGCGCGAAGTCCGCATCTTCAGTCACCCAGATGCCGCCCGCCGATACGCCCCAGACGCTGGGCCTGGTTTCGTAGAAATCGATCCGCTGCGCTTCGAGCAACGCACGCACGTCGTCAGCCTCGTCATCAGGCACGTTTCGCAGGTTCATGAGTAGCACGGGCATGCCGCCATGGTATCCGCCGTTGACTCGCTGCGTCCGCGCCGTGCAGGAAAGGACCTGAGTGAATCTGACCCTGGCAAGGGGCGCCTTGCGAGCGCGCCTTCAACGCCAACCTGCGCTCGCTTTGTCCGCTTGCGCGCGGCGATGGGAGCGCAGCGATCGAGGCGTGGCTTGCGAACCGCGAAGCGCTGCTCCGTGGACAGTGCGGCAAGCAGAGCAAACGTCGAATGGTGAAATCCGACCGCAACTTTTACGAAATGTGGCCGGACTCGAAAGGTTGCCCTGCCAAGCTCGGCAGACGGCGCGCTGAGCCGTGGGCGTTGAGTGGAACCAACGCCGCGAGATTCATCAGCACAAATGGCAGCGACACTGTGCCATGGAGATGCCGATACGAGTAAGCATGGGGCCGTCTCGGGGATGATAAAGACGAGAAATGCCGCGGCCGTCGCGCTCAAACTTGAAGGGCTGACATCGATTTTGCCATCTGTAGACCATCCATATGGATGGTGGTAGGATGCCAAATCATTATCCCGAAGCGCGCCATGCCTGAGCCTCGCGTCCGCCCAACAACAGACACTGAAAAGATCACAATCAATCTCGGCGTCGTCGATCTGGGCCAGATCGATCTGCTGGTGCAGGAAGGCTTTTATTCCAATCGCACCGACCTGATCCGCACGGCGATTCGCAACCAGTTGGCAGTCCATGCCGACGTGGTCAGGCAGACTGTCGCGCGCCGCACGCTGGTGCTCGGGTTGCAGGACTACTCACGCCGGGATCTGGAAGCCGCGCGTGAAGCCGGGCAGCGTCTTCGCATCCAGGCGCTCGGGCTCGTGCGCATCGCCGCGGACGTGTCGGCTGAACTCGCCGCGCAAACGATCGAATCGATCGCCGTCCTGGGCGTGCTGCAGGCGAGCGCGTCGGTCAAGGCGGCACTGGCTGATCGCATTCACTGACGGAACCCCCATGAAACTGCTCAATCCATCAATGCATCACGCCATGCGCCTGATGCAGTCCGGCGACCTGCACGCCGCGACGCGTGCGATTCAACAAGGACTCGGCGCCGGCGCGCCGCCCTATGCGCGCAATGACGACCCGATTCAGACAGCAGGCACACGCGCGCCGGCAAATTATATCGATGTCGAATTTCGCGTTGTCGATGGCGTCGACGCAGAGGGCAAGCGGGACGCCCCATCGACATCGACACCGACATCGGCGCCGACTCCGCGCTGGCAAGGAGGCACGTTCGAGGCGCGCCATTTCATTGGCGACACCGGCGAGATCGACTACAAGCTGTACATTCCCGCCCGCCTCGACACGGCACACGCACCGATGCTGCTCATGCTGCACGGCTGCACGCAGTCGCCTGACGATTTCGCCCGCGGCACGCGCATGAACGCGCTCGCAAACATGCATGGCTATGTCGTTGCTTACCCGGAACAGCCGTCTTCACGCAACGCGACCCACTGCTGGAACTGGTTCCGCCGCGGCGATCAGCAGCGCGGCAGCGGCGAGCCCGCACTGCTCGCTGCATTGACACGCCAGTTGATCGCCGCGCATGGTCTCAACGAACGCCGCATCTACGTTGCAGGACTTTCAGCAGGCGGTGCCATGGCCGCGATACTCGCCAACACGCACCCGGATCTGTATGCGGCAATCGGCGTGCATTCGGGACTGCCGATCGGCCTCGCCAGTGATGTACCTTCCGCTTTTGCCGCCATGCGCGGCGGCGCATCGCGCCGCAGCCCATCCGCGCCGGACAGCCCTTCGCGGCCGGTACCGGCTATCGTCTTTCACGGCGACAAGGACACCACCGTGCACCCGAGCAACGGCGACGGAGTGATCGCCCAGAGCCTCGCCCGCACCCGGACAGACTCCGCGGGAGCGCGGGATACCGAGGTCGAGCGCGGCAGCGCCGGCGGTCGCGGCTTCACGCGCACCGTGCACAAGCTGGTTGATGGCAGCGTGGCGGCGGAACACTGGATCATCGAAGGCGCCCGCCACGCCTGGTCTGGCGGGGACGCTGCCGGCAGCTACACCGATCCGAATGGTCCGGACGCTTCCGCGCACATGTTGCGGTTCTTTTCGAACCACGCGCGATAGATTGACTAAGGCTCCGGCGGAGCGCCGAGAGCCGTGCTGATGGGCTTTCGTGTGCGACGCCGCGCACCGTAAAATGGCATGGCTTCATGACGAAGCCGTGCCGGATTTCAGGCAATGCACAGCGCACGATGGGCGCTTCATTCCGCACCACGTCCGATCATCCGGAAAGCAAGTCACCGACAGCCCACTGTGCTTCCTGTGCGACACGCCTAAAGCAAGGGCTGCTCTTCGGCACAGATCTCAGGCGGGAATACCGGCTTGTGGCGCATCCTGAGCCGCATCCTGAGCGGCACAATAGGCAGCCAACGCATCATTGCCGGCAGCGCCTAAAACTTTACACTCCCCGGTTTTGGCGTGACCGCGCGCGCCACAAGGCCTGCGCGGCAACGTCGCTGCCTTTTCAAGCTCCATAGTCGACAAAGCTTACATTTTCGAATTCATTGCAGAGGATAAGTATAAAAGGATCAGCCACTTGTAGTTTGGCACGGATCTCGCTTGCTCACTTGCAGTGAACATGCAGGCACCTGCGAACTGCATCGGGTCGGTGTACAAGGCTACCGTTTCACCGGATCAACTTGGAGGAAAACATATGAATACTATCCCGACAAAAATGATGAAGACTTTTGCACGTGTGGCTGCCGCCATGACGCTGATGCTATTCGCCATAGGCGCGAACGCGTTCCCCATCGCCGCACCTGGAACTGAAGGACTGAAGGTCATCGTCAACAGCACCAGCCACGTGATCGCGACATACGTCGGAAACTCGGCTGCATACAGCAATGACTTGCGGTTAAACGGCAACCTCATCTTCAATAATCATGCGACGTCCGTTGGCAGCACAGCCGATCTTGGAAGTTTTGCTCCAGGAACGGAACTTACTTTCGAGCTTTTCGTGCATGACACCGGCTATACCTTTTTTACCGGACCCGCCTCACGAAACCCGGACTCGAATGCCCACGCACGCGTCCAATCCAACTGGCAGTCAGGTTTAACCCTGGTCAGCTTCGAAGACCTGTTCGATGGTCCATTTGAATTCAACGACCTGAGCTTCTCTTTCACCAACACGACTTCCTCCTCCACCTCGGTTCCGGAGCCGAACCCGCTGTTGCTGATGCTTCTCGGAGTGGGCATGGTTGGTTTAGCCGTGCGATTACGTACTGCCTGATTGGATGATGCATCGCGCTGCCGAGCCGCGCCGCGCTTCGTGCGGGGCGGCTCGGCAGGCGGTTGCGACGAGCAATACAACTCCCGTGTCGACGCTTCGGCAGCTAGCCGCGGCACCTGGCGTACGGCACCCGGCGTACGGCAACAGGCGTGCGGTTGCAAGGACTCGCGCAGCAGTGCCGCAGTTAATCTCCCTCAGCCGGACGGATCGGTCTCCGCGGTTGCTCACACTGGATTCGGCTCAATGACGCGACGGCACCTCCACAGATGGCTTCGGTGCCGATGACGCGCACGTGTAGCCGCGTCATCACCGGGTCAAACGGAAAGGAACCGGCCGGTTATTGCTGCCGTCTGGAGAGACATCGCGGTTCACGCGCTAGCTACGTCGGTGCAAATAGTCGCGATCTGAATTCGTAGAGAGGACACGCGTTGCAGGTGAACGCTCACGCGGTGCCTGTGAGGTCAAGCCATGGGCGCCCCGCGTGCAGCCACGGCGCAAGATTTCCGCAGGCCGATGGACGAGCCGGTCAATCTTCACCCAAGTGCCGGCGGCGTCCCTCTTCCGATCCGCGCAATGCGCGCCGCGGACACTGGCGCGACGAGCGATCCGCGGTCGGTCTCGCGCTGCGATGGTGTCGCTCGCTGCGCTCAGGGCCAATCGTCAGGCAGCCCGGACGTCCATGTCTCGGATCCCCTGGCTACTGCAATACCGGTGGCAGTCCCGCTGCAAAATCGTTCGCCGCCACAGGTTGTGCCAATCATCAGCCAGCCACGAAGAGCCACCCCCCCATCACTCGGCAACGAGTTGCGGCAAGCACTTGTCAGGCTGATACGCGCAGGACACTGACCCGCACCCTCGTGCGTCGTGGATCGGAAGGGAGGACGCTAGTAAGAGGTACGCTTTGTGGTCCGATCTCTGCCATTTTTACCTGTCGGGATAATTTACACAATTCACAAAGACTACTAACGGCCGCCGCCACAACCTGTTGATGCATTAGCTGTTTTCACATATGGCACACGTTTTGCTGCTGCCCCGATGACTGCCAGCGACGGCAAGTCGCGCGCAGCTGTACGCCAGATGGGCAAAACGCTTCCACGATTGGACAACTATCGCCAGGAAGCCACCGAGTGCCCACCGGCAATTGCAATCAACAGGGGAAATATCATGAAAACCAAATTATCGATTTGGATTGCGTCACTGGGCCTGATGGCCGTTTTTTCGAGCACTTCGGCAACCGTGCTCAACGATACATACCGCGGCGGCGACGGGCATGGTTACGGCGATGTAGTCAGTGGCGCCGGGGTGACCATGTTCAATGTCGATGGCATGGATGCAAGCCTGTCGGGCAGCCAACTCACCGTCACTGTCTATACCAACTTCGCCGGCAACGCGGGTGTCGAGCCCGGGTTGACGAAAAATGGCACCGGAATCGGCTATGGCGATCTGTTTCTTTCGACCGGCTGGGCTCCGCACGGTTCGGGCACCTACGACGCTGACAACGCCGCCAACGGGAATCATTGGACATACGCGTTTTCGCTGGACAATGCACTCAGCAACTCGGGTGGAAATGGCACCGTGTTTGCGCTTGGTGCCGGCAACAACAGCAACCACAACCCCGATGTTCTGCTTTCGAACTATTTCATCAATTGCCACGGCCGCTGCGTGTACCGCGACGGCCAGGAAGTGGCGGTGGACAGGTCCTTGGCGACAGCGACGAATAACACCGGCTCATGGATCGTCGGAGACGGTTTTCTCAGCTTCAGTTTCGATACTACGGGCCTCGATCTGGACCCGCGCAACTTCGGCTTCCATTGGAGCATGTACTGCGGCAACGACGTGATTGAAGGGCTGGGCGCGGCGACCTCGGTGCCGGAACCGGCGCCCGCTGGGATGTTCATGTTGGGCATCGGGCTGATCGGGCTGGGGGTCATGCGGCAGCGCCAGACTGCTCGAAAAATGCAGTCGTAAATGAAGATGGAGTGACGCTGACCCGCGTTTGTGAGAACGGGTCAGCGTCACTTGCCGGTAAACGCGCCAGACCATTGCATCGCGAAACCTCGTCAACTTCATGATAGGCACGACAGGTTGACACGGATGTCGCGGAGCGGCGGTCGAGGCTGACGGCGTAAGTACAGCAAACGGCTGTGTTGCGACGGCGAGGCAACCTTCGAAGTCCGGCTTGAAAGCCGGGTCAGCGCGGATCCGCGCCAGAGTGAACTGTCAGTCGGGAGACAAGGGCAAGCCCCCCGACATAACGTGGAAGGTTGCCTGGCGAATCTGCAGAACCAATCCCGAGATCGTCTCGCCATCATCCGCGATAGCGTTCAGCGCCAACACGCGTTGGGCTCGTACCGCTTCCCCACGGCTACCGAAACGCAGCGATCGCCTCCACCAAGTGCGGCCAAGAGCGGACGTCCAACGAAAGCATTTCAAGAAAAGCAGACCCCGAAAACTGCACTGACCTCTGTTTCTCCGCGCCAGCATCACACGTTGGCGCCAGCGACACCTGCCCATGACAAAGCGATTACGGCGCGCTGTTCCACGAACATGCGCAAGAAACGCCCGCGACGATCTTTGACAGAAATCGCCGCAACAGCGCGCATGGCGCAGCGAACGCGTTCAGCAGCATTCAAAGCGTTAACTCAAGCCCAAGGGTGGGCCAACTGCACACCTCGCGGAAAGCCCTCCAAGCCACCCAAGCCGCCGCGCGGCATTGGCGCGCCCGCTTCAAGCGCGGCCTGGGCGAGCAATGCATGCACCGAACCGCAAGTTGTCAGGATTGATTAACCAGTCCGATTATTTCAGATCACGCGGGTTCCGTTTTTCGTGTTCCGCCATCGAAAGAGCGTGCGTCGAGCGAACCTGGCGTCGTGTTTACCAACGGCACGAACACATCGTCCGGCGTCACTTCGCGTTTGCGATGAATGAAGCGATAAAACGCATAAGCGGCAAGAATGCCATCGAGCACCGCGAACCAGACAAACAGCACCCGCGCGCCAAGCAGACTCATCAGCGCTCCGGCGCCCAGCGGACCAAGCGCGGAGCCGATGCCATTGACCAGCAGCACCGTGCTGGACGCGGACAGCAACTCGTCGTGGTGCACATAGTCGACCAGGTGCGCGACGGCGATCGGGTAAACCGTGAAGCTCATGCCGCCGAACAGAAAAATGGTCGCCATCGCCGCCGCGCCACCGACCGCGGGCAGGAGCAGATTGATCAGTGCCGCCAGCGCCGCACAGGCTCCGATCAGCGAAAGGGCGAGGCGACGATCAACGCGATCGGAAAAGCGGCCCAGTGGCCATTGCAAAAGCACTCCGCCGGCAATGGCAACGCTCATGTAAGTTCCAATTTCAGCCAGGCCCAGACCGCTGGCGGCTGCATACAGCGGCAGCAGGCCCCAGAACGCACCCAGCGCCAAACCCGAGAGCAGCGCACTGACCAGCGCCGTCGGCGCCAGGCGGAACAGTCGCCTGATCTGCACCTGCGGCACCGCGCGGATGTGCGGCTGCGGCTGCCGGCTTGCCAGCACTGGCAGACTGGCAGCGCAAAACAGGATCGCCACGACGCAGAACAGCACGAAACCGTCGCCGCGAATGCGCAGGAACTGCTGCGCCACGGCGCTGGCACCGAGATTGACCATCATGTAGACGGCGAACACGGAGCTGCGATGGGCCCGTTCGGCGGAAGCGTTCAGCCAGCTCTCGATGATCGCGTACAGCCCGACCAGCAGCAGCCCCTGCAGAACACGCAGCACAAACCACACGCCATACACCGGATCCAGCGCCTGCACCAGAACCACCAGGGTCAACAGCGCCGCGCAAAACGCAAAAGTGCGGATGTGGCCGATGCGGTGGGTCAACCGCGGCACCGTGTAAGTCCCGATCAGGAATCCGGCGTAGTAGGCAGAGGTCAGCACACCGATCATGCCCACCGAAAAGCCAAGCGTCCGTCCGTCCAACGCGATATGCGTATGCAGCAGGCCGACTCCCATCAGCAGGAAGACGGTGCTCAGCAACAGCGGCGTGGCGGTGCGAATACTGGTCAACATGGCAGGCAGGAAAGCTCGTGCCGACGCACGGGGCGCCGCAGAGAGCAGGCAGATGACACCGCGCGAGGCGGGCGGGAAGACGCACAATAGCCGAAGCTGGCCGCAGCCCGATCCTGCCGACCCACACGGTGCAGGCAGCAACGCCAGCGCACCGGTATCGCTGGCCGGCAAATCTTCCAGAACGCGGAGACGCCAATGCGACAGCTCACGATCATGGAGCACATCTCGCTGGACGGCGTGATCCAGCATTCCGCAGATGACGACGGTTTTCCCTTCAGCGACTGGACCGCGCCGTATCGCACGGCCGCCGGTCGGGACGCGGTCGCCGCCGCCTATGGTGACGGCGTCGACCTGCTGCTTGGCCGGCGCACCTACGACCTATGGTCCGGCTTCTGGCCGTCGGCACCGGGCAGTGCGCTCGGCGACCGCCTCAATGCGGCCACCAAACATGTCGTCACGCACCGACCGGAAAGCCTGCATTGGGGCCCGTTTTCAAGCCTCGGTCCCAACCTTGCCGCTGACGTGCGCCGCATCAAGTCTGCGCACGGCCCGGATCTCGTGCTATCGGGCAGCTCGACGCTCACCTCGACGCTGATCGAGCAAGGGCTGGCCGATTCGGTCCTGCTGATCGTCTACCCGGTGCTGCTGGGCACGGGCAAGCGCCTGTTCGCCGAAGGCACCCCGGCACGCCGTCTGGAACTCGTGGACACGCAGACATTTGCGTCCGGCGTCATCTTCAACCGATACAAGCTTGTCGGAAGTTTGCAGGGTTCGGCAGCGAGCCGGTGATTCGCTTTCACGGTGCCCCTTTTCGCAGCTGACGCTGCTACGCGACTCGTCTCTGACGCGAGCGTACAAAGTGCCGGTACCGGGAGACTTGATTTTTTCGTCGCCAGCGGTTTCGTGATCGCCGGTGAATCCCCTGGCGAAAGTTGATCGCAGAACCCTCCGTTCGCACTCCCGGCGTCCGGGCAACACCGAAGTACTGAACTTGACCGGGCTGCGTAATTTGCCAATCGCCGGCGCCGGGCCCGCGCAGAGGGCTGGCCGGGGTGCCACCGTTGAGCCATCGTTGGTCTGTGTACCGGCATGGCGCACCGCGGGCTCCTTCCGTTCCCGGCGGTAGCGCAACATCCGAATGACGACGCCGCGCCCGCAAACTGTCGGTCAGCCTTACGAATTGTTCCGAGCGGCACCGCTGCGCGCGCGGCAACTCGTTGTCTCACGCCACTTTCCGTCGTTGGCCCGAATCATGCTGTCTATCCAGCTGACAAGCAGTCAAAACAGGGGATTCCAATGCACAAGCTCGCCATATTCGCAGCCGCCGCCATCGCGGGGTTGGCCTTTGCCGCTCCAGTGGGCGCCACCGTCGTCAACCTTGACGGCCACAGCAACGCCTCGCTGAACGGCTCGACCGCCAAGAACATCAGCCTCGGCGCCGGCACTTACGAGGTCAAGTTTACCCTTGGCGATTACACCGCCTTCAGCCGCTGGAGCGGCAACGCAGGTTGCGCGGCGGACGGCACGCATTGCGGCCAGGGCTGGGAGAACAGCGCGGTCATCGTAGCGGACGGACAAACCTTCTACTTCGGCGACTCCGACGGTAACGGCGGCTACGGCCCCAACGCCGATGGCAGCTATTACGCCAGCAAAGCCCAATCGTTCGCGCACGCAGGGATCTATTCCCAACTGTTCACGCTGGGCGCAGCCGGCAATGTTTCGTTCTACATTTTTGATGACACCGTGCGCGACAACCGCGGCGGTATTTCGCTCTCGGTAAAACCGGTAGCAGTGCCTGAGCCAGCTGGCTGGCCGTTTCTTCTGGTCGGCATTAGCGCGATGGGTCTGCTAGCCTGGCGGCGCCAGCAAAAGGCGTCGCGA
>JBBSSB010000022.1:0-11325 GCA_038242455.1 Lysobacterales bacterium
AGCTGGCCGCCAGCATGAGCAAAACGTCACCGTGACATTGGGCACCCCCGCATTGCGCACCTGACTCGCCCGGACGCGATCTGCACGGACTACAGACAGAACAGGAAACCACCGGGTCACAAACGCGGTCCGACTGCCCGGATTTTTCTGAGCTACAGCATGCAAAAACAACCACTTGCATCGACACCATGACCTCCGACACGCCCGGCGCAACGGCGCGCGGTCTACTGTCGGCGTATGCCGGCCGCGAAGGACGTACCTTCGGGGCTGCCATTTCCCATGACAACGCCGGAGCAGCACGTGAGTCCGATCAAACCGCACGCCTTCAAACCACAAGTCCTGTTGCTGAGCCTCGCGATCGCCGCGGTGGTCGCTGTGTGCTCAAGCCAGAGCGCCACGCCGGTGGCCAAAACATCTGCGGACGTGCCCGGTGTACGCACCTTGACGCTCGACGAAAGTGCTCTGCCGCCGGTCAATCGCTTCCTGATCTCCGACATCGACAAGTCCAAGGACGCCTGCACCGACTTTGGCGGCTACATCAATGCGTCCTGGTTGTCGGCCAACCCGATGCCGGGCGACCGCACCAGTTGGGGTGCGTTCGAAATGCTCGCCGAGCGCTCGACCGCCGCGCAGCGCCAGCTCGCTGAGCAGGCAGCCGCAGACAAGGACGCCACCGGGGTGGAAGCCATCGTTGGCAACTTCTGGGCCACCGGAATGGACGCCGAGAAGATCAATGCCCAGGGCATTACGCCGATCCAGCCGCGCCTCGATGCCATCGCCGCGCTCGACAGCCAGCAGAAGATCGCCGATTACCTGCGCACCCTCTCTGCCGAAGGCCAGAACTTCCTGATCCAGTTCGGCGCCGAGGCGGACTTCAAACAGTCCGACATGAATATCGCCTACGCGGCTCAGGGCGGGCTGGGACTGCCGGATAAGACCTACTACGTGGACGCCGACAAGGCGGACAAGCTGGCGGCCTATCAGGCGCACATCGCCAAGGTGTTGGAGCTGTCGGGCATCGACGGCACAGAGGCCAGCGTTCAAGCCAAGCAAGTGATTGCGTTCGAGACCCGACTGGCCGATGCGTCCAAGTCGACCGAGGAGATGTCGCGCGACGTCTCACTGTTCTACAACCCGATGTCGCCGGCCGATGCAGACAAGCTGAGCCCGAACTTCCCGTGGACGACGTTCTTCGAGTCCATCGGAGTGGCTACACCGAAGATGTTCTCGCTGGCGATCCCGGCATTCCATCAGGAGGTCAGCAAGATGCTGGCGGACGTCCCGGCGGAGCAGTGGCAAGCCTACCTGCGCTTCCACACCGTCGATGGCGCATCACCGTACCTGTCCGACGAATTCGCGCAGGAGAACTTCAACTTCTACAGCAAGGCCATGCGTGGCCAGGCGGAGATGAAGAATCGCGGCAAGCGCGTGCTGGACACGATCGAAGGTCAGGCGGGTGAAGCACTCGGCCAGATGTATGTAAAGGTCGCCTTCCCAGCAGAGTCCAAGGCGCAGATGGAGCGTCTGGTCGGCAACCTGAGCGATGCACTGAAGGTGCATCTGGAAGGTCTGGACTGGATGAGCGATGAGACCAAGACCAAGGCCATGGAAAAATGGGCCAGCTTCACTCCCAAGGTCGGATTCCCGGACAAGTGGCGCGACTGGAGCGGCTTGAGCACCAACCGCGACAGCTACATCGGCAACGTAATGACCGCCAACGAGTTCAACTACAAGTGGGACCTGGCGAAAATTGGCAAGCCGGTGGACAAGACCCAGTGGGGCATGAGCCCGCAGACGGTCAATGCGTACTACAACCCGCTGGCCAATGAGATCGTGTTCCCGGCCGCCATCCTGCAGCCACCGTTCTTCGATCCCAAGGCCACCGACGAGATCAACTACGGCGGCATCGGTGCGGTGATCGGCCACGAGATGATCCACGGCTACGACGATCAGGGCAGCCGCTT
Source organism: Lysobacterales bacterium (assembly GCA_038242455.1). GTDB lineage: Bacteria > Pseudomonadota > Gammaproteobacteria > Xanthomonadales > Xanthomonadaceae > Novilysobacter. The sequence continues at coordinate 1,965 of JBBSSB010000022.1, forward strand.
CGGGCCAACCGGCAACTTCGAGAACTGGTGGACCGATGCGGACAACAAGGGCTTCCAGGGCCGCACCGACAAGCTGATCGCGCAGTTCGACGCGTATGAAGCAATGCCGGGCAAGAACGTCAACGGCAAGCTGACCCTGGGCGAGAACATCGCCGACCTTGGCGGTCTGGCGGTGGCATACGATGCGATGAAGAAGGCGACCGCGGCCAGCGATGACCCGATGACCGACGGCATGACCCGCGACCAGCGCTTCTTTGCCAACTGGGCCACGGTCTGGCGCCGCAACTTCACCGACGACGAGCTCAAGGTGCGCTTGGCGACCGATCCGCATGCGCCGGCCAACTTCCGTGCGATCGGCGCGCCGTCCAACATGCCGGCATTCGCGGCGGCGTTTGATTGCAAGTCAGGCCAGCCGATGGTCCGCGGCACAGACCAGCAGGTCGTGATCTGGTAAGGGCTCCAGCGCAAGCGAACTAGCACGGCCGCACTGCGGCGAATCGAAAAGCCCGGGATCACTCCCGGGCTTTTCTTTTATCGACGACGCCACTGGTTGCGACGCTTTTCCCGCCTCCCGACCGGCTCAGCCACGCCCGGTAGATGACCGTGCCAATCGAACGCGCTACCTTGGCCGGCCGCCCCGCTCCGCCGCCATGACTTCCCAAGCCCCCGAACACGTCCTCAGTCCAAGCCAGCTCAACACGCTGGCGCGCGACCTGCTTGAAGGCGCGTTCTCGATGGTGTGGATCGAAGCAGAGCTGGGCAGCGTCGCCCGTCCGTCGTCCGGGCACATGTACTTCACCCTGAAAGACGCGCGCGCCCAAGTGCGCTGCGCGATGTTCAAGCCGAAGACCACGTGGTTGAAGTTCATCCCGCGCGAAGGGATGAAGGTGCTCGCACGCGGTCGACTGACCCTGTACGAGGCGCGTGGCGAGTACCAGATGGTGCTCGACCATATGGAGGAAGCAGGCGAAGGGGCGCTGCGACGGGCATTCGAGGAGCTGAAGGCGCGATTGCAGGCCGAAGGCCTGTTCGAGCAAGCCCGCAAGCGTGAGTTGCCGGCGTATCCAGCGCGAATCGGCATCATCACCTCGCCCAGTGGGGCGGCGGTGCGTGACGTGCTGAGCGTGCTGGCGAGGCGATTTCCGCTGGTCCATGCGGACGTACTGCCGGTCCAGGTCCAAGGCAGCGCCGCTGCTGGCCAGATCACCGCAATGCTGCAGCGCGCTGCGGCCAGCGGCCGCTACGACATAATCCTGCTCGCCCGTGGCGGCGGTTCGATGGAAGACCTGTGGGCCTTCAATGACGAGCAACTGGCACGTGCGATCGCCGCCTGCCCGGTGCCTGTGGTGTCAGCGATCGGACACGAAACGGACTTCAGCCTGTCCGATTTCGTGGCCGACGTGCGGGCGCCTACTCCCTCGGTCGCCGCCGAGCTGCTGGTGCCGTCGCGGGATGACATTGCACGCCACCTGCGTGCGCTGCACTCACGTATGACGAGCCTGCAGTCGCTTCACCTGCGTCAGGCAATGCAGCGGGCCGACCGGGCCGCCCTGCGTCTTAATGCGGTGCGGCCGCGCGCGCGACTGGATCTGTTGTCCCGGCGGCAGGTGGATGCGATGCGCCGCCTTGACGATGCTTGGTTACGCCGGATGGATCAGCGTCGCGCCCAACTTCGGCATGCCGACGCGGTTCTGCGTATGCATCACCCCGAACGCCGGATCGAGCGCCTGCGCGAAAGGCTTGCATCGCTCGCGCCAAGGCTGCAGGCCGCCGTGGCGCGGCGCATGGCCAACGACGCCCTCGCCCTGCGAGGGCTGGCGCGTTCGCTGGAAGCAGTCAGCCCTCTCGCGACCGTGGCCCGCGGCTACGCGATCGTCCAGCATGAGGACGGTCGTGTGGTGCGTAGCGTATTGGACGCCTCGCCCGGCGACCGGCTGCAGATGCAGCTGGGCGACGGTCGACTAGCGGTACGGGTCGAATCGGGCTGAGCTTGTCTACCGCGGCGGGCTTACTTCCCGCTGACCGCTGCCTTCAACGCCGCCACCAACTGCACCTCTGCGTCACCGGTGGCCGGCATGCCACGCGGATCGACGGCGGATACGTAGGCGCCACCACCGGATGCGCTCACCCGGATCAGGAAGTTGGCATCTCGGTAATTGACATCAAACGCGCCCAGCAGCTTTGCGCGGCTGGCGATAGTGACGCCGTCGATGCCGGCCAAGGCGCCATCGATGCGCGCATACGCGTCATCCTTTGCCTCGGTCATCTTGAATCCGGCGCTGGATCCCACGCCGGCGGACGCAACTGTGCCAGACGCGGTGACAGGGCCCGCAGGTGAATCAGTTGCAGCACTAACGCCCGCCATCGCGAGATCTGGCGGTACCTCAAGCGGGCGGGTATCCGCGGTGTAAAGCGAATTGTCCTTGCGCAGCCAGCTGCAGCCGGACATCGCAACCAGGCCAACCATAAGAACGCCAGCGATCGCGGCACGGGATATTGGGGCGGTGGAACGCATGGGTATCTCCAGGTCAGCTCGCGACGATGGCGTCGCAGGCCAGTTCAAGTTCACGGACCGCAGTAGCAACCGCGGCAGCGGTATTGTGGTGGACTGCCGACAATGGCAACAGGGGTAAACGCAGACCGGCGCCGATCTGCTGGCGTGCAAGCAACGCCTTGACCGGAATCGGGTTCGACTCGACACCGAGAAAATCGTAGATCGCCTGCATCCGCTCGTTCCAACCCCACGCGGCTTCGGACTTGCCGTTGCAGGCCAGTTCGCACAGCCGGCGGAAGGATCGTGGCAACACATTGGACGCCACCGAGATCACTCCGTCAGCGCCGCTTAGCATCGCACGGCAAGCGGTCGGATCATCACCGGTAAGGATGACGAAATCAGGCGTGCGCAATGCAAGCACGGCACTCATTCGCTCCGCATCGTTGCGCGCTTCCTTGATGCCCACAATGCGGGGGTGACCGGCCAGCTGCGCGACCGTATCGGGCAGCATGTCACTGCCAGTGCGGCCAGGGACGTTGTACAACAGCACAGGCAGCGCGCCGTCGTCAGCGACCGCCCGGTAATGGGCCACCAGGCCTGCCTGCGTTGGGCGCACGTAAGGCGGCGTGACGACCAGCGCGGCATCGGCGCCCAGCGCGGCGGCGCGCCGGGTCTGCTCAATCGTCTTCGCAGTTGCTGACTGGCCAGTGCCGGCGATCACCGGCACCCGTCCCGCGATGTGCTCAACCGCGGAGCGCAGCAGCACGTCGAACTCGGCATCAAACAGCGCGGCGGCCTCGCCGGTCGACCCGGCGACGACCATCGCCTGGATACCGCCGGCCAGCTGCATGTCGATCAGGCGGCGCCAAGCGTCGAGATCCAGTTCGCCATTGATATCAAACGGGGTTACCAGTGCGGTGATGCTGCCGGAGAGTCGCAATTCGGGGGCCTTCAGTGAGATGGAGCGGAACGTGAGGTACCCGCGTTGCGGGTCATGCCGATGTTACTTGCGGCGCGAAAGCACGGGCAAGTATGCTGCCTGCAGCCCCGCTCCGCTCGCGGAACGCGGTTCAGCTCCGGGCGATGCGCCGTTGTGCGTCGGGCCGGAGCCAGTCCCCACTCTTGCAGGCGCAGCCTTGACCGATCCAATTCCCCGGCCGTCGCCGAATGAAAACCACCTCCTGATCAACGCCTATTCGACGCATCCGGTCTCTCCCTTGCTGCCGGTTTCGCGGCGGATTACCGAAAGCGGTTGCAACCTTGTCGATGCACGTCTGTCCACGGTCGGACGCGATGTCTCGGTGACCGCGCTCGCGATGGGGTCCTGGGACGCGATTGCCAAACTCGAGGCGATGCTGACCCGGCTTGAGCGCGAAGACAGCCTAAAGCTGATCTGGTACCGCACCGGCGAGAAACAGATCCAATCCGACCTGCTGCCCTATATCGTCGAAGTGGTGGCCGCCGACAAGCCCGGCATCACCTACCAGCTGGCGGACTTCTTCGATCGCCAAGGCATCACCATTGAAAGCCTGCATTGCACCCGCTACCGGGCGATGCAGACCGGCGCGGACATGTTTTCCGCACAAATCACCATCGGCGTTCCAGCCAGCATGCACATTGCCGCGCTACGCGATGACTTTCTGGAATTCTGCGACCACCTGAATCTGGATGCGATCCTGGACCCGATGAAGTTCTGAGGAGCCTGATCGATGCTCGACACCGGTGACCACGTTCCCGCCGATCTCCCGCTGGCGCTGTCCAGCGGAGAATCCACCACCCTCGCCGCCTACCGCGGCCATTGGCTGGTGTTGTATTTCTATCCCAAGGACAACACGCCGGGATGCACCACCGAGAGCCGGGACTTCACATCGCTTCTGCCACAGTTTGACGCGTCGAACGCGCGCATCCTCGGTGTCTCGCGCGATTCGGTGAAGACCCACCAGAACTTCATCGCCAAGCAGGCCTTGGGATTCGCGCTGGTGAGTGATGCCGACGAGGCCTTGTGCAATGCGTTCGGCGTGATCCGCGAGAAGAACATGTACGGCCGCAAAGTGATGGGGATCGTGCGCAGCACGTACCTGATCAACCCGGCCGGCGTCATCGCCCACACGTGGCAACCGGTGAAAGTGCCGGGTCACGCGCAGGCTGTACTGGAAGTCCTGCTCGAGCACGCCGGCACTGCGTCGTAACCGGCACCCCTCAATGCGTTGAACGCACTTCGGAGTTCGTGATGACGAAAACCAAGCGGACCTACGTACTTGATACCAACGTGCTGATGCACGACCCCACAGCCCTGTTCAAGTTCCACGAGCATGACGTTTACCTGCCGATGCAGGTGATCGAGGAGCTGGACAACGGCAAGAAGGGCACCACCGACGCCAGCCGCAACGCGCGCCAGGTCAGCCGCTTCCTCAACGAACTCGTGGAGGCCGCCGGCACGGACAAAATCGCCGAGGGCATCCCGCTCGCGCCCCCCGGCGGACTCAAGCTGCGCAACCAGACCGGTGGTGGTTGCCTGCGGTTCCAGACCGATAATTTCGATGCAGGCAAGCGCTTCGGCGCAGTGGTGCCTGACAACGCCATCCTCGGTGCGATCCTGGCGCTACAGGAAGCCGAGCCGTCGGCCGACGTGGTGTTTGTCTCCAAGGACATCAACCTGCGGATCAAGTCGGCGATCGCCGGCAGTGTCTCCGAGGATTACGAGAACGACCGCGCGCTGGACGATTTCAGCTTGCTATATACCGGCGCGACCGAGCTGCCAGCCGATTTCTGGCGGAGCCATGGCAAGGACCTGCGCTCGTGGACGGAGCGTGGCCACACGTACTACGAAGTCAACCGGGTAGAAGACGACACCTGGTATCCCAACCAGTTTCTGCACCTGCCCGGAGACGACGAGACGGAATTGCAGGTCACCTCAGTCGGTCCTGAGACCGTGGTACTGCGAATCGTGGACGATTATCGCCACGCCCAGCATGCGGTGTGGGGCATCACGGCGCGTAACCGCGAGCAGAACTTCGCCCTGAACGTCTTGATGGATCCGGAGATCGACTTCGTCACCCTGTTGGGGACCGCCGGCACCGGTAAAACCCTGTTGGCACTCGCCGCGGGGCTGGCGCAGACGATGGATCAGCAACGCTACCGCGAGATCATCATGACCCGCGCGACCGTCAGCGTCGGCGACGATATCGGCTTCCTGCCGGGCACCGAGGAGGAGAAGATGACGCCGTGGATGGGCGCGCTTACCGACAATCTGGAAGTGCTGACCCACAATCAGGCGGGCGGCAGCTGGGGCCGTGCGGCGACCAACGATCTGCTGGCCAGCCGGATCAAGATCCGCTCGCTGAACTTCATGCGCGGGCGCACGTTTCTGAGTCGCTGGCTGATTCTGGACGAGGCCCAGAACCTCACCCCCAAACAGATGAAGACCCTGATCACCCGCGCCGGTCCCGGGACCAAGATCATCTGTCTGGGCAACGTCGAGCAGATCGACACGCCCTACCTCACCGAGACCACGTCTGGCCTGACCTACGCAGTCGACCGCTTCAAGGACTGGCCGCACAGCGCGCACGTGACGCTGCGTCGCGGTGAGCGTTCACGACTGGCTGATTACGCGTCCGAGGTGTTGTGAGGCGGGGAGGTCTGCTCATCATCGGCAGCCTTCGCCCGCTCGATGAATGCCAGCGCCTCGCCGAGGTCGGCGAAGTAGCTTGATGGATCGTCGCGACTGACGATTGCGGCCCGGGCCAGCTTGCGCAACACTCGCTGGCTCGCGCCGCACAACAGGATGCGCACGCCTTTGTGGGCTTGGGAACGGATCGTGGTTTCCAGCCGTTTCAGGCCGGTCGCGTCCAACACCGGCACGCGGTCCAGTCGCAGGACCAGAAACCTGGGTGCCTTCGAGGTCCACGAGAGTGCGCGGTCGAGCGACTCCACTGAGCCAAAGAAGAACGGTCCATTGATCGAGTAGACCATCACGTCGGCTGGCAAATGGGCGACACCCAGCTGGTCAAGCTCGCCCTGCAATGAATGTTGGTCCTGCGCCACCACCTCCACTGAAGTCGACATGCGGCGCACAAACTGGAACATCGCCAGGATCACGCCGATATTCACTGCCACCACGAGATCGGTGAGGATGGTCAGGAAAAACGTGATCAGCAGGATCACCGTGTCGGCACGCGGTGCGAGACGCACCATCCGCAAAAAACGGCTGGCCTCGCTCATGTTCCATGCCACCACGAACAGGATGGCCGCCAGCGCAGCCAGCGGCACCTTGCCTGCGTAGGGCGCGATCACGAGCAACACCAGCACCAGCGTGACCGAGTGGACGATGCCGGCCAACGGACTGGTGGCACCGTTGCGGAAGTTGGTAGCGGTGCGTGCCAACGCCCCGGTCGCTGCGATGCCACCGAACAGCGGCGAGATGATGTTGGCTACGCCCTGCCCGATCAGCTCCTGATTGGAGTCATGACGAGTGCCTGCCATGCCGTCGGCAACCACCGCCGAAAGCAGGGACTCGATTGCACCGAGCATCGCGATGGTGAAGGCCGCGGGCAGCAACATCGTGACCTGATCGAAGCTCATCGCTGGCCATTGGAAGGACGGCAGCGAGCGTGGAATCGCGCCGTAGGCAGTCTCGATGGTGGCAACGCCTGGCAGCTGGAACGCGGTCGCGATCACCGTCGCGACGATCATCGCCAGCAGCGGTCCGGGCACTTTGGATAGGCCGGGTATGCGAGGGCCGAGCAGTACCAGCGCAAGACTGCCCACGCCGAGCAACGTCGTGGTCTGATGCAGCTGGGGTAGTGACTGCAGTAGAGCGAATCCCTTCTGGTAGAACGCCTCTCCGCTCGGCGCTGGCAAGCCGAAAAAATACTGCCACTGGCCAACCCAGATGATGACCGCGATACCGGCAGTGAAGCCGACAATGACCGGGTCCGAGATGAAGCGGATCACCGTGCCAAGTCGCGCCAGGCCCATCAGGACCAGGATCACGCCAGCCATCAACGTCGCCACCAGCAGTCCTTCCACCCCGAACTGGGCGACGACGCCGGCGAGAATCACGATGAAGGCACCGGTCGGACCGGCGATCTGCAGCCGTGTGCCACCGAAGATCGATACCAGCGCGCCGGCAATGATTGCGGTGTAGAGGCCCTGCTCCGGTTTGACCCCGGATGCAATCGCGAAGGCCATGGCCAGCGGCAGTGCGACGATGCCGACAATGACGCCGGCGGCAATGTTGGGCAGCCAGTGCGCCCGCTTGAACAGCCCCGCGCGATAGCTCTCGATCAGCGCGATCATGACTGTGTTTCCTTCAGCCTTACGCCGCGCCCGCTGCCTGCACTTGGGGCGCTCTCGCCGATCAGCTCGACTCCCGCTGTGTCCAAGGCGGTGACCACACGGGTCAGCGTCTCCACCAGCCCACGTACGTTTCCAGTACTGGCCTCCATACGCTGGATGGTGGGCAGTGAAACTCCGGCCAGTTTCGCCAGCTGGCGCTGGTCGACACCAGCCAACGCGCGCGCGGCGCGCATCTGGGCTGCGGTGATCATCGGGAAGTCTCCAGTGGCAGAAGCTAACTTAAATACATGACTATCGATGTACCAAACATCATGTCCAATGGTACTCCCCTGTTGCTAGCAGGACCGTTTCGGACACATCGATCGCAACAGAGCGTCAAGCAACCACACGCAATGGTATGGTCGATCCCTATTCCGTCATTATCCAAGGTCCCATGAACTCCTCACAGGTCGTCTGCGCACTCACCATCGCCGGCTCCGACTCGGGCGGCGGCGCTGGCATCCAGGCCGACTTGAAGACCTTCGCTGCCCATCGGGTACACGGACTCAGCGCGATCGCAGCGCTGACCGCGCAACACACCCGCGGCGTCACTGCCGTGCACGTGCCGGACACGGGGTTTCTGCGCGCACAGATCGACGCCTGTTTTGACGACTTCCGGATTGGCACGGTCAAACTCGGCATGTTGGCGAGCGCCGAGGTTATCCGCGCCGTAGCCGATGCGCTGGAATACCACCGCCCTGCCCACGTGGTGCTGGACCCAGTCATGGTGGCTACCTCCGGCGCGCGACTGCTGGAGTCGGCGGCGCTGAACGCGCTTCGCGAGCGGCTCATGCCGCTGGCGTCCGTGATCACCCCAAATCTGCCGGAAGCGGAGCTGCTGCTGGGACGCGCTGTTGCCACGCAATCGGCGATGCAGGAGGCCTGCCAGGCGCTGCTGGACTCCGGTGCGCGCGCCGTACTGCTTAAGGGCGGTCATCTGGAGGACGGTGGCGACGTGATCGATTTGCTTGCCAGCGCCGTCGGTGCGGAAATCCAATCCATCCAACACCCACGCCTGCAGCTGGAAGCGCACGGGACTGGTTGCACGCTGGCCTCGGCGATTGCTGCGAACCTGACCCTGGGCCGGAATCTGTGGGAGGCCTGCCAGGAGGCGTCCGACTATGTGCACCGGGCGCTGTTGGGCGGCTATCGCCCGGGACAGGCGGATATGGTGGTGCTTGACCACTACGGTGCCGGCGTGACCGGCACGCATCGCTGAGACACGGATGGGCATAGTCACCACGCTACCGGTGCAGGAACTCGAGGTGGTCGCAACCGACGGCCATCGCTGGAACCTGCTGTCCGTGATACCCGCCACCCCACGCGTTTGCGTGCTGTGGTCACCGGCATTGGGCGTGGCAGCAAGGCACTACCTGCCCTTGGCGCGCGCTTTGGCGGCCAGCGGGGCGGCGGTATTCCTGCATGAGTGGCGCGGCCATGGCAGCAGTAGTCTGCGGGCCGGACGCGATTGTGACTGGGGCTATCGCGAGTTGCTGGAGTTCGACCTTCCCGCCAGTGAGGCCGCACTGG
>JBBSSB010000023.1:0-10524 GCA_038242455.1 Lysobacterales bacterium
AAGAAGGTCGAACTGGACGTCATGGGTGCGGAGACTGAGCTGGACCGGAATCTGGTCGAAGCACTCGCCGACCCGCTGGTGCACCTGGTACGCAACGCGATCGATCACGGCATTGAATCGCCCCATGTCCGGCGCGGTGCCGGCAAACCTGAGCAGGGGCACGTTCGCCTTTCCGCACAGCAGGAAGGTGACCACGTGGTCATCGAAGTACGCGATGACGGGGCCGGGATTGATCCAGAGCGTATTCGCGACATTGCCGTACGCAAGGGATTGATCGACGCGGACGCCGCCGCACGATTGCCATCGGACGAGTGCCTGCAACTGCTTTTCCTGCCCGGATTTTCGACCCGGGCGGAGGTCAGCGACCTGTCCGGACGCGGGGTCGGCATGGACGTGGTGCAGTCCCGCATCCGGGAGCTTTCCGGCCAAGTGCAGATCCACTCTGAACCGGGTCAGGGTTCGCGTTTCGTCATCCGGGTACCCCTCACGCTGGCAATCCTGCCCACACTGCTGGTGGAGATCAGGCAGGACGTTTACGCCTTGCCCCTGGTGCGTGTGATCGAAGTGCTGGCGCACGTTCCTGGCGTCCCGATGTCGATTGACGGCCAGGACGTGATCGACCTGCGCCAGCAGCCCTTGCCACTGCTGGACATGCGGCAATGGCTGGGAATCGAAGCAGCACCGCGGACGCTCGCCGAGCAGACCGTGGTCGTGCTCCAGACCGGCGAGCAGCGCTTCTGCCTGGCCGTGGACCGGGTGCGTGGACGCGAGGAAGTGGTGATCAAGGCCCTGCCGCGCACCCTGCGCGGACTGCCTGGCTATGCCGGCGCCAGCCTGATCGGAGATGGACGCATGTCATTGATCCTCGACGTGGACGCGCTGTACCAGACCGGCGTTCGCGGGTTGGGCCGGCTCAAGCAATCCTTGTCATGACCGTTAATTGAATCCATGGACAAACTAAGCGTCATCGGCACCGTGCTCGCCCTGATCGCCCTGATCGGCGGCAGCATATTGAAAGGCGCGGGCCTGTCAGGGCTGTGGTCGCCTGCGGCGTTTGTCGTTGTGATCGTCGGCACCATGGCCGCGATCCTGGTGCAGACGCCCATGGATACCTTCATGCGGGCGATGAAGATCGTCCGCTGGGTATTCCGGCCGCCGTCCCGCGACCGGCCGGCCCTGATCGCCAAGATCGTCGAATGGAGCACCATCGCGCGCCGGCAGGGCCTGCTTGGGCTTGAGCCGGAAGTTGATGCGCAGGACGATGCATTCGTGCGCAAGGGCCTGCAGATGGTGGTCGACGGCGTGGAGCCGGAATCCATCCGGCAAATGCTGGAGATCGAGCTGCACGGCCAATCGCAGCGCGACCTCGCCGCGGCCAAGGTGTTTGAGGGCATGGGCATCTACGCCCCCACGCTGGGCATCGTCGGCGCGGTGCTGGGACTGATCGCGGTGATGAAAAACCTGGCGGATCCCAGCAAGCTTGGTTCCGGCATCGCCGCGGCGTTCACCGCCACCATCTACGGGATCGGCACTGCCAATCTGGCGCTGCTGCCCGCCGCGAGCAAGTTGAAGGGCCTGATCAACAACCAGGCCGAAGAGCGGGAAATGGTGATCGAAGGTCTGATCGCGATTGCGCAAGGCGAGAACCCGCGCAACATCGAAACTCGTTTGAACGGTTACGTGCACTGACATGGCTCGCCGCGCGCAGCATGAGGAACATCAGAACCATGAGGCGTGGGCGATTCCCTACGCCGACCTGATGACCCTGCTGTTGGCCTTTTTTGTGGTGATGTACGCAATCTCTTCACTCAACGAAGGCAAGTACCGGGTGCTGGCAGACTCGTTGTCGTCCGCCTTCGGCGGGCCGCCTCGTACGGTAAGCCCGATCCAGCTGGGCAAGACCCAGCTGCGCGGATCAGCCTTCGACCGCCCCTCGATCCAGACCGCCGCCTCCAAGGCCGGTCCGGCGGCGGCCACCCCCATCAATTCACCGCGCATGCTGCAGGTCCTGGAGATGCCAACGTTTGGTCAAGCGCCCCCCGGCACCCCGGCGGAGGCAGCCCCGGCGGCCTCCGCCGAATCGGCGATCGTCGAGCTGGAGAGCCGTCGTCAAGGCGAGTTGCATCAACTCGGCCAACGCATCCAGGAGGCGTTGGCCGAACTCGTGCTCAAGAAGCTGGTAACCGTGCGGCGGGGACCGGCATTTCTTGAAGTCGAGATCCAGAGCGACATTCTGTTCGCCAGCGGGGTCGCGCAGCCGAGTCCGCTGGCGGTCGACACGGTCCGCAAACTAGCCGGCATCCTGCGCGACGAGCCGAACGCCGTGCGGGTGGAAGGCTATACCGACGACCGGCCCATCGCCACCTCACGCTTCCCGTCCAACTGGGAGTTGTCTGCGGCACGTGCTGGAAGCGTCGTTCACGAGATGATCGGGGCCGGCGTGCACGCTACGCGGCTGGCGATTGTCGGCTACGGCGAACATCAACCCGTTGGCGACAACAAGACTGCCGAAGGGCGTAACGCCAATCGTCGCGTTTTGCTGGTCATCCTGGCATCGCCCCAAGGCCCCGACGCGATCACCACGAAAATCCCGCCCGCGTTGGCGGCGAGCGACAGCTATCGCAACGACACCACCGCCTTCCTGGCCGTTTCATCAGTGACAGTGACTGCGCCAGTGCGCCCCCCCTCAAATCCCGGAGCCGGTTGACATGCAGATTTGGGCCATAGCCAACCAGAAGGGCGGCGTGGGCAAAACCACCACTTCGCTTTGTCTGGCACGGGGATTGGCCTCGATGGGGCACCGTGTCCTTCTAATCGATCTCGATCCCCACGCGTCGACGACGCGTGCATTCGGGGTTCCTGCGGATCCGCCGCCAGCGGGCACCCATGACATGTTCTCGAATGTCGCCGTAGAGCTGTACACGCTTGCACGGCGAACGGAAATTGATGGACTGACGCTTGTCGCCGCACAGCCTGCGCTGGCAACGCTGGAGCGACGTGGCGCAACCCAGCCCGGACTCGGCCTTGCTCTGGGGCGCGCGCTCCACTCCGCTCGGGGCGGCTACGATTACGCGCTTCTGGACTGCCCACCCACGTTGGGCCTGCTGATGGTCAACGCGCTGGCGGCAGCCGACCGTCTGATCGTTCCCACCCAAACCGACCCGTTGGCCATGCACGGGCTGAACGACATGCTGCGTACTGCGGACATGGTCGAACGCTCCCGCCGACGACCGCTACCGCGGCATATCCTGCCGACACTCTTCGACCGGCGGACGCGCGCCGGCGTGAGCGTTCTGGATCAGTTGCACGAGCGTTTCGAAGGCTTGGTCTGGCCACATGCGGTACCGACGGACACGCGTTTGCGCGACGCCATGGCCTTGACCGAAGCGCTGCCCCCCACCGGTCGCGGAGCAGACGCCTACCGTTCCGCCTTGAGTTGGTTGTTGGCTGTCATTCCCGCAGAAGAACAAGCCGCATGAGCGCGCAAATGGTCGACGCCTATCTGGAAGAGCTGCTCGCTCCGCTGGCACCGGAGCCACCGGCTCCGTTGAACCAGCACGCGGAAAAACGGGCCATCGCCGACTCCGCGGCGAAGGCGGCGGCCTTGATGGAAGCGATTGCCGGCGCCGATCCGACCGTCACACTCGTACCCGGAACCTCATCGGAATTGCCGGACGACGCGCGCCCAGATCCGCAGAGATCGGCGCAAGACACACCACCCCTCCCGAACGTGCGGCAACTCCCTGAGCCGGCTCTGCCGCTCACAGACAACGGGCACCGCGGGACGTCCAGTCGCGTGTCCCAAGGCACCTCTGGCAACCGATGGCTGCGGGCAGCGTTGGGCAAGGATCGTTACGCATTTGAACTGCTGCGCGTGCAGGAAGTGGTGCGGATGAGTCCCATTATTGGCCTGCGTGGGACGCCCCCCGCGCTGTTGGGAGTCATGAATCTGCGCGGCCAGGTTGTGCCGGTGTTCGATCTCGCGCAGTGGCTGGGGACAGGTCGGGTGGACTCCGACGAGCAAGCCCGCATCATCGTGGTGGAACGCGCCGATGAGCTCATTGGCGTTCTGGTCTCGGCCGTCGACGACGTGGTGACGCTGTCGCGGGAACACATTGAGCCGCCGCTGCCAGGCACCGACCCGGGCGGAATGGTCGGTATCGCACGGGTTGGCCCGCTGCCCACAGTGCTGCTCGACGCGAACGCCCTTTTCAACTGATCGCCCCCGCGGCACTCTCGGCCAGCTGTCAGGTCCGTTCTCGCGGGCACTCAAGTACCCGCAGGCACTGCCGTTAAACCTTCTCGACCGCCTCGACTGACCGTCCCCATGAATGAACTGACGCTACAACCTGATCTGGGCATCGAACATGTTGCCGAACTGCGCGCCGCGCTGGCTCCGTATCTCGATGATGCCGGCCCGATCGCGCTCACAGGCGACCGTGTCGAGCGTGTCCACACCGCTGGTCTGCAACTGCTCCATTCTTTTATCCGCGACCGCGCCACTGCCGGACGGACCACTACTATCAGGCTGGCTTCTCCGGCTCTGATCGACGCGGCACGCGTGCTCGCGCTGGTCGACAGCTTAGGACTGGGGTGTCATCCGAACGAGTGCGACGGCCTTGAAGCAAATGGAGATTCTGCATGAGTGCCCTGCTGTTGATCGTTGACGATTCCACCTCGATGCGGCAGATGGTGGCCTTCGCGTTGTCCTCGGGCGGCTACACCGTGCGGGAGGCGGAGGACGGCCAGGCCGCACTGGAAATCGCCAAAACCACGCGTTTCGACGCTGTGGTCACCGACGTCAACATGCCGCGCATGGATGGGATCGAGCTGATACGGCGCCTGCGCCAGCTGCCCGAATACAAGTTCACCCCGCTGTTGATGCTCACCACCGAGTCGGGCGGCGACAAGAAACAGGAGGGGCGGGCCGCCGGCGCTACAGGGTGGCTGGTCAAACCGTTCGACCCGGAGCAGTTGCTCGCCACGGTTCGCAAGGTTCTCTCCTGACATCATGGACATTACCCAGTTCCACGCCGCGTTTTTCGAGGAAAGCCGTGAAGGCCTGCAAGCCATGGAAGCAGGCTTGCTACGCCTTGAAACCCACATGGAACCGGGCTGCGCTCCGGTCGAAGAGGATCGCGACACGATCAACGTCATCTTCCGCTCGGCCCACTCCATCAAAGGTGGCGCGGCCACTTTCGGCTTCCGCGACGTCACCGACCTGACTCACCTGCTGGAGACATTGCTCGACGAGGCACGTGCGGGGGATCGGCATCTGGACCCTGTCGCCATTGATGCTTTGCTCGACTCCGTGGATGTATTGCGCGGATTGCTCGGCGTTGCGGAGCACGGTGGTGACAACGACCAGCAGGCGTTGAATCGAGCTCGCTCCCAGCTGAATCGACTTCTCGAGAGCGAAGCCGTTGCGACACCCGTAGTCGCAGGTGCGGCGCGCGACGCCGACGAGCCGGATCACTGGCGTATCGGATTCCGCCCGGAAACGTCGCTGTTCATGACCGGAAACGATCCCCTGCGAATCCTGCGAGAGCTGGGCGGGCATGGCGAGCTGACTGCTACGTGTGTCGACGACCGGCTGCCGCCATTCGACGTGCTCGACCCATTCGAGGCGCATCTGGCCTGGGATCTGCTGTTGCCCGGCAATGTGCCGCGTGCAGCCATAGTCGAGGCTTTCGCGTGGGTCGAGGATCAGTGTGAGCTCTCGATCCAGTCCGTCGCAGCAGGCTCGGCGGACCAGTTGTCGCCCATCTCCGCGTCGGCTGCGTCAGCCGACGCCACTCCCGGCGTGACCGGTGGTTCCGCCGCGTCGGTCCGCGCGGCAAATGCGGATGCCGACTCATCCATCCGCGTTGCGGTAGCCAAAGTGGATGCGCTGATCAACCTGGTAGGCGAGTTGGTCATCACCCAGGCGATGCTGCGGCAACGATCGGAAACCCTGGATCCGGTTATCAACGAGACCTTGTTAACTGGGCTCGGCCAACTTGACCGCAATACCCGCGATCTGCAGGAAGCGGTCATGAGCATTCGCATGCTGCCGGTGGAGTTTGCCTTCAGCCGTTTCCCTAGGATGGTGCGCGACCTGGCATCGCGGCTCGACAAGAAGGTCCGCCTGCGCACCTTCGGGGAAGCAACCGAGCTGGACAAGGGAATGATCGAGAAAATTGTCGACCCCCTCGTACACCTCATGCGCAATGCCATCGATCACGGATTGGAGTGTCCCGCTGAACGTCTGGCCAACAACAAGGAAGAGACCGGCACGATAACGATGAACGCATCCCACCAGGGCGGCCACATCATGATTGAGGTTGGAGACGACGGCCGCGGCATGGACCGGGACCGCATCATCGCCAAGGCGCTCGAGCGCGGCTTGCCGCTGCCCGAAAATCCCACCGACGCGCAGGTCTGGGATCTGGTGTTTCACCCCGGCTTCTCAACTGCAGACGCGCTATCGGACCTGTCGGGACGTGGCGTGGGCATGGACGTGGTGAAGAGCAATATCCTGGCGTTGGGCGGCCAGGTCGAAGTGCGGAGTGAACAGAACGTCGGCACCACGGTATCGATTCGCCTGCCATTGACGCTCGCGATTCTTGACGGGATGTCCGTTGCGGTCGGCGACGAGGTTTTCATCCTGCCGCTCAACATGGTGATCGAGTCTTTGCAGCCCCAGCCACACGAAGTGCGCACCATTGCCGGTGACACCCGGGTACTGCATGTACGCGACGAATACCTGCCGCTGATCAATCTGCGCGAGCAATACCAGTTGCCGCCGGCGGAGGACGCTGCGTCCGCACCCATTGCGGTGGTCGTCGAAAGTGGTGGTCGCCGTCTAGCGCTGGAGGTCGACGAACTGCTTGGCCAGCAGCAGGTGGTGGTGAAGAACCTGGAAGCCAACTACCGCCGGATTCCGGGCATCTCCGGCGCAACCATTCTGGGCGATGGACGCGTCGCTTTGATCATTGATGCTGGCGGAATCGCGGCCGGCGCTGCGCTGTCCGCAGCGGCCTGACCTTTCTCCCCATCCCACCATTACCGCGACCGCGGATTGCAACAAGGACACCCCACCATGACCAGCCCCAACCCGAACCGCTCTCTTCTCGCTCCGCGTGCAGCGCATGCCCAGACGGGGCTGGATGGCGACACCGACAACAGCGAATTTCTGACCTTCGCATTGGGCACAGAGGAGTACGGCGTGGACATCCTCAAAGTCCAGGAAATTCGCGGCTACGACTCCGTTACCCGTTTGCCCGATGCCCCTGACTACATCAAAGGCGTCATCAACCTGCGCGGAACCATCGTTCCGGTGATCGATATGCGCTTGAAGTTCCGTCTCGCCAACGCCGATTACACCGCAGTGACAGTGATGATCGTACTGAACGTGTCCGATCGGATCGTCGGCATCGTGGTGGACAGCGTGTCGGATGTCATACGTCTATGCAGCGATCAGATTCGTCCGGTTCCCGAGCTGGGGGCAACCATTGATCGCCAGTTCCTCACCGGTATCGGCACACTTGACGAGCGCATGCTGATTTTGCTGGATATAGAGCGCCTCATGACCAGCACCGAGATGGGTCTTGTGGCTGAGGCTGCCGCATTGCAGTAACCCGTTGCTGCGCGCACATAGGGATTCGAAGCCAAAGAAAAACGCGCCGGAAACGGCGCGTTTTTCTTTGGGACTATGCGCTCGTCACTTCACGCCATCCCTCACAGGTTAAAGTCCAGACGCACCTTGCCGCGGCCACCGCCCGGCTGGAACGTCCACTGCTTCACGGCGCTCACTGCGGCGGACTCGAACGTGCGCGACGGCCGAGCGTTGACGACAGAAACACTTACCACTTTGCCGTCGGCACCTACGGTGAACTCCACCTCGACGAACCCTTCGGTCCGGTTACGCGCGGCGTCGGCGGGGTAAGTCGGCTCAACGCGTTTGACCGGGCTGAGAGCCTGGGCCGCCGCGGGGAACGCGAACGCAAGGGCAAGTGCTGCGACGGCAAGGGATTGGTAGCGGGACATGAAGGACTCCTGGTATGGGATGGGCACGACGGATTGGGACAGGCTGTTTCTGTAAAGCGCTCGAAGCGGGAGCGATGCTCGTGCTGCTATCCCACACATCGGCCGTCACAGGGCTTTCTTTAGCGACTCTGCCGATTACCTTCGATTTCTAAAGTTTTCCTTCGCACCGCCGTTGACCTCGATATCGACCAGAACGATTCACTCTCCGAGGCCTCCGATGTCCACTAGCTCCTCTTCCACCCTGTTGGACCGTGCCCTGTCGCCGGCCATGAAGCTGATGGCGCGACTCCGCTTCGGCCACAAGGCATTGGTCATTGGTGCGGCCTTCATGCTGACGTGTGGCCTGCTGGCCGGCATGCTGGTCGTACGCACCAACATCGATATCGTCGCGGTCAAACAACAGCGCACCGCCACGCAAGGTTTGTCGCACCTGCAACGGGCCATGTTGGCCATGCAGTCCCATCGGCAGCTGAGCACCCGCATTTCGGCCAAGCAGGATGTGGCGGCAACGGAGCTCGCCAGTGCTGCAACCAGCGCAGGGGCGGAACTGGGGGCGGCCGCAACCTGGGCCGACGTGGCGTTAAAGAATGCCGATGTCCGAACCGCCTTCAAGCAGGCCCAGGATGGATGGGCAAGTGTCGCCAACGGCGAGGGTGGCGCCGACGTGACCGAGTCGACGATTCAGCAGGTACGCGGACTGATGGGGTTGGTCGCGGAGCACACGGGTCTTTCACATTCACAGGAGCCTACCGTCCTCTACATGGGCCGTGCCGCCAGCGAGTGGTTGCCGACCCTGGCCGAGTACACCTCTCAACAGGGCGAGGTGGGACTGCGCGTCCTCGGCGAAGGCGCCATCTGGGTAGACGACCGCACGGGATTGGCTGTGTCACGCGCGATGCAGGACTTTCTGCGCAGCCGGATCGAGCTGGAACTGACCAACGCCGAAGCGCGCATGCCCGTACTCGCCACCACTGCCGGCAAACCGATCCAGAACGCTCTGGCGGCGATGGGCAAGCAGAATGACGCAATCGCCACACACATCCTGGACGCCGAAATCCCGGAATGGCCCGTCGGGAAAATGGCTGCACGCGAACACGCTACCCAGTTGGCGATGGCCGCCGCAATGGTGGGATCCATCAACTCGCTCGACGCCGCTGCGGCAGCTCAGATCTCGCGCATGACGCGCGCGGCCAACCTCACGTGGTCGATGCTGGCGCTGATGCTGCTGATCGCGGGGTACCTCTTTCTGGGGTTCAGCCGCAGCACGCGGGATTCGTTGCTCAAGATCCAGCAGGCCAGCGAATCCATCGCCGCCGGCGAATTCCCGGAGAGCGTCCGCGTCGACAGTCAAGACGAGCTGCGCGACATCGCTCGCAGTCTGGATCGTGCCGTTGCCAGCCTCCGGACCTTCTCCGCTGCGCAGCACGACGTCTACGAAGCACACCAGGCCGGTAACATCAAGGAGCGCTTGGACGCTGCCGCGCTTCCAGGCGCGTTTGGAGAGATGGCTGAAGAAATAAACACGCTGGTCGCATCGCACATCGATTTGACCCGCAAAACCATTGAAATGGTCGGTGCCTACGCACACGGCGACCTCTCCGGTGACATCGAACGCTTCCCTGGCACCAAGGCGGAAGTCACTGCCGCGGTAGACGCAGTCAAGACGAACACCGAGTCGGTGACCGCTGAAATCAAGATGCTGGTAGATGCGGCCGTGGCTGGAGACTTCAGCCTGCGCGGCGATGCTGACCGGTTCCAGTTCGTGTATCGCGACATGATCATGGGGCTGAACGAGCTGATGGCCAGTGCGGACCGCGGCTTGAACGAGGTGGGTGACCTGCTGACCTCGATGGCGCAGGGTGACCTTACCCAGCAAGCAGACAGCACCCTACCCGGTCAGTTTGGCCGTCTGGCAAGCGATGCAAACGACACCGCTCGCCAGTTGTCGGAAATCGTTGGTCAGATCCGTCACGGAAGTGATGCGATCAGTTCCGCGGCCAGCGAAATCGCCGCCGGCAACAATGACCTGTCGCGCCGCACCGAGCAGCAGGCCGCCTCGCTGGAGGAGACCGCCTCCTCGATGGAGGAACTTACCTCCACCGTGCGCCAGAACGCCGACAACGCCCGTCAGGCGAACCAGCTCGCCATTGGCGCCGCGGAAGTGGCCGAAGCCGGCGGAGAGGTGGTGAGCCGCGTCGTCACGACCATGAGCGGCATCAACGAGTCCTCGCGCAAGATCGTGGACATCATCAGCGTGATCGATGGCATCGCATTCCAGACCAACATCCTGGCGTTGAACGCGGCAGTGGAAGCCGCTCGTGCCGGCGAGCAGGGCCGCGGTTTCGCCGTGGTCGCCTCGGAGGTGCGCTCGCTCGCACAACGCTCAGCAGCAGCCGCCAAGGAGATCAAGACCCTGATCGACGACTCGGTGCACAAGGTCGAGAACGGCACCGCGCTGGTCGACCAGGCCGGCAAGACCATGGGCGAGATCGTGAC
>JBBSSB010000024.1:0-9487 GCA_038242455.1 Lysobacterales bacterium
CCACCGCTGCGGCGCGTGATGACAACGGCGCGTCCATCGTCTCACCGCGATTTGAAGCAGCCATCCAGACGGCCATCTGCTGGCGCGGAAGCAGCACGATCGGCGTGCTGCGCACCGGGCCGCCAGCACCGCCACCGCCGCTGCGCAATCGCGTCCACACCACGCGCCCGGCACGGCACAGTTCGTCCAGCCACTGGATCGAGTAGTCGGCCACCCGCGCGGGCAGCAACTCTGCCTCCCACGCACCGGCTGCCGCTTCGTAGCCTTCCAGCACCTCCAGCGTGGTGGCGAGCGCGTCCGGGCCTGTGCCACGCGTAGCCGCCGATACGTGCTGCCAGTCGAACAGAAAGCGCATCAGCACGCGGCGACTGACCGGCTCGATCTCGCGGCGCAGCCGGCCGATGGTGTAACGGTGGATGCGCGCCAGCAGATGACGCTCGCACCATTCGGTGTCGAGAGCATCGCGGGTGAAGCGGCCCTGCATGACGAAACCTTCGGCTTGCAGGTGCAGCAGAACCTGTTCAATCTCGCTTGCATCAACCGCCAGCGACTGCGCCAGTGCCGGCACGGTGACCGGGCCCAGCCCACCGAGACGACGGCGTACCAGTTCCAGCAGCGCGCCCTCGCGCGACCAGGATTGCGCGGCGTATTCGGCGGGCGCGGCGATGGGTGGCTGCAGAGCCGCATCGGCATGCACCGCGTGCCATGGCGGCAATAGCTCGGCGGACGTCCATACGTGGTGCATGGGGTTTTCTGTGGAAGCGCCTTCAGTCGTGGTCGTGAGCAAGGTGGCGCGCTGCGTGCAGGCCAGCGCCTGCAGCCGCTCTTCCCAGCCTTGGTTGGCGTTTACTTCCGCGGTCGTGACAAATCCCAGCAAAGTCAGCGCCTCATGCATCTCGTCGGCATCGCGCACCTGCGGCCACGCTTCGGCGCGCACGGCGTCAATGGCCTGCGGGTCGAGCCGGCCCAGGTCGTCGGCACTGTCGGCACCGTTCCACTGGCGCATCTGCACGGCGTGGGTGCGGCGCTCTTCCAGCGGTGCGTCGTCGAGGAAGGCGTACGGCGCGGCGTTCAACACCTCGGCGGCCAATGGACTGGGCGCGGCCAGATCGCGCGCGACGATGGTGATCTCGCCCGCTTCAAGTGAGCGCAACACGCGCAGCCAGCCGTCCAAGTCCATCGCCTCGCGCAGGCAATCGTGCATGGTCTGGCGGACCAGCGGATGCTCGGGCACCTCGCGCTCGCCGATGATGTTTTCCAGGCAGGCGACCTGATCGGGAAACACCGCGGCGAGCAGGTCCTCGCTCTTCATGCGTTGCAGCGGCGGCGGCGTACGCTTGCCGCCGGTGAAGCGCGGCAGCGCCAGCGCGGTCACCGCATTCCAGCGCCAGCGGGCGGGAAACAGCGGCGAGTCGAGCAACGCCTGGATCAACACGTGCTCGGCACTGCTCGAATGCAGGTAGTGCGCCACTTCTTCCAGCGGAAAACTGTGGCTGGTCGACAGCGACAGCACGATCGCGTCCTCGGTCGCGGCGGCCTGCAGTTCAAAATTGAATTGGCGACAGAAGCGCTTGCGCAGCGCCAGCCCCCACGCGCGGTTGATGCGGCTGCCCCACGGCGTGTGGATCACCAACTGGGTGCCGCCGGAGGCATCGAAGAAGCGTTCCAGCACCAGCGTGTGCTGACTCGGCAGCGCGCCAAGCGCAACCTTCGCGCGCGCCAGGTAATCGACCAGTTGTTGTGCGGCGGCGTCGTCCAGCGCGAGCTGGTCATGCAGCCAGTCGAGTGCGGCAGTCGCACCGCCGCGGTCGAGTTGCACGGCAATCTCCTCGCGCAGACGAGACACTCCGAATGACAGTTCATTGCTGCGCCCCGGCGCCTCGCCCAGCCAGAACGGAATGTTTGGCGGCGCGCCGTGCGCGTCCTCGACCCGCAGCCGATCACGCTCGACGCGCTGGATCCGATAGCTGGTATTGCCAAGCTGGAAGGTGTCGCCGGCCATGCTCTCGACCGCGAAATCCTCGTTCACGGTGCCGACGATGATCGACTGCGGCTCCAGCACCACCTTGTAATCGGCGTTGTCCGGAATGGTGCCGCCGGAGGTGAGCGCAGCCAGGCGCGCGCTGCGGCGCGGACGCAACTGCCGGTTCACCGCGTCGCGATGGAGGTACGCCGAGCGCGGCCCCTGACGGGTAGTAAAGCCTTCGGCCAGCATCCGCACCACGGCATCGAAATCTTCGCGCGGCAGATCGCGATAGGGCGTGGCACGGCGGATCAACGCGTACAGCGAATCTTCGTCCCACGCATTGCACGCAACCTCCGCGACGATCTGCTGCGCCAGCACGTCGAGTGGCTGCGAAGGCATGATCAGCGTGTCCAGCTCGCCGCGGCGAACGCAGTCGAGCAGTGCGGTGCATTCGACCAAGTCGTCGCGCGTGGTCGGAAACAGTCGCGCCTTCGGCGTCCCGTCGACGTTGTGGCCGGAACGACCGGCGCGCTGCAGGAACGCGGAGATCGAGCGCGGCGAACCGAGCTGGCAGACCAGGTCGACATCGCCAATGTCGATGCCCAGTTCCAGTGAAGCGGTCGCCACCAACACCTGGAGTTCGCCACGCTTGAGCCGTTGTTCGGCATCCAGCCGCTGCTCCTTCGCCAGGCTGCCGTGATGGGCCGCGACCACCGCCTTGCCCAGCCGCTCGGACAGGTGTCGCGCCGCACGCTCGGCCATCCTCCGCGTGTTGACGAACACCAGCGTGGTGCGATGCGCCTGCGCCAGTTGCGCGACGCGGTTGTAGACCAGCGCCCAGACATCGTTCGACATCACCCCTTCCAGCGGCACCGGCGGCACTTCGATGGCCAGATCGCGCGGACGCGCGTGGCCCACGTCCACGATCGTGCAATCGATCTTCGCTCCGCTTTCTCTTTGGGGGACGCGCTCCTTTTCGAGAAACGGATCAGCTGAGGCTTCGAGCGAAGCGGAGCGGTTGGTGAGCGCCGGACCCTGATCCGTCCTGCGCGCATCTTCTGCAGTCGAGGGCAGCAGGGCAGAGGGCGCGCCGACCAGAAACTCGGCAACCTTTTCGATTGGCTTCTGCGTGGCCGACAAGCCGATCCGCAACAAGCGTCGCTGGCACAGCGCCTCCAGTCGCGCCAGCGACAATGCGAGATGCGAGCCGCGCTTGCTGCCGGCAATCGCATGGATCTCGTCGACAATCACCGTCCGCGTGGTGGACAGCATCGCACGACCGGATGCCGAGCCGAGCAGCACGTACAGCGATTCGGGCGTCGTCACCAGAATGTGCGGCGGGCGCTTGCGCAACCGCGTGCGCTCGGACTGCGGCGTGTCGCCGGTGCGCACCGCGGTGCGGATCGCCACGTCCGGCAATCCAAGCGCTTGCAACTCCGCGCGGATCCCCGCCAGCGGCGCTTCCAGATTGACGTGGATGTCGTTCGACAACGCTTTCAGCGGCGACACGTACAACACGCTGGTCGCGTCCGCCAAGGTGCCCGCGATGCCCTCGCGCACCAGCGCGTCGATCGCCGCCAGGAAAGCCGTGAGCGTCTTGCCCGAACCCGTGGGCGCCGCCACCAGCGTGTGCTGTCCGGCGCCGATCGCCGGCCACGCGGCAGCCTGCGCCGCCGTGGGCGCCGGAAAGCTGCGCCTGAACCACGCCGCGACCGCCGGATGAAAAGCATCCAGCACGGCGTCGTGCGCCGCCTTTGAGGTGTCATCGCGGGTTGGAACGGGCGAACTCATTGCATCGATATGGGGCGTAGCGAGCATCGCCTCAATCGTCGCGCTCGCCTTTCGTCCAATGCCAAGACGTCGCTTTGGCGGATATGAGTAATGCGCTACGCCTTTCCACGTCAAATAAGCGGAGCCACAGGCACCCCGAAGAGAACCCGACTAACTGGATGGACGTCCAAACGGTGTTCCGGCTGATCCCCGCACATCGGACAGTCCGATGAACAAAAAAGGTCTTCGGGTGCGGTTTATACACAGGTCCGAGCCAGCGGCATCGACTCAACAGGACCGCCCATGACTGAAGGAACTCCCTTTGCGGGACGCAAATGCAGTCTGACATTCGTTGAATTTGCGCAGCAATGACAAGCAGCTCGCACCAGCAGCACAACACGATGATCAGCAGTGGCCCGAAAGCTCAGGGCAAAAACATCATGCGCCCGGTGTTGACGGAAAGTCTCTTGCGGGAGAAGTCAGGCCGCTGCCAGCTTGAGCTTGCCAACCCCTTTTAGGTTGACCGTCTGGCGGGCCACCCAAAGATCATGAGCATCCTGCATGGCGAGCCAACTCTCCGGAGAGCGGCCTATCGCCTTGGAAAGACGGAGTGCCATCTCCGGGGTAACCCGACTGGTGCTCTTGAGGATACGGCTGAGAGTGGACGCCGCCACATCGAGCTTCTCCGCGAGCTCGCGACCACTGATGCCGTTGGGTTCGAGGTAGACCTCGGTAATGAACTCACCAGGGTGAGGAGGCTTGAACATGGCCATTAGTGATAATCCTCATAGTCCGACAAGCTGATCGTGGCCATCGCCAACAAACGTGCGGGGCGGATCGGGGCGATGCTGACGCGGGATGTGGACTGCGACCCGCGCACCCGTTTGCAGCATCCGATGCGGGATGGAAATCCAGTCTGACATTAGCCGAACCCGCGCAGCACTGACACGCAGTACGCACCAGCAGCACAACACGATGACCAGCGGTGGCCCGAACGCTCAGGGCAAAAACATCATGCGCCTGAGGTTGACTGGAAGTCTCTGACGGAATTGTTAGCCGCCGCCAACGGCACCTGTGCCATGGCGCCATTGCTCAGCTCGTTCGAAGATTCCAGTACGTCCCGCACGCATCCGAAGCAGATTCTGTAAGAGCCAGCGAATGCCGCGATATTGCCGTTGAAAACTACGTTGTCCCCACACAGCAGACAACGATCAGAAGCGGTCATTGGCCCAGCAGGCGACAACGACCTCTCAATCATTCCAGCCGCCGCAATTCCTACGCACTTCCGACAAGCACGTCCGACAAGCACGTCCGCTCCTTCCTTGAACGCGATCCGTCCGTGATCCGCAGATTGCGCATGGTGATCCGTCTGAGCTCTGCATTGGAAAATATCCTATTGTCGTTCGATAGGTACGAACCGCATCGAGTGAATTGTTAGACCGCACGCCCTGACTCTTTGAGCCAATACGCGTAGTCACGAACATAGCTGCAAGGGGTAGTGCCCTCTCGCTTCTCGGTGATATATGCACGAGCGGCAGCAACCGCAGAATCGAATGTGTTCGGGGTCACTGGTCCCTCCGGAGACGGATCAAAACCGCCCTTCATGCTGTTGCAAACCGCGCACGCTGTTACACAGTTGATGGGCTCATCCGTACCACCAGTGCGGCGAGGCTTGAGGTGATCGAGATGAGATGCTGCAAAGCTATCCAAGGACTCAAGTATGTCCTTGCCGCAATAGACGCATTTATGTCCATCGCGGATGAAAGCCTGGTAGTAGGTAGTGCGAGGCGCTTCCACTGGGGTAGTCATGACGTCTCCTTGGGGTCTAACGCTTGAGTTGAGGGCGGCAGAGCCGTCCGCTTGGATGAGTAAAAAGAGACTTCCTCCCCTTTCGGCCTCGACGGCCATGATGGAGTTGCGACACAACCATCAGCAGAAGAGGAAGTCTCAATGAGCACTATAACCATCTGCGTGGACTTGGCGAAGAGTGTGTTTTCGGTGTGCGAGATGGATGGCGCAGGCCATGTCGCGCGCCGGCAGAATCTCAAGCGCGATGCGTTTGCGCTGTGGCTGGCGCAGCTGCCAGCCGGAACGATAGTGGAGGGAAGTGTGCAGCGGGGCGCATCACTGGCGCGGCGCTGACTGGAATACGGCCTGCAACCCCGGATCATTGCGGCGTAGTTCGTCGCCCCGTTTCGCAAATCGAGTCGGACCAAGAACGACCACGCCGATCCGAGGCGATCGCCACCGCAGTTCGCCAGCGCAACACGCGCTTTGTGCCGGTCAAGTCGATCAACCAGCAGGCGCGGCTGTCGTGGCATCGGACGCTGAGGGCCACAATGTCAAGTCGCCAAGACTTATGGCGACTCAGGGAAATGAAGAATGTTTTGGATGCGGCAAGTCCATGGGTCTGAGCGTGAAGTCCAGATGTCCAGCATGGGTTTGAACCAGGAATGGTCATCCAAGGCTGGAAAGCGGATCGACATGTATTCCGGACTTGCTTCGCCGCGTGAAAAAATGGAGTTCCACAATCGACACAAAAGCTACGAGCCGTAGCGCCGCCGGTGCTACCACGGACGACGTGGGTATCGGGAATCTCGCAAATTTTCGTGGCCGAGAGTACGACGACTATTCCGATGCGAAGGGGTGCCGCTCGAACGCTGGCAGTCTTGGCAGTGACAGTTGAGTATTGCCACAGGCTCTTGCTTGCACTTGCGGCGGACCGCTCCGCACGCGCAATCGTTTGTAAGAGATATCGTCATGTTTGAGGTCCCCTATTGCCGCTTAACGCCCGAAGTAAACGGCGCGACCCGCGTAGGAGCGTTGCGTCCGTCTGACCGAGATGTCATGCATCACTTTTGCGGGACCAACTGGACCTTCAAATCACAGCCGACCGCCTGAGCGTAGCGCTGAAGCGTGGCAATGGACGGGGCGTGCTTCTTTCCAGCAGATTCGAGCCGCGAGATGGCACTTCTTGTAGTACCCATACGCTCTGCCACGATATCTTGCGTGAGTCCTGCTCGTGAGCGAGCTTTGAGCATTTGGTTGGCAAGTTGATATTCCAACTCCAATGCATCATAAGCCTCAGCGAAGCCCTTGCGCTCGGATGCGCGAGCCAGAAAGGCCTGATGGTCATGGGTTACGGGCTTGTACTTGAGATCAGCCATGTTGTAGCTCCTTGGTCCGTTTACGGGCCAACTTGAGCTCCTTGTCAGGAGTTTCCTGCGTTTTCTTGATGAATGCGTGGACCACCACGATGCGCTTGCCGACCAAGAAGCAGTAGAGCGCACGGCCGATGCCAGAACGACCACGTGGCCTGAGCTCGAACAGACCATCTCCGAATGCGCGCGAGTGAGGCAAGCGAAGCCTTGGCCCGTGCTCAGCCAAGAGCTCAGCCAGCCGCGCGTAGTCGGCAACAACGTCGACGGGCCAAGACTCAATCTTTGCCACCACGCGCGGATGGA
The DNA here is from genome assembly GCA_038242455.1 of Lysobacterales bacterium. GTDB lineage: Bacteria > Pseudomonadota > Gammaproteobacteria > Xanthomonadales > Xanthomonadaceae > Novilysobacter. The sequence continues at coordinate 7,201 of JBBSSB010000024.1, forward strand.
AGTATTCGATTTGGTACGGCATGCGCTATGTTAGCAAATACGCTAACTGCCCGCAACGAGGCTGCGGTGACGCGCGAGAGAAGAAAGGGCCAAGATACGTTCTAATCTCAAAGTAGAACCCGGCCGGCTGCCGCTTTCAGGATGTACCTGAAGTTGACGCACGTGGACAAAGATGCGTTGGACAAGCGCGCTTGCAGCACATAAGTCCTCCAGCGCGATGAAATCTGCGACAGCCTCAAGATCGGCGATTGCGGGCTTTGTCCAGACTATTTCAACCATTTGCCGAGGCGCTTCTCGGCCTGACCTTGGGTTAGCGTCCGTTTTCCGAAACGGCGACCTCGCCACGAGCGATGCCTTCGAGGACGGTCATGCGCTCTTGTTGGAGTTGGTAACTCTCGACGTCAACCAGGTAGGCGCTTGGCAAGCCGTGCTGGGTGATCAGGATCGGCTTCTTGTCGCGTTCAATGTCTGCGAGAAGATCCGTGGCCTGGCGCTTCAGTGTCGTGACGGGTTCGGTACGCATGAAGTGACACTGAGGTGCCTCTTCCGCGAAGTCAACAAGCTAACCGGTCAGGATCACTTGCGTAGCGCCGGGGACTGAATCTGACCAAAGCTGACCCGCTTCTGGTTATTGCTGAGCCGCTTGAAGCGGTTGCGGGGTGTTTGCCTGATTGCCGATGGCGAAGGCAGCAACAGCAACAGCAACAGCGGCAGCAGCACGCAACAGCAACTATCGCGCGATTGTCTGTATTAGCTATCCTCGCCATGCGCTATGGCCGAGGGGACAACGGATGAAGAAGAAACGCCTGTTGCGGGTCGCCGTCGTGTTGGTCGTGATCGGTCTTTATCTCGGCATTGCGACGAAAGTGGAGCAGCGGCGCACCGCGACGCCCCTGCCCAACGCTGGCTCGGCCGATACGCGCTCCGTGCCTGTGTTGCCGCTGGACGAGGCGCGGCTTCTGGATGACGTGCGGACGTTGTCATCGGCGAGCTTCGCCGGTCGCAAGACGGGGACGGACGGCAATCGGAAGGCGCAGGATTTCGTGCGCGCCCGCTTCAAATCACTTGGATTGATGCCTTTTGGTGCGGACTACGCCCAGCCTTTCGCATTTACTCACCACAGCATCAAGGGGTTGTTGCTGCCGGGCAGGCCGTACAAGACCGCCTTTCCCTCGGCAACCAATTTGATTGGCTACTTTCCTGGAGTGCTTCGTCCGGAGCGTTTCATCGTCATCTCGGCGCACTACGATCATCTCGGCATCAAGAACGGGAAGCTGTATCCCGGCGCCGACGACAATGCATCAGGGGTCGCGGCAATGCTCGCGATTGCGCAGTGGTTCAGTGTCAACCGTCCGCGCCACTCGGTGGTCTTTGCCGCATTCGATGGCGAGGAAGAAGGCCTGCAAGGGGCGAAGGCTTTCATGGCCGCGTTGCCTTTTCCCCGCTCGCAACTGGCATTGAATCTCAACATGGACATGCTCAGTCACAACGACAGCAATGAGATTTTTGTCGCGGGATCGCGGTACTCGCCGGAATTGAAGCCTTTGCTCGCGCAGGTGGCATTGCGCAGCACGGTCAATATCCGGCTTGGTCACGATCGCCCGCAATGGATGACTGGCGCGGTTGAAGATTGGACCCATGCTTCCGACCACGGACCATTCCACGACGCGGGCGTCCCGTTTCTGTACATCGGCGTAGCGGACCATCCGGATTACCACGCGCCGAGCGACACTTTTGAGCACATCAACCGGGCATTTTTTGGCAACGTTGCGCAGATGCTGATTGATCTCGCCGCGCAGCTTGACCAGCAACTGGACACCGAAGTACCAGTGGCAACGCGATCCTGAGCCGAGCAGGTTCCCGCACTGGGCTTCTCACCATCGGCATGTTGCGGACAGGAATACCGCGCAATGCGGATGTACAAGGCATCGCTGTTGTCGCTGTCGCTGCCGGTAACAGGCAGTCGCCACCGGCAGCATTGGATCGCAAGTTGCGCATCCAGCAGTCGCGGGCCTACCGCAAACGCAGTCATGCGCCGGTTCACGGGAACCCACTCTGGCGCGGGTGCCAAAACCTGAGCTTTGCATGGGTCAAAACCAGATGCGGACTCCAGCAACGATCTGGCGGTCCTGGCTGCCCCCGCCTTCAGCGCGTGCGTGATGCGCGGTGTTGCCGAAGCGACGGATCCAATTGATCCCGACGTACGGTGCAAATTCGCGCCGGATTTCGTAACGCAGGCGCAGGCCCGCTTGAACGTCGGACAGGCCGCTGCCGATTCCGCGGGGCG
>JBBSSB010000025.1:0-8788 GCA_038242455.1 Lysobacterales bacterium
CGCCTCCGGTGGCGAGCAGGCCAAGACGCTCGATGTGGTCAGCGTGGTGGGTTCGCGTATCCGTCGGCAGGACGAAACTGCGGCCAGTCCAGTCTTCACGATGGAGCGCGAAGAGATCGAGTCCGCCGGTGTGGTGTCGCTCGGCGCGCTGCTGCAGCAACTGCCATCGGTGGGCTCCAGCTTCAACTCGACCGGCTCCGCGGGTACCAGTCACGGTTCCAGTTCGATCAACTTGCGCAATCTGGGGGCGAACCGCTCGCTCGTGCTGGTCAACGGGCGGCGCTGGGTGAACGGGGCCGGCACTCGCGGTTTCCGCGATTTTGTCGACCTCAATACGATCCCGCTGGCGGCGGTCGAGCGCATCGAGGTGCTGCTGGACGGTGCGACCGCGATCTACGGGGCCGACGCCATCGCCGGGGTGATCAACATCACCACCTACAGCAGCTTTGACGGGATCAAGATCAATGCCTATGTCGGCATCACCGACGAGGGGGACGGATTCACCAACAACGAGGATCTGTTGTGGGGCAAGACCGGCGACTGGGGCTCGGCGCTGGTGTCGGCAACCGTAGCCTCCAACAAGCAAATCCTTGCCGGTGACCGCGACTTCTCCTCTGTGCCGTTGCAGGGGCTGAGTCGCAACACGCCGGCCGGTCGCTTCAAGAACAGCGTCGCGGTCGGCGGATTCGGCACCAAGGCCTTCGTGCGTGATGGCAGTGGTTTTCGACTGGATGTACCAGCCAAAGACGTCTACAACGAGACGTCCGATACCACGCTGGTCGGGCCGCTCGATCGTGCCGGGATTTACGGCCAATTGCGCCTGAACGTCAGCGACTCGGTGACCTTTGTGACCGAAGGTCTGTACAACACCCGCGAGTCCAGCCAGCGCTTCCCGGCGGCAACGCCGCGCATCCGCGGTGGCGACGGCATGACGATCCCGGTCAACCACCCCTTCAACCCGTTCGGTGTGCCGTTCCAGGGCAGCGGTACCAGCTTCGAAGTGGTGCGGATGATCACCGAGCTGGGTCCTCGCATCAATACCCAGAATGTGGATACGCTTCGCGTGGCCGCTGGGTTTGAAGGCGAGCTCAGCAATAACTGGTCGTGGAACAGCTTCTACACCTACGCGCAAAACAAGGCCAAGTGGACATCGTCCAACCAGATCGACCTGGACAAGGTGGCGCTGGCACTGGGCCCGAATGCCCGCTGCGCGACCAATGGCTGCGTGCCGCTGGACATCTTCGGCACGATCACGCCGCAGATGGCGGACTACATCCGCTTCAACGGCGTAGACCACAACGGCACCAAACAGCACGACTTCACTGCCAACCTCACCGGTGACCTGTTCGCGCTGCCCGCGGGCATGGTGGCGTTCGCGGCCGGCATCGAATACCGCAAGGAATCGGGCTATGACAACCCCAGTCCGTATGCCAACCAGACGCCTCAGTTCATCACCTATAGCCGCAAAACCACGTCCGCTCCGCGCTTGCCAACGAGTGGTTCGTATGATCTGAAGGAGGCGTACGTCGAGTTCAATGTGCCGTTGCTGGCCGACGTTCCGTTCGCGAAGTCGCTGGAGTTCTCGGCCGCGTCGCGCTATTCGGACTACAGCACGTTCGGCGGCACCACCAACAGCAAGCTCGGTTTGACATGGCGGCCGTGGAGCGACCTGATGCTGCGGGCGACATGGGCGGAAGGGTTCCGGGCGCCGTCGATCAACGAGCTCTACGCCGGATTGCGTCAGACCAACCTGCCGGCGCTGGATCCGTGCAATGGCGGCGGTGCCGGCAAGCCGGGCTGCGCGGGTGTTCCCGCCACATACAACCAGGCCAACTACTCGGGCGGCTCCATCCTCTCCACCGTCGGTGGCAACCCCGATCTGAGCCCGGAAACATCGATCAACCGCAGTACCGGTTTCATCTACACGCCGGCGTTTGCCAAGGGTCTCAGCTGGTCGATGGACTGGTACAGCATCGATCTCAAAGAGGCGATCTCAAGCTTCGGGTCGCAGAACCTGCTCAACCTGTGCGCCAACAGCGGCCAACGGTGTGGCCTGATCAAGCGCGACCCCAGTGGCGAGATCATCAATCTGGTCGACGGGCCGATCAACCTCAACCGGCTCAAAGCCAGTGGTCTGGACACGACGTTGCGCTACCGGTTCCCGACGACGGATGCAGGAAACTTCGATGTAATGTTGAATGCGGCCTATCTGGATGCGTTTGACCGCTACGACACCTTGCCCAACGGGCAGGTGCGAGTGATCAAGCGTGCGGGCAAGTCAGACATTGCGCGCGAAAGCTTCCCGCGCTGGAAGGCCAACACCAGCCTGAACTGGATGCGTGATTCCTGGTCGGGCAACTGGAGCATGCACTACATCGGCAGCACCGATGAAGGCCCGGCGCCCGCTTATGGCCGGATTCCGTCGCAACTCACCCACGACGTGTGGGGGGCCTACGCGCTGGCGTCGCAACCTGTGACCCTGACCGTCGGCGTGCAGAACCTGTTCGACACCGATCCGCCGAAGTCCTACGTCAACGGTGGCGATCTGAACTTCGACATGAGCACCTACGACCCGCGCGGACGCTTTATCTATCTCAAGGCTGCCATCAGCTTCTGAGTGATACCCCACAGCGGCGCTCCGTGAGGTACGGCGCGTCGCTGCCCGGCTGGACGTCGCATGGGGCGCGGCCGGTCGCAGCCCTCCCAACGACATGGACAATTCCCACATGCTCAAGCCCACCGCCAACGATGGCGAGCCTGCTGGCGTCCGCCGGCGTCGTGCAATCGATGTGCACCCGGTTCTGATGCTGGTATCGGTGCTGGTGCTTTGCGCGGCGCTGACCCACGTGTTGGCTGCCGGTTCGTTCCAGCGCGTCGATGGACTGGTGATTCCCGGCACCTACACGTTGATCGAGAAATCCAGCGGCTGGTTGCACCTGCTGGGAGTTGCAGGCAGCGGTGAGATCGCCCGGCCGTCCGGACTCGTCACGGTGTTTCAGGCGATCCCGCTGGGACTGCTCAGGAATGCCTCGCTGATCTTCATGGTGATGTTCGTCGGCGGCATGTTCGGTGTGTTCAAGCAGACCGGCGCGCTGGATGCAGGGCTGGACCAGCTGGTGCATCGCACGCGCGGCAATGTCTATCTGCTAGCACCGGCACTGATGTGCACCCTCGCCATCGGAAGCTCGTTCCTGGGCCTGATCTCGGAGTACCTGGTGGTGCTTCCGGTATTGATCTCGATGGCCGAACGGCTGCGCCTGAACAGTCTTTACGCGGTGGCGATGCTGCTGGTGGCCGCGAAGATCGGCTACATCGCGTCGGTCAGCAACCCGGTGGTGTTGCCGATTGCGCAAGGGATCGTCCAGGTACCGATCTTCAGCGGCTTCGCCATGCGCCTGGCGGTGCTGGCGGTGTTCATGGGCATCGGTATCGCCTACGTGCTGTATCGCATCCATCGCAGTGGCTTCACCAAGGCGGAGTTCGTCGCCGACGCGCGCCCGCTGTCGGGTCGTCATCTGGGCGTACTCGTGCTGCTCGGTCTGGCGATCGTGTTCATGGTTTACGCCGGACGCGAGTGGAACTGGCATTACAACGAACTGAGCGGCTATTACCTGTTTATCGCCATGGTCCTCGCCGTGGTCGGCGGACTTGGTCCACGTGTGTCCGCAGACGCCTTCATTGATGGCATCAAAGGGATGATCCTGCCGTCGCTGTTGATTGGCCTGGCCGGCGCGATCCACGTGGTGCTGGAACAGGCGCAAGTGCTGGACACCGTTGTCCATGGAATGGCCGCCTTGATCCACGACCAATCGCCTTGGGTGGCATCGCTGGCAATCATGTTCACTGAAGCCGGCTTGGACGTGCTGATCCCTTCGACCTCGGCGAAGGCCGCGATCAGCATCCCGATCCTGTGGCCGATTGGACAGCTGTCGGGCTTGCACGGCAATTCGGTGGTGCTGGCCTATCTGTTCGGCAACGGTCTGATGGCCACCGTCAGCCCGACCTCGGGTCTGATGCTGGCAATGCTGGCGATGGCCAAGGTGCCGTACGGTCAATGGGTGCGCTTCATGCTGCCGTTGACCCTGCTCCTGACCGGCGTGGCGATGGTGTTCCTGCTGATTGCCACGCGGACGGGCTACTGAAGATGTCGATCAACCTCGACCTCGCGCCCGCGTCGGCCTTGATCGACAGCGACCTTGCGGCGTCCGTGCTCCACGACGGTCCATACGCTGTCCAGGTCACCAGCGATGTCATGGTGGCAATGCGTGACGGCGTGCAGCTGGCGGTCGATCTCTATGTGCCGGTGGCTTCCGCGGCGGCCACTGGAGTCCGTTGGCCGACCCTGCTGGAGCGCACGCCGTACAACAAGTCGGCCACTGCGCAGTCCGATCTTGTTGTGGGGCATCCACTGCCGTTGTCCAAGCCACGGATCGCGCGCTGGTTTGCCAGCCACGGTTTCGTGGTCGCGATGCAGGATTGCCGCGGCCGCTATCGCTCCCAGGGCGTGTTTACCAAGTACACCAACGAGGCTGAGGACGGCTTCGACACGCTGGCGTGGCTGTCGGCGCAGCCGTGGAGCGACGAACGGGTTATCACCCAGGGATTGTCCTATTGCGCGCACGTGCAGACGGCACTCGCCAGCTTGGCACCACCCGCGCTGGTGGCCCAGTTCGTCGACTCCGGCGGGTTTTCCAATGCCTATCAGGGCGGCATCCGCCAAGGCGGGGCGTTCGAACTCAAGCAGGCAACGTGGGCCTACAAGCACGCGCTCCTGAGTCCCCTCACCCAGGCGGATCCTGCCCGCAAGGCGGCCCTCCAGGCACAGGACATCCACGCCTGGTTTCGTCGCATGCCGTGGGCCCGCGGCGACTCGCCGGTCAGCGCCGCACCCGAGTACGAGGATTACCTGTTCGAGCAATGGGAGCAGGGCGACTTTGGCCCGTACTGGCAGCAGGTGGAGTTGTGCGGCGAGCGCCATTACAACGCTTATGCCGATGTCCCGATGGTGCACATGTCCAGCTGGTACGACCCGTACGTGCGCACGGCGACCGATAACTACCTGGGGCTCTCGCAACTCAAGCGCGGCCCGGTCCACCTGATCATGGGGCCATGGGTGCACGGTCGACGCTCGCAGACATTTTCCGGTGATGTGGACTTCGGTCCGCATTCGACCCTCGACAGCGCTTTTGCGGGCTCGTTCTACCAGCTGCGTCGCGCATGGTATGACCACGTGCTCGGTCGCAGCCACGAAAACCCGTTCGGGCGTGGACGCGCGTCGATTTTCGTCATGGGGGGTGGCAGCGGCACCCGCAACGCCGACGGTCGCCTGCAACATGGCGGACGCTGGGTGTTTGCAGATGATTGGCCATTGCCTGAAACCAGGTCGCAGGCATGGCACCTGCATGCCGACGGTCGGCTCGATCCGTTGCCGTCGACCGCGTCGGAGGCAGCATTGGAGTACACCTACGATCCGGCGCAGCCTGTGCCGACCATTGGCGGCGCCATCACATCGGCGGACGAAATCATGGCGCCGGGTGCGTTCGACCAGCGCGAGGATGCACGCTTTTTTGGCTGCACCCGCAGCGGCTGCGACATCGGCGAGCGCGACGACGTGCTGTGTTTCCGTAGCGAGCCGCTGGCGAACGATGTCGAGATCGCCGGCGTCATCCGCGCCAGCTTGTTCGTATCGTCCGACTGCGTCGATACCGACATCACGATCAAGCTGATCGACGAATATCCACCCAGCGCGGACTACCCGCAGGGCTTCGCGATGAACCTCAGCGATGGGATTCTGCGCCTGCGGTATCGGGAGTCGTGGGAGCGGCCGCGGATGCTGGTGCCGGGCGAGGTCGTACAGATCGAGATGGAGGCGTTTGCCACGGCCAACCTTTTTGCGCGGGGACATCGCATCCGGCTGGATGTATCCAGCAGCAATTATCCGCACTTCGATCTGAACCCCAATACCGCCGCGGAACCGGGTCAATGGCAGCACTCCCGAGTGGCGCGTAATCGCGTGCACCTGGACGCCAGCCATCCATCGCACCTGCTGTTGCCGGTGCGGTCGCCGCGGGACGGCGAGCACAGATAGTGCAACGGTTTGGCGCGATCATGTACTTTCAGGGCGGACCGGGTCGCGGCCGACAAGTCAGGCACCGATGAAGCTCGATCACATCAAAACCCTGGAAGCGTTTCGCGAGATCATCCAACTGGGTTCGGTGACTTCAGCTGCCCGTGCGCTTGGCCTGAGCCAGCCCGCGGTCAGCCGTCTGTTGGCCCAGTTCGAAACCGGACTGGGCTTCAAGCTCTTTCATCGCAGCAAAGGCCGGTTGCTGCCCACGTCGCAGGCATTGCTGCTTTACGAAGAGGTGGATCTTGCCTTGCAGGGCATCGAGCGGGTCAGTGTGCTGGCCGACGACCTCCGCAAGACCAATGTGGGCCAATTGCGCATCGTCGCGCCACCCAGTTTCGCCGAAGGGCCGCTGGTCAAACTGGTTGCCAGCTTCCTGCTCAAACATCCAAAGATTCACATCAGCATCGATTCGCGTACCCGCCCGACCGTAATGAACCTGGTCGCCACGCGCACGGCTGATTGCGGATTCGGCAAACTCCCGCTGGATCATCCCGGGATCCGTCTGCGCCCGCTGATCAGCAGTCCCACGGTCTGCGTGTTGCCGCCATTGCACAGACTCGCGGCCGGCAAGCGGGCGATCACTGCCAAGGACCTCACCGACGAGCCGCTGATCATGGTGGGCCATCGCAGTAGCGATACCCGGGTGCGGATCGGCAGGGCATTTCAGGAAGCAGGGGTCCACCCCAACGTGCGGGTGGAAACCCACAATGTTGGTGCGGCCTGCGCGCTGGCTGCCGAAGGTGTGGGGATCGCAATGGTCAACGAGCTGCTGTCGCGCCGCTCGCTGTGGACCGGCATCCGCATCCGTCGTTTTGCCGAGCCCATCGACCAGGAGTATGTGTTCATGTCATCGGCGAATGTGCGCGAGACGCCATTGACCGAGGCGTTCTACGAGCACTGCCGGACCATGTTGTCTGCGCGCGTGCGCTCGAAGGCCCGTACTTCATTGCCGCTGTAAGCGAGTGATGCTGCCTTGCAGCCACCTACGCCGCCAAGCGGGACTTCAACTGTCCAGTAACGCCCGTATCGCCGCCAAGCCCACCGCTGCCCGCTCCTGTTTGCGCTCCGCATCGGCCACCGGATCGGCCCCGTCGCGCTGGATCTCGGCGGCGGGCAGTTCGTCCAGGAAACGGCTCGGTTTGAGCCGGATTGTGTCGCCCCACTTCTGCGCCTTCTTCGAGTACGACAGCCACAGCTGTTCCTTGGCCCGGGTGATGCCTACATACAGCAGACGGCGTTCTTCCTCCAGGCTGCCTTCCTCGATGCTGGCTTCGTGCGGCAGGGTGCCGTCCTCGACGCCGACGATAAACACGTAGCGGAACTCAAGACCCTTGGCGCCGTGCAGGCTCATCAGCCGCACCTGGTTGCCCGCGTCGCCTTTGTCGGCGTGCGAGAGCAGGGCCAGTTGCGCGGCCAGTTCGCCGGGACCGGCGCCCTTGCCACCGTCAAACCAGTCGGCCAGTTCTTCCAGGTTGGACTTGCGACGCTGGAACGAGGCGTCGTCCTTGCACTGGGCGCGGATGGCCGTCAGCAGGCCGGACTTGTCGGCCAGCTCACGCACCAGTTCGGACGGCGGCAACCGGCGCGCGTCGTCGCGCAGGCGGCGGACGATGCCGACGAAGGTGTTGAGCGCGTTGCCGGCGCGCGGTGGCAGTTGCTGCAGGGCACCCACCGATTCGGCGGCGCGCGACATCGGCATGCCGGCGCGCTGGGCCAGCTCGGCCAGCCGCGTCAGCGTCGTTGCACCGACCTCGCGCTTGGGCGAAGTGACCGCACGCAGGAATGCCGCGTCGTCATCCGGGTTGGCGATCAGGCGCAGCCAGGACATCGCATCCTTCACCTCGCCGCGATCAAGAAAGGCCGTGCCGCCGGTCAGGTGGTAGGGCACGCGTACCTGTTGCAGCGCCTTTTCCAGCGCGCGCGACTGGAAATTGCCGCGGAACAGGATGCAGAAATCGCTCCACGGCGCCTGCCGCGCGCTGGCCATGAAGTGGATCTCGGCGGCGACCTTCTCCGCCTCGTGCGCGTTGTCGCGGCATTCCCAGATGCGGATGCGCTCGCCGTCGGCCTGCTCGCTCCACAGGGTCTTGAGGTGGACGTGGGGATTGTTGGCGATCAGCGTGTTGGCGGCGCGCAGCACACGGTTGGAGCAGCGGTAGTTCTGCTCCAGCTTGATCACGCGCAGGCTCGGGTAGTCGGTCCCCAGCGACAGCAGGTTGTCGGGATTGGCGCCGCGCCAGGCGTAGATCGACTGGTCGTCGTCGCCCACCACGGTGAACAGCCCGGTCGGGCCGGCCAGTGACTTGAGCAGCCGGTACTGGGCGTCGTTGGTGTCCTGGCACTCGTCCACCAGCAGGTAGCCGATACGCTCGCGCCAGCCCAGCGCGCACTCCTCGTCGGACTCGAGCAGCTGCACGGGCAGGCGAATCAGATCATCGAAGTCGACCGCGTTGAACGTCGTCAGGCGGGCCTGGTAGAGCGCGTACACCGTCGCCGCTTCGATCTCCCGCGCCGTTCGCGAGTCCGCCATCGCCTGCTCCGGCGAGAGCCCGGCGTTCTTCGCGCGCGAGATCAGGTTGCGCATGTCATCGAGGACGTCGGGCTTGGCACCGGTGCCCAGCAGATCCTTGATCTGCGCGGCGCTGTCGTCGCTGTCGA
>JBBSSB010000026.1:0-8364 GCA_038242455.1 Lysobacterales bacterium
GCTCGGTTGCGCGGGGATTGGGTGTTGAGTTGCTGATAGATGGCCAGCGCCGCGGCGCGTTGCCCGGCCAGTGCACGGGCGTCGGCCAACGCCAGCTTGAGTACCGGCTGGTCTGGATAGATGCGCAGCATCGGCAGCAGTTCATCCACCGCCTGCGCTCCACGACCGCTGTGAGCGAGTGCCAGCGCATAACCGTAATGGTTGGCCGGCGTGTCAAAGCTGCGGTCGCGCTGCAGGTTGGACGCGTAGTAAGTGACCAGCTTCGGCGCGCTGCCGCCCAGCACGCGAGCACGCTCGCGCATCAATTCGTAAATCACCAGGCCGGTTCCGCCGCTAACCACCGGCTGCGTGATGAGACGGGTCGGGTCCTTGACGAACGGGATCGGCGCGGTGCTTTTTGCCCACTGCTCCGGTTGCAGCGTGAGCCCGCTCGGGCGCAATTTCTGTGCGGTCTTCAACGCGTCGGCGCGTGCCTTGGCATCGCTGATGCGCGCCACGGTGACCGGGTGGGTTTGCAGCAGGGCCGGCACGTCCTGGCCACCGGCGCCGGCGCTCATGGCGTCCTGCATGCGCTCGAAAAATCCAGCCATCGCGTCCGGATCGAAGTTGGCGTTGGCCAGCGTCTGGATGCCGACACGGTCCGCTTCCACCTCATCCTTGCGGGTGAAGTTGATCGACTTTTGCGCCAGCAGTCCCTGACCACCGGCCAGCACCGCCATCGGCGCATCGCCGGAATGACTACTGGCGCCGGCGGCAATGGCGCCCAGCAAGACCAGCGCCATCAGCGGCGCATCCTTTTTTGAATCCTCGAACGCACGCTGCAAGTGGTTCTGCGTGATGTGCCCGATTTCGTGCGCGATCACGCCAGCCAGTTCGCTCTCGTTGCGGGTGATGGTGAGCAGCCCGGAGTTGATCGCGATGTACCCGCCCGGTGCCGCAAAGGCGTTGATCTGCGGGTCCTTCACTATGAAGAAGGCGAAATGATCCTTTGGCTTGCTGCTGCTGGCGACCAGCCGGTAGCCGAGGTCATTGATGTATTGGTCCAGCAGCGGGTCGTCCAGCACCATGTCCAGCGCGCGCATCTCGCGCAGCATCGACGCGCCGTACTCCTGCGCTTCCTGCGGTGAGATCAGCGCGTTGGCGGAGCTGCCCAAGTCGGGCAGGCGAACGTCCTGCTGCGCCTGCAACGGACCGGTGGTCACGGCGCAAGCCAGCGCAGCGCTCAGGAAGGCCGTCGGCAGGCGGACAATGCGGCGTCGTGGGGACATGCTCATGATTCTGAGGGACGATACCACTGGGACCGCAAGCCCCACGAGCGGTTCCGCCGCAAGCTTGCGCGCGGTGATTCACGTCCCCATCTTTCCGCCACTCCCTTCGAACCTGAGGTGTCCACGCATGGCCAACATCGAAATCTATTCCACCGGCAGCTGCCCGTACTGCGTGGCGGCAAAAAACCTGCTCAAGTCCAGGGGACTGGAGTGGACCGAGGTGCGCGTGGACACCGACATGACCCAGCGCCAGACCATGCTGACGCGCAGTGGCGGTCGCCGAACGGTGCCGCAGATTTTCATCAACGACCAGCACATCGGTGGTTTCGACGACCTGGTTGCCGCTGATCGCAGCGGCAGGCTGGCGCAGTTGCTCGGGTCGGCAGAGCCATCGGCATGAGCGATCGCCTGGAGCAGTTCAGCGCATTCCGCGAGCGGATGAACGAGCGCATTCTGGCGCAGGACAACCAGGTGGTCCGCCGCTTCTTCGCGCTGGACACGCAGACCTACAAGGCTGGCGTGCTGGATGTCGGCACCAAGGAAATGCTCGGCCTGGTGGCGTCAATGGTGTTGCGTTGCGATGACTGCATCAGCTACCACGTCGCCCAGTGCAAGTCGGCTGGAGTCGAGCGCGACGCATTGTTCGAGGTATTCAGCGTGGCCCTGGTGGTCGGCGGCTCGATTGTCATCCCGCACCTGCGCCGGGCGGTGGACTTGCTCGACCAGCTTGAATCCGATGGCAGCAGCACGGCCTCCGAATGCATGGATCACCCCGCCACCGAGTGAGCGGGCGACCCTTGCTCAACTGCAGCGCGGATCCGATCTCCCGCCACGCTGCATGCGATTTTTCTGCATGCTCAGTCATCGCCCAAGGCGCAGCCATGGCGCATAATTGTCGGTTTGCGGCGCCGCAACTGCGCTGCGCTTGATCGGTGAGGAGATGCCATGAGCAAGACTATTACGGTCATTCCCGGCGACGGGATTGGTCCGGAGATCATGTCCGCGACGTTGCGCGTGCTGGACGCGCTCGACGCCGGCCTGCTCTACGAACGGGTCGATGCCGGCCTCGTTGCACTGGAACAACATGGCGATTTGCTGCCGCCGGCGACGCTTGACCGGATTGCCGCCAACAAGGTCGCCCTGAAAGGACCGTTGACCACGCCGATCGGCGGCGGCTTCACCTCGGTCAACGTCACCTTGCGCCGGCACTTCGAGCTGTATGCGAACGTGCGCCCGGCGGTGAGCTTCCCGGGCACCCAGTCGCGCTATACCGATATCGACATCATCACGGTGCGCGAAAACACCGAAGGCGCCTATCTGGCCGAGGGCCAGACCCTGTCGGAAGACGGCGAGACGGCGCTGTCGCTGATTCGCAACACGCGCAAGGGCAGCAGCCGCATCGTCCGCTACGCGTTCGAACTGGCGGTAAAACGCGGCCGCAAGAAAGTCACCGCGGTGCACAAGGCGAATATCCTGAAAACCAGCTCCGGGTTGTTCCTCAACGTAGCGCGCGAGATCGCCAGGGAATACCCGCAGATCGAGTTCAACGAGATGATCGTGGACAACACCTGCATGCAACTGGTGATGCGACCGCACCAATTCGATGTGATCGTCACCACCAACCTGTTTGGCGACATCCTCTCGGATCTGTGCGCCGGCCTGGTCGGTGGATTGGGCCTGGCGCCCGGAGACAACATCGGCGCCGACGTGGCGATTTTCGAGGCGGTGCACGGTTCGGCGCCGGACATTGCCGGCAAGGGCATTGCCAACCCGTGCGCGCTACTGCTCGCGGCGGCCGACATGCTCGATTACCTGGACATGGTGGACAAGGGCGACCGGCTGCGCCAGGCGATTCGCGAAACCATGACCAACGACCGCGACAGCGTGACGCCGGATGTAGGCGGCAACGGCAGTACAAATTCCTTCGCCGACGCGTTGGTGAAGCGCCTCAACGGTTGAGATCGCAAGTCGGGACGGCGCGTTCACGGCCGTGGCGAGTCGGTGAAGTGCGATCGATACGTTATCGATCGGGTGCTTACGGGCGCGGCTGGCGCGGCGTGGAATCGGTCTGCAACGGCTGGCGATCCGGCGACAGTTCGCATTGGTCGGTGCCCCCTGCGCAGAGGTAACGCCGGGCGACGGAACAGATTCGGACGCGTCGGCCTGACGCTTGATCCTGCGACTGTCAGATCAGCAAGTGCATCGAATGAGCTGGCGCCACCAGCGTTGCCAAGCTTTGTCTACGGCGACGCGGGCCGCACCGTGCATTTCCCGCCAGCTGGTGCGTCTGGGTCAGCTTCCCAGCGGCCATGGTGCCAGCAGGATCAGCCACAGCAACACCACAATGCCAGCGTATTTGACCGCCTTGTAGGTCGTCCTGTGGCGGCGCTTGAATTCCTTTTTCCAGCCATCCGCCGCGCCCTTGCGTTGGCTTAGCGCGTAGAGGCGGTTCACGAAGCCGGTCTTTTCCGTTCCGCTGTCACTGTTTGGCGAGGCGGTAATCCTGCCCATGAACGCGCCGACGCGATGGTTGATCGTGCTCATCCAGCGCGTGCGCAACGGACGCTCGACATCGGCGAACAGGATGACCCGGGTCTGGTCGGTTTTGTTCTCGACCCAGTGCACGAAGGTCTCGTCGAAGACCACGTCCTTGCCGTCGCCCCAGGCGTGTTCCTCGCCGTCGACGAAGATGCGGCAGTCGCGCGAGTTGGGGGTGATCAGGCCGAGGTGGTAACGCAGCGAGCCGGCAAAGGGATCGCGGTGAGGGTTGAGCTTGCTGTGGGGTGCGAGCGTGGCGAACATGGCCGCCTTGATGCCGGGGATGGCATTCAGCAGTTCCACCGTTTTCGGACAAAGCGCCTGCGCCGAATCCAGCGGCTCGCCGTACCACTTCAGATAAAAGCGCTTCCAGCCTTGCTTGATGAAGCTGTTGAAACTGGCATCGTTGTTCTTCGTAGTGCCGCGAATGTGCCCTTGCTCGGTCAGCTGCAGTGCTTCATCGCGGATGATCTGCCAGTTCGCCTGCAGCAGGTCCAGCTGCGGAAAGCCGCGGCGGTCGAGCAGGGGCTTTGCCGGCACCGCCGAGAACGCGTACATCAGCAGGTTGTACGGCGCGAACAAGGCGGAATGGTCCACCAGTTGGCGGCTGAAGCGCAGTCGTACCCGCCCGCGCAGGTGCACCGCCAGCACGCACAGCACGAAGACGAGCAACACAAGCAGCAGGATCAGGCGGACAGTGACAAGCATGGCAAGCAGAAAGCCGGAAGCGGGACCGCGTCATTCTAGCCGCTGCCCTGCGTGGCCATCGTCGCGCGGAAACTACAACGCCTCGGCGGCGAAATCGGCCAGTCGCGAACGCTCGCCGCGTCGCAGGGTGATGTGCGCGGAGTGTTCCCACTGCTTGAAGCGATCGACCGCGTAAGTGAGGCCGGAGGTGGTCTCGGTGAGGTAGGGCGTATCGATCTGCTCGACGTTGCCGAGACACACGATCTTGGTGCCCGGACCGGCGCGGGTGATCAGCGTTTTCATCTGCTTTGGAGTGAGGTTCTGTGCCTCGTCGATGATCAGATAGCGACTCAAAAAGGTGCGCCCACGCATGAAGTTCAGCGAACGGATCTTGATCCGCGAGGTGAGCAGATCGTTGGTCGCCTGCCGGCCCCAACTGCCGCCCTCCTCGGGATTGGTCAGCACTTCGAGGTTGTCGGTCAGTGCGCCCATCCACGGCGTCATTTTTTCTTCTTCGGTGCCGGGCAGGAAGCCGATGTCCTCGCCGACGGAGACGGTGGCGCGGGTCATGATGATCTCCCGGTAACGTTGCTGGTCCATCACCTGTGCCAGGCCGGCGGCGAGCGCCAGCAAAGTCTTGCCGGTGCCAGCATTGCCAAGCAGGGTGACGAAGTCGATGTCCGGGTCCATCAGCGCGTTGAGTGCGAAGTTCTGCTCGCGGTTGCGCGCGCCGATGCCCCACACGTGATGGTTGGCGTGTGAGTGATCGTCCAGCAACACCAGCGTTGCGTGATCTTCCTTCAGTCGCATCACCCGCAATTCGACCGCGTTTTCGCCGGGCAGATACAGGCACTGATTGGGATGCCAGTCCTCCTCGGCATGACGCTGCAACTCGTAATAGGTACGGCCGTGCTCGGTCCACGAGGTGACCTCAGGGTGGGTGTCCCAGAAGTTTTCCTCGAGCTGCGCGGCGCCGGTGTAGAGCAGCGAAAATCATCCAGTGCGCGATCGTTCTCGTAATCCTCCGCGACGATGCCGTAGATGCTCGCCTTGATCCGCAGGTTGATGTCCTTGGTGACCAGGATCACCGTGCGCTCCGGGTTCTGGTCGCGCAGTTCGATCACCGCCGCCAAAATCTGGTTGTCCGCCTTGCCGTGGCCACTGCTGGTGCGCTGCTGGAAATACAGCCGGCCCACCGCCGCGCCGCGTCGCAGCTTGATACCTTGCGGATTGGACAGCTCCAGCCCATCGCGCAGGTCATGCTGCTGCCCGCGTTCGATCAGCTCGTTGAGAAAACGACTGACCTGGCGACCATTGCGCGAAACTTCCGAGACGCCCTTCTTCTTCTCGTCCAGTTCCTCCAGCACGGTCATCGGAATGAAGACATCGTGCTCCTCGAAATGGAATAGCGAGGTGGGGTCATGCAGCAGGACATTGGTGTCCAGGGCGTAGATGCGCTTGCTTCCAGTCATGCGGCAGATCCTCGCGGAGGGTTGGCAGGAAAAGGGCCGGGCATGTGTCCCGGGATCAGTTGTCGTCAACGGCCGTGATCACCGCAGCTAATACCGCCTGCGCGTGGCCGGCCACTTTGACGTTGCGCCACGATTGCCGGATGCGGCCGTCCGGGCCAATCAGGAAGGTGCTGCGCACTACGCCCAGGTGACGCTTGCCGTACAGCATTTTTTCGTGGACGACATCAAACGCCCGGCACCAGCTTTCGTCGACATCGGCGACCAGCGGAAAGGTCAGCGCGTGTTTGCCTGCAAATCGCGCATGGGAAGCCAGCGGGTCGCGCGAGACGCCGATTACCTGTACGCCGTGCTTGGCAAATGCCGGCAGCAGATCGCGAAAATCCTGCGCTTCAGTGGTACAGCCAGGCGTGTTGTCACGCGGGTAGAAATACACCACGACCCAGCGATTTTTGCAGTCCGCCAGTTGCAAGGCCGTGCCGTCGCCCGTCTGTCCGCTGAGAGCGGGAGCGCGATCACCGTTGCCGATCATCAGCGCGCACCGGTGTGTGCTGGTACGGCGGCAAGCTCCCGGCCGTGGCAGTGCCATTCAAGATCATGCTTGCGTCGCGCGGCGCGAGTCGGCCGGTTCTTCAGGAGGATCGTTGCAAACGTCACGGCGCATCTCCGCGTGGCAGATGCCTGCACATTAGCTCGTGGGGCGAGGCATAAAACAGCCCTTGTTCCGGATGCGATCCCGCGGCATGCTCAGAACTTGACCGGATCCATGATGGCGTCCAGGTTCATCCCGTCGCACAGCTCCAGAAAGTCGTCGCGCAACGCGGCGATGTGGATTTCGGAAGGAATCCCAATGGTGAATTGCGCCTGGAACATTTCCGCGCCGGTCTGCATCGCCTGATAACGCGTGGAGTTCAGTTGCTCCACGCTGATCTCGTGCTGGCTGAAAAATTCCACGATGCGCGACACGATGCCGGGGCGATCGGCAGCCACCACTTCAACCAGATAAGGCAGTTGATGAGAGCTGTTTTCGCGCGGACCGGTGCGGTAGTGCACGAGGCGCAGGCTTTCATCGCGGGCAAGTTTGGTGAGTGCCGTTTCCAGCTTCGCCAGTGCATCCCATGGCCCGCTGGCCAGCAGCATCAGCGACACTTCCGAGCCGATCGTGGAAACGCGTGATTCGGCGAGGTTGCAGCCAGCGTCGGCGATGCGTTTTGACAACGCCAGCAGCGGGGACTTGCTGCTTGGTCCCAATGCGTGAATCAACAGCTGCGTGTCCGCGTTGGTGCGCGGCGGTGCGGAGGAGGCTTTCAAGTGGCTATGCCTGTGACGTGATCCGCAACCGGCGGAGACCTTCAGACTACCTGCGCAGCTTACTTGCCCGCATCGCGAAGCGGCAAGTAAGCTGCGCCGCTGATCACCAGGCAAAAACCGTGTTGAAAATTCATGGAAGCATCTGCGCGCTGGTCACCCCATTCGGCGCCGATGGCCAACTCGACCTGGCGGCTTTTCGACGTCTGCTCGATCATCAGTTGGGTGGCGGTACTCAAGCGCTGGTGGTGGCCGGATCGACCGGCGAGGCACACATGCTCGAGCCGACGGAATTTGATCGTCTGCTGACGTTTGCGCTGGAGCATGTCGCCGGTCGGGTGCCGGTGATTGCCGGTACTGGCGAGGCCGGCACCGCCAAGACGGTCGCCGCGACGCAGCGTGCAGCGCGTCTTGGGGCCGACGCGGCACTGGTGGTGACGCCGTATTACGTGCGCCCGACGCAGGAAGGATTGCGCCGCCATTTTCTGCAAGTGGCTGAACACGCCGGCATACCAATCATTCTGTACAACGTGCCCGGACGAACCGGTTGCGACCTGCTGCCGGCGACTGTCGCCGAACTGCGCCACCATCCGGCGATCATCGGGATCAAGGAAGCGCGTGGCGACGACGAGCGTATCGGCGAACTGGCTGCACTGTTGCGCGATGACTTCGTTTATCTTTCCGGCGATGACAACACCGCCGGCATCGCCATGCTGGCCGGTGCCGCCGGCACCGTGTCGGTGGTGGCTAATTTGGTACCGCAGCTATTCCGTGCGTTGTGCGATGCCGCCATCGCGGGAGACCGCGCGCTCAGCAGTGCTCACCGCGCCGCTTTGCACCCGCTGCTGGCGGCATTGAACTGCGCGCCCAATCCCATTCCAGTGAAGGCGGGGACAGCTCTGCTGGGTATCGGCAGCGACCAGCCGCGGTTACCGCTGGTAGCGTTGGCAGCCGGCGCCGAGCGCGACCGATTACGCGCGGCACTGTCCACTCTGGCATCCTTGGCGCCGATGGCGGCCGGATGACGGTTGTCCGACCCTGACTCACGGAACCCCAGCATGAAGAAAACCTCACTCCTCGTGGCCATCCCCGCC
>JBBSSB010000027.1:0-8295 GCA_038242455.1 Lysobacterales bacterium
GATCGCCGTAACGCCAACGCCGCGCAGCAGATCGCGCACGCCCGACCAGTACCGATGGAGCTTCTCAGGGACGTTCGATGCCCATGTCCTCGTGCGACTGGCGTTCCACTTCTTCCCTGCCCTCGTCCTTCTTCTGATCGCGCTGGTCTTGCTGCTTTTCGTCCAGCGCCGCAACGTCATTCTCGTTGCGGTCGCCGCTGCCGTGCTTGCGGTCGGCCGGTGGCATGGGATTGGGCATGGTCGTCTCCGATGGTGGCGTGGTTGTGGTGGCGTGGTTGCCAAGGATGTGCCGCCCAAGCTACGTGGTGGGTACTGACGAGATCGTGACGCTGCGGCCTTTGCGTCGACAAACGCCGGTGCGTGAGTGCTGCCGTGCGCCGGAGTGGATGGCCGCCTGCATGACGCGCTCCCGCGATGGAAAAAAACCAGCTTGCATGGCATCAGCCGGCAGCTTCCAACACGCTGTCATCTTCCTCCTGGCACTCGATCCTGATCCGTGGTTCAGCCGCAGATCCATAGTCAGCGGCTGCAGCGTAACCGCGCGGCGCAAAAGGCTGCGACTTCAACAGTCACCGCCACTTGAAGCAACCGCCGTGCCCAACACGATCCACCGCGCGGAGCAGTTCGATCCCGAGCTCATTGGTCCAGCGCACGCGGCATGCCACCGCTCGCTGAGTTCCGTGATATGGCCGGCCTGATAGCGGCAAAATTCCAGATGCTGCACTTCGCGCTAACACCCTTTGGGCCACCGTACTGAGTCGACTCCACATGGCATCACCGACTATGGCGACAAACCCGATTTTGCAACACGCAATCGTGCTGAACTCCCGGCCCGTCGGTGCGCCCACTGCCGACAATTTCCGCATGCGGGAACAGCGCATACCTGAGCCTGCCGAGGGTGAGCTGTTGCTACGCACGCTTTACCTTTCGCTTGATCCGTACATGCGCGGACGCATGAGCGACGCCAAGTCGTACGCAAAGCCGATGGCTGTTGGAGACGTGATGGTCGGCGGCACGGTGTCGCGAGTGCAGGCTTCGAAACATGATGGCTTCAAGGAGGGCGACCTGGTGCTTGGTTTCAGCGGCTGGCAGGACCATGCGCTGTCCGATGGCACCGGCCTGAGCAAGCTGGACCCGAAGATGGAACGACCGTCGCTGGCGTTGGGCGTGCTGGGCATGCCCAGCTTCACCGCCTACATGGGTCTGCTCGAGATTGGCCAGCCCAAGCCGGGCGAAACGGTCGTGGTGGCCGCAGCCAGCGGCGCGGTGGGCTCGGTGGTTGGGCAGCTCGCCAAGCTCAAGGGCTGTCGGAGCATAGGCGTGGCCGGCGGTGCCGAAAAATGTCGCTACGTCGTCGAGCAACTGGGCTTTGATGCGTGCATCGATCACCACGGCAGCAACTTCGCGGCCGAGTTGGCGACGGCCTGCCCGCAAGGCATCGACGTGTACTTCGAGAGCGTGGGCGGCGCGGTATTTGACGCCGTGTTGCCGCTGCTGAACACGTCATCGCGCGTGCCGGTGTGCGGGCTGATTGCCAACTACAACGACACCGCTTTGCCGCCGGGACCTGACCGGCTGGGCTTGCTGATGCGCACGATCTTGAGCCAACGCGTCCGGATGCAGGGGTTCATCATCTTCGATGACTTCGGCGATCGGTACGGCGAGTTCATGCAGCAGATGAGCCAATGGGTAGAGGCTGGCAAGATCAAGTTCCGCGAAGATATCGTCGATGGTCTGGAGCAGGCTCCGCAAGCCTTCATCGGCCTGCTCCAGGGCAGCAATTTCGGCAAATTGGTGGTCCGTGTCGGCACTGGGTGATGCTGGCCGCACGTCGCTGCAACCCTCCCGCTCGCCAAAACCACACGAGGCAATTGATGAAAATTCTGATGGTGCTGACTTCGCACGCCCAATTGGGCAACACCGGAAAAAAAACCGGCTTCTGGCTGGAAGAATTCGCCGCGCCGTACTACGTGTTCAAGGACGCCGGCGCAGAGATCACCCTGGCTACGCCACGCGGTGGGCAACCGCCAATCGATCCGAAGAGCGACGATCCCACCGCGCAGACCGACGCCACTCGTCGATTCAAGGATGATCAAGACGCGCACGCTGCGCTCGCCAGCACTTACAAATTGCAGGATGTCGCGGCAAACCATTTCGACGCGGTGTTCTACCCCGGCGGTCACGGTCCGCTATGGGACCTGGCTGAAGACACCGCCTCGATCGCGCTGATCGAGGCCACGCTTGCCGCGGGAAAGCCGGTCGTTGCGGTTTGCCACGCTCCGGCAGTGTTGCGCCATCCGAAGGGCACCGATGGCAAGTCGGTGGTGCATGACAAGTCGGTCACCGGTTTCACCAACACCGAAGAAGAGGCTGCCGGCCTGACCAGGGTGGTGCCATTTTTGGTCGAGGACATGTTGAAAGAGAAAGGCGGCAATTACAGCAAAGCGGGCGATTGGCAGCCTTATGTCGTGAGCGACGGCCTGTTGATCACCGGCCAGAATCCGGCTTCGTCGGAGCCCGCCGCGCAAGCGCTGCTGAAAATGCTCGGCTGATTTGCCGGCGCCAGCGATCACCTTTGCGACCATTGTCTGGAATACCGCTGTACAGCAACAGCCGCCAGTCAACGTCGTGAAGATCGATCGGTATCTGCAATCAACCGGGCGCATGTGTCGATCTGCCGGGAAGAGCTCTTTCCCGACTTTGTTGTCATTTGAAGGAATCAACCGTGGCCGAATCGAGCTCCTATCAACCTCCGAAAATTTGGCAGTGGAACAAGCACAGCGGTGGTCGATTCGCCAGCATCAACCGGCCCATTGCGGGAGCCACCCACGACAGCGAGCTGCCGGTCGGTCTGCATCCGCTGCAGCTCTACTCGCTGGGCACGCCCAACGGGGTGAAAGTGACGGTGATGCTGGAGGAACTGCTGGCGCTCGGCCACGCGGGTGCCGAATACGATGCATGGTTGATCCGTATCGACGAGGGCGATCAGTTCGGCAGCGGATTCGTCGCCGTCAACCCGAACTCGAAGATTCCCGCGCTGATGGATCACAGCGGCGCACAGCCGGTACGGGTGTTCGAGTCCGGAGCGATCCTGCTCTATCTGGCAGAGAAATTTGGCGCCTTGCTGCCCACCGATCACGCATCGCGCACCGAATGTCTTTCCTGGCTGTTCTGGCAGGCCGGTAGCGCGCCATTCCTCGGCGGTGGCTTCGGTCATTTCTACGCGTATGCGCCAGTGAAGATCGAATACGCCATCGATCGTTACGCGATGGAAGTGAAGCGCCAGCTCGACGTGCTTGATCGCCACCTTGCCGAGCATCCGTATCTGGCCGGAACAGACTATTCGATCGCCGACATCGCGGTGTGGCCGTGGTATGGCGTGCTGGCGCGAGGCGGCGCCTACGACGCCGGCGAGTTCCTGCAAGTGCAAAGCTACCTTCATGTGCAACGCTGGGCTGCGGCGATCGCCGAGCGGCCGGCGGTACGCCGTGGACGCATGGTCAACTGCACTTCCGGTGCGTTGTCCGGCCAGTTGCACGAGCGGCACGACGCCAGCGATTTCGCAACGCGCACGCAGGATCACCTGCAAATGGCCGGTGCGGGCGACGCGCAGGGAGATTCCTGATGAAACTCTTTGACAGCCCACGCGCACCCAATCCGCGCCGCGTGCGCTGGTGCATGGCCGAGAAAGACATCACGGATATCGAGATCCAGTCTGTCGACATCTTCAACGGGGAACACCGCAGCGCTGATTACCGGGCGCGGGCCGGTGTTCCGCACGTTCCGGCGCTGGAGCTGGACGATGGCTCCACCATCACCGAGTCTGTGGCGATCTGCCGCTACCTGGAGAGCCGCTATCCCGAGCCGAACCTGTTCGGCCGCAACGCACAGGAAATCGCAGTCATCGAGATGTGGACGCGGCGCGCCGAGATGCTGCTCGCGACTCCGTTGATGCTGGCCGTGCGCCACAGTCACCCGGCGTTGGCCGCGCTGGAACGCCAGGTACCCGAAGTGGCTGCCTACTATCTCGCTGCAGTCGAGCGCACGCTTGCGCTGTTTGATCGGCAGCTGGGCGGGAGTTCCTTCATCGCCGGTGAACGCTTGAGCATGGCTGATATCGTCGCCTTCACCGGCCTCGATTTCGCGCGCCTGATCAAGTTCCGACCCGCCGAAACTTGGGTCCATGTAGCGCGCTGGGCCGACGCAATGCGTAATCGACCGGCAGCCGCAGCGGGCGTCTGAGCCTCCCTGCAATCCAGCTCGAGCGCGCGCAGGTGTTGCGATGCCTGTACATGTTCGCTGTCGCATCACTCGCCCGACGTGTCACTGGTCCGACGTGGCCTGCTCGTCAGCGCCGCTGCGCGCGAAACGGTAGCCGCTGTATTCCACCTCGGAGGATTGGTCCGAGCGCTCTGGAAAGTGGAAGCCCACCACTTGCCCGCTCCCGGTCAGCTCGACGCGAAATGCGTTCTTCGCAGCGTCATAAATCCGCGCTGTGTTTTACGCGATGCCCATCGAAACGTTTAGACGTCCACCTGACGTTTTCCACGTCATCGACCCGAGCAGCGAATTGACAAAGCGACCGCTGTTCGCGGACAGATGATGTGGCAAGGCGCGCCTTTCGCGGAGTTGTACTTCTGCCTGATGTTTGGCAAGGCGCTCTGCGAAACGTGTCTTGCGCTGTTCGAGCTGTCGAAAGCTTGCCGCGAGTGGGAGACAGCGGATTGGCGCTGGCGCGCGCAGGCGTTGATCTGCCCGCATCAGCAGGCGATGGTGACTGCATGCCCGCCGCGACGATGCAAGGCGAGGAAAGGCCGACCAGCAACCCGACCAACGGAAGGACGTGCTGGCGTCTCACTCAGCCAATCCTTCGCGCAACGGTGAAAAACACCAGATTGCCGAGGCCTGTTGCACCGGCCAGGATCGCAATCATACCTGGGGTAACTTCCTGCCAGCCGAACCACTGGATCAATCCAAAGGCGGCGGCTATGGACAGAAGCACGATGCCCCAACGCAGGGATGAGTGACGCCGACGCCGCTCCTCGTCGCGCATGATTGAATTGATCAACTCCTCCGAGCCGCCGGAGTTGATCATGCGGCTACGGACCCGGGCGTCGACTATGGCCTTGATGGCATAAGTGAGGCAGACGAAAAGCGTGATCGGAATGAGGGTGGTCAAATCCATGGAAATGCTCCTTGGGGGATGGCAGCGAGGATGGGCGGTTCAGATCCATAGATACGGCCAGACTGCCGGCGGTTGCAGCGGGCACTTGCAACCATCCGGGCGCGGCACGTATCTCTAGCTTCCATGGATGACACCCACCGAGCCGACAACGAGTTGGTCAGCGCCGTGCTGGCCAACCGGCCGGGTGCGTTCGAGCGACTCGTGCGTGAGTATCAAGGGCTGTGCTGCCACATCCTCCAGCGCATGGTGCGTAACCGCGAGGACGTGCGCGAGTTGTGCCAGGACACGTTTCTTCGCGTGCACCAGCACTTGCACCAGTACCGTGGCGAGAGCGCGCTGAAGTCATGGATTGGCCGGGTCGCGTGGACCATCGCCCTGCGTCACCTTCAGCGCAAACGTATTCCGCTGGTCGACAACGGGTGCGACGAGGACGGGCTGCTGCTGGAAAACGTCGGTGATGACTTCGATCTGGAACAGGCTTGTGCCGACGAAGAAGCCCAACGCCACTTGCGCCAGGCTATCGAATCGCTACCGCCGTTGCAGCGCACATTGCTTACCCTGTATCACCTCGAAGAGCTGTCCATTGCGGAAATTGCCGCTATCACCGGCCTGGCCAGCGGCACCATCAAGAGTCACTTGTTTCGCTCTCGGCTGCGCCTGCGTGGCGTTCTGGAAGCACGGACGGGAATTGCAACATGATCAGAAAAAATGGCGAGATTCCTCCGTTCCGCGACGCGGCCTGCGAGCACGAATGGCGGCTGCAGGAAGACGCGATGCGGCGCGAACGGCTGCACCTGAATGCACGCGACGACGATTCCCGTTCGCAGCGCTACCGTCTGCTGGTGCGCGCGCTGGAAGCACCCCCGGCAGCGATTCTGCCGGCAGATTTCGCGCAGCAGATGAGCACGCTGGCGGCAGCGCAAACGCCTGACCGCACTGCGTCCATGCGGCTCGAAAGAGTGCTGATGAGCGCACTGACAAGCGCCTTCTTGCTCGCCGCCGTGGCGGTGACGCTGATCTACGCCGCTACATGGCGGCCGCTATTCGAAGCGGCGTTGCCAGCACCTGCGGCAGCACAATGGCTATGGGCCTTGATTGGGTGCGTGGGCGTCAGCTGGCTGCTGGGAGCATGGCCACCGCTGGCGCGGTTGGCAAACAGAGCCGGCGGCGAGTCGCGATAAGTGCACGGTCACGGTCTACGCAATAGTCTCGCTGCAATCTGCCGACCCGCGCGGTGATGCGACGTCACCAACCGTGCAAGTCGGGCGGCGACCTCGGTGCGTGCAGCCGCGTAGCGAACGCGTCAGCAAGCACCCCGAGCAGCCGCACCGCGGAAGCAGCTCTTTGAAACCGCGCGGCCGAAGACCACGGTGACCCATCGCCCTGCGGACATCTTGCTGCCATGTCGCTGTCAGCAATCAATACATCCGCACTCGCTCGTCCCGAGTTGGAGCGGCAAGCCCATCCGGGTGAGTGAACACAGCGCAGCGATTGCGTCCCAGTCGCTTGGCTTCGTACAGGGCGCGATCCGCGTGTTCGCGTAGTTGCTGCGGGTCAGCGTTGGTCGGCCGCAGGGTGCAGATGCCAACGCTCAACGTCACCTTGAAGGGCACCTTCAACTGCTGTGCCGATGCTCGCAGGCGTTCGGCCAACTCCCTGGCGGCGCCCGCATCCGTCTCCGGACACAGCACCAGCAACTCGTCTCCGCCCACCCGGGCGATAATGTCCGTACCTCGCACGCTGGCCCGCAGTGCAGCGCCAAGCTGGCGCAGCACGTTGTCACCGGCGAGA
The DNA here is from genome assembly GCA_038242455.1 of Lysobacterales bacterium. GTDB lineage: Bacteria > Pseudomonadota > Gammaproteobacteria > Xanthomonadales > Xanthomonadaceae > Novilysobacter. The sequence continues at coordinate 6,977 of JBBSSB010000027.1, forward strand.
TGACCGTGCTCGTCGTTGACCGACTTGAAACGATCGATGTCCAGCGCAAGCATCGAAATTTCATGCTGGTAACGCACAGCCCGCGCCACCTCGCGAGCTGCGATGTGGGTAAACGCTTGCTGGTTGATGCAACCGGTCAAGCTGTCGACTGTTGCAAGCACGGAGAGCTGGTTGCGGACCGCAGTCAGCACCTCTTCCCGATCTTCCCTCGCGATGGCGCCCAGCAGCACCATGACCACGGCATCAGCCAGCACCACGACCTGCATCACGAATGCGGCGAAGTCCAGAGTCCCGGGCGTAAGCCACGCCACCACGAGGTACAGGCCGATCGCCATCGACCCGCAAAAACCGACCGCGGCTCTGGAAAACCCGATCAGCAGATAGATCATCGGCAGCACCCAGATCGATGCGATCGGGCTGCCAATGCCACCGTCCAGGGTGGACGCGATGGCAATCAACACAAAGCTGGTGATATTCCATGCGATGAACAGCCTCGCACGCTGGGTGGCCGTGACGAAGTGCCGGCGAGCAGACCACACGATCAACGACTGCGCGATGCCAAACAGCCCGAGAAACGCAATCCATTCCCTGTGGGCGCCAATGTCCCAGGTGCGGAAAACGTAGTACAGGCCAGCGCCGCCGCCGCCCAGAAACCCCACCATGCCGGCGTAAAGCTGGCGCAGCCAGAGCACCTGTCGGCTGCGCTCATCCATGTCGGCGGGCGCCGCGCTGGCGTCATTGGGTTTGTCCAGCATTCGAGGCTCACTGGCGGCCTGCGGCATCGCTCGAAGTGCGCGACACAGAATGGCGACAATTGTGGACATGCTCGACACGCGTATGGCCCCTCGCCAACAACCGCGTCAGCAGGTCGGTAGCGATCGTATGGTTCCTGTGGTGTTTCCCCGGGTATTCAAACAGCACGGAATAGACAGCAATGGACGTGCCAAGTTATCTCGACAGTTGTGACATGGTTTGCAAAATCACAAGCCCGCACTCAGCCGCGATGGAACTTGCTGCGAGTACGTGATATCCGCCCGTAAAGTTTCGCTTGCCGCGTGGTGAAGCCGAGCGATTGGTTGGCAGCCGATCTGCTGAACGGGCTGGTCTGACAAGCGCAGCAAACGACGGCCTTGCTCCCGTCGAAAGAGCCCGCTTTTATCAGCGTGGAAACAGCTTCTTGAAGCCGTTGTCCGTCAAGCCCACGGTGACCGAGCCATCGCCCTGCACCAGGACCGGACGACGAATCAGCGCCGGGTGTTCCTTCAACAGCAAGGACCACTCCGGATCGCTGCCCGGTCCGGGGTTTTTTCGTTGCGGCA
>JBBSSB010000028.1:0-5865 GCA_038242455.1 Lysobacterales bacterium
CACCGAGCATGCCCTCGCGGCCGATCATGCCGACCTCGACTCCGGGGCTGCCCTCAATCAGCGAGACCAGCGAGATGAATCCGTCGATCGGAAACCAGACATGGCGCGCCTTGTCACCGGGTTCATACAGGACGGCGCCGAAGATCAGCTCGACCGGTTCGCAGATCGACAGCAGCCGCGCCCGATCGGCCCGGGGTAGGTATTTGATCAGATGGTTTTGGACAGGGGTCGGGTTGCGCTTTTGCATATGGCACCCACAATGCATCTTGTGGGTGCATCTGACAGTGCGTCAGCGCACATAGCGCCAGAATAGCGCCATCACAGCGCTATTCCGTTTCTCAGGCGGCGATCCGATCCGGTAACAACCGGTCGTACTCCTTCTTGACCACGGCGTAGCACTCGCAGCTGCGGCGCTCGAGGCCCTCACGATCCAACACCGTGATGTGCCCGCGTACGTAGCGGATGAGCCCAGCCTTCTGCAGACTGAGCGCCCCTTCGGTCACGCCTTCGCGGCGCACGCCGAGCATGTTGGCGATCAGCTCCTGCGTCATTACGAGTTCATTGCCCTGCAAGCGGTCCAGACTCAGCAGCAGCCAGCGACACAACTGCTGGTCCAGCGAATGGTGACGATTGCACACGGCGGTCTGCGCCATTTGCGTGATCAGCGCCTGGGTGTAGCGCAGCAACAGATGCAGCACCGGCGCGCGCTTGAACTCGTCCTTGATCGCAAGAGAAGCCAGCCGGTAGCCGTGGCCGGCGCTTTGCACGACGGCTCGGCTCGGCGTGGACTCGCCGCCCATGAACAGCGAGATGCCCACCAAGCCTTCGTTGCCGACGACGGCGATTTCGGCCGACGCACCGTCTTCCATCACGTAGAGCAGCGAGACGATCGCCGTGGTTGGGAAGTAGACGTGACTGAGGGTTCTTCCAGACTCGTACAGGACCTGACCTAGTGGCAGCTCGACGGCTTCGAGTTGAGGGAGCCAGCGGCCCCATTCCGCTGCCGGCAGGGCGGCGAGCAGGTGGTTGGCGCGAGGGTCGAGCGTAGCTGCCATGTGGACTCCCAGTTGGATTGCAATCGTCCTGAGCACGCGGCAGCAGAGGAAATAGTCAGTTCATTGTAGGCAGTCCGACTATCGCCGTGTGTTCGGTACCAGACCATGCAGCTCATCAACTGCGCGATGTCGAATAGTTGGTGTCGCGGCGAATGGTATCGAGCGCCGCTTCTCGGTGACGTCGAGACCTGCGCGGGTATCCGTCTGGTTGTCTTCACAAAACCGCTATGTTTTTGTAACCCTACCGCATTGCCCACCGACAGCCGGCTACGGTTCACTACACGCGACCGAATAGACCGTGAGTCACCGCGATATTCGTGGCTCCATGGCGCCCATCGAACGTGGACCAGACTGCTGGATGATTATTGCGAATCGCTTCACTTGAACGGTTTCAGACTCGCATTCAATAGTCCGTGTTCGATCATGTAGCGCTGTTCGGTATCGGAACAATTGGCTCACCGCTCAACTTGAACACACGGATCGTCCCGCTGGTAAATTCACAGACCCGGTCGTCCAAGCACAACGTAACCGGCGACGCCTCACCATCCCGCCCGCGCACGGTGAGCGAGTTGCGCGTCAGCCGCAAATCGAGGGAGTTCCCGAGGTAGCGAACCCATCGGTGAATCCATGCTCATCGCTGCCACAGGATTCGAGGGTCTTCCATGGGAACAGCGACACCGGCGTAATGTGGGATCAGTCGCGCTGTGTAATCGGCTGCGGGCCGCGCGGCAGGGACGACCGCGCTGTATACATGGACACCGGGGGTAGCAGCGGCGACGGAAGGCTCGCAAAGGTGACTCATCGTCTGCCACACCGGAGCGTTGCCTGCGCTGCCATCGGCGTAGAGATCGATCTGAACGCTGTTCGGTTCGAGCTCATCCAGAAACACTTGCACTTCAAAGACGTGCTTCTCTGCGTCGGATTCAACCTTCACCTCGCCGAATCGCAGCGCCTTCCAGCTCTGGTCCAGCGCAAGCCTCCAAGCTGCCATGGCCGCGCCGCTCGCCCCTCGATCAGCTGCTCTGGCGCGGTAAGCCGAAGCTGCCGGTAGATAGTGCCGTTCGGTGTACTCGCGCACCGCGCGGTTGGTGGAAAACTGCGGCGTCAACCGCGCCATGCTCTCTCGCACCCGCTTGACCCAGGCATTGGGAATACCCTGCGGACCCCGGTGGTAGAACTCAGGGACCACCTCGCGTTCGAGCAAGTCGTACAGCGCATACGCTTCGGTGGCATCCCAGGCGGGATCGCCGTCGTGCTCACGACCATCCCCCAACGCCCATCCCACATCGGGCGCATAGGCCTCGGCCCACCAACCGTCCAGTTCCGACAGGTTGAGGCCGCCATTGACCAACACCTTCATGCCGCTCGTTCCACAAGCCTCCCACGGACGCCGCGGCGTGTTGATCCAGACGTCGACGCCCTGCACCAGCTGTTCGGTCAGGTGCATGTCGTAGTCACTGAGGAAAGCCACATGCGAACGCACCTCTGGTCGGCCGATGAATTGCATCCATTGCCGGATCAGGTCTTGCCCGGGCTGGTCCGCCGGATGCGCCTTGCCGGCCATGAGGAGCTGCACCGGACGCGCCGGGTTGTTCAATAACCGCAACAACCGCTCCGGATCCTGCAGCAGCAGATTCGGCCGCTTGTAGGTCGCAAAACGGCGCGCGAAGCCCAGCGTCAAGGTCTTCGGATCGAACATGCGCCTGGCACCGTCCACCAACTCGGTCGAAGCGCCCGACGCAGCCAGCTGGCGAGCCAACCGTTGGCGCACGTAGTCGACCAGAATGCCGCGCGAATCCTCGCGAAACTGCCAGAGGTCATGCTCCGAGACGCAGCGGATGTCACGCTCCAGCGACTCCGTCGTTTCCAGCCAGCGGTCTTTGCCACAAGCGTCGGTCCACAAGTCGTCGGCCGGCGCGGAGTCCCAGGTCGGCACGTGAACGCCGTTGGTCACATGGCCGATCGGCACTTCGTGCTGCGGCCAGCGCGGGAACACCGGCGCGAACAATTGTCGGCTCACTTCGCCGTGCAGCCGGCTCACGCCGTTGACCGCGCCGCTGCCGCGAGTCGCAAGATAGGCCATGTTGAAAGGCTCGGATGCGTCATGCGCGTTTTGGCGACCTAAAGCCAGCAGTTGTTGCAGAGACAGACCGAGCCCCTCCTGCGCGTAGCTCCCGAGGTATTGCTCGATCAGCTTCGGAGCAAAGCGATCGAAGCCCGCAGCCACTGCCGTGTGCGTCGTGAAGAGGTTGCCCGCCCGAGTCACCGTCAGCGCGGTTTCGAAGGGACACTCGAAGTCCTCCATGAAGCTACGCGCTCGCTCCAGTACCGCAAACGCCGCATGGCCCTCGTTCAGATGGCAGACGTCCGGCCGCATGCCGAGTGCTTCGAGCAGCCTCCAACCACCGATCCCCAGCAGCAATTCCTGCTGCAGGCGCAATTCCGGTCCGCCGCCGTAGAGTTCGCTGGTGATCCCCCTGTGGGCAGGAAAATTCGCCACGTCGTTGCTGTCGAGCAGATACAGCTTGACGCGACCGACCTGGACCTGCCAGGCGCGCAACCAGACCGAATGGCCGGGCAGCGCGATTTCCAGCCGCAACCACTCGCCGTCCGGCTTGCGCAGCGGCGTGATCGGCAGTTGTCCGGGGTCGTTGTAGGGATAGAGCGCCTGCTGGGCGCCATTGCTGTCGATCGCCTGGCGAAAATAGCCTTGCTGATAGAGCAACCCCACGCCGATCACCGGCACGCCCAGATCGCTGGCGCCTTTGAGCTGATCGCCGGCGACGTTGCCCAGGCCGCCCGAGTAAATGGGCAGGGATTCGCTCAGCATGAACTCCATGCTGAAGTAAGCCACTGCAGACAACGCCGCGTCGCGATGGGCCTGCTGGAACCAGGCGGGCGCCTCGGCCGCGTCGCGCCGGGCGCGACGCAGTCGATCGACGTTGTCTCGGAAGGCGGGATCGGCTAGATCCCGTTGCAGCTTGTCGCGAGAGACCGCTTGCAAGACGACCCACGGGTTGCGCGTGAGCTCCCACAACACCGGATCGAGCTGTCGCCAGATCTGGTCGGTCGCATGGTTCCACGACGATCGCATGTCCAGGGCCATTTCGGCCAATGAATCAAAGCCTTTGAGGTCTGTTGAAAGCAGATGTTCGCTCGGATGGCCAAGACGTGTTGGATCAGTCATCGACGGGCTTTCAAGCGCATGAGCGGCTGTTCGGCGAGCAGCACAAACTTGGCTTTAAAGTGGACGCGCGACATCTATTTCACCAGCAAAACAGGCTGCAAAGCAGTCGCCAGCACGCGCTGCGCGACCGAGCCGAGCAGCAGGTCGGCCACCGCGCTGCGCCCCTTGGAACCGAGCACGATCAGGTCGAACTTGCCCTTGCTGCCGGCGTCGACGATCGACTGAGCCACCGGACCAGTGCAAATTTCCATGTCGTGCTTGATGCCAGCCGCATCCAGCAGCTTTTGCGCGGGCGCCAGTTCCTTCTCGCTGAGTTCTCGCAGGTAGTCGGCGACGCTCTCGCTTCCCACAAATGCCTTTGCATGACGCAGCCCGGCGTCGTCGTGCACGCTGATGAGCGTGACCGTGCTGGTGGTGGACTGCAGTTGGGGAACCAGGTCAGCGGCGTACTGCACTGCATGCAGGGCCTGCTTGGATCCGTCGGTGGCAACAAGAATCTTCATGGCTTACTCCTATGTCATGTTGATGAATGGTTGAATCGCGGATGCCTCTGCATCAGCCGGACCGTCCCCTTGCGCAGTTCGCTGAACCACAGCACGACGCTGGCCATTGCGCCGCAGACCAGCCATTGCCCCAGGCTCAGCGGCACTGTGCCGAAGGCGAGATTGAGAAATCCGAGGTGAATCACTGCGACCTGCAGCGCAATGGCAAGCGCGATCGCGCTCCAGAGCCAGCGGTTGACAAACAGATGAGCGAACGCGCTCGTGACATCGGAACGCGCGTTGAAGCAATTGAACAACTGGGCAAGCACGAGCACCGTGAAGCCGGCCGTGCGCGCGGTCGCCAGATCCCCGGTGCCCTCGATCAGGCCGCCGGGCAGGTACATGTCGATCGTCAGCAGCGTCACGATCGCCATCACCGCACCGATCTGGACCACGCCCGACCACATGCGCGCATCGATCACGCGCTCGTGTGGTCCCCGCGGCTTGCGTGCCATCACGTCGTCGGTCGGTGGATCCACGCCCATCGCCAGCGCGGGGCCGGAATCGGTGACGAGGTTGATCCACAGAATCTGCGTTGCCAACAACGGGAGCACGACGCCCTCCCCCTGTCCTGTCAGGCCGATCACGCCGGCGCCGACCACGCCCAGGAACACAGTCATCACTTCGCCCATGTTCGACGACAGCAGATAGCGCAGGAACTTGCGGATGCTGTCGAAAATGCCCCGCCCCTCGCGCACGGCGTCGACGATCGTCGCGAAGTTGTCGTCCACCAGGATCATCTTGGCGGCTTGCTTGGTGACTTCGGTTCCGGTCACGCCCATGGCGATGCCGATGTCCGCGGACTTCAACGCGGGCGCGTCATTCGCGCCGTCCCCCGTCATGGCAACCACGTTCCCATCGGCCTGCAGCGCATCGACGATGCGTAACTTGTGCGCGGGTGCCACACGCGCAAAGACCGATGTCTGGCGCACTGCCTCGGCAAAGGCCGCATCGTCCAGCGCGTCGATTTCCATACCGGTCATCGATGTCGCGCCATGCTCGACGATTCCGAGATCGGCTGCGATGCGTGCTGCTGTGTGCGGATGGTCGCCGGTGATCATGATCACGCGAATCCCGGCGC
>JBBSSB010000029.1:0-5003 GCA_038242455.1 Lysobacterales bacterium
CCAGAACACCCACAAGATTCTCAATCAGGCGATGTACGACGTGGCGCAGGCGCTGGACATGAAGGACGTCAAGCTCGCCACGCTGCATTGATCGCAACCGCAGCAACCGCGTAAGCATCCGGGCAACATCCCATCGGTGTTGCCCGGATAACGTACGCAACGTTGCAGTTCGACGACGCAGTGCTTCGTTTCGGCAACGTGTTTGTTGTTTCGCCAGGCGGCAAACCCGCTGCCTGTGCTTTCGGCGTTGCCGTCGGCATGGTCTGCGACGACCCATGCGAAAGGCCGGTCGCCCTGATACCGGCGCATTTACGCAGACCGCTGTTGCGCCGCCCAGTCCCAAAAATCCAGCAGCAACTGCATGCCCTGCGGATGCTGTTGCCGATCGCGCACGGCCGGTAGCACCAAGGCCCACGACTCGTTGGCAAGTTCTTCCAACACCGTCGCTGGCGCTTCGCAGAAGCCCATATCCCACTTGGCAAACTGACGTTCACCGATCGGTCGATACATCAGTTCCGCCACGCGTCCATGAAGATCGGACCGCTTGATCCGGTCGTAAACCTGAGCCACCGCCTGGGGTGGCCCTTCAAAATACTGCAGGAATACGCCCTGGTGATGCAGCAGGACGCCGCTGACGCGCACCCTCTCATTGAACCGCCGCGCATCAATCAACAGCCGGTCGAGCTCGCCACGTTCCATGGGTCGAACCGCCTGACTGCGATACATCACTGCTTCCAGATCTTCCATTGGGGACGCACTCTGGTGAACCGTGACAGTATTCCAATACGGTTATCGAGGTAAGCGACACAGCCATCGAGGACTCGACGTTCAAGTCACAGTGCGCTCTTGGCCACCGTCCGCCAGAAGATCAGCGCGACCGCGAAAATTGCCGGCCGGTCGAGCCTGAGCCTTAGCGACGGACGGACGCGGCGCTCATAGATTGCTGGCAACGGCATTGCTTCGGGTGATGTGGTTGTCGCAACCCGCGGACACACCAGGGCAGGTTTCCGCGGAACTGTTGCGGGCGAAAGCGAGCGGCGAAAGTGGAGCGTCTTCTGTCCACATTGCAGCTGGCGCTCAAGTCCGATTGATGCGCCGAAATATCTTGTAACGCATGCGATGGCGCAGCGCCAAGTTACGCGACGCGAAGCCATCTGGTCGGACGCGAAGCCGTCTCATTCGACGCGAAGCCGTCTGGTCGGATTCGAAACCATCTCTCACGAAGGGACGGGTCGCAGTCGCGCTGCGCCGGCCGGTCCACTAGCAAGAGTTACTGCATGAGCTCATCCACTATCTGCGCCGCTTGTCACCACGGCACCCAGCTTGGTTTCGGCCTCAGCATGGCGTTCCAGCCAACCGTGGATACGCGCACACGCAGCCTGTTCGCCTATGAAGCGCTGGTGCGTGGACTGGATGGCAGCGGCGCGGCGGGCATCTTGGCCAGGTCAACGCCGACAACCCGTATCGCTTCGATCAAGCCTGCCGGGTCAAGGCGGTGACGCTTGCCGCGTGCCTGGGCATGCAGTTCCTGCTCAGCATCAACTTCCTGCCCAACGCGGTGTATCAGGCAGCCACCTGCCTGCGCGCCACCCTCGCCGCAGCCCGGCGAGTCGGCTTCCCCACCGAACAGCTGATGTTCGAGATCGTCGAGCACGAGCAGCCGCTGGATCGGGCGTACTTGAAACACATCTTTGTGGAGTACCAGCGGCAGGGCTTTGTCACCGCCCTGGATGACTTCGGCGCCGGCTATTCCGGCCTGCTCATGCTGGCCGACTTGCGCCCGGACGTGATCAAGCTCGATATGGAGTTGGTGCGAGGAATCGACTCTGACCTGCCACGCCAGACGATCGTGAGCTTGGCGTCAAGATCATCGCCGAGGGCGTGGAGACGATCAAAGAATGGCGCGCACTTGCGGCAATCGGCGTGCATTTGTTTCAGGGCTACCTGTTCGCGCGCCTCGCCTTTAAGCAACTGGCTCCAATGCACTGGCCGGATGCGCAAAGCGCCGCTTGATCCGCTGGACCACATGCTTTCCATGCACTCTTCGTCGCGCGCAGGCGGCATCCAACTCAGCAGCACGCCGCTGCCGGTCTGGCGCAAGACGTTGGAGAGGCCGTAGCGATCGCTCCGGTGATGCACCACATGCGCAGCCCACAACGCCAAACCATCGCGTGCGGATCAACACCGCCGCGCCGTTGCGAGAACAACAGGTGTGCGGTCGGATCAGCTGGTTTGCGTCCCGCAGGCAAGACCTTCGGCATGGGCTGGATGTTGTTGCTGTGCGAACGATCACTGACATCTTGTTTGAACAGTCACTGACATCTTCTTTGCACAGTGTCTCGAGCGTTTTCCCAAGACTTTTCCGGGATCAGCTTGCTGCATCCGGTTTATGGGCTTTACCCAAAGTTGCCTTCGTCTTCAGGAGCACGCGCTCAAGTCCGCTGGCATTCGGCCGTTACGCCGGCGACGAGCGGAATTGGCCGAGACGTCCTTCGTGCCCGTGCAGTGGCATGGCGACGGAAGCGAAATGAAGATCCACACACGGACGCGCGTCGCGCGTTCCCATCATGCCGCGGCAGAGAGTCGACCCGAGCGCGCTGAACCCGCAGGTCAGGTGCTGTTCGCGCTGCTGGGCAATGACGCCAAAACGCGTCTTCGCATCAAGCAGTGGTCGATCGCCGCAACCTCCTACGCCAGCGGCGGGATGGTGCTGGCCATCAACTACCTGCTCGGCTGGGTCGATGCCGATCAACTTGCCGCATTGCTTGGGATCATTGCCGTGTTGCAGGCAACATTCTACGTCGCGTTGCGCTCCGGGCTCAGCGCACGCTGCAAGGATCCGTCGCTCACCGTCACGCAGATCATCACCGGGATCCTGTTCGCGAACTGGGCCTTTCTCATCTCCGGACCGGGTCGCGCGGTCGCGTTGATGCCCATGCTGCTGGTGCTGGTCTTCGGCGCATTCCTGCTGGATTGGAAGAAAATTGCGGCACTCACTGTCGTTGCGTTGGCAAGCTTCAGCGCCTCGATCGTCGCGTTGCACTGGCCGCGATGGACGACAGGGCCTGGTTCAAGTTCAGCTGAGGAATGGTCCCAGGACCTCCTCTACTTTGCATCGGCGGTGCTCCTGTTGCCGATGGCTGGGGTACTGGCGGCGCAGGTTTCGCGCATGCATGCTGCCCTGCGTGCGCAGCGTGGCGCACTCGGCACCGCTCTGGACGAGGTTCGGCGCCTGGCCGAGTTCGATGAACTGACCGGGCTGGCCAACCGCCGGCATGCAACCGGTTACCTCAGCATTCAACACGCCCACGCCATACAGAGCGGCGCCGGTCTCTCGGTCGCACTGATCGACCTGGATAATTTCAAGCGGATCAACGACACGCTCGGTCACGGCGCCGGAGACAATACCTTGCGGGCGTTTGCCGACGCAGCTCGACCGCTCATGCGGGCTTCCGACCTGATGGCCCGCTGGGGCGGCGAGGAGTTTCTCATCGTGATGCCGAATACGCCGCCCGAACAAGCGTACAAAGCTGCGCTCCGGCTACTTGAGCGGATTCGCGCCTTTCCTTTGGAGCACGGCGGTCCGTTGAGCTTTTCGGCCGGGATCGCTCAATGGAAGGATGGTGAACCCATAGCCGACACGGTGGCTCGCGCTGATCGGCGCATGTACGCCGCCAAACTCGCAGGGAGGAACCAAGTTTGCATGGCCGGCTGAAAGTCGCTGGCCGGTGTGGCTTTGATGCCGCGCAACCTCCAAGGGCGCAAATTGGCGTGCTGAGGCGCAGGGTGCCGGCATCCAACGCTTACGGCAGCGGCGACGGCGCATCCGGACCGGCCAGGAGCGCGGGGCGCTTCGCGTTTTAATCGAGCATTTAGACGACGGGCGTGCTTCGCGTCTTCAAGCCACTTGGCAAGGGTCAGCTTCTTCCCACACTGCAGTTCGCACTAACACTTCCGCTGCAGTCGGCCGCCGCAACGCCCACCGAAGCCGGGCGAACCGACTGATATTGCGCTTCAGGCGGCGGACGGCACGGCTTTCATCACCATGCCGTGCGGCGGAGCAGGCGCAACAACGCACCGAGCAACAGCGCGCCCAACCCGAACATGCCCAGTGCGGCCGTTTCAGGCACGTCAACTTCCGGCGCGCCGATGATGTCCAGCGTAAACCTCTGCTCCGCTCCGGTTCCCCACGTCCATACATAGCTACCGGGCGTGACACCCAGCGTGGCGAAATTCGCGCCTTCGAAAATTGACGTATTCGACAACGCGCTGGCGGACAGGTAGCCCGGCGGAACCCAAAGAACCGGATGGCCGAAATCCGACGATGAGCCGATGAGCCCGGCTCGGTCACCGGTTCTGGTGGCGGACAGAGGCACCGGACCGATGCCAAAACTGGTCGGCCCCGCGAAGCCGGTATAGCCGTCCAGATCCCCCTCGGTCCCGCCGAGTAGATAGCCGCGCGAAGGCCACAGGCTGGCCGATCCCGCAAGGTATTCCTGATCGAAGGTGAGGCCGGTCAGGTCGATCGAACCATTCCCGCTGGCCACCACCCTGCTTCCATCCTGCACGAGCTTGACCACGTAGGGCGACGCGCTCGCGGGCGCGGGTGCCAGCATTACGGTCGCGCATGCGGCCAGACCCAGCGGCAGCAACCGTCGCAAAAAATGCTTGAAAAATGTGTTCATCGCAATTCTCAGTCGGCTTCATTGAGGCTAGGCAATGAAGCACTATGCATGCCACCCAAAGAAACCAGCATTCATTCAATGAGTTGGATTTCGGGACGGCTCTTCGCTGATCAAAACTTGTAAGCAATGTCGACGTCCACTTGTCGTGCGCCAATGCTCTGCGACGAGCGGTGCCACCAACGCAGTTCATGTCGCACGCGATGAGCCGAGTCGGCAGCGGTTGACCTCGCGCGCAGCCCAGCAAGGACCCCGACCCACCGTGAGCAGGAGCAAGGCGCGACCGCCCTGGCCGACTAAAACCGTGTGTTGAGCTCGGCC
>JBBSSB010000030.1:0-4537 GCA_038242455.1 Lysobacterales bacterium
GACCCTGATATTTGCCCCCGCGATCGGCGTAGGACGTCTCGCAGATGTCATCGGGCGATGCCTGGAAAAACAGCATCTGCGCCACGCCCTCGTTGGCGTAGATACGGGCCGGCAACGGTGTGGTGTTGGAGAACTCCAAGGTGACGTGGCCCTCCCACTCGGGTTCCAGCGGCGTGACGTTAACGATGATGCCGCAACGCGCGTAGGTGCTCTTGCCCAGGCAGATCACCAGGGTGTCGCGCGGGATGCGGAAATACTCGACGGTGCGCGCCAGCGCGAACGAGTTGGGCGGGATGATGCACTGGTCCGCCTCCACGTCGACAAAACTGCCGGGGTCGAAGTGCTTGGGATCCACGATGGTGGAGTTGATGTTGGTGAAGATCTTGAACTCGCGCGAGCAGCGCACGTCGTAGCCGTAGCTGGACGTGCCGTAGCTGACGATGCGCTGGCCGTCCTCGGCGTGCTTGACCTGGCCCGGCTCGAACGGCTCGATCATGCCTTCGGGCTTCTCGGACATGCGGCGGATCCAGCGGTCGGACTTGATGGTCATGCGAGGGGTTCCCTGGAGGCGGTCAGTGCGGGCGGGGCGAAGGCAGCGGACCGAAAGGCATCGATTGTAGACCGCGGCTGCCGCGGCGGAAGCGCGCCCACGTGGAAGAAACGCCCGCTAGACCAGCGAGGCGGAGATCGATGGGGTGACGCGCGGCCGCACGGCCAGGGCCACTGCAATGCGGCGGGCGGTATCGCGATACGCAGCCGCGGCGGCTGAGTCGGGCCGGGCGAGCACCATCGGCATACCGGCATCGCCCTGCTCGCGGATTTCGCGTTGCAAAGGCAGGCTGCCCAGCAGCGGAACCCCATATTGGGTGGCCATGCGCTGCCCACCACCTTCGCCGAAAACATGCTCGGCGTGACCGCAACTGGTGCACACGTGGACCGCCATGTTCTCGACGATGCCCAGTACCGGCACCTCGACCTTCTCGAACATCTTCAGGGCCTTCTTCGCATCCAGCGTGGCGATGTCCTGCGGCGTGGTGACAATTACCGCGCCGGCCACCGGAATTTTCTGCGCCAGGGTCAACTGGATGTCGCCGGTACCAGGCGGCAGGTCGACGATCAGGTAGTCGAGATCGCCCCAGCGGGTGTCGTTGAGCAGCTGGGTCAGGGCGGACGTCGCCATCGGTCCGCGCCAGATCATCGGGGTGTCCTGTTCGACGAGAAAGCCGATCGACATCGTTTCCAGCCCGTGCGCGCGCATCGGCTCGATCGACTTGCCATCGGGACTGTCCGGTTTGCCCGACAGCCCCAGCATCATCGGCACGCTGGGGCCGTAGATGTCCGCATCCAGCACCCCCACCCGCGCGCCATCGGCCGCCAGCGCCAGGGCCAGATTCACCGCGGTGGTCGATTTGCCCACCCCGCCCTTGCCGGAACCGATCGCGATCACGTTGCGCACGGTGGGCAGGGGCGAGAGCTTGGGTTGCACCGCATGGCTGGTGATCCGCTGAGTCAATTCCAGATGCGTCAACAGCAGTCCTTCGCCGCTCAGTACCGACCCCACTGCCGTCGTGAGTCCCGCACGCACCCCTTCCACCGGGATGCCCAGATCGATGGTCACGGCGACATTGTCGCCGTCGCGGGCGACCCGCAGGCGCGCCTTGCTGGCCGCCAGGGAGGTATCGGTACCGGGCAACAAAATGTCGCCGATCAGGGCTTGCAACGAGTCGGTCACGGGAGTCCTCACACGGGTCGCGGGAGACCTATTGTCGCAGTCCTTTCGCGCGCTGCGGTGGACCTGGGTCAACCGGACTTCGCGCCCCGCGTATGCCATCGAAGACCTGGCGGATGTCGCCTCGCGCGCACCGCTCACAACACTGCCCAAAAAGCATTAACACCATGTTAATGTCCCGGAGCAACTAGGCTTCTACCTGCACTGCGCGGTCGGGGATGACCGTACCGTTGGCCACTCAATCTCCAGGGGAGTTTTTTCAATGTCAGACAACGTCTTCAATCCGAAACGCAGTCCACTAAGTGCTGCGTTGTTCGCGGCACTGTTGATGCCGGCAGCCGGTGCAGCTTTCGCACAGGACACGCCCACCCAAGATCCGCCCGCAACAACGACGACCCAGAAGAAGGCGACCGACATCGACGCCGTCGTCGTGACAGGATCGCGCATCAAGCGCGCCGAAATCGAGGGGCCATCGCCGGTGACGGTGATCACCCGCGCCGATATCGAGCGCGAAGGCTTCCAGACCGTCGGCGACATGTTGCAGACGATCACGCAGAACACCACAAGCTCGTACACCGGCGACCTCGCGGTGACAGGTTTCACGCCGAACGCCCAAGTGGTGAACTTGCGCAACCTGGGGCCGGGCTACACCCTGACCCTGATCGACGGCCGGCGTCCGGCGCAGTATCCACAGCCGTATAACAACGCCAACAGCGTCGTGAACGTGCGCGCGATCCCGTCGGCGATCATAGAACGGGTGGAAATTCTCACCGGCGGCGCATCGGCGATCTACGGCTCGGACGCCGTCGCCGGCGTGGTGAACATCGTCACACGCAAAAACTTTGAAGGCAACACGATCCATCTCACCGCCGGCACCACCACCAATGGCGGCGGCGACAGTGTGGATCTGTCGCTTTCCGGCGGCCGCACCGGTGACCGCTGGACGGCAGTTTACGCGCTGCAGTACGGTGCCATAGAGCCCGTATTCGCAAGCCAGCGCGACTTTCTTGCCGACGGCCGCAATGGCCCCAACGGTGCCGGCTTCAGCAATCCTTCACTGTCATTGATTGCAATCAACGCGACCGGAAACAAGAAGAACCAGGGCCAGCCTACCAATCACAACCTGTTCTATCCGGGCGCAGCCAAGTGCGACGCATTCGGCTATACGACCGTAACCACGCCTGGTCGCGGCAAGTATTGCGGCTCGTTCGACCAAGCGGCGTCACGCTCTATCAGTAACAAGTATGGCTACTATTCCGCGTACGGTTCCGGCACGTTCGACATCACCGACTCCCTCCAGGCCTTCGCCAGCGCGACTTATTACAAAAGCAGCGCCAAGGCCAGCTCCGGCACCGAGTACTGGGGTACGTCCGGCGATCGCTTCAACTCGACTCCGAGCGGCAGCGCAGTTCCCCAGTACTTCGACCCCCAATTTGGCGAACTCGTGCAACTGCAGCGGGTATTCAACCCGTTTGAACTGGGCGGCAACGAAGCGGCGAGCAGCCTATACGACGAGACCACCTACGATCTCAGCGCCGGGCTCATGGGCTCGTTCGGGGAGCGTTTTGATTGGGAGGCCTCGGTCAGCCATTCCGAATACGAGTACACCGCCGACCGTCCCCGCCTGCTGGCCAAATCGGTGCACGATTACTTCCTGGGTCCGCGCTTGGGCTTCAGTAACGCGGCCGGCACCGGACCGGGAAATTATCCCATCCACCGGCTCAATCTGGACCGCTGGGCCACTCCGTTCACGCCGAGCCAGTACGGTGCGGTCGCGACCCGTGTAATCAATGAGAGCAAGACCAGCTCATCGTCGATCAACTTCAATTTCAACGGCGACCTGTTTGAACTGCCAGCCGGCACCGTCGGCTTCGCTGGCGTGATGGAGGCAGCACGGCAGACCCTGGATCTGAGCAGCGATCCGCGCACCGACCAGCTACGTCCGTTGGACGATCAGACGATCTACAACCTCACCAGTTCCGGGCGCACGTACGGCAAACGCGATCGCTACGCAGTCGGCGGCGAGTTGCGGGTACCGGTTCTCGACAGCCTGACGCTTAATCTGGCCGCGCGTTACGACAAATATGACGACATCACCGCCGTCGACGATGCCGTAGCGTATATGGGCGGTCTGGAGTGGCGTCCGTTCAGCAGCCTGCTGCTACGTGGTTCGTACGCGACGAGCTTCCGCGCGCCTGATATGCAACTGGTGTTTGGCGAAGGTTCTGCGTCGTATTCAGGAATTCTGGATGAGTACCAGTGCCGCTCGGGTACCGGTTCTGGCGCGGCAGCAGGTCCGCGTACCAGAGCAAAATGCAATGTCTCTGGCGATCCAACCATCTATACCACCCAGACCACCGTCGCGGGAAACCCATTGCTGGAGGAAGAGGAGGGTTCTTCCTGGGGCGGTGGCTTTGTGTGGGATATGACCGAAGGCATGTCGATGTCCGTGGACTACTACAAAATCCGCTTGGAAAACCAGGCAACCCGCCTGAGCGCAACCACTCTGCTGCGTGACGAAGCCAATTGCCGGCTCGGCGTGCAGCCCGATGGCTCGCCGCCCCTCAACGCACCCGGATCGGCGTATTGCCAGAACGTGTTGAGTCTGATCACTCGCACCAATGCGCCAGGCACGGCATTGGACGGGCGTGTCCAGCGGATCAACTCCGCTTACATCAATGCGGCGCTGACCGAGACCAGCGGTATCGATGCGACCTACCGGTACAAGTGGGATACCGACCGTATGGGCAATTTCACAGTGGATCTGGCTTATTCACTGGTGCTCACCGATCGCTACAAGCAGTTCGA
>JBBSSB010000031.1:0-4264 GCA_038242455.1 Lysobacterales bacterium
GCAAACACCCCAGCGCCAGTCCGCCGAGCGGTCGCGGTCGCCGGGTTCGCCGGGCGGCCAGGGCAACCATCAGCAGCGGCACCACCAGCGCCAGCCGCCACAACAGTGTGGTGGGCGGCGTGCCCAGCCCGACGACGCTGCGAGCGACCGTCGCGAGCACGTACAGAAGCGCCACCAACAACAGCAACGCATGGATCGCTGGCGCCATCCGCTGCGCCAGATAGCTCGCATGCAGCTTTCGCTGTTCGGCGTTTGCGACTTGGCGATGGGCGGAAAAGGAACGCATGCGGGCCTGCATGGCGAAGTTGGGCGTTAGCCGATGTGATCCACGGGCGAGACGGACGATTTCAGTACCGGAATGCAAGACGGGTGCCAATAATTCGGCGACGTGTGTCAGCGCACCCTATCCGGCGCCCGACCATGACCTTCGGCAGAGGTTGAGCGCCGACGCACCGCACTAGCATGGGGATTGCTGTCACCCGCGGCTGCGGGTCGTCCCCGCCCGCACCCGTTTGCCGCCAATGACTTTGCCACCGTCACGGCTGCGCCTTGTGCGCTGGTCGCCGATTCTGGCCAAGTTCCGCGTTGCCACCCGGAGAAAGATTTGAAATCCACCCGCCTTGCCACCGCACTGATTGCCACCGCTCTCGGACTGGGCAGTTTTGCCGCGCTCGCTGATGTCCCGCCGCCGCAGGATGTGCCATATCAGGGCACCTTGCAGATCAAGGTCGACGCGACCAACCTGGCGCAGCGGGTGTTCAACGTGCATGAGGTGATTCCGGCACAGCCAGGTCCGCTGACCTTGTTGTATCCGCAGTGGCTGCCGGGCAACCATTCGCCAACCGGCCCGATCGACAAGCTGGCGGGGTTGAAGATCAGTGCCAACGGCCAGCCGCTGGTGTGGAAGCGCGATCCGTTGAACGTGTATGCATTCCACGTCGAGGTGCCCGCGGGCGCGACCGCGGTTGAGGCGCAATTCCAGTATCTGACGCCGCAGGACAAGAACCAGGGTCGCGTCGTGATGACCCCGGAAATGCTCAATCTGCAATGGAATGCGGTATCGCTGTATCCAGCCGGCTACAACGCCAACCGGATCAAGGCGCAGACCAGCGTGACCTATCCGGTCGGCTGGAAGGCGGCCACGGCGCTGGAGGTCGCGTCTACCAACGGCAACACGGTTAGCTACAAGCCGATCGATTACGACGACCTGGTCGACTCGCCGGTATATGCCGGCAAATACTTCAAGCGCGTGGACCTGGACCCGGGCGCGAGTGCACCGGTACATCTCAACATCGTCGCCGATGATCCGAAGTACCTGGTGATCAAGCCCGAGCAGTTGAAGGCGCACCAGAACCTGGTGCAGCAGATGTACAAGATGTACGGCGCACACCATTACGATCACTACGACTTCCTGTTTTCGCTCAGCGACAAGATGAGCGGCAATGGACTGGAACATCACCGCTCCAGCGAGAACGGGGTCAGCCCCGAGTACTTCACCGAGTGGGACAAGAACGTGCTCAGTCGCGATCTGCTGCCGCACGAGTTCAACCATTCCTGGAACGGCAAGTACCGGCGTGGTGCGGATCTGGCCACGCCCAATTTCAACGTGCCGATGAGCGACACCCTGCTGTGGGTATACGAAGGGCAGACGCAGTTCTGGGGCTACGTGATGTCTGCGCGTTCCGGCTTGTGGAGCAACGAGCAGGCGCAAGACATGTTCGCGATGGTTGCCGCAACTTATGACCGCGGCCGTCCCGGTCTGTCCAGTTGGCGCAATGTGCAGGACACCACCAACGATCCGATCATCGCCCAGCGTCGACCGTTGCCGTATCGCAACTACCAGTCCAGCGAGGACTACTACGCCGCCGGCGCGATGATCTGGCTGGATGTCGATGGCAAGCTGCGCGAACTGTCCGGCAACAAGCACTCGATCGATGATTTCGGCAAGGCGTTCTTCGGCATGGCCAACGGCCAGTGGGACGTCAACCCGTACACCTTCGAGGACGTGGTCAAGACCCTCAACGACATCCAGCCGTATGACTGGAACAAGTATCTGCGCGAGCGTCTGGACGGCCATATGTCATTGGTCGGCGGGATCGCCTCGCACGGCTGGAAACTGGTCTACAACGACAAGCCGTCGGCTGCGGTGAAGTCTCTCGAGAAGCGTCGCGGCTTCACCGACCTCACCTATTCGCTCGGCACGTCGATCAACAAGACCGGTGATATCGGTGATGTGCTGTGGGATGGCCCCGCATTCAAGGCTGGCCTGTCGCCGGGCATGAAGATCATTGCGGTCAACGGCAAGGCGTACTCCGGCGACGTGATCAAGGACGCCGTCAGCGCCGCCGCCACCGACAAGGGCACGTCACTGCAACTGCTGGTGCGCAACTTCGATGAGTACAAGACGCTGAACGTCGATTACCACGGCGGCCTCAAGTACCCGCACCTTGAACGCGCCGGTGGCACCGATTATTTGACGCAGTTGCTCAAGGCGCGTTGATGTCTGCGGTGTGCCGAGGCGTCCCGCGTGTCGACAGGCGCGCTCGCGGGGATGCTTCGGTCGCGCCCAACGAGCCGGCAAGGTTGCGCTTGCGGGCGATCCGTTGCTAAACGCCCCGCAGCGCGCTGGCTGAGCGCCGCGCTGATCGCCTCGTTGAGGCGCCGCGCCTTCGGCGCATCGGCTGGGTCGATTCGGCTGCCGACGTTTCCGCGACAGCAGATAGCTGCTGGATCCACCGAGTGGGGCGCGTTTTTGTACAAGCGTGACGGGAAAGCAAGCCGCATCCGCCGGCTGCGCGGCCTGCGGCGCCTTCTCGGCTATACTTCGCTCCCCGCGACGCTGGCTCTCAGCCCGCCGCGCGCGACGCCATTGCGCCCGTAGCTCAGCTGGATAGAGTACCGCCCTCCGAAGGCGGTGGTCGTGGGTTCGAATCCCGCCGGGCGCACCACTTCGCTGCGTTGGCTGCCCTTGGCAGCATGTTCTTGCCGAATGTCGACTATGCCGACTCGGCTCCCGCTGTATACAGACGCTCGTGGCCGCACGGTGCGGTGCGGGCACCGGGTCACGCCGCGTCACGCCGCCTTGTGCAGCCGCGGCGCGAGGGCCGCCGCCCTTCCGTCCGTGTACCCGGCCGTTAGCCATACAATGCATGCCTTACCGTAAGGACGCATGCCATGAACGCGATCGCCAAGGTCACCAGCAAAGGGCAAACGACCATTCCCGCAAATATCCGGGATGACTGGCGCCTCACGCCAGGCGACGTCCTCGTCTGGGAACTTCAGGATGACGGCACGGCGCGCGTGCGCCGAGCACAGCCGCTGGATGTCGAATACCTCAAGGTGGTTGAAGGCACGTTGACGGAATGGTCGACGCGCGAGGACGAGGAAGCCTATCGTGGGCTTTGACCGCTGGCATGTCATACGGGTGACGTTTCCGTTCACCGATCGCGCCGCCAGCAAGAACCGGCCCGCGCTGGTGCTTTCCAGCGACACGGTTTTCAACACGCCCGCGGGCCATGTGGTGCTTGCCATGATCACCTCCGCCCATCACGCCTCGTGGCCGCTGACTGCACGATCGATGATCTCGCCAGCGCCGGTTTGCCTGCGCCCTCGGTGGTGCGCTGCAAACTTTTTACTTTGGACGCCCGCTTGATTCGTGATCCGCTGGGAAAGCTCGCTGCAGGGGATGCCATGCGCGTGGCCCACGCGCTGGATCGCCTGTGGGCAACAGCCGATGAAGTGCGCCCGTAATCTACCGGGATAAATTACCGCCCTCCGACGGCGCTGCTCGTGAGTTCGAATCCCGCCGCGCGCGCCATTTTCCCGTTTGATCGGCAGACGCCCGAGTCCGGAGTCGACAAGATCTAGGCAAAAGGCAAAGCGCCTGCACGCATGAGGTGCCGGCTCGACTGCTGCACTTGTCGAAGCGACGTGCCAGAAGAGCTGATCTGAGTCCCACTTCGTTGCCCAATGGCGCCGCGCGCCATACAGTCGACAGTCGCGACGCAGGTTCAGCGCCAGATCGACGCCGGCACAGGGGAAGCATGGATAACGAGTTTTTTACGCGGCCCATTCTCAATTCGCCGTATGCCTATCCGGCGCGCCATTGGGAGCTGGACGAGACCGGGCAGCCGACCCAGCAAATTCTGCCAAGCCGCCGCCGCGCCGAGTTTGTCACTCCGATTCCCAAACCACGCAAGCGCAAGGGCAAGGCCGAGCAGGCTGACCTCGTCTTTGATGAAGGCAGCGGCCTCTCCACAACGAC